>CAZSNI010000038.1:0-1621 GCA_964608465.1 uncultured Candidatus Saccharibacteria bacterium | reverse complement strand
TTTAAACCGAGTTTGTTTATAGAAGCAATAGTATCTCCCCCTCCAACAATAGAGGTCACACCGTTTGAAGTTGCATCTGCAACCATTTTCGCAAGGACTTCTGTTTTATCTTGAAAACCAAGTTCGTAGTTACCGAGTGGGCCATTCCATAATATAGTTTTTCCATCATTAACCAATACCTCCAACTGTTTTATTGTGTCGTGACCAACATCCACTATACATTCGTCTTTCAAAAGCTCATCTGCTTTTCTGTTTATCACCTCACCCTTACTGTTTGTAACAGTAACATCTACAGGAGTAACAACTTTCTCAGAGTTTGAAATACCTCGAAGATCTGCTGTGACTTCCGATACCAAGGATGTACCCAGCTCAAGTCCTCTTTCTTTGAAAATATTATTTGCCAATGCTCCTGCAAGGAAAATTTTATCTGCTTTCTCAATAAACTTTGTAATTAGAGGCATTTTAGTTTCAAACTTTGCACCTCCTAGCACAAAAAGAAATGGCTTTGTGGGACTAAAAGCTTTTCCAAGATTTTCTATCTCCTGTCGCATAAGTATTCCAGCATAGGACGGTAGAAACTTTGGGACACCTACGATAGATGCGTGTTTTCTGTGTGACACCGCAAAAGCATCGTTAACATAGATCTCTGCCATCTGGCTTAGTTTTTTAGCAAAATCTTCGTCGTTTTCTTTTTCGCCTGGATTAACACGAAGGTTTTCAAAAAGTATTACGCCCTTATCTTCGAGCTTCGCGACCTTATCTACCGCTTCAGCAGTAAAATATGTGGGAGAAAACTCTAATGGGAAAAAGCCGTTTAGGTAGTGCCAAACAGGGACCAAAGTCTTGTCGCCACTTTCTATATGAGAAATAATAATTGTTCTTGCACCCGCCAACCGAAGATAGTCTACTGTTTCTATAACTCTATCTAATCTGAAAGTATCCCCAACCTCACCATTCACAATAGGAACATTTAAGTCTAGTCGAAGTAAAACGTACTTTCCCTTCAAATCTTCATCTTTTAAGTCATTTAGATATTTCATATTTTTTACTTTGTTGAATCTACTGCTTTCATTATCTCGGTAAAATCTTTTGGAACCAGACTTTGCCTACCAACCAAAAATCCTGAAACATTTCCTTCTCTTATCAGCTCTTCTGCATTTACTTTATCCACTGCACCTCCGTAAATAATTCTTATATCATCACTCGCAATGCTAAACATATCGTTGAGAATTTTCTTTATATAAATAGACATCTCGTGCAAATCTCGAGGAGACATTGCAGAAGCTCCCCCTATTGCCCATATAGGTTCATAAGCGATAACAACTTGAGGTAAAAGTTTTTTAGGAACATCAGTAAGTGCAGTATGAATCTGTTTTTTTATTAGTTCTAGATAGTCACCGTTGTGGTCACGACTAGCTTCACCAACACATAGAATAGCAGTCATACCTCCATCATTAACAACTGATTTTAATTTTCTATTTACAATTTCATCAGTTTCACCCATTTTTCTTCTTTCAGAGTGGCCTAAAATAACAAAGCGTACTCCAAGTTGGTAAAGCATTGAGTAACTGACTTCTCCAGTGAATGATCCTGACATTTCGTGGTTTGCATTCTGTGCTCC
>CAZSNI010000037.1:0-1754 GCA_964608465.1 uncultured Candidatus Saccharibacteria bacterium | reverse complement strand
TGTTGCTCGGGTCTCTCGGGTTAGTGGTGACTTTCACGTAGCGGTCCGTTGGTTTCCGCACTTCGACATCGAGGCATAGGGGGCTGTTTCTTGGGTTATCGGGACGCAACCGTCGACCCATTGGCCTGCGTGTCTCGAAAAAACATCGCATCTCACGGTGCGATTCTCTATTTACACGAACCTTTTAATAGGTTCTATTTTTTTATCCACAGGAAAAATGGGTGATAGTGGTAGTGCAGTGGGAAGGAGTGGTATATAATGTTATGTAAGTGGGAAGAAGTGGGAATCGAAAAATTATGTTAATCGGAGAATATACACACTCAATAGATGACAAAAATCGACTCTCTCTTCCTGCGAAATTTCGGAGTGAACTTGGTAAAAAAATAATCATCACTGCTGGTTTGGATAACTGTCTCTGGGTTTTCAAATCTAGTGAGTGGTCAAAGATTGAAGAAAAACTAAATCAGTTTTCAATCGGCCAAGCTGACTCACGAAGTTTTAGTCGTTTTATGTTTTCATCGGCAGTAGAAGCAGAGATAGATTCTATTGGCCGTGTTCTTATCCCAGATTTTTTAAGGGATAGAGCAAATTTGAAAAACAAAGTAGTTGTCACAGGAGTTTCGAGCCGAGTTGAAATTTGGAACGAAAAAACTTGGACAGACTACAAGAAAGTGGTGGAAAAACAGGCCGACACACTTGCTGAGAAACTCGGACAAGTAGGCGTACTGTAATGATCCACAAGACAGTTCTTTTACATGAAGCAATAGATGGTTTGGAAATCAAAAATGGAAACATTTTTGTTGATGGAACACTTGGAGGCGGTGGACATTTTGAAGAAGTTGCAAAAAGGTTTGGCGGTAACGTTGTCATGATCGGAATCGACCTTGATCCTGATGCAATTATTAGAACTAAAGAGAGACTCTCTACTTATTCTTTGAAAGTTCATTACGTTCAAAACAGTTTCAGAAACATTGTTTCGATTATTGATTCTCTGGGTATCAAAAAAGTAGATAAGATTTTACTCGACATAGGGCTTTCTTCAAATCAGTTTGAAGATTCTGGTAGAGGGTTTTCATTTCAAAAAGATGAACCACTACTAATGTCATTCAAGAAGGATCTGACCGAAGAGGATCTTACGGCGAGGGAAATTGTAAACACTTGGGACCTGGAAAACATCTCAACTATTCTGAAAGGATATGGGGAAGAGCAGTTTGCTTGGAAAATCGCTAAAGCAATTGTCGCCAGAAGAGAGGAGAAACCTATCCAGACTACATTTGATCTAGTAGAGATAATAAAAATCGCAACGCCGAAATGGTATCACACTCGCAGAATTCATCCAGCCACTAGAACCTTTCAAGCATTAAGGATTACCGTAAACGATGAGATAGAAAGCCTGAAACAAGCGCTACGAGATGGTTTTGAGAGCTTGAACTCAAAAGGGCGAATGGCAGTCATTTCGTTTCACAGCATCGAAGATAGAGCCGTTAAGCAATTTTTTAGGGAGAGAGAGGATAAAGGTGAGGCAGTCCGGGTAAACAAAAAACCAATACTGCCTACTGAGACGGAAGTAAAAGAAAACCCTCGAAGCAGAAGCAGTAAACTCCGAATAATTGAAAAAGAATAAAAAACAATAGCAATGAAAGAAAAAATTTTACAAATAAATAGTGAGAAAACAATTTTTTGGGCACTTTTGATGACATTTATATTTGCTATAGGTATGTATATGTACCTTATAAATACTACAGTTAGAAATG
>CAZSNI010000036.1:0-1925 GCA_964608465.1 uncultured Candidatus Saccharibacteria bacterium | reverse complement strand
GTCTTTGACTATGAGGGATATTTAAAAGTGCGGGACATCTGGTACACAAGCCGTTACACCTCTCTAGGGTATATCTCCTCTGGCAATGGCAACGCTATTAAAACAGTGTTATTCAAAACCAAACGAGCTTTTACAAATTCTATAAACAATGTGTTGCCAGAACCAGAGTCCAGTTTGCTTTCTGGGCTGTTACTCGGAACAAAACAAAGTTTAGGAAAAGAAATTCTAACAGAATTTCAAAGAACGGGAACATCACACATTGTAGTGCTGTCTGGTTACAACATTGCGATAGTTGCTGAAAGCATTATGAGTTCGCTAAATTTTCTACCAAAAAATATTTCCTTTGGTTTTGGTGCGCTAGGAATTATTTTGTTCACTATGCTTTCTGGGGCAGGGGCGTCGGGAGTACGTGCAGCGATTATGGTTTTGGTAGCACTCTTTGCAAAAAGATTTAACCGTGACTACAAAGCAAATAGAGTGCTGGGTTTTACGATAGTTTTAATGCTTGCACCAAACCCACTTCTTTTAGTCTTTGATCCATCATTTCAGTTGTCAGTTTTGGCAACGATCGGACTTATTTTTGTGTCTCCAATTTTAGAGCCGTATTTCAAAAGTGTTACAGAAAAGTTTGGTTTACGCGAAATTTTGGCCACAACCATCGCCACCCAAATAACAGTGTTGCCATTTCTCATTTACAACACTGGGTTACTTTCACTTATTTCAATACCGGTAAATGTTTTGATACTTTCCACAATTCCAATAACAATGTTTCTGGGATTTGTAACTGGAATTTTTGGACTAGTTTCTTTCTATCTTTCTATTATACCCGCGGTGTTTACGTACGGACTTTTGTGGTATCAACTAAAAATAGTTCACATCGGATCTGCACTTTCATTCGGCGCAATTTCGCTTCCTGTTTTTTCTCCAATACTTTTAATAATTATTTATGTAATAATTTTTACGTGCTTGTATAAAATTAAAAAATTTAATTAAATCTTTTATTAAAACGAAAGGTGCACCACAATGGTGCACCTGAAAAGCGGGACCTACCAGACGTTGGGTAAAAGCAGAGGTTATTTGATCCTGCATTAATCAGGATGAAATTCTCTCTCGTCTCCAAAGCTTCGGTGTGACTTCGACAAGTCCAAGAGTTTGCAGTCCTCCGATGGGCTAGCGAATACTTATACCTTAGCTATTGGTCTGGGTTAACAAAGTTCGTTCCCTTTAGTCTGGATGAGTTCCTGATCCTGGGCTCCAACAACAGCACCATTCAGTCTCAGACGTTCGGTCCTAGAATAAGTTTATTCCTAATTTCTAATTAGTCAATTACAGTGCATTCTTAAAATTCTGCTCTACTTTTTCCCAATTTAGATTTGTAAAGAAATCTTCTACGTATTGTTTCTTACCACTTGGTTGGTAGTCAGCGACGAATGAGTGTTCCCACATATCAAGTGCGATAATAGGCGTGCAACCCTGTAGTTGTCCGAGGTGCTGTTCATCTACCCATGTTGCAACTAGTTGACTAGATACTTTGTCCCAGTAAAGTATTGCCCATCCAATGCCGCGTGTCATTGCGAGAGTTTTGAATCCTCCGACAGCAGCATCTAGGCTTGGTGCTTGAGTCTCCATTTGCTTTTTGAATTCAGAATTTTCCGGAAGAGATTTTGCTCCATCTGAAAGTAGGTCAAAATAAACTTCATGGTTTCGCATGCCGTTAAACTCGAAACCTGTTCGTCGGTGTAGCTCGCCAATAAGAAAAGCATTTTTTACAGGGTCTGACATTAGTTCGCCGATTTGGGTAAATATGCCGTTTAGGTTTTTCACATATCCAGCATAAAGCTTCAAATGCTCTTCGATTGTTTTACTACTTATACCTTTCAATTCAGGAATGTTAAATTTTTTCTCTTCAAATGGTTTCATATTTT
>CAZSNI010000035.1:0-1992 GCA_964608465.1 uncultured Candidatus Saccharibacteria bacterium | reverse complement strand
AATTACCTATCAGGAGGAACCTCATAATAGTTAATTAGAAACTTCACCACCTCCCCAAACGGAGCACTCAACGTCTCCGAACCAAACCTTGCGCCCTTTGGGTTCACCATATACATAAACACTATAAACTTTGGACTATACGATGGGAAAAATCCTACAAACGAGTGAAGTATCCTATCTTCGTAGTAACCTCCCCCACCTGGTCTCGCTATCTGAGCTGTACCTGTTTTTACCGCGACACTGTATCGAGGTAATTTTAGTGTTCCATTGGCTAAAACATTATCAAAACTATATGTCATCATTCGTGCCACTTCTTCACTTGTCTCTCTTTTCAAAACTCTCTGACCCAAAGTTATTTCTGTATTTTTAGAAACACCAACTTTGTATTTTATACTTTTTACCACATGAGGTTTTACTATCGTTCCCCCATTGGCTATGACAGATATTGCAGATATAGTCGAAATGGGAGTCAGCGCCAAACTTTGTCCAAAAGAAACCGATGCCAAGTCGATATCAACTTTACTGTTCAAACTATTTGAAAGGTTTTTGGCCTCATTTGGCAACTCAATACCTGTTTTATTACCCAAACCAAAAGCATACATATATTTACTAAACTGCTCAGCACCTAGTTTTTGTCCAACCAAAGCGGCTCCGACGTTCAATGATTGCGAAAGCATATCCTGCATTGTAACTATTCCTCTTTCCTTGCTATCAAAATTACTTACTTTTTTTCCACTTATCATTGTATAACCTTTGTCATAGTAAGAAGTGTTGGCGTTCACTACTCCGGCATCTATTCCAGCAGAAAGTGTAAGTGTTTTAATAACTGAACCCATTTCATAAACATTTTCTACTAATGGATTACTGAAAATAGCAACGTTCTTTTCTTCATTGGATTTATTCGCGTCAAATGTTGGATACACATCCATAGCATATATCTCACCTGTCATAGGGTTCATTATTATGGCACCGATGCTGTCTGCACTCCATTTTTCTGAGGTACTTGCAATAATGTTCTGAAGATTTGCTTGAACGGTTGGTTCTATTGTTGTAACAATGTCAGCTTCAATACTTTCATCACTATTTGTAACAGATTTAATATCAGAAAATATCTGTGCAAAAAAGTTTACATATGCTCCATCCTTTCTTTCTAAAGCAGAATTGTATTGTCTTTCTAGTCCATAGCGTCCAGCATATTCGTCACCCTTAAAGCCCAAAATACCTACCACACGAGACGCAGTGTTACCACCTGGATAAAATCTCCATCTATCTTTATATATACTCAAACCGGGTATTTTTAAGTCTCCTATTTTTTTACCTACATCAGTGTCTACGTGCACTGCTATCTCTTCATAACTATCCTTAGCCTTTGTTGCCTTAGCCATAAACTCGTCGCGGTCCGTTGGCAAAATAGCGTTAAGGGCTACATAAGCGCTCTCTGGATCCTTTAGGACTTCGGGGTTTACTGCGACTATAAAACCAGAATTTAGTGTTGCTGCAGAAACTAAACTTCCATCTTTATTTGAAAAAAATATAGAACCTCTATCAAAAACATTCTTAGACGCAGATTGGTACTGTCTATCTGCCTTACTTACATACTTGTCACTTTCTATTACTTGTAAAAAATAAAGCCTACCAATAAGAAGTAGGGCAAAAAGAAAAACGCATATAGATAAAAAACGAATTCTAGTCATATTGAAATGTTGAAGCAAACTACTTTTGCATTATAGCAGAACTCCCCAACTAGTTAGACAAAAAAGAGACGCTTTTTGTGGATTTCTCTGTTATGTAAGTTTTTGCAGAAGCATCTTTAAAGCCCATTGCATATGCAAGGTTAAGGTTTACTGCATTTCTACTCTTTATATACTGAAATTCTTTACTACTTATTGAAAGGTTTAGTTGGGTTATTTTTGACTCTAGGTTTTGTGAAGCTACTACATTTCTAACTGTAGTATTTATAAGGTACATATACATACCTATAGCAAATATAAA
>CAZSNI010000034.1:0-2177 GCA_964608465.1 uncultured Candidatus Saccharibacteria bacterium | reverse complement strand
TCGAGTCTCCCCCTGGGCACCAAACAAAAAATCCCTTTCGGGATTTTTTGTTTTATTCTAACTTTGCTTCTTCTGCTACCTCTACAACTTCTGGCTCATCTGCACTTGGAGTATTATCTGGAAGAGCTCTGAAATTTCTCATTTGACGTCTAATCTCTTTCGCAGCTTTATCTCTAATGTGATACAGCTTTGCTCGTCTTACTTTTGATCTCTTTAGGGTTTCAAGAGAATCAATCATTGGAGAGTAAAGTGGGAAAATTTTCTCAACCCCTACACCTGACGCAACTCGTCTAACTGTGAAAGTTGCTCCTGCTTCTTTACCGTGTTTCACCGCAATAACTAGGCCCTCAAAAGCCTGAAGTCTTGTCTTACCCTTTTCAACGATTTTTTGCCATACTCGAACAGTATCTCCAGATCTAATATCTAGGTTTTTTCTGTCGATTACTTTTACCGGTGATTGTACTGCTGTTTCTGTCATAAGAACTCTAATCTAACATAGGTTTATACACTTTGCAACGCCCCTACTGCCTCCTCAAAATCCTTTGGATATGGTGCCGTAACTGTACGCTGATCACCTTTTATACTACTGAAAGTAACCTGCTTAGAATGTAGGGCCAATCTTTGAAAGCCTAGTGTATTTTCACGCCCCCTTCCGTATAAAGTATCAGCAACTAAGGGATAGTTTATAGCCTTAAAATGAACTCTAATTTGGTGTGTTCTCCCTGTCTTTGGACGAACCTCCACCAGTGAATACCCGCCCTTCCTGTTTAATACCTTATAGTCTGTAACCGCTTCACGTTCTTCCCCTCTGCCACCCCTTTGTGCCGTCCACATTCGAAAATCCTTACTACTCCTACTTATTGGCCTATTTATTTCACCCTCATCATTCTTCACATCACCCACAACAAATGCCTCGTAAATTTTTTTAATTTCATGATTCTGGAATTGCTTTTTAAGGTTTTGAAAAGACTCTTCCGTTTTGCCAATCAACATTACTCCAGAAGTTTCTCTGTCGAGTCTGTGAACAATCCCAGGTCTTGGGACCACTTCTCCAGTTGAAGTTTTTCCAGGCTCACCAACATCTTTAATTTCTGGGTACTTTTGCATGAGCCAATCTACAAGAGTTTTTTCTATTGTTTTGCCATCACTGTGGACGACAAGACCGGCAGGTTTGTTAACCGCTATAACCTCATCGTCTTCATATAAAATAGTTGGTTCCATATTATTTTCCTATTCTCCTCTCACGATTGTTATACTCTTCTATAATTCTATTAAACTCATTTTTAGAAAAGTCTGGCCACAGAGTATCTGTAAAAAACAGCTCGCTATACACGCCCTGCCACGGCAAAAAACCAGACAATCTCTGCTCTCCAGAAGTTCGAATAATTATATCTGGGTCCGGCATGTTAAATGTCTGCAGATGCTTTGCAAAATATTCCTCGGTGATATCACTTTCAGCTGGATGTTCTTTTAGTATTTTTTTGACTGCTGAAAGTATTTCAGATCTCCCGCCGTAGTTTAGTGCAAAATAAACATGAGGTCCTGGATTGTTTTTTGTTTTTTCTTCTGAATTTCTAAATGTATCTTGTAGCGAACTAGAAAATCTAGAAGTATCTCCCACATAGTGCAACACTCCCCCTTCTTTATGAAAACTTTCCAATTCAGTATTTATAAACTTACCGATCAGATTCAATAGATACCCAACTTCATCCTCCGATCTATTCCAATTTTCTGTCGAAAAAGTATAAAAAATAATATGCTCTACGCCAGCATCTTTTGCCCACCTTACTGTCTCTTTTAATGTCTTACCCCCTGCAGAATGTCCTTCTAGCAAGGCTAGTCCCTTGTTCCTAGCCCATCTCCTATTCCCGTCCATAATAATTCCTACACACTTAGGCACTTTAAGTTCTATGCTCATTCTGTCGATTATATAACATTATTGCGCTTGATAAAAGAACACATTTGATGTAATCTTTCATTTATGCGCGGTTAGCTCAGTTGGTAGAGCAACCCGTTTACACCGGGTAGGTCACAGGTTCGAGTCCTGTATCGCGCACCAATGAAAAAGCCTGAGGGCTTTTTTCATTGATGCGCGATAAGAAAGTACTGGGAGTACTTTCGTCAGGGCTCGAAAACCTTTGATAGTTTTTTGAAGAAAAACAGAAAAGGTGTACAGA
>CAZSNI010000033.1:0-2270 GCA_964608465.1 uncultured Candidatus Saccharibacteria bacterium | reverse complement strand
ATTGACCAAAGGGCTATTTTTTGCTATATTTCTTCTACTTAATTTTAATCAAAATATCACATGAAAGATAAGGAGTACTTAACTAAAGAGAAGTTTGAAGAATTTACAGCTGAACTAGCAGAGCTAAAGGGCAAGAAGAGAAAAGAGGTTGCAGAGTCACTAGAGTACGCAAAGTCATTGGGAGATCTATCAGAGAACGCTGAATACCACGAAGCTAGAGACACTCAGGCTACTATTGAAGACAGAATCGCAAGACTAGAGGAGCTTCTAAAAACTGCTCAAATAGTTTCTTCTAACACAGGGGATACGGTAAATGTTGGTTCAACAGTTACAGTAGAAAAGGATGGTAAAAAGTTTGAATATAGTATTGTAGGTTCTGAAGAGGCAGATGTGATTTCAAACAAAATCTCAATGAAATCTCCTTTTGGACAATCTATTCTTGGTAAAAAGAAAGGGGATACTTTTTCTTTTACAGCGCCATCAGGCGAGCTTACATACAAAATTGTAAGTATTAAATAGATTTTTAGAAATCTCTTTCTCCTCATAGCTTTTTTGGAAACAGAATACCCGCCCGATGGCGGGTTTCTTCGCGCTCAGCTCTTCACGGCTTCCGCGATGTTCCAAAAAAGTTATGAGTCAACGAGATTTCATCGCCGTTTGTTTTGAGGGCGAGAGGATGGTATTATTGGGAGATGGCAGGACTAGATGAAATTCGCGACGCAAGAGTCGCAAAACTACAGATTTTAAAAGATAAAGGAATTAATCCATTCCCAGCAAGTGTTCCAAGGGATTTTACTATTAGTTTTCTAAAACAGAATTTTGACGCTCAGATGAATTCTGGAGCTGATATTTCAGTTGCTGGAAGGATAATGGCACTACGAGGACAAGGAGCGATACTTTTTGCTGTACTTTTTGATGGAACAGATAAAGTTCAAGCTTTAATAAAAAAAGATACTCTAGGTGAAGATAATTTCAAACTATTTTCTGACACAGTAGATATTGGAGATTTTGTCTCTGTTACTGGTTTAGCAATGCTTTCTAAAACGGGTGAGCAAAGTATAGAAACAAAAGTTTGGACAATGGCGACAAAGACTCTTCTTCCAATGCCAGAAAAATGGCACGGACTACAAGATATTGATGAAAGATATAGAAAGCGATACTTGGATTTCCTAATGAACACTGAACTTCGAGACTTGATGGTTAAGAAATCTAAGTTCTGGAACGCTACAAGAACTTTTATGTTACAGAATGACTTTCTAGAAGTAGAAACTCCAACCATAGAAACAACTACTGGTGGTGCAGAGGCAAATCCATTTAAAACTCATCACGACGACTATGATATGGACGTGTATCTCCGTATATCTGTAGGAGAGTTGTGGCAGAAGCGACTTATGGCTGGTGGATTCCCAAGAACTTTTGAAGTAGGAAGAGTTTATAGAAACGAAGGTTCTTCTCCAGACCATACACAAGAATTTACCAATATGGAGTTCTACGCTTCGTTTATGACCTACGAAGAGGGAATAAACTTCACAGAGGAAATGATAAAGTACATCGCCAAAGAAACTTTTGGCAAAACTAACTTCGAAACAAGAGGGCATTCTTTTGATCTAGACGGAACTTGGGGAAGAAAGTCTTATGTAGATATTGTAAAAGAAAAAACAGGTATTGATGTGATTTCTGCATCTGCGGATGAAATGAAAGACAAACTAGACGAGCTGAAGGTTAAATACGAGGGCGAGAATAAAGAAAGACTTACAGACACACTTTGGAAATACTGCCGAAAACAGATTTCAGGTCCAGTTTGGATTACAAATGTACCGAAAATAGTTTCTCCACTTTCAAAAGCAGATCCAGAAAACAATGACCTAACACTTCGAGTCCAACTTGTATTAGCAGGAGCTGAAGTAACAAATGGTTTTGCTGAACTAAATGACCCAATTGATCAAAGAGAAAGATTTGATTTACAGAAAAAACTTATAGAGGGTGGCGACAAGGAGGCAATGATGTCTGACGATGAGTTTGTGGAGATGTTGGAACACGGAATGCCACCTACTTTTGGTTTTGGTATGGGGGGTGACAGAATATTCTCATTCTTAGCGGATAAACCTTTACGTGAACTACAAGCGTTTCCTTTGATGAAGCCAAAGTCTGAATAAACATTTTGTTTACATGCTAGGGGATATATGGTAGTTTTTCTTTGTCGAGGTGCGGGAGCTGTTGCTCGGGTCTCTCGGGTTAGTGGTGACTTTCACGTAGCGGTCCGTTGGTTT
>CAZSNI010000032.1:0-2652 GCA_964608465.1 uncultured Candidatus Saccharibacteria bacterium | reverse complement strand
GAAGTCTACAAAAAACTGATGCAATAAACATGAATCTCACTACCCCGCTCGAAAAAGAATTCAGACTAACCCTTCCACACAAAACAGCTCTCAAAAAGATGGGTATAGTTACCGTGGAAGATTTGCTATATCACTTCCCTGTTAGATATGGAGACACCGGCGAAGTAAACTATATTGAAAATATTTCTAAAGGCGACACCACAGTTGTTTTTGGAACAATTACTGGACTTAAAACTTCTAAAGCTTTTATAAAAAAGATTCCTATGTCAGAGGCAGTGGTCACAGACGAAACGGGCCGAATAAAACTTGTTTGGTTCAACCAGCCATATATCGCAAAAATGATGCGCGAAGGTGGGCTTGTTCGTGTTGAAGGAAAAGTTACAGAGAGAAAGAATGAACTGTACATGAGTAATCCTAAAATAGAAATGGTGAAAGAGTTACCCAATGCTGTTGGCGACTCTCTTTTTGGAAAAGCTGAGGGCGAAGAACACACCATGTACCCTGTTTACCCAGAAAGTCGTGGAGTAACTTCCTACTGGATATATCACACAGTTCAAAAAATATTCGCAACTGGGATTCTAGACACCATACAAGATCCTATACCTGAAAACATTTTAAAGAAATATAACTTGCCGAACATTCGTACCGCATTTATTTGGATACATGCTCCTAAAAAAGAAGACGATGGACTCTCAGCCAGAAAAAGATTCGCCTTCCAAGAAATATTTTTCATACAACTCGAGAAACAAAAAGAAAAGAAACTCTGGTCTCTGAAAAGTAGTTTCCAGATTGATACGAGCAACAAAGATGTCGCTGACTTTATTAAACGTTTTCCTTTTGATGCCACCACTTCACAAAAAGATGCGATTATTTCAATAACAAATGACTTTAACCGTGGCTACCCGATGTCTCGCCTACTTGAAGGAGATGTTGGGGCTGGTAAAACAGCCGTTGCTGCTACGACTATATATGCTGTCACAAAGTCACAACCACTAGATAGACTCGGCAAAAAAATTACCGGGAATCTCCAAACTGCTTATATGGTGCCGACTGAAATACTTGCGAAACAACACTATGAAAACTTTATAGGTTATTTCAATCACTTACCTATTAAAATCGGCCTAATAACTGGTAGTGAGTGTAAAATATTTCCTTCAAAAAGTGACCCAACGAAACCAACTAAAATTTCTAAGGCACAATTACTGAAATGGGTCGCAAATGGCGAGGTGCCCATAGTTATTGGAACCCATGCTCTAATTTCAAAGTCAGTAACCTTTAAACACTTAGCATTTGTTATTATCGACGAACAGCATCGCTTTGGAACACTGCAAAGACAGAAACTCACTACAAAAAGCGAAATGCTCCCGCATCTACTTTCAATGACCGCAACCCCTATTCCCCGAACACTCGCTCTCACTGTTTATGGCGACTTGGACATAACAGTTCTAGAAGGAATGCCCCACGGAAGAAAACCTATAATCACAAAAATAATTTTGCCAGGAGAAAGAGAGAATACTTACGAAGAAATCCGCAAAGAATTAAATAAGGGAAGACAGTTGTATGTTATCTGTCCTAGAATAGATGAACCCGATCCAACAAAAGAAATGGCGGTTATTGCAAAGTCTGTAACTCTTGAAGCAGAAAGATTAGGTAAAGAAGTTTTTAAAGAGTTTAGTATTGGGATACTCCACAGTAAAATGACTCCGGTAGAAAAAGAGAAAGTCATGAATGAATTCTCTCAAGGTAATACAAAAATCTTAGTTGCGACTTCTGTGGTGGAAGTTGGAGTAAATGTACCTAACGCAACTATGATTATCATAGAAGGTGCAGAGAGATTTGGACTATCGCAACTGCACCAACTCCGTGGACGCGTGATACGTAGTAACCACCAGGCTTACTGTTACGTCTTTGCCGAAAGCAAAGGACAAAAAACAAAGGACAGAATGAAAGCACTAACAACCGCTAAAAATGGTTTTGAACTTGCAGAGTTTGACTTAGCACAGCGTGGCGCTGGAGAACTTTATGGCAGAAAACAATGGGGCATCTCCGATCTCGCCATGGAAGGAATTAAAAATATTAAAATGGTTGAAGCAAGTAGAGTTGAAGCAATAAAAATAATTGACGAAGATCCTGAGTTTAGAAAATACCCCAAAATACGTGAGTACTTTGAAACCAGAACAGATAAGATACATTTTGAATAACGAACATGCGCCCGGCACCAAAATGGTACCGGGCGCGGGCGTGAGGTCTAGTAGTCCACGACGCGACGTCCGCAGTGTCTGAGACACCTGGGCCTCGTGCGAACCGTGGTGAGCTTGGGGACGACTGGGTTCGTGTCACGTCTCACCGAACGACGAAAACCAGGCTTCGGAACAGGTTTGGCCTGTACCGAACCGAGAACGATATAGACGATCGCCGGCAGAACCAGATGACCCGGAATGGATGGTGGTTGCATGTCGCCTCCAAGGATTAATGCTATCACTAAATAAGGATTTGGGAAGGAGGCTAAGGCTCGCACAGTGGTCACACATAAAATTCTGGTGAATTTTTGCGCGACCCCGCCTCGACTCGCCAGTCTCCGGCTCGCACAAAGTACACCCGTACTTTGTGCGCCCGCCTGGACTCGAACCAGGGACCCCAGAGGTATAAGCT
>CAZSNI010000031.1:0-2907 GCA_964608465.1 uncultured Candidatus Saccharibacteria bacterium | reverse complement strand
AGACCAGCAGAATAGGTCTCTTTTATATCGTAGTTAAAATTGGCTTTTCTATTTGTAATCAAGCTCATATTCGAGGATTATAACATAAATATTTATCCTTTCGTTTTGGCGGGTTTTATGTATAATTGGACTACTATGGAACTACCAAAAAACCAAGAAAAACCGAAACAATTAATTAAGAAACCAAATAAAGGAAGAGGAGGGGACGGTGGATCTTTTTTTAATTACACAGTAACAGTGCTTATAGTTTTTATTGTGCTTTCTTCAGCATACTCAATCATTTCTGGACTTACTTCAAAAAAACCTATTGAAATTCCTATTTCTGAACTTTCTACAGACATCAAGTCGGGGCTTGTGAAAACAATTGTAGTAAAAGGCGATGCACTAGATTTAGAGTACAAAAACGGAGATAAGAAGATATCTAAAAAGGAAGAAGGTGAGGCTTTACTTCAAACACTCGTAAACTATGGAGTGACAAAACAAGAACTAACCCCAATAGAAATAGATATCAAGAATGAAACAGGTCTCGGATACTGGTTACTAAACCTTTCTCCAATTCTTTTCCCGATACTTTTTATCGCGGTGTTCATATGGTTTATTACTCGTCAGATGAAGGGTGCTGGTATGCAGGCTATGACTTTCGGACAGTCGAAAGCAAGAATGATTGACCCAAATGACAAATCTCAGAGAGTAACTTTCAAAGATGTTGCGGGTGCCAAAGAAGCAAAAGAAGAGCTGGCGGAAATCGTAGACTTTCTTAGGAACCCAAAAAAGTTTTTAGACATAGGAGCAAGAATTCCAAAAGGAATACTACTAATGGGTGCACCTGGTACTGGAAAGACATTACTCGCGAGAGCAGTTGCGGGGGAGGCAGGTGTGGCATTTTTCTCTATTTCAGGTTCTGAGTTTGTAGAAATGTTCGTTGGTGTTGGTGCGTCTCGTGTTAGAGATTTGTTTTTAATGGCGAAGAAAAACGCACCCGCGATTATTTTCGTAGATGAAATAGATGCCGTTGGAAGAGTGAGAGGAGTCGGTGCAGGAGGAGGAAATGACGAGAGAGAACAAACTCTAAACCAAATACTGGTAGAGATGGATGGTTTTGAGCCAAATGAAAAAGTTATAGTGATGGCTGCGACAAACAGACCAGATGTACTAGACCCTGCACTGCTTCGACCAGGACGTTTTGATAGACGAGTTACGCTTGATCTACCAGACAGAAAAGACAGAGAAGAAATTTTGACTGTGCACAGTACAAAAAAACCTTTTGCAGAAGATGTAAACCTTAAAGTAATTGCAGAGAGAACTCCTGGATTTTCTGGAGCAGATTTGTATTCACTTATGAATGAAGGAGCGATTCTTGCAGCAAGAGAAAGCAGAACTACTATCGCTCAGTACGACCTGATACGTTCTATTGAAAAAGTAATGCTAGGTCCTGAAAGAAAAAGTCACGTTCTTTCTAAGAAAGAAAAAGAACTAACTGCGTACCACGAGGCAGGGCATGCAGTGCTTGCATCAATACTTCCATATGCTGATCCGGTTCATAAAATTTCAATCATTTCTCGAGGACGAGCAGCAGGGTATGTTTTACATCTTCCATTAGAAGATAGAAAACTTCAATCAAAAAAAGAATTTCTAGATGACATCGCTGTTTCACTAGGCGGATATGTTACAGAAAAGATGATGTTTGGTGATTTAACAACTGGTCCGTCGAACGACCTTCAAGTTTCAACTGCATTGGCTCGCGACATGGTAACTAAATACGGAATGTCTGAAATGCTCGGTCCTGTTGCACTAGAAGGGCAAGGAGGAAAGGTCTTGTTTGGTCGTGGGGTAGAGGAGAAAGAATATTCAGAAAAAGTTAGTGCAGATATAGACAGTGAGGTTTCAAGAATAATGAAAGAAGCGCATGACAAGGCAGAAAAAGTTATAGGGGAGAACAAGAAACTTCTTGAAGCAATTGCGCAAAGACTTGTAGAGACCGAAACTATAGAAAGAGCAGAGTTTGAAACTATGCTTGTTGCAAACGGCATTACACCAAAAAAGAAACTAGATATCGAGCATCAGCCTTAGTGTATTGACGAGTTTTGTAAAAATCCGTATAGTATATTCGGAGGAACTCGCATGATTTGCACTGAGCCGAGAGTTAAGGGAGGAAGTGGGGCAGGAAACATCTGTGGCGGAGTCATTGCCGCCATCAGTCACTCCAGGCCTGGAAGCAGGGAGCTTCACACGAACTATCACTGTCCGAAGTGTGAGACTTCATGGACAGGGGAAGAGATGGCACTCGCAAGGGTGCGGTTCGCCAATCAGTTTGTCGCGAAGGTCAAAGGGCCTCTCGCCGATGAGCTTAACCAGCTCGCCATTCGCATGGAGCGGATTCTCGTCCAGTTGCAGAAGCCTGCTGACGCAACCACTCTCACTGCCGATGTGTCGGATGAGGGCGCCCCTTTTCACTGAGGTGGGGGGTGACTCGAGTTACAAAGAAGGGCCGGCAACAGTTGCCGGCCTTCGTCTTGCATACTATTTTACTTAGTTACCATCTCCATCCAGGCTTCTCACCCTTAGCATAAGAGATAATTATTAAGAAAATAGTATTTATTATTAATGGAATAACAAAATTTATCACGACGTCCGCGCCGGAAGTTGCAAATTTTTCAATATTAATTGAGTGAATAGTTATTACGACTACGTACAGTAGAACAACAGTCCACCCCTGCCATGAGCACGGAGTCCAGCCCCAACCAAATCTCTTTGCCTTAAACCATAGTTTATTTTGTTCCATATATATGCTAATTTGATATGGTAATATTATAGCAAATAATGCGCCCGTAGCTCAGTTGGTTAGAGCACAGAGCTTATACCTCTGGGGTCCCTGGTTCGAGTCCAGGCGGGCGCACAAAGTACGGG
>CAZSNI010000030.1:0-3261 GCA_964608465.1 uncultured Candidatus Saccharibacteria bacterium | reverse complement strand
TATTTATTATTGTTCTGTATTGTATTTGGTACTACCAGAACAAAAAAAGGAAGGAATCTTTAAAAAATATATACTAAAAGGATAAATAGGGCTAAAACGACTCTGTATATTCCAAAAGCAGATAAAGAAATACTAGTAAGGTGTTTTTTGAGAGCTTGTAGAGTTATAAATGCGACAATAAAGGATACCAATACTCCAAATAATAAACTACCGTAGTTGTTGAATTCCGAGAAAAGTTCTACGGATTTATATGTGTCATATAGGACTGCAGAACCTAATGTTGGCAATGCGAGTATAAAAGTGTATTCAATTATTACACTTTTTTTAACTCCGAGTAACATTCCTGCGATTATTGTTGCTCCAGAACGAGAAACTCCGGGTACTATGGCCACTGCTTGAGCCAGTCCAACAATAAAAGCATCAGTTGTGGTCAGTTCCGTCTTTGTTTTTTCTTCGCTTATTTTTAAGTATTTTTCTAAATAAATAAAGATTACTCCACCGACAAATAGCATGAGTGAAATCAAAAGAAGATTTCCTTCTAGAAGTTGCTTGAAAGTTTTATAAAGTATAAAACCTACTATCGCACTCGGAATAAAACTGATTAAAATATTTCTTAGTAAGTTTCTTTCTGTAAAAATTCTTTTCGAGAACAGAAAAATGCCTGCGAGTAAGGCGCCAATTTGTATGACCAGTAAATAAAACTTAGTGTAAGGTAGAAGCAGATCAACTGAAAGTAGTTTGGAAACTAAAATTAGGTGTGCTGTGGAAGAAATAGGTAAAAATTCTGTTAGACCTTCTACGATGGAAACAATAAATAAATTCAAATCCATTACGATATTCTAGTTTATTTTTTCGCAACTGTCTTCTTGCATTTTACACACTGACATCTTCCAAGGCTTAGATACTCATCAAAATATTCTTTTCCATAGTGGTAGAAAAGTTCCTCACCAGCTTTTATATTCTTCTTTGAAAAAATAAAAACTCTACCCTTGGGTCCTTCAGCTTCACAGTTGGGTAGGCAAGAGTGGTTTATGTATCTTGCTAGATTACTTGGTACGTTTCCGTTGATTGTCTGATTTTTGCCCACTTCAAACAAATATCGACTGTTAATTTTTTCTACATCTTTTTCTGGAACTATATATCCAGTGTATTCAATGATGCATTTACCTTTCGGGATGTTTTCCATTGCAAATAGTCCTTTTCCTGTTCCAGATTTTCCTACTCGTATTTTATAATCTCCCGGGGTGTATTTGCTTTTTTTCATAGATTCTCATTCTAACTCAACAATTCTTATAGTCAAAACCGCCTGACAACTAAAATCGTTGCCGGCGGTAGAGAGGCGAAAGTGCCTCTTGGGGATCACGAATCCATATAACTTTTATTTATGGATCGGAAAGAAAAGAACCAGAGCAGGACGGTGAGGATTGTCCCAACCGAAATGGACAACGAATGTGGCCATTCAAGCTTCCACCAGAAGTGGACCTTGTCATGTATGTATGAGTACTGGGCCATCCACCCGGGTTGAGGCAGGAATTGCATCTGACCCCAGGCCTGCACCAAGTCCGGCAAAAGTCCGAAAACAAAGCAGAGCCAGACGACCATGCCGTGTTTGGGGAAGTTTGCGTGAACTCGGTACACCACCCACATGGTGCCCAGGATATCCGAAAGTGCCCACCAGAATCCAGCCGAGGTTGGATGCGTGTAGTTTCCTTGGAATATGAGTCCTGGTTCCACATGGGGAAGTAGGTCGAATGGTAAGTGAACCAGAACGACCAGAGCAGGGAGCCACAGTAGTGAAGTCTTCGGTCTTGTTCTGACAGCCAATGCAACTGCTGGCAGAATGTGTGCGCTAGGTAGCATTCAGTCTCCTTTATCTGTCTGCCAAATGGCCAGACATTTCTTCAAGTTCTAAAACGAGAACTCCTAGTCTTTCTTGTTCGGGAGTGTAGATGTCCTGCAGGCCTAGCAGAACCTGCTCTTCGCTCCAACCAGGAAGTATGAGATCTGAGTCTTCGCTCAGTACCATTTCCTGGAAAGTTCGGTAAGTTCGGACTTCAACGACCCTGCGGTGGTATTTATCCGCAAAGACAATGATGTCGCCCTTGTGAATCTGTTTGTGTTTTTCACTGCAGACTCGAATTTCCAGGGTTTTCTGGCCACTTGCTATATGAGCCAGAATGAAAGATCTCAGTCTGAGATGGTGTGTAGCCAGATTCCCTCCGGAATTAAATTAGTACAAAAATGTCATAACGTCAAACCACCTAAGTTATATTTTGGAATATTTTGTTACAATGTGTTTATGTTAAATAAAGTAACAAATCTTGGTAAGTTACATAAGGTTCCAACAGATTTACAGAAATTACTTTCAACTTTTCCCAAAACTAAAACTGCTTGGGGAAGAATAACTCCACTATCAAAAAATGAATGGATATGCTGGATAGAATCGGCAAAAAAGCCAGAAACTAGGATTAATAGATTAAACAGAACTCGAGACGAACTGGCAGAGGGGAAGCGTAGACCATGTTGTTGGGCAGGGTGCCCTCATCGTTAGATTTGTGTTTTTACTTCTTCAATAATTATGCTGAGCGCGAGAATTTCATCATTGAGATTCTTTAAGTCTGTGCTGTTGTGCATTACATATAGTAGAATCTGCAAACTATCGCCGATACTTTCCATTGTAGCTTTATCCACCTTGATATTTTCTTCAAGTTTCATTGAGTGCAGTTTCTGCGCAATTTCTTCCGCTTTTATCTCTATTTCTGCTTCACGCGCATTGTAGTCAGCTTCGTATATTTTTTTCTGAGTGTACTGGTCTTTGTTCTCTTTCGCTGCTTTGATTTGTTCTATAGCCTCATCTAAAGTACTTACGAGTTCAGATTTGTCAGTTTGTGACTGTATGTTGAAAATTTGGTAACCAACTATGGCTAGAACTAGTATAAGCCCAACTAGACCAATATATTTTTTGTTAACTTGGGTAAAGTTTAGATTTTTTATGTATGAAACTGTTTTCTTGTAAATTTCTTTTATTTTTTGCATAGGGTTTATATTATAGCAGGTTTCCTGAGCGGTGGTTGTGTAATATATAAGACGGAGGGGAGGGTAAAAGGTTACAGGCTCTTTCATTACATGAACGGTACACCTGTTCTGTTTTTTGTTGCTAATCACACAAAAAACTATCACAGGTTTTCGAGCCCTGACGAAAAGTGCCCCACACTTTTCTTCGTCTGGAGCACAAAAGACCCTTGCGGGTCTTTGGTGGCT
>CAZSNI010000029.1:0-3745 GCA_964608465.1 uncultured Candidatus Saccharibacteria bacterium | reverse complement strand
AAGTCATTACAAGCGATAATGTAGTCGGGTTTTATATCTTTAGTTAGTTTTATTAAAAAAGTACACAAACCATACAAAGCGCCAGTTGGCTCACCCTTACTTGATTTGAATTCTGGCAGTGCATGATACGCTCGATGGAGTATCGCGTGCACATCTAGGAGAACTAGTGTTTTTTTAGACTTTTGCTTTGCCATCGTTCTATTATAACACTCTATAGATATTCTACTGTGACTTCCCTGGCGGTCTCGTTTTCTAGGTGCTTTATATACACCTTAGTGTGTTTGGGCATTATATCCTCTACTCGCTCTGGCCACTCTATTAAAATAAGATTGTTCGAGTCTGAAATAATTTTCTTAAACCCCAGATTCAATAGTTCGTTTGAACTTTCTAGTCTGTATGCATCAATGTGTATCAGGTGAGAAAATTTCTGATCCTTTAATTCATATATTTTTTCAATTACAAAAGTCGGGCTTACAATGTTTTCTTCTACTCCGAAAGTTTTTGCTACTGTTTGCGTAAAAAAAGTTTTTCCAGCACCAAGGTCGCCGTAAAGTCCAACAACGGTCGCACCTTCATTATTTCTCTCAAGTTTTTTTACAAAATCCTGAGCAAGTTTTTCCATCTCTGTCGAATTAGATACTTGGTACTCCATAAACTGGATATTAACATATTTTGTGTATGAAAAAAGCCAGCATAATTGCTGACTTTACCGCGGAGGCACTATTTGCCTCCGCGGAGAAACGCAGAACGACTAGGGTTCGGGTCGAACCTTGAGCCGTTCCTGTGGTGCTCGTTGCTGTTGCTGTTGGGGAGACAATCCCCCAAAACCCCCAAAAGGATTCGCTCCTTGTGAAAGTGACCTGATGTCCCACTTGCCGCGGAACTCATTCTGACACCAACCACCGATTCCCACCCCCCTGCAAGGGATAATGGTGATAACGGGTGAGGAGGGTTGTACGAGTTCCACCCCAGGAACAAATGCAGTGTATGAAACCTGCACCATGTTACCAGAGAGCATGACCTCCAGAACTTTCTGGAGAGAGATTCTGCCTCCGGGACACATCCGTTCGACAGCAATCGGGTCTTCCCCGCCTGATTCGAGCAGAATGTCCACCGGAACGCCGAGCAAATTCCTGATCTCCATTGTAGAGTGAGAACGTCTGACTGCCCTCTTGCCTGACTCCGGATGAATGAAGACATTCGCCTTGTCGTCCGGGTTAGGACAGACAAGGCCGGTGTTCTGCTGGAATTCGGTCTGGGCCTCAGCAGCTTCGCGGGCCTCCTTTTCGGCATCCTCACGATCCTTGCGCTCCTTGCGCATGGCAGGGGTGTCATACTTCGACACCTTTTTCGTAGCCTTCTTGTTGGCATCCTCGACCTCGACCTTGATGGAGTCGGCGAGAATGTCGTTCTGCTTTTCGCTGTCGAGAACGACAGGGACCTGCTCTTCAGCGAGGCGCTTGGCTCGCGCCTTGCGACCGTCACGCCAATCCTTGAGTCGCTTCAGTCTCTCCTCGACGGTCTCGTTTTCAGGACCATCTGGCGGTTCCTCAGCTTCCGCCGAAGTGGCAGTAGGCGCGGTGGCCTTGAAGTCTGGAGTCTGGGCCGCCGCGGGAAACGCGAGGGCCATCACGAACACACAAACAGTGACAAAGATCTGAACCATGATCGCGGTCCTCCTGCTGATAATTATACACCCTTTTAGGCTAACTGTCAAGGACATAGAAACACCTATTTACCTATAGTTTTCCTCATTATTTTCACAATCTCAAATTTATAGTTTTAAATTATGTTAATATATTCATATGGTTATTTTTGATGAGGAAAAACAAAATAAAAAACTTGATGAACTAAGAAAGGTAGAGGAAGAAAACCTAACTGCAGCCCTTTCTTCCAAATACGGCATCCCCTACTTAGACCTTACAGTTACACCCATAAACATAGACGCGCTTAGAGTTATTCCTGAGTTAGAGACAAGAGAAGCTCAAGTAGCAGTTTTCAACGAAGTAAACAAACTCGTTAGCGTAGGCGTTATTTCTCCACTTAATCCCAAAACAGTAGAAGCAGTAAACAAAATTAAATCCAAAGGTTACAACGTGGAGATTTTCATGGTATCCCATGCAAGTCTAGAAAAAGTCTGGGACAGATATAAAGATCTTTCTTATTCTTTCGAAACAAAGTCTGGAGCGCTAGATATTTCAAACGAACAAATCACTGAGTTTCTTGCAAAGGTTCAAACTATTCCTGACGTAAAAACACTTATCAATGAAGTTTTGGGAATGAAGAAAAGTTATCGTATTTCTAGAATAATGGAAATTATAATCGCTGGCGCATTGTCTACAAACGCTTCGGACATCCACCTCGAACCAGAGGAATCAAATGTTCGTTTGCGATACAGGCTGGACGGTATACTTACAGATATTTTGGATTTTGACCTAGAAACATACAAACTACTTCTCTCAAGAATAAAACTTATCTCAAACCTAAAACTAAACGTTGGTGGTGCACAGGACGGAAGATTTAGTATTAAAGTTAAAGAAAGTGAAATCGAAGTTAGAACTTCTCTACTACCGGGTGCATATGCTGAGTCTGTTGTACTTCGAGTACTAAACCCTGACTCTATTTCTGTACCGCTTGAAGAACTGGGAATAAACCAAAAACTTTTGGATGTTATATTGCACGAGATAACAAAACCAAATGGAGCTCTTATTATTACGGGACCAACTGGCTCTGGAAAAACCACTACTCTGTATGCTTTTCTTAAAAAGATACACAACCCAGAAGTAAAAATCATTACTATTGAAAACCCTATTGAATATCACCTGCCGGGCATAGTTCAAACTCAAACAAATGACAAAAATAACTATGGTTTTGCAGAGGGACTACGTAGTGCTCTGAGACAGGACCCAGATATCATTATGATTGGAGAAATTCGTGATGGAGAAACTGCTGATATTGCAATAAACTCAGCGCTTACTGGACACCTTGTGTTCTCTACCCTTCACACCAACAATGCTGCTGGGACTTTTCCTAGACTTATTGATCTTGGTGTAAATCCAAAAATAATTTCTTCAGCGATCAATGTTGCCATGGCACAAAGACTAGTGAGAAAACTATGTCAGAACTGTAAAACAAAAGTTACTCTTGATGGTGAAGATAAAAAGCTTGTTGAAAGTATACTAGCAACAGTAGAAGATAAAAGTTACCTAAATGGTTTAGACACAGAACATATGTGGCACTCTACTGGATGCGAAAAATGTAATATGCTTGGTTACAAAGGAAGAGTTGGTATTCACGAAGCAATACTTATGGATGAAAACATTGAAATGATTGTAAAAGAAAATCCTAGTGAAAGAGAAATAAAAAAAGCTGCACTAAAACAAGGCTTACTAACACTAAACCAAGACGGAATTCTAAAAGTTTTGAACGGCACAACATCAATAGATGAACTAAAAAGAGTTATAGATATAGAAAAAGAGTAATTTTGTTTCGTCAAATTGACAAATGAAATTCAAGGCAAAAAAAATTTCCTAGACACTACTTTGAGTATACGATGTAATGAGTAATCCACTTGCCTAAACTCATTTGGAAACTATACTTAGTAACAGATAAGTAGAATTTTTGTAAGAAAAACA
Source organism: uncultured Candidatus Saccharibacteria bacterium (assembly GCA_964608465.1). Taxonomy (GTDB): domain Bacteria; phylum Patescibacteriota; class Minisyncoccia; order Phycocordibacterales; family DATDWN01; genus C7867-006. Next base: position 110 of record CAZSNI010000029.1, on the reverse strand, counting down.
CCATTTATTCGGCATAAATGGTGCGATCCTTGAAATAGTTCGAAAACATAAATCTCTAAGCAACACTTTTAATAATGGATACCAAAAGCTAAGTATTTTACAAAGGATAA
>CAZSNI010000028.1:0-4103 GCA_964608465.1 uncultured Candidatus Saccharibacteria bacterium | reverse complement strand
TAGAACAGAGCTCTTCTAAGGCTTTGATGTAGGTTCGATTCCTGCCGAGAGCACATATAGTAAAAAATCTCCTCAGTTGGAGATTTTTTACTATATGTGCTCGACGGAGTCATGTTTTTGTAGCAACAAAAACAGACGAGTCGTGAGCCGAAGGAAATTTGATTTTGACGAAAATCAAATTATCCGAAGGCACAACCCTATCTTACAAACTCGGGTTTGCTGGTGCATTTCTACTTGCCTCTATTTCGATCAAATTCCTTTCTCTTACATTTATATCATTTATAAGCTTGTCTAGAGTTTTATTGTTTATTTTCACCTCAGTTAACTCCTCAGAAACAACAGCCCCGAAAAAAGTACCATTTTCCACTTGAACATAGAAGTAAAATGCTATTGCTCCAAAAATAAAAAGAAGTATGAGTGAAGAGAAAATAACTATGTTCCAATCTTTTGCCGGCTTTATCCCCTTCCTCTCAAAAGAAACTTTCGAAGAACTAAAGTTTTGATACCAATTTTTAATTTTATTAAAAGTTTCTGACATGTTATTTATATTCTAGTACACTAATTTCAAAAGAACCTCTCCACTCCTTACCAAGTCCCGCCATTTTAGTTCTATCTGCAGGAATTTCATCCTTGTTTTTAAGTGAAAATCTATTTACTTTTATCTTTATTGGAAGTGACTCAATTTCTGAAACAAACATATACATATTTAACCATGAGCCGTCTACGCTGGCTTTTATTTTCAAAGTTGAAACAGTACTATTCTCAGCCTTTGGATCAGAAGTTAAATTTAAAGATTCTATTTGAATATTTAGGTTGTTCTTCTTAGCCAAAGACTCAATTTTCTCAATGAACCCGACATCTCCTGATTTTGGAACGATTGATTCATCTATTTTCTTTATATCAACTTCAATATCCTTCACAAGTTTTTGCATAGAAACTAAATAATCATAACGAGTATTTTTTTGTGACAAATCTTGTTCCACACTAGAAACTTTCTCATTTTTTGACCTAATCTCGACATAAACAAAATACATTGCTATAAAAAGCGACAGAGAAACCGCAGAAAGTAGTATTATTATTTTTTTGAATGGCTGAGATTGGTTCATATTAATTTTCGATATTTATACTTATAGTGAAGTCTATATTTTTATCCTTAGCCAGATTAGAGATAGGAAGATCTACTTTCTTAAAGTACCCGATGGTTTTTAAGCTATCAGAAAACGAAACTAGAGACTCTCTTGTATCACCAATCCCCTCTAGAGTTAGAGTGCCGCTGTTTATAGAATTTACAGTGTAGTACATTCCAGTAATTCTTATTGTCCCAGTTTTTTTAGCAAGTACATCATCAAGTATTGGGACAAATTTTGGGTATTCTAGAGAGTCATTTATTATTCCAATCTTAGTGTTAAAAGACTTTATAAATGATGTAGTCGAACTAATATCGAGCGTTGATAAAGATTTATTTAACTCATCACTCTGAGAAGAGAAATCTTTTTCTTTGTAGAAAGAGACCAGCCAACTAGGAAATAAAAAAATCAGAAAAGAAACTTGAATCAGAATAACATAAACCATAACTACTATTGTGAGTCGGAGGTGGTACTCTTTTACTACGGCATTTCTTAAATTTTCAGGAAGTAAATTGAACATAATTTTATATAAATATTTTTGAAGGCATGGCCAACCCCACACTGCCCGCATATTTTATAGATTCATTAAATGGTATTTCGGGTATTGTTAGATTTATATCAAAAGCATTTACCCACACATTTGCCAAACTGGTAGGAGTTTGACTATGACTTCCTATAAATGAAACCATTGCTTCATCAAAACCTTCTCCACAAATATATACATGACTTATTCTTCTCTCTGGCTTATCAACATTCTCTTTTAATGTATGCCAGTATGTATAAAGTTTTTTTATCTCTTGCATAAGAAAGGCTGGGTTATTTGAATACTCACCTTTTGTGGAAATTGTTGATGTAAACCTAACAACTCTTGCATGAGAAACGTATAAACCTACTTTTTCTGGACTAAAGTTTACAACCAGTGCAGTGTCTGTGGTTCCAGCTGGTAACACAGCACGCGTTATTGCTTGTGACTCTATCTCGAGAGAAAGAAGTGAAAGTTCGGCTTTTTGAGCCATCTCTACATATAAATCAACTAGTGAAATTGGTAGGGCTGACACAACAACATCGACGAGGTCTTTTTCCTGCCTTTCAAAAAGTTTGTAGTCAAAAGTAAGTTCTAGTGGAGAAACCGGCACGTTCTCTTCCATTTTAGACTCAACCGCACTTCGAATCTCATCGTTACTTACTAAAGGGATCTTTGCTGTAAAAAGATATGCCTTCTCTTCCGGCAAGGACATTTTCACATAGTTTAGTTTTAAAGTTTTTTTCAAATCAACTAGGATATTTACCACTTCATCAATATTATTTATTTGTCCACCAACAATAGCCCCTTTAGTCAAAGGTCTCTCAGCGTACTTTTCAATATGTAATGTTCCATTTTTTTTAACAAACTGAATACATCTTACTGATGTGTCTGAAATGGATACACCAGCAAAAGGAACATTTAGAAATTTTGGCGCTGGAAAAGATTTAAAAATTTTCTTTAGATTCATCGATTTTAATTATACAGCAATTATACCGTAAAAAAATCGACAATAACAATAAAAATTATTTTACAGATGCCCCAGGTGTAGTATTTGATTCAGCAGTTAAAAGCGAAAAGAATTCGTCACCGCTCACAGCAAGAATCATACCCTGGCTCTCTAATCCTTTTATTACTCGGGGTTCTAAGTTTGTTGCAAAAGCACATTTTTTACCAACTAAGTCCGTTGGATTTTCAAAATACATAGAAATCCCGGAAATTATCTGTCTTGGAGTCTCTTCACCAAAATTTACTGATAATTTTAAAAGCTTGTCTGCATCCACTACTTTTTCTGCCGACAAAATCTCTCCTATTTTAATTTCAATTTTTTTAAAATCATCAATACTGATAGTCATATAAATATTTTTTATGATAATAACTTTAATGCCTTTTTAATTTTCTCACTGGTATCACCAGCTCCACTCACTTTTTTCAAAGCTTCTCTCGCTTCTCTTTCACCATAGCCTAAAGACTTCAAAGCTTCAATAACATCCACATCCCCTGAAACAGTAGCCTCGCCTTCAAAACCTGTAAGTTTATCTTTAAGTTCCACCACAATTTTTTCAGCGTTCTTCTTTCCAACTCCAGAAACCTTGGTCAAGTGACTTGTATCCCCTGAACTTATCGCGTTTCTTAGGTTTGAAACTGAAGCAACTGAAAGAATGCCCATGGCTGACTTTGGACCTATTCCTGAAACAGTTATAAGGAGTTCAAAAAAATTTAATTCTTCCTTACTTACAAAACCATACAAATCCAGAGCGTTCTCTCTAACCGCTAGATAAGTCCAAAATTCGAGAATATCGGGTTTTTTTGAGTCTAAAAAAGCAGTATTTGTATAAATTTTATAACCCACCCCTGAAACATCTAGTATTACTGACTTTAGGTCGTGTTCGATAACTCTCCCCTTTAGATATCCTATCATTTCCTTATAATACTCTATTTGATAGAGGGAGGCCAACCTGGACTTGATTTATTTTGAGTTTCGTTATAGTATCTGCCATATGCCAATAACAAAATCTGCTAAAAAAGCACTGAGAAACTCTGGTAGAAAGAGAGTTTTCAACCTTAAGAAAAAGGACCTTATCAACAAGGCTGTTAAAAACCTGAAGGCTCTTGTTGCTAAAAAAGACGCAAAGGGTGCTGCTGAATACATGAAGAATGTTCAGAAAGTTCTAGACAAGTCAGTTAAGACAGGATTGCTGAAACTAAATACAGCATCAAGAAAGAAAGCGAGATTGGTAGCAATGATCCAAAAATCAAAGTAATCAAAAAGCCACCTAGAGGTGGTTTTTTGTTAGGATTCAAATTTTGTGATATTTTTGTGTTACTGCCGTCGTAGTTTAATGGATAGAATGTTGGCCTGCGAAGCTGACGATCCAGGTTCGATTCCTGGCGATGGCACACTAAAATCCCAAATAAATTAGAACTTTCTCTAATATAGGCTCGGTATGCTC
>CAZSNI010000027.1:0-4723 GCA_964608465.1 uncultured Candidatus Saccharibacteria bacterium | reverse complement strand
AACGGCTTGTGTACCAGATGTCCCGCACTTTTAAATATCCCTCATAGTCAAAGACCCTACCGTCTTCTGACTCAATCAAAGTAGGTTTTGTGAGGACAACACTAGCTTTTACCCTATCTCCATAACTATATTCTGGATAAATTGGAACAGAAACTAATATTTTCTCTTGAACATTTTTTGAAATTCCATTAAATATTACTTCTTCAGTTCTGATTGTCAGCTTTGTATTTTTCTCACGAACATCTGGTTCAGCTACCACAACACCGACCACTTCAACTTTTTTATTCTCGAGCTCGGACAGTTTTGAAACTGAATATAGATTGGAAATATTTACTCTTAAAACCCCCACAAGTACAAAAAGAAAAAAGACAGAAAACAAAGTCAGTCTTTTTCTATCCTCACCATCAACTAAATATCTGTAAACAAAACAGACAAAAACAAGTCCAGAAAACGCATAAAAATAGACCCCCGAAATATGAAAAAATGAAGCTAGGGCAATACCAGAAATGAAGCCGAAAGTAGTGGCTAGTATCATGCCAATACTCTACTCATATTTACACTTTAGGCAAACTAAGAATCTCGTTGACTCATAATTTTTTTAGAACATCGCGGAATAAGTGAATACATGAGCGCGAAGAAATCCGCCAGCAGGCGGATATTCTGTTTCTAAAAAAGTTATGAGGAGAAAGAGATTCTATTCACCAAACTCTGCAATTATTTCTTCTTCGTTTTCTGGAGATGTAGATTTCTTGAACCGTGCGCCACTTTTACCATTTACTCGAGCCTTGCATTCATCCCAAGTTTTGTGAGTTAAAATTTCTCCATCTACACTACTTACATATGAATAAGCTTTTGTTTTACTTTTCGATTTGCCACTTTCACTTTTTGAAATCACTTCATTAATATTTACTCCATACCTGTCTTTTGATCCGACGTACAGAACAACCGGTGTGTTGTCTGCAAAAGATGTAGCAATAACATCACATCTTTCGTTCGCACTGTGACCTGAGTGACCTTTTACTAAATTCCAAGAAATATTTCTGTGTGTTGTTTGGGTTAGCATCTGTTCCCACAAGTCTTTATTCAGCACATCATCTTTGGTACTAGTTTTCCAATTATTTTTCACCCAACCTTTTACCCATCTTGTTGCACCATTTAGAACGTATGCTGAGTCAGTGTTTATTTCTAAATCATGTTCATTGCTTAAATATTTTAGTGACTCCAAAACTGCACTTAACTCCATGCGGTTGTTTGTAGTCTCAAATTCTCTTCCACCAAGTTCAACAACTTTGTCATCTAGAACAAGTATCGCTCCCCAACCACCTGGACCAGGGTTGCCTCTTGAACTCCCATCTGTAAAAACTTTTATTGTCATGTGACAATTGTAACAGAATCAATAAAATCACTCTATCTACGTTGTTGGACTTCAAAAAATTCTCGTCACCTTACTCACTGTAAGGCTTCTCGCATTTTTATTGTCCGCCTAGTATCTAGAGCTATTTAATTGATCAGTGGTGGTTCAAAATACATCCACGATTCGAAGTCTCAGTTCTGGAAAGTTTCTAAACTCTGACTTTTCTAAAGTAGCGACTAGGTTTATTTTATCCCCCACCTTAACTGGCCTATCGAAACTAGAATCAGTTTTGAAAAATGCCATAGCTGTGACGTCCTTACCATTACTGTTTTTGAATTTAAGTTCTAAGTGATTTTTCTCCTTTCCAAAAAGTTTAACTGCCAGTATTTCAATATCTTCAAAAAGAAAAAGTGGTTTCGGATTGTCTAAACCAAAAGGAGCAAACTTCTCAACACTGCCGTATGTATTCCAATTCACATCATCGAGTGAGAGTTTTTTATCTATCGAAGCTATCGCCTCTGATGTTAACAAGCCTTCGGCCTCTAATTCATGGAATGCTTCGTTTAGCCTATCTTCTAAATGGTGAATGTTTTCTTGAAGTAATGAAAACCCACCAGCGCCCTTGTGTCCGCCATAGTCAACAAAAATATCTTTGCACTTCTCCATCAGCTTCACAATGTCCGTATCTCCACCCGCCCGACAGGAACCTTTTATTACACCCTCGTCTCCACTCTCGCCATTTCTCCCCCAGAAAAATACTGGTCGATTGTGTTCATCAGAAAAACTATTAGCAACAAGACCTAGCAAACTTGGCTTCCACTCTGGATTTCCAAAAACAAAAACGTGTCGCATATCTTCGTCTCTTTCTTCAAGTCTTTTTTTTATTTCACGTATCATACTTCCCACAACCCCCTTTCTCTCGTCATTTTTATTATTCAAATGCTCAGCAAACATACCTGCCTCTACAGTGTCCGTAGTTGAAAGTAACTTAAATGCATCAAGTGGAACTCCCATACGTGACGCCGCGTTTATGCGCGGAGTAATCATAAAAGCGATGTCGTCTTCTGTGACTTTGTTTTGGTTTATCTTAAGTAGAGAGAAAAGTTTCTGAAGTCCAACACGCGGACTTCTCTGGATAACTTTCATACCATAGTATGAAAGCGCTCTGTTCTCACCAAGTAATGGGACCATGTCTGACATGGTCGCAAGCCCTATCATATCTAGAAACCACTTCTCCTGACCGTCTTTCCATTCAAACACACCGTTCTCCTTTCCCTTTTTTATTACACCCTGAATAACTTTAAAAATAACACCAGAACCACAGAGCATTTTCTCTGGATACTCACAACCAAGCTGCTTTGGGTTAATAATTCCAAATGCTTTCGGCAGTTTCTTACCAGGTATGTGGTGATCAGTAATAACCACATCCATACCGAGCTTATTTGCGAGATCTACTTGAGAAACATCTGTAATACCACAGTCGATAGTGATAATAAGTTTTACTCCATCCTTGCCTAGTGTTTCTACTGCATCGTTGTTTAGTCCAAAACCTTCTTCGTTTCTAAGTGGTATGTAGTTTGTAAAATTATTGAAACCGATTTTTTTGAAAAAGTCGTGTAGTGCTACTCCCCCAGGAATCCCGTCAGCGTCGTAGTCAGAAAAAATCCCAATCCTCTCATTACCCGAAATTGCTTTCAAAATCCTATTGACCACCTTATCCATATCTTTCAAAAGAAACGGATCGTGTAGATGCTTTTCATAATCTGGATTTAGAAAAGCGTTGGCAGTTTCTAAATCCTCTATCCCCCTAGCAAATAGCAGAGATCGAACGAGTGGAGAATGTACTTCAAATAGGTTATCTATGCTTTCCGGAATATTCTGTCTAACTGAGTATTTTTTCATCCATCTAGTTTAACATAGTTGCCGTTAGTCAAAATGTGATAATATACTCGTATGACAGATTGTATATTTTGCAAAATAGTAAAGGGAGAAATACCTTGTTATAAGGTCTACGAGGATGACAAATTCCTAGCTTTTCTAGACATTAACCCACAATCCCCTGGCCACACTCAGGTAATACCCAAAGAACACTTTCGTTGGGTATGGGATACTCCCAACACAGGTGAGTATTTTGAAGTAGCTAAAAAAGTAGCCCTGGCACAACAAAAAGCTTTTAATACAGAATTTATTCTATCTAAAATAGTTGGTGAAGATGTAAGCCACGCTCACATCTGGGTATTCCCTAACAAAGAAGTCTCTGGAGATAAAATAGATTTTGAAACGAACCTAAAGTTGATAAAAGAAAATTTGTAAAAGAAAACCACACACTCCTCCAAGTGTGTGGTGTATATTGCCTCAGGATTGAGGATTTAGATCACTTGCGGACAGCGAGGAACCGGCAGCGGCCAATCCAGTCGACACTCCACCAGTCGAGGCCCAGCCCTCGGCCGGAAACATCCCTGCCGAGGCCAGCCACACGACGGTTACCGTCAATCTCACTGACCTCACCAAGAGCGACAACGGGGAACTCTCGCTGCATCTCCGGATACTTTGCCCCGAAGGACAGGAGTTCGCGGACGGTCGCGGGACGAAATCCCATCTTATCGAGCTCTGCGACTGCAGATTCCGACGAGATGAGGCGGTTGAAATGAAACAGTTCGAAGTTCAGGGGCACACTGCCCGAGAGCTTCGAGGGAAAGTTCTTCTCGGTTATTTCCTGGTTCACCAAGTCGTATTTGCCCGCCAAGATCATCTTGTTAAGGGACTGGTTGTAGTCGACGATCACAGAGTAGATCCTGTAGACTGTCTGCCACATGATCTGCCCTTTACCACCAATGAAGTCCAGGAACTGCTGCATTCCGCCAAGACGGTTGATGCAGGCTTCCATCTGACCCACGGTGACATCGTTAAACTTGGCCATCTTACACGCTCCTTCGGCTGAAAGCCGAGAGTTTCTTGCTTCCCGCAAGTTGAGGGGCTTTCCGTAAATGGTCAGCCAAAAAGTGCTTATTCTAGGCCTCTTTTGGCTGACCACTTCACAAGTAATGTGAAAGAACTTTACAATATTTTAATACCATAATTAAAAGATAAGGTCAAATTAAAATCTCGTTGAATCATGCTTTTTTCTAGACTCTACGGAAGCCGTGAAGAGATGAGTAGAAAGAAAATTTCGAGCACGAAATTATTCTGTGTCTAGAAAAAAACATGATGAGAAAGAGATTTACTTATTCAATGAATCAATTCCTGGCAAAGTTTCATTTACGAGGAAGTCTAGCATCGCTCCGCCTCCAGTAGAAATAAAAGTAAACTTTTCGTTTAAACCGAGTTTGTTTATAGAAGCAATAGTATCTCCCCCTCCAACAATAGAGG
>CAZSNI010000026.1:0-4947 GCA_964608465.1 uncultured Candidatus Saccharibacteria bacterium | reverse complement strand
GCTCCGACGACAGGGCTCGAACCTGTGACCTAGCGATTAACAGTCGCTTGCTCTACCAGCTGAGCTACATCGGAATATAAAGATAATAACAAAAATATTTAATAAAGCAATTGGTCAATATACATATATGTTGCTATAGTTTTGTAATGAAAATCCCTAAAATCCTACTCATTTTGTTGCTATTTACTTTATTTTTTAATATCGGCTATTTCTATAAATATGATTCTTCCAATTATGCTGTAGCTTCCACCACTGCAGTGGAGGTGGTTGATCCTATCGCACAGAAAATTAAGAAAATGACTCTAGAGGAAAAAATTGGTCAAATGTTTCTGGTTGGTGTATATGCAGACAACAGCAACCAAATATTAGAAGATTTAATAAAGAGTAAAAAGATAGGCTCGGTGATTTTGATGAGTAAGAATGTAGTCGGTAAAAATGTCTCGGAAGTTACGAGTCGTTTGCAAAGTGTTTCCACATCTACTAATAAAATTCCACTATTCATTTCTATAGATCAAGAAGGTGGGATTGTGGCTAGAATAAAAGAACCAGGTTCAAATCTAACATCACAACCTGAAATTAAAAGTTCTTCACAGGCGTACGATGTTGCAAAAGAAAGAGGTTCTGAACTGGTCAGTAAGGGGGTTAGTGTGAATTTTTCTCCAGTACTAGAGTATATTACGGCTTCTTCATCTTTCTTATACAAAAGGGTATTTAGGGGTTCAAAGGTGGATGTAATTTCTTACGGTAACAGTATGGTAAAGGGCTACAGAGATTCGGGGATAATTCCGGTAATTAAGCATTTTCCAGGCCATGACAATAACTCTGTAGATTCACATAAAAGTTTACCTATCTCAAAAGTTACAAATAAAAATTTTAATGAATTTACAAGTGTATTTAGGTCTGTAATTAAAGAGGAGAATCCTCCGATGATAATGATGTCACATGTGTTTTTCCCAAACATTGATAAAACTTATCCGGCGACTCTTTCTTCTACAATAGTTTCTAAACTCAGAAAGGAATACGGTTATAAGGGGATTATCATCACTGATGATATGAATATGGGTGCAATTACAAAGAACTACGGTGTTGAAAAAGGTGCAGTAAGGGCGGTTGTGGCTGGTAATGATTTACTGTTGTATGTTGCTTCTGTTGAAGTGATAAACAAAGCTCAAGGAGCGCTAATCTTAGCAGTTAAAAATAAGCAGTTAACAGAGAAAAGGATAGATGAGAGTGTTTATAGAGTTCTTAGTCTAAAAGAAAGGTTGGTTAAGTAGTAAGTTTGTTTACGACCCTCGTTTATTGCTATATAGCAACGTTGTTCGAACACTAAACAAGTGAACTTGTTTATGCTACTCACTAGTTGCTATAATATAAGTATATGAATATCAAAACACGCGCAGTAAATTTTGATTTAACAGATGCAATAAATGAATACGTAGATAAGAAAGTTTCAACACTTGGAAAGTTTATTCCAAACAGCGAGAATCTTTTGTGTGAGGTTGAAATAGGTAGAACGACAAAGCATCATAACTCCGGAGATATTTTTAAGGCCGAAATAAACATTCTTGTTCCGGGAGGTAGTCAGGTTTATGCAAAAGCAGAAGAATCAGAACTGTATGCAGCAATCGATATTGTCAGAGACGAAGCAGAAAGAGTAATAGTAAGTCAGAAAAATAAAAAAGATACATTGTTTAGAAGAGGAGCATCGCAGGTCAAAAATTTACTAAAAAGAGTTAGTTGGAGAAAATAGTGAAAACTGGAAATTTAAAACAAAAAGCTAATTGGTTTCTAGTAGGTTTTGTATTTGGTTGTATCTTTATTATTACTCTTCTTCTTTTTGCTAAAGTAAAAGCAGAGCAAAAAGCCCAGGACTACAGTTACTTAACAGGAGACTATTCTTACTACCTAGAATAATAGGATAACAACTATTTTCTTTTACCTCGCAGGTAATCATCATAGCTCATTTCTTTTTTGCCTTCGGGGATGATTCTTTCTAAAACCAATTTACCATCAGAGATTTTTGCTTTTTTGATGATAATTCTTTTTTTGACTCCTTCAGACTCTTCAAAAAAGTATGCACCTGGCCAATGTGAGAAGCTCCTAATCTTTCGTAAATTTATTTCTGAGTTGCCAGTCAAATCAATTTCAGCATCAGCTTTCTCTATTTTCTTGCAGAAAGTGGCAAGTGAATGGTCCTGAGTAACAGCTTCAATTTCTCCATTTACCCACTTAGGGATTATGTTTGAAAGCATTCTACCTCCAACTTCTCCACAAAGTTTCTCTAAATCTTCAAAATAAGGTGGCCATTCTATGCTAATTTTTTCTTGAGCCAAAATTGGTCCATGGTCAACTTCACTATCTAGTTCAATAATGCTCACACCTGTTTCATCTTCTTCTAAAATAGAGAACTGTAATGGAGATGGTCCACGAAGCTTTGGTAAAAGAGAGGGGTGAACATTTAAGGTTTTAAATTTTGGCATGTCCAGTATACTTTGTGGAATAATTTTCCCATACGAAGCAACAATGAATAAATCAAAACCTTTATCTGAAAAAGATTTAATCTGGTTTTCTGCTTCAATATTTCTAAGAGTTTTTAGTTGTATATACGTCACACCTTCATTTATAGCCCAGACTTTGGCTTCTGGTGGAGTAAGTGTGAGCTTTCTGCCTTTTGGTTTATCTTCGGTGGTCACAATTAGTTTAGGTGTGTAACCATTTTTTTTGAGTTCGTCCAAAACGTATACAGAGAAGCTTGAGCCACCAAAAAAAACAAATTCAGGATTATTTTTTAGATTTTCTTTCATGTTTTTTGATATCCTCAGGGAGGATTTCCTCTATATTTTCAGCTTTATCAATAAAAAGTATACCATCTAGATGATCCATTTCATGTTGGAAAATTTGCGCTACCAAGCTTGTTCCACCTCTTTCAAATTTATTTCCAAATTCATCATATGCCACTACAGTAGCTTTCTTTGCTCTATTTACTTGTCCATATAAATATCTTACTGAAAGACATCCTTCCTCCATATTCTTTCTTTCTTTTGAGATTTTTTTCATTACTGGGTTTATATAAACCATGTCTGGAGATCTGACGGGTGGTTTTTCATCCACTATCTCATCAATTGTTTTTTTAGATTTATTTCTTTTAGCTTCTGCAATTATTTCATCTACCTTGCCGGATACCACAAAAATACGAAGGTTGTATCCTATTTGTGGAGCAGCTATAGCCACGCCGTCATCTTGAGAATTGAGCGCTTCTTTCATTTCAGAAATCACTTTTTTTATTTTGGTAGAAGTAATATCTTCTATTGCTACTTCCTTTGCTGTTTCTCTTAGCACAGGCTCTTCTTTTTGTAGTATTTTAATAGTCATATACATAATTAAAATATCACAAAAGACTTGCAGGGTCTATCCGTATGCCAAATTGTGACGGGAGGCTTCTTAGTTTTTGAAGTAGTTCATTGTCTGGCCATTTTTCCTTAGGTAGGTATAAAAGTCCATTAACTGTATGTTTGTTTTTGCTTCCTGGGGTAAATGCGTCAAAGATTTGAATTTTATAAGGAAGAAATATATCTTTTGTTTTCTCCATCTCTTTTCTTACTGTAGTTTTATCGCCTTCCAAACTAAGTTTTATGTAGGTGTTAAATGGGGGATAGCCCATAGATTTTCTTTCTTCAATTTCATCCCGATAAAAATCCATAAGATTTCCACGGGTAGCATATTCAAAAGTCTTAATGTTCTCTTGGCGAGTTTGAACTAAAAACTCCCTTACTGAAAGTGATCGCATTTCAAGTAAAATATGAAAAACTTTTTCTGTAATCTGAAAATCCGGTATTGAAAAATATGCGTCCAGAGAAACTACCGCAGTGTTTTCTATTTTTTGATTTAGGTATGATAGAGCCATTTCTGTACCTACGCAGATAGCTCCTGGGGTATTGTAAAAAGCGTCCCGCACTTTTTCTGCCTTCTTGTGAGTGGTTATGTGGTCTTTATCAAAAATAAAAATCTTTGAATTTGGAAACATTCTTTCTATTTCCTCCACAACTCTGTCTATTCCAATACCCATTGGGTTTAGTCTCCACCCATTACAATGTTTACACATCACTTCGCTATCCGATCTTTCACCACAATGGTTGCAAACAAATAGATTCTTACTTTGGCCATTTAAGTCTTTTCTCATGTGTAGAACTACTGGCTGGTTGCAGTTTGTACAACTTACCATAGTGCCACAATCGCTACAGACGGTCATAGGGTATAAACCTTTTCTGGCACAGAATAGGAAACTATGCTCATTGTTCTCAATATTTTTTTGCAAAAGATTCTTTAATTTATCACTAAATAGGGCAAATTCTTTTTTCTTCATGTCTTGAGGAGTTTTCATGTCCACAATTTCACAAGTAGCTGATGTTAGTGATCTAAATTTGAGAGGGGACAGACTCGCATATTTACCTTTTTTTTCTTCCCACAAAGTTTCTGTTCTTAAAAAAATGTCGCCAAGAACTAACCGAACTTTCATCTCTTTTGCTAGGATTTCTACAACGGTTCGAATATCAAGGAAGGGCCTTGTCTGCATTTTGTAACTTCGAGAACTTTCTTTCTCTAGTATGATAGTGCCAATGTCATGTCGTGGGATAGACAAAAATGAACCAGTGGCGATAATAAGTACTGGGTGTTTTTCCTCATTTATTTTTTGCCATGTAGCGACTTGTTCTTTTGCTGTTAAGCCAGAGTGTAAAATATAAGTATATTTTTCAATACCTTTTTCTAATAAATTTTTGGTATTCAAAAGATCCTCAATAGTAGGAATGCAGAAAAAAACTGAATGGTTTTTGGCAAATTCCTCACGAACCAAACTTTTGTAAGTGGCGAATCTTTCCTCATTGTCTGACTGGATTAAATTTATTTCATGAAAAGTGTCACTTAATCCTTTTTGTGCTTGAAATGTCA
>CAZSNI010000025.1:0-5198 GCA_964608465.1 uncultured Candidatus Saccharibacteria bacterium | reverse complement strand
GAGCGATCTCTGTATACGGTAAACCAACAGGTAAGGGTCAGAAGTCTAGAACTCCAAAGAAATATTCAAATAAATTCATTGTTTCTAGAAGAAAGGTGGGTAAAAGAAAATAGAATAAAACAAAAGCGCCGGAAGGCGTTTTTGTTTGACACGGTGCGAGAGACTGTGCTTCTATATTACGGGGTCTTTTCCGGGGGACACATGACAACAGTGCAGATCGAGTTCGTGCGTAAGTTCCATGAGTGTTCTCAGACCTACTGGAACCACAGGGGAGGCCGGGGTCTGCGGGGAAACGCTTTGGCGGAGATAATTCTCCGTAACGAAGGGTTGTACTACGAAGACACTGAGGACAAGGCGGTGGAAAAGAACCCTGTCGTGTTCGCTCTGGTGAATTCAGCCGGTCCTTTTCATTGCTTCACTCTGTCCAACTACACACAGCTTCTCATCGCGATGGAGTACTACTTCCGCAAGAAGGCGGAGGTCGACGCGAGAATGAACACTCACGACGTCTAGATCAACAACGGGAAAGAGGGGCGGCCGGCAACGGTCGCCCTTTGACTTAGAAACTTAAAAATGTAGAGTTACTTATGGAGCGTGCGAATGACCAAGACAGAATTTGCCAGAAGGCTGGCCGATGCAGTGACCATGTACAGAAGGGGTGTTGCGAATCTGGGCCAACAGAACACTGACGCTGTGGTAGCTGGGTGTGCCAAGGACGCAGGCCTCGTTCTGACCACGTCAGACGAGGGGGCATTCATTCTCGGCGTGATCTCGAGGGTCTGCTTTCTGGACAGATCCCATCCCGAGTTCGCTCTCAGAATCTGGGCTTTCATGGAGGAAGCCTACGAGGCGCATCAGAAGATGGCCGGGCCTCGGGAGGTGCAACACGAATAACCCCACGATACGGGGTGAGGGCGGCCGGCAACGGTCGCCCTTTGACTTATCTGTTGACATTTAACTAGCTTTTGTATAGTATAAACGCCACTGAAGTATTGCATTCTTTAATTAGGATTTAAGTAAGTCAGTACCACGAAAATGTGGTTTTCTTCTTGCCCAGTAGCTTATGCGGGGCGGGGAATTAAAAAAGACTATGACAAGATCATCAAAAAAAGGCCCATACGTAGACGAAAGACTCCTTAAGAAAATTGAGGGTAAAAAACCTATAGAAACAGGTGTTATTAAGACATGGTCAAGAGCCTGTGTTATTTCACCAGAAATGGTAGGTTTCATTTTTGGCGTGCACAATGGTAAATCTCATATAGAAGTTTTGGTTTCAGAAGACATGGTGGGACACAGACTAGGTGAGTTTTCTCCTACAAAGAAATTCATCAAACACGGAGGAAAGATGCAGAAAGAGCTAGAAATCAAGAAGAAAGAAAGTGAGATAGCTAGTGCACAGGCAGCAAAGGCATCAACAGCTGACGCTAAGAAATAATTTTATATATTACAATGAAAACAGCACAAGCAACATTACGAAATTTCCGACAAGCACCTCGAAAAATGAGAATGGTTGTTAATGCTGTTAGAGGAAAGAAAGTGGCAGATGTTCTAGTAAACCTAGACTTCATCGCAAAAAGATCTTCTCTCCCAATCAAGACTCTTATTCTTTCTGCTCTAGCAAATGCAAAGAACCTAGATATTCCTACAGAGAACCTAATTGTTAAAACAATTAAAGTTGACGGTGGAAGTATAATGTACCGAAGACGACCTGCAGCAAGAGGAAGTGCTCACCCTATTCGAAAGAGAACTTGCTCAGTATTTGTTGAGCTAGGGGAGGCAGAGCCAAAAAAGAAGGCAAAGGTAGTTAAGGAGAGCCCAAAGACATCTGAGGCGACAGCTTCGACAGTAAAAAAGCCACGAGCTAAAAAAACAATTAAATAATTTTATGACACATACAGTTCACCCATATTCACATAGACTTGGAATCATAAGAGATTGGAAATCTCGATGGTTTGGAGTAAAGAACAAATACAAGGAATTTCTAAAGAGTGACGTTCTACTTAGAGAGTTTCTAGAAAAGAAATTCAGAGGTTTTTACGTAAGTAATGTTGAGATGGAAAGAGGTGAAAAAGTTCTACGAATCATCATAGAAACTTCTAGACCAGGTATGATTATCGGAAGATCTGGAGACGGAGCTGTAAAACTAAAGGCTGATGTTTTGAAATTTATCGCTAAGAATAAACTTTCTACTGGGGGAGAAGTTAAGATTGATATTAAAGAAATCAAATCTCCAGAGTCTAACGCTTCTATTGTTTCTCAAATGATTGCAGATGGTCTAGAAAAAAGACTTCCTTTCAGAAGAGTTGTAAAACAAATGGTAGAGAAAGTTATGGCAAACAGAGATGTTAAGGGGGTAAGAGTTATTCTTTCTGGAATTCTTGGGGGAAACTCAATGGCAAGAACAGAAATGATAAAGAAGGGAAGAGTGCCTCTACAAACTTTCCGAGCAGATATCGACTACGCACAGTCTACAGCTAGACTAACTTTAGGAGCGACTGGAGTTAAGGTTTGGATATACAAGGGAGATATTTTCGCAAAAGATAAATAGTTTTAATTAATACCACCACCATGTTACTACCAAAAAAAGTTAAATACAGAAAATGGCACACATTTAGAAAAAACGCTAACAAAGTTGGTGTAGCATCTCGTGGAGCAAAAATTGATTTCGGTTCTCACGCGCTGAAGGCTATGGATGGAGCAAGAATAATGTCTAACCAAATTGAAGCTGCTAGAAAAGCACTTTCTAGAGCTCTTGGAAAAACAGGAAGAATCTGGATTAGAATTTTCCCAGACATGCCTCTTACAAAAAAACCAGCTGAAGTAAAGCTTGGAAAGGGAAAGGGAGATCTTTTTGGATACTGCGCACCTGTTAAACCAGGAAGAATCATTTTTGAAGTAGATGGAGTAACAGATGCAGTTGCAAGAGAGGCTCTGCGAAAAGCTGGAACAAAACTTCCACTTAAGACAAAAATAATATCAGCAGCACATTAATTACCTATATGAAAAACAAAGATATTGCAAAAAAGAATACAAAAGAGCTTGGGGCACTTCTTACAGAAAAGAAGACAGCACTTCGCGACTTTCGTTTTTCAGTAAGTGGTAGTAATGCTAGAAATGTTAAGGAGGGTAGAATGATCAGAAAAGATATTGCTAGAGTTCTAACTGCTCTTAACAAAGAAATTAAATAAACTATATGAAAAAAACTGAAAACAAAGAAATAAAAGCAGCAAACGGAAGAGAACTTTCTGGAGTTGTTGTTTCTGACAAAATGAAAGACACTGTGGTTGTAGAAGTGAAAAGATTTGTAAAACACGCTAAGTATGATAAGTTCATTTCTATAAACAAGAAGTTTAAGGCGCATGACGCTGGGAATACAAAGAAGGTAGGGGATAAGGTAACTATGGTAGAGTGCGCACCTATCTCAAAAGACAAGAGATATAAAATAGTATAAATAATTAATTAAAAAAGTATGATACAAGCAAGATCAATCGTTAAAATAGCTGACAACTCCGGAGGTAAAATCGGAAGAGTTTTCAAGGTGCTTGGATCATCAAAGAAAAGATATGCTGGTATCGGTGAGGTGGTTGTTATTTCTGTTCAAAAAGCAGAACCTAGAAAAACTACAAAGAAGAAAGACGTTTTATACGCACTAGTAGTTCGACAAAAAGCTCCTTTCAGAAGAAAAGACGGTTCATACATTAGATTTGATGAAAACGCTGTTGTTATTGTTATGAAAGATAAGCAAGAGCCAGTTGCAGGAAGAATCTTCGGTCCAATTCCTAGAGAAATCGGTGAAGTTGGTTATCAGAAAATTATCTCTCTAGCACCAGAGGTTGTATAACATTCAATTAAATAAACTGATATGCATATAAAAAAAGACGACAAAGTAATAGTTCTAACAGGAAAAGACAAGGGTAAAACTGGTTCAGTGGTTAAATCTATGCCAAAGGAGGGCAAGGTTGTTGTCTCAGGAATAAACCTTTCTAAAAAGCACCAAAGAGCTCGAAAGAGTGGTGAAAAGGGACAGATAGTGGAAAAGGCAATGCCAATAAGCGCTTCGAACGTTAAGAAAGCGAAGTAATTTAGGTAATTTTAAATACAATGGAAACTATAAAACAAAAAACAGGAAAGGCATTCGAGGCTCTAAAGGGAGAGTTTGGTTACAAAAACGCTATGCAGGCTCCAAGAATCCAGAAGGTGGTTATATCTTCGGGAGTTGGATCTCAAAAAGATAAAAAGAAAATCGAACTTATTGCCGACAGACTTTCAAAAATCACTGGTCAGAAACCAGCAAGAAAGGGTGCTAAGCAGTCAGTGGCCGCTTTCAAAGTAAGAGAGGGGGACACAGTGGGTATGCAAATCACTCTAAGAGGGGCAAGAATGTATGATTTTCTAGATAGACTAGTAAACATAGCTCTACCTAGAACAAAGGACTTCCGAGGCATTTCAAGCAACGGTATAGACGAGATGGGTAACTACACACTTGGAATCAAGGAAAGTACTATCTTTCCAGAAACTGGAGATGAAGATTTGAAGGATGTTTTCGGTCTTGCGGTAACAGTAGTTACAAACGTTAACGACGCTAAGCAGACAAAAGCATTCCTACTCCACCTAGGATTCCCATTTAAGAAAACAGAGACAAAAGAGGCTAAACCAAAGGTAGATCCAAAGAAGGGAAGAGCTCCAAAGAAATAATCAAAACCCCACATTTGTGGGGTTTTGATTTATTGTTGACTTTATTAGGCTAAATTGCTAGTATTACCCCGAGCTTAAAAGCTCTATTTTAATTAAATGGCAAAAACATCAGTACTAGCAAGAGCAGCAAAGAAACCAAAGTTTTCTACTCGGGCAACAAACCGATGTTTTAAATGTGGTCGTGGAAGAGCATTCATGCGAGATTTCGGTCTTTGCAGAATCTGTTTCAGAGAACTAGCCAATGAAGGTAAGATACCAGGAGTAAAGAAATCATCTTGGTAGTCGTTATTGTCTTTTTGACAAATTTCAGTGTTGGAATTCAAAAAATAATTTTCAATGTACTAACTGTACACCTCAAATTATTTTTCTCTTCCGCCTTGAAATTTGCCAAAAATCCTAATAACTTAGGTATGGTAAAAGTCGTTTGGGTGAGTCTTTATTAGATAGAGATACTACCCAGATATAATAAAAACAAAAAAATGGATTCAATATCTGACATGATC
>CAZSNI010000024.1:0-5991 GCA_964608465.1 uncultured Candidatus Saccharibacteria bacterium | reverse complement strand
ACCCAAGAATTTACTTCATCTTTTGCAACTCCGATTTGAGCTGTTCCTGTTTTGGAAGCCACTTCAACAAATGGAAAATTAATAGCCTGGCAAGTTCCTTCTGTTACACACATTCGCATCCCTTCTTTTACTATTGTGTAGTAACTAGGATCAAACTCGAAAGCCACCTTTTCTTTTTTTACTTCTTCCGGATTTTCAATTTTCATAAATGTAGGAGTTACAAGAGTTCCTTCACTTGCTATTCCTCCATATGCTCGAACAACTTGTACAGGAGAAACTTGGTACCCATACTGACCAATTGCAGTGTTGTATGTATCTCCCACTCTCCATGCCTCGCCATTGAAAGCCTTTAATTTCCAAGCAGGACTTGGGATAGTTCCAGCATTCTCTCCAGGGAAATTTATTCCAGTTGTAGTGCCGAAACCAAAAGCCCTTGAATATTTTTCAATATTTTCTATACCAATTCCTTTTTGCGATTTATATCCACCCGCAACTTCATAAAAGTATACGTTAGAAGAAACCGCCAATGCTCTTCGGAGATCTACTAGACCGTGAGCTTTCCAATCCATAAAAGTAGAAGGCTTGTCTGGAAAAAATGGATTTGGAACTACTATCGAACCAGTGCTCAGTATTTGTGTTCTGGGATCAATGATTTTTTTATCCAAAACACCCATTGCCACAAAAACTTTCATTACAGACCCAGGGGTATACAAACCATCGACTACACGATTTAAAAATGGATGATTACTACTGTTTAGCCAACTTTTAATTCTTTCAGTTTCCTTGCCTGCAGAAAGTGTCTGAGAATCATACTCTGGGAAATTGCTACTTGCGATTATTTCACCTGTGCCAATGTTCATTATTATCCCTGCTCCCCCTTTGTAACCAGCGCGATCAGCGATATCTAGCATTGATGCATACAATCTCTTTTGAAGTTTCAAATCTATAGAAAGATCGAGATTGTTACCATCTTTTGGTGACTGAACTATACTCTCTGAAACAACTTTTCCTTTTACATCTGTTTCGATAATTCTTATTCCGTCCACTCCAGAGATTTCTTCATTATAAAGTTTTTCCATTCCATCTTTAGGATCAAACTTATCCTGATAGTAAAAACCACTAGAATCCTTTGTCGGATACTTCACATAGCCTAATGTAGTGGAAAGTCCAGTAGAAGTCGCGTACTCACGCAAAGAAAAATCTTTATTTTCTTCATTTACGGTATTCCATACAAGCGGAACTTTATTTCTATCAAAAATAACTCCTCTATCTGCAAACATAACAATATTATGAAGGTTATTACTGTCGCTTCTGAGTCTAAATTTCTGACCTTCGTTTATTTGCAAATTCCATAGTCGGTACAAAAAAATACTAGCAACTAAAATCATAAACAACCCTACAAAACTAAATACTCTAAAAGATATTGGTTTTTCTATTCTCCCCTCAAACTGATGAGTATCAAATTCAGGAAGGTTCTGTGAGTCAATAAAAATTTCATCCGGATCAATTGATTTTTGTACGGAACGAGTATTCTTTCTCCAAAAGTTTTTTAGATTTGAAAACATTATAGGAGTAAATTTATCTTCTAATATGCTTTCTGATAGCCACTATCAAAACGAGTATGACTGTAGTAGCAATAAGAGAGGCGTATGGAAATTTTTGTGATGCAAGATACAAACTGTCGAACAAAAAACCAAAGAAAATTATCTCAATATACAAAGGAAAGTAGTATGCCATTCCCGCCATTACCCCTAGAGTTAACCACCATGGTAAAAAAACTATACAAAGAAAGACGGCAATAAACAAAAGTAGCCTGACTGTTGTTGAATTCATACAAATATTCTAGCACAAACACACTAATTCCCCACAAAAACTCTTTTTATCTTATTTACCCCTCCTGGAACCCTCATATTTATTGTTTTGAACGAACTTTGGGAGCTGATGTCTACATAGTAAACCATAGCTAAAATGTAGTCACTATTCCCCGGATGAACCAAGGAATCCCCCCAAACTATATCTGCGTCCTTTGGAACCTCAACCGTAAAGTTTTCACCGCCGCTGCCAATTACAACAAAAGACTCTCCCGTTCTTGCCAAAATAACTTCATGCCTTTCTCCACCAGTAGAGAAAAGTTTTGCTACTGAAGTATCGTCAGACACATCTGAAATTTCCCCAATAATAATATTGTCTGAAATATACACCTTGTTTCCTACCTGTACACCCGAGTTTTTTCCACTACCAAGAACAAAAGTGTCATATGGTGACTGAGGTGGTTTCGATAAAACATTTGAGACAATCCTCATTTCACTTTTTTTCATACCCAACATAGCTTTCAGTTCTTCATTTTCTTTGAACAAGATATCGTAATCAATTTTGTTTAAACGAAGTCTACCAAGTTCATCTTTTAAAATTTCGTTCTCCTTTATCAGTGAACTTTTAAAACTAATAAAATTTGTCGCGAAGGAAAAAGTACTTCCAGTTTTGTCTTTTAAAAACCACAGTGGTTTCATTGCCATCTGAGTACTAGACCTAAAAAAGCCAGGGAAGAAAAAAGTTAGAAGTAAAAACAAAAAGAAAACTCCCAAGATAACAAAATACTTTGGGTCGTAATTTCTTTTCGGCTTACTTTTTAGGGGGAAGTTCATCTTTGTTTGTGATTAGAACATCTTTGTATTTTTCTAGATCTTCCAGGATTATACCTGCACCTCTACAAACTGCGGTTAGTGGGTCCGGGGCGATATGAACAGGAATTTTTGTATACTCAGATATAATTTCTGCTAGTCCCACAATAAGAGCTCCGCCTCCTGCAAGGAAAATCCCTTTCTGCATTATATCTGAAAGTACTTCTGGTGGCGTAGTTTCCAAAACCTCTTTTACAGAATCAACTAATGTGTTTATGGATTGTGAAATAGCTTCTCGTATATCTGAATCTGTAATGATCACCTCTCTTGGAAGTCCGGTTATGAGATCTCTTCCCTTTACTCCTGCTTCAAGAGGCACATCACCAGGGAGTATGGCACCGATAGAAATTTTAATTTCCTCAGCAGTTTTTTCTCCGATTAGTATCTTGAACTCACTTCGCATGTAAGCGATGATGTCATTGTTTAGTTTATCCCCTGCTATTCGAAGATTCTTACTTCGTACAACACCACCAAGAGAAATCACGGCTATGTCTGTTGTTCCTCCTCCAATATCAATAATCATATTTCCACTTGGTTCCATTACAGGAAGTCGCATACCTATAGCTGCCGCCATCGGTTCTTCTACTATATGCACCTCAGAAGCACCTGCATTTTTTGTAGCATCGCGTACAGCACGGATTTCAACGTTTGTTATTCCGCTAGGAACACCCACAACAACACGAGGACCAAGTAGTTTAGTATTTCCTTTTTGTGCCTTGTTTAAAAGATATGTAATCATTTCCTCGGTTACTTCAAAGTCAGAAATAACACCATCTACAAGTGGTCTTACAGCCACAATATGCAGTGGCGTTCTGCCAAGCATTTGTTTTGCGTCTTTACCCACTGCCACTACCTGACCAGTTTTTTGGTTTATTGCTACTACAGAAGGTTCATTTAAAACAATTCCTTTTCCAGACAGATAAACTAAGGTGTTTGCGGTACCCAAATCTATCCCAATATCATTGGAAATATATCGCTTGAATTGTTCAAAGTTTTTAATCATTTTTGCTAGTCTACCACAATATAAAATTTCTTTCTCCTCGTAATTTTTCATCGCAACCTTAAAAATTCCAGCGATTTTTTAAGGCCAGTCCTCGGCCAAAGTCGTCAAGAACGGGGTGCCTTGACGACACCATGCTTTTGGCCTGCGGGGGCGCTGAAAATTTACGAGTCAACGAAATTTTATTTCAAAACATTTAACGCGTCATCTACTGACAACATTTCTGCATCAGCTTTTGTCCTGTATTTTACTTCAACTTTATCTTGCTCAACTGTTTTATCACTGACCACAAACCGTACTGGTATACCGATAAGGTCTGAGTCAGCAAACTTTTCTCCAGGTCGAAGATCTCTATCATCATAAAGAACTTCTACACCGGCCTTTTGCAAATCAGAATACAGTTTGTCAGCATACTCGATTGTCTTTTCATTTACACCAAGCCTAACTAAGTGGACGTTGAAAGGGCTAACTTCTTTCGGCCAAACAATACCCTTTTCATCTGAAAGTACTTCAATAATTGTACCGAGCAATCTTGTAGGGCCAATACCGTAACTACCCATAACTACCGGATGTTCATTTCCAGCCTCATCTTTATATTTAAGACCAATAGCATCTGAAAAACGTGTGCCTAGATGGAAAATATTTCCAACTTCAACAGCCTTTTTTTCAACAAGTTCACCTTTCTCAATGCCAAGTTTTTTTAGATTGTCATCGGTATATACCTCCTTGTTAAGTGCCATTTTTTTACCCTCATGCACATAAATAATATCTTCCCCTGATTCAGTTAAAGTCTGAAACTCCTCAGAAAAGTCCGCAAAAATTCCTCCGTCAGCAAATGTCACATAGGTTTTGTCCCCAATTCCTAATCTTTGAAAGATTTTTACATAAGCATCTCGGATTTTATTATAATCCTCTGTGTGAGCATCATTGTCTTTAGAAAATGAATACATATCTTTCATCATGAATTCTTTCCCGCGCATTACCCCACTTTTAGCTCGAAGTTCGTTTCTGAATTTATTCTGAAACTGGTATGCCAAAACTGGTAAATCTCTATATGATGAAATATGCTCACTCATTATTCGAGTCAAAGGTTCTTCGTGAGTAATGCCTAAACCAGTTTCTCCTCCACTTTTTAGCTCTGTTTTAAACCAATTATCTACTTTTGCATCATCCCACCTGTCTGTTCTAGACCAAAGTTCTTTGTCCTGAAGAGCTGACATTAAAAGTTCTTGTCCACCAATTGCGTTCATTTCTTCACGAATAATCTGAACGATATTATTTAATGTCTTAAGTCCAAGTGGCAAATATGAATAAACACCGGCTAATTCCTTGTGAACATAACCAGCTCGAATAAGAAATTCTGCGTTTTTTGAAGTCTCATCTGCTGGGGCCTCCTTGCGTGTTTTTGTAAAAAGTTGTGACTGTTTCATAAAGACAATACTACAGGAAAAAAATATTTTGAGCAAAAAAGAAGGGCCGCCTGATGAGGACGGCCCGAATGTTCCGGTGCGGACTAGGGGTGTGGGGTGACACTCGGTGAGTCGTTCAAACAAAGCAACGGTTCACATAAGGAGCAAAGCTTTGCAGGAGCGGGAGGTCTCGCCAGAGAGCTCCTACCACATAGACGGGCGCCAGCCGCCAAGTGGATTGGATCCGGCCTTACTCGCTTATGTGTTCCAATGTATTTATAGCACAAGTATTTAAATTAGTCTAGAAGAGCTTCAGGATGTCACTTCCGGTTACAGCAAGCATCAAAAGCATGAGAAAGGCAAATCCAATAATGTTTGACCACTTAACTACATTCGGATTTATAGGTCTTCTGATTATTGCTTCAATCAAAACAAATAGTAATCTGCCTCCGTCTAGTGCAGGAAAAGGAACTAAGTTAATAACTGCTAGGTTTATTGAAATTATTGCTGTGATAGTAAGTAAATACTGAAAACCAAGCTCATTTGCCTCTTTTACCACTTTTGCAATACCTATTGGACCGGAAACCTGTGAGAAATCAGAACGAAAAGTGATTGTTTGCCATAAAAATTTAGAAAGACCTACGGTTGTTTCTCGTAGTAAATACCAAGTAGATTTTGCTCCTTGTGAAAGGGAGTCAAAAGCTGAAAGTTTAACCGTTCCCACCCATTCCATAGAAACACCAATAACTTTCTTACCAGCAATTAGATTTTCAGTTGGTTGCAACAACACTTCTTTTTGGATTTTCTTCTCAGTCTCCAAAAGAACTTTCAAATCTTTTGTTTTACTTTCTGAAATAAACTTCTGAACTGTCTCAGGGAAAAGTTTTTCAGATAAAACAGT
>CAZSNI010000023.1:0-6356 GCA_964608465.1 uncultured Candidatus Saccharibacteria bacterium | reverse complement strand
ATACCTTTCAATTCAGGAATGTTAAATTTTTTCTCTTCAAATGGTTTCATATTTTTATGGTTAAGACTTGTTAATTTGTGTGTATAATATAGCACATGAAAGAAGGCTTCCTCCATATAAAAACCTATTTTCGATGGTATTTTCTACTTTTACTCATTGTTCTGGCCACTATTTTGTTATTTATACTATTGAACCCAAAAAAAGTGGGCATTATGACTTTTGCTGTTCTTGATGTGGGACAAGGGGACGCACTATATATAGAGTCGCCAACAGGCACTCAGGTGATAGTGGATGGGGGGCCAGGAAACAACTTGCTTAAGGTGTTGCCAAAAGTGTTGCCTTTTTACGACAGGTCGGTAGATATGATAGTGGTAACAAACCCAGACAGCGACCACTACGAAGGGTTTATAAAATTTTTAGATAAGTATTCTGTGGCTAATGTTCTGGAACCTGGGACAACAAATAGCTACCAAGCATATGGAGTTTTTCAAAAAAAGATAGAACAGAAAAATATTAAAAAGACTATTGCTCGACGTGGTCAGGAGATTGACCTTGGTGGGGGAGCATATCTGCAAGTTTTGTTTCCAGACAGAAATGTTTCAGAAGTAAGCCCGAACACTGGTTCTATAGTTATGAAGCTTGTTTACGGAGACGCAAGTGTGCTTCTGCAAGGGGATTCTATCTCGAGCATAGAGCAGTATCTCTTAGAATTGGATGGTGACTATTTAAAAGCAGATATTTTGAAGGCGGGACATCATGGAAGCAAAACCAGTAGTATAGAAGAGTATGTCGCCAAAGTATCACCGAAATGGGCGGTCATATCTTCAGGAGAAAACAATAGTTATGGACACCCACACAAGGAAACTATTCAAACAATGAATAAACTAAAAATACCAACTTACAGTACTTGCAACAACGGCACGATTCTTTTTGAATCAGATGGAAAAAGTTTTGTTTTGAAAAATAGAAATATAAAAGAGGCGGTAGTAGGTTGTAAGACATGATTGACATCTTAAAATAAAATGTTAATTTAAATTCAGAGAGGTGCTTGATGGTTAGGTCCGAAAAAGACCCCACGTACGAGTTGTACTGGGCGAAGTCCGAAGTCAGAGTCAACATCGGCGGGGTCAAGAAGTTCTACACTGCGCTTCCGGGAGTGCTTTCGCAAGTGAGACGCATGGTCAGGGACATGCCTCTCATTGGAGGACAGTGGCAGTTCGTTCTGCGCAATCACCTGGGCGACCAGATTTTCTTCTAGTTCGCTACGCGAAATCAAAACAAACGGCCGGATCCCAATGGGAGACCGGCCGTCGTTCGTTATCTATTGCTCAAAAGAACTTTCATAATTTGAGACAAGGTCGCGGATAAAGCAAAAACCAATTCCGAAAGTGTACAAGTAGTACTCTGCCGGAATTGGTTTTTGAATTTAGCCGATGAGATTGGCCAAATTTGGAAGTTCTATATGATTCCTGCTTTTTTAAGGGTACTAAACGCTCCATTCTTCTGAATAGTTTTAATCGCCTCAGTAGATAGTGTCAAAGTCATAGTTTTTTTAAGTTCAGGAATATACACTCTCTTTTTTTGAAGATTTGCATATCGTCTCTTAACACCAGTTGGGTTAAACTGGGTTGCACGAGTTCTGTTTGAGTAGCCTCCTCCCATAAGAGAAGACTTTCCTGTTACATCGCATACTTTTGCCATAGTGAGAATATGCTATCATATTATCTACATTATGCAAATAGATTTTATATTTCAGATAATAATCCTTATATTTTCAGTCGTAATACACGAAGTGGCTCATGGGTATGCCGCTTACTTTCTAGGGGATAATACTGCAAAGTATCAAGGTAGACTTAACCTAAACCCACTGAACCATTTAGAGTGGTTTGGTTCCTTTATATTACCAGTAATCTCATATATGACCGGGGGATTTATTATTGGATGGGCAAAACCAGTACCTTTTAACCCTTACAACCTAACGGACCAAAAATGGGGAGAGGCAAAGGTGGCTTTGGCAGGACCCTTGTCTAATTTTTTTGTGGCAACTGTTTTTGGTTTACTTATTCGCTTTGGTGTGGCTGCACAGTTTGGAGCCTCATTTGTTTATATATCTTCAATGATAGTAGTTATCAATCTTATTCTTGCTACTTTTAACCTAGTACCCATTCCTCCATTAGATGGTTCAAAGATTCTTTTTTCAGTACTTCCTTATAATATGAATTACGTAAGAGATTTTTTTGAGAGAAACGGAATTTATTTAATGCTTTTTTTCATTTTCTTTCTGTGGGAGTACATAGTTCCTATTGTTGCCTATGAGTTTGTATTTTTAACAGGGCTAAGTATATAAATTTGTTTGACATTGAATTTCTTGCTGTTAACCTTATATATGGAGGTGGACGTGGAGACAGCAACTCCAACCCTGCAGGATTTCGTGAAGATCCAGATGCAGGTGGACAAGAGGAACCGAAATGGCGCCGACGCTCTTTTCTCCCACGTGTGGGCAGAGAAGTCACACCTGTTCCTCAGTTTCTTTTGCGGTGAACAGGGTGTGGGCATTGAGGACTGGCAGGATCTTCCGGGATCTACAGTTCTCTCGGGAAGGACCCTTCAATTGTTCCTCGGACTAAAGGATTGGCTGAGAGAGCAGTCCGACCAGTTCGCGGGTATCTAGTGACGCTTCGAGGTAACGCGGCAGAGCATATGCTTCTGCCGCGGCCCCGAGGCTTTATTTATATTAAGGAATAAATCTACTTGCGTTTCTAATAAAGATGTATTAGTATAGCCATCACATGTCAACGATAAATCAATTAGTAAGACGAAGACGATCGACACTTAAAAAGAAGCCACGAGCTGTGGCTCTTACTCGTGGTTTTAATAACCTTACAAACCGACCTGGTTTTTACCCATCTCCATTCAAAAGAGGAGTATGTACAAAAGTAACTACAAAGACTCCTAAGAAACCTAACTCAGCGATTCGAAAAATTGCGAGAGTAAGACTTACAAACGGCCTGGAAGTAACAGCTTACATTCCTGGAATGGGACACAATCTACAAGAACACTCAGTGGTTCTGCTTAGAGGTGGAAAGGTAAAGGACGTTGGAGTTAGATACACTATCGTTCGAGGTATGCTAGATGCAACAGGAGTAGAGAAGAGAATGAAGGGAAGATCTCGATACGGTGCGAAGAGACCTAAGGCTGGAAAATAATCTGAAATAATTTAAATAATATAATGCGAAGAAAAGTTACAAATAGAAATATTGTTGGTCCAGATTCAGTTTACAACTCAGAAAAAGTTGGTAAATTTGTTAACTACGTAATGTGGAGAGGACAAAAAGAAACAGCTCGAGGAATCGTTTACGAAGCAATGGATCTTATAAAGGAAGGTGCGAAAGTAGAAGACCCTATGGAAGTTTTTGAAACAGCATTGAAAAACTCAGGACCACTTACAGAAGTAAGATCAAGAAGAGTTGGAGGTGCAAACTACCAAATCCCTAGAGAAGTTCGACCAGAAAGAAGAATTTTTCTTGCTATGAAATGGATTATTGAAGCAGCTAGAGATGGAAAGGGAAAGAAAATGGCAGAAAGACTAGCAGACGAAATAATGCTAGCAGCTAAAAATGAAGGTAAGGCAGTGAAGAAGAGAGAGGATACTCATAAGATGGCAGAAGCGAACAAGGCGTTTGCGCACTTCGCCTGGTAACCTCCACATTTGGCCAATCTCTAGGCTAAATTCAAAAACCAATTCCGGCACTGTACTCAATGTACACCTTCGGAATTGGTTTTTGTTTTATCCGCGACCTTGTCTCAAATCTGAAGCTTACCAAACTCTCAAATTCCGATTTTATCCAAATTGTGAAAACTTAAGAATCAATACATTTTATAGACTTGACAAGTTGTAATTTAATTATATAGTAATCTGCAGAGGTGAGCCTGCCTACTCAAATAAGGCGAACAGGAGAGTGTCATGAACGAGAGATATCGTAAGGAACTCGATCGCAAGTCAGTCAGTAATGATGGCTTCGCTAAGCTCTTTGTTGTGCTGGAAATGCTCTAGTGCCTTCTCTACGCGGCTCCTTGTGAAGTTTCCAAAATCCCACTCGTTGGATATTACCCCAAGTGGGGTTCCTACAAGATGGGATATAGCGATGCGCTGGAGGAGGCTCGGGAAATGCTCAGTGATGAGTGGGTCCGAGTCGCTACAGTCCGGTGGGTGAATCTTTGTCGAGACGGGTGGGAGAGGATGATTTCTTTCCACGGTCCGTTTCCTGAACGTTCCGGGACTGATTTCATCGACTTCGAAGGTGTCCACATCTGGGTCATTAATGAAAACATCAAGACTCACTTCGTAGGCTCGGACTGCAACCGTCTCAGCGACCGATTCCTTCGGATTCTGCAGAATCTGCGAGATCGTGGCATTGGAGACCAGTACATTCCGAGAATGATGGGTGACATTATCGCCCGCAGGACCTGCACCGCCAGACCCGGTGATCCGCATCGTGATGAACTCACTCGCGACTTGCTCCGTGCACACTACGGTCTGAAGTAGTCAACACCCTAGCCCAGGGAAAAGGGTGGCCTCGCGTACTGCGCGAGGCCTTTTCGTTTAATGTTTAACTAAGTTATAATTTAGTTATTAAAATTAGTTTAAAATTATGGTAGTAGAAAAATTTGGTGAAAGTAATGAACCAGTTGTAGATAAGGGAGTTGAACCAAATAAGGATGTTGAACCTGCAGAAGTTTCAGACGATGCACAAAAAAGAGCAGATAAATTTAGAGAAATGGAAGCAGGTTTAGATAAGGATAAAATGTATGAGATGTATATAAAAGGTGCATTTGATATGAGAAGGCTGTATCAAGTACTGAATGAAAATGGTGACATAACTGCACCAGATGGTCACGTATATGATATTAAAGATGTCATAAGGACTATTTCTTCACTTACTGGTAGTGATGATCCAAATCTAGGTAGAGTTACTCGTACATATGGTTTGCGAAACAAGGTTAAAATTTTATTGCTTGAACACGAACTATCAAAGTCTTAATATACGCATGAAACATTCTAGGAACTACTTACAGACCCAGCGCATTGGCACTTTGAGTTTCTACTAATTATTATTTTTGATGTAATTATAGGTCTCAGTGCATGGCCATTTATTACAAAGGGTTTAATGCATCACAA
This sequence comes from uncultured Candidatus Saccharibacteria bacterium, assembly GCA_964608465.1. Taxonomy (GTDB): domain Bacteria; phylum Patescibacteriota; class Minisyncoccia; order Phycocordibacterales; family DATDWN01; genus C7867-006. The sequence continues at coordinate 1,177 of CAZSNI010000023.1, read as the reverse complement.
GTCTGACCATGAAAGACTCGAGGATTTGGAAAGGGAAGTGGAAATATTAAAAAACAGGTAAAGCGAAGGCCCCGAGGTGGGGCCTTTTGCAAACGATAGAAGAGCTTCGTGCTACTTCTCGATGAGGAACAGGTTCACAGGCTCCCACTTCCAGTTCGGGCCATCGTGAACGAGGATATGATCCTTTCGTTCACCTCGAGTTCCTACTGCAGTGGTGGTGACTTCTTTCTCACTTCCCACCCTCCACAGGGTCACCGGATGGCCGAGGATGATGTTTCCGGAAGCAGTGCTTGTTCTGTTCGCTTCCGATTTTGCCGTGATGTTTTCTTGGGTCGCTCTGGTCATGACACCTCTTGTTCTTACACATTTCTAACACGCTTAAAGTTGCAACGCAACGAGAGACTTTATCCTTGCAAAAAATTATAAATTAACTGATATACTTATCCTATGAACTTTTTTAGGGTAAGTAAAATAAGTGAACCTAATAAGGGCTTTACACTAATTGAACTCTTGGTGGTGATTTCTATAATTGGAGTTCTTTCAACCATTGTCATAACTGGCACAGCTTCATCTAGATTAAAATCCAGAGATGCTCAAAGGTTGAGTGATATTAAACAAATATATCTTGCTCTCGAGATTTACTACGCAGATAATGGAAAATATCCAAGTAATGCATCTCCAGGTTTCAGTATGTACGCTGATTCAAGAAACCCGCCAAATACTGGAGTGCCTCTATATTCAAATCTAATGTCACAGTTGGTCCCAACTTACTTACCTCGAGCACCAATACCACCCAAAAATAATAGTAGCGACGGATTGATGTGTAGTAACTGTGACGAGTATAGATATTTTGTCCTTCCTTACGGCACAGGTTACAGTCTGTGTACATTTCTAGCTGAGACAAAAAATATGACAGGACAAAACATATATGGGCCCTATTATTGTATTGTTCAGGGGTGTACCGCTTCCGGACTTTTTGAGTGCTCATAGGTTTGCTCTTAAAGGCATTTTGGTATATAGTTTTCGTTGAATTGGCAAAATGGTGAGAAGTGATGTTATCACTTCGCAAGACCTTGAACACCTGTAATCAGGTGCAAAAGGTGTACCGGCTCCTGTAAGGAGTTTTCTTTACTCAGCACAATTATTAATAAATTAATTATATGAACCGCGATTATAC
>CAZSNI010000022.1:0-6632 GCA_964608465.1 uncultured Candidatus Saccharibacteria bacterium | reverse complement strand
AGCGCTGCATGCTTATCGGGATTGGACTCATGGTCACGCATCTCTGTGAAAGGAGATCATGATCCAACCGGCCGAGAGTGCTGAGACCGTGCGAAAGCCGGTCTCGAGTCACACGAGCCGGTTTTCTGCTATCCAAATCTACATTTAAGTGAGATTATTATTTTATTCAGACTTCGCAAGTGTTTTAGAAAACAAAGACGAGAACTTGAGTCTGGAGGAAATGTTTGAGGGCCAAGCCCGAGTTCTTCCGAGAAGACGAAGTTAGAGTCCATTGTTTTCTTAGAACACTGAGGTAAGCAAAAAGTTAGCAAACTTTTATGCGGTCTGAATAAAATAATAATCGAACAACCATCTATCCCTGAAGGTTCTGAGTAATGCTGTAGATTGGTGTAATTATGGATATCGCAATAAACCCAACTAGTACGCCCATTATTATCATTAGTATTGGCTCAATAAGATTTGAAAGATTCTTTGTAAATTCATCTACTTGTGTTTCGTACAATTCCGAAAGATAAATTAGAGAGTTGGATAAGTTTCCACTGCGCTCTCCAACTGAAATTATTTGTGACATAACAACTGGGAACAAATATTGTTTAGAATTTAGATATACGGACATTTTATCTCCACGTTCAATGTGAGTAACAAGTTTTCTAAATTCATTTTTATATACTAGATTTGGTGTCGTTTTTTCTACGATCGCCACAGAGTCGCTTAGGGTCAGTCCGCTTTTTAAAAGCAATCCAAGTGTTCTAGTAGAGTTTGTTAAAATATAGTCTTTAACAATCTGCCCAATAATTGGAAGTTTTAAAATAGATTTATCAAAAAGTCGCTTTATTTTTATATTTGTTGTTAGTAAATATAAAAACACTACAACAGATAGTGCTATAAAACAGAATAAGAATAAGCCATTTGATCTAATAAATTCACTTAGGAATATTATTATTCTGGTGGATAAAGGAAGATTGATGTGTAAACTTTTAAAAACCGGAAGTATTTTGGGGAACAAATACATTACTAGAAAACCTGTAATTCCCAGTGTGGCTATGGAAATGACAACAGGGTAAATAAAGGCACTGATAATCTTTCTTTTGATTTGTTGTTTCTTTTTTAGTTCGTCTGCTAGGTAGTCTAGGTTCTCTGAAAGTATTCCGCTAGATTCGCCAAGCGCAATAATATTTATCGAGAAGTCTGAGAAAGTTTTTGGAAATTTTGTCAGACCTGCAGAAAGGCTTTTGCCATTAGCAACATCATGTATTATTTTGTCCAAAATTTTTGTTTGGGGTTTACTCTTTGTTTGCTCTCTTATCATTAACAGACTGTCTAAAATAGGGATTCCTGCTTTTGCTAAAAACGAAAGTCTTTTAATAAAAAAAGTTTGTTCGCTTGATGACATTCTATGGTCAAAAGTCCAACTTCTTTCACTGTAAGTTTGTAAATATTCAACAAGATTATTCATTTTTAGACTTAGTCCTTTCATTTTATTCGTAGGCAACTCTGAGCACTTCTTCTATTGTTGTCAGGCCTTTAGTCGCTTTCTTGTACCCATCCTCAAGAATTGTTGTCATCCCACGACTCATTGCAATTTTCTTGATTTCAGTTGCCGAAGCCTTCCTCAAGATAGCTTCTTTAATATATTCATCTGCCACAAGAACTTCATTTATAGATATCCGTCCCACATAACCACTTTTACCACATTTTTTACAACCTGAACCTTTCCAGAATTGATCTTTTTCTTTTATGAGTTTGGCAAAAGGAGTTTCTTTTAGGCTATCGATTAGAGCGGGATTCATTTCCACTTTCTCTTTGCAGTTGTCACATATTTTTCTTACCAGTCTTTGTCCTATGGCGATACTTACTGTTGAAGCCACCAGGTATTCTTCTATTCCCATATCAAGAAGACGAGGCAGAGTTGTGGCGGAATCGTTTGTGTGTAGTGTAGAAAGAAGTAAGTGCCCAGTCAGAGCCGTGTTTACTGCTATGTTTGCAGTTTCTATATCCCGGATTTCACCTACCATAATAATATTTGGATCTTGTCTCAAAATGCTGCGTAGACCGTTGGCAAATGTGATTCCTGTTTTTGTATTAACTTGAATTTGTTCGATATTCTCTACGGCATACTCTATGGGATCTTCGATCGTTACGATTGATACTTCAGGAGAGTTCAGCATTTTAACTAAAGTATAAAGAGTCGTTGTTTTACCTGAACCTGTGGGGCCAGTAGCCAGGATCATTCCGTTTGGTTTTCGAATTGCAGAAATAATCTTTTTTTGGTCCTCATCACTAAAACCCAAACTGTCTAGACTAAAATTTTCTGCTTTGTCGGATAGTAGTCTTAATACGCAATTTTCTCCATAGTATGTAGGAATGATTGATACTCTTATGTCTATGAATTCGTTTGTATCAGGAAATTCGTATCTGAAACGTCCGTCTTGTGTGGCATGGTGTTCGTCTGTACGTAGTTTTGACAATACTTTTATTCTAGAAATTATTTCACCATGGATTGATTTAGGGAACTCGTTGAAGTTTTGAAGTACGCCATCTATCCGAAATCTTACCCTAACACTTTCTTGTGTTGGGTCTATGTGTATGTCCGAAACTCTGCTTTTGTGGGCTTTCTCAATTAAACACTCAACAAGATTGATAATAGAAATATCACCACCATTTTTGATCTCCTCTATTAGTTTCCCAACTTTCTCTTTAGTTGTGGCCATAATATGTGGGGTAATAAAAAGCCTCTTATCAAAGAGGTGTTACTACTTGGCAAAAACTCTACTCCCAATAATATCTATTTACAAGACTTGCCAACTCTAGAAAACAGGTTATTTTTTGACGGCTTTTTTCACAGCATTTGCTACAGCTTTTGAAACTCTTTTATCAAAAGGACTTGGAATAATGTAACTAGGAGAAAGTTCTTTTTTTGAAACTAAGCTAGCGATGGCTATCGCCGAAGCCAGTTTCATTTCAGTAGTTATTTGTTTTGCGCCGCTATCTAGTGCTCCACGAAAAATACCAGGGAAAACTAAAACATTGTTTATCTGGTTAGGGTAGTCACTTCTGCCAGTACCAAAAACTTTTATTTTAGTTTTCTTAGAATCAACTAAACTTATCTCTGGATTTGGGTTTGCCATTGCAAGAACTATTGGATCAGTTGCCATTTTTTCTACCCATGCTGGTTTCAGCGCGTCGCTAACCGAAACTCCTATAAATACATCCGTATTTTCTAATACATTCTCAAGATCTCCTTCCTCGATTTTTCCATTTGTTTTATCCGCGATGTCTTTTTTGTATTTATTTAAGTCAGTTCTGTTTTTATGAATTGCCCCTTTGGTGTCTACCATTATTATATTTTTACTGTTTACACCGTATTCCATAAGCAAATTCGCAATAGCTATTGCTGCAGACCCAGCACCGTTTATAACTGTTCTAATATTTTGCTTATCTTTCTTCACAACCTTAAGTGCATTTATAAGGGCAGACAAAACAACAATAGCCGTCCCGTGTTGGTCATCATGCATCACTGGAATGTCCAGTTCTTTTTTTAATCTTTCCTCGATTTCAAAACATCTTGGGGCTGAAATATCTTCTAAGTTAATTCCACCGAAACCAACCGATATTATCTTAATGGTTCTGATTATTTCTTCAGTATCTTGAGTATCTAGACAAATAGGATATGCGTCTACATTTGCAAATTCCTTAAACAAAACAGCTTTGCCTTCCATTACTGGAAGTGCTCCATAAGGTCCAATGTTTCCAAGTCCTAAAACTGATGAGCCGTCAGAAATCACCGCAACTGAATTTGATTTAAGGGTAAGGGAGGTCGCCAGGCTTTTGTCTTTTGCTAATACTCTAGAAACTTCAGCAATACCTGGTGTGTAGGCCACAGAAAGCTCAGACTTGTTTCTTACTTTCATTTTAGAATAGACCCCAAGCTTGCCCTTGATTTTCCTGTGAACCTTGAGTGACTGTTTGTAGTAATCCATAAGAACACAATTGTACTACACTTTCGGCTTGGCAACATTGTTGCCCAATTTGTTTTGTGTATATATAATTGACTTATGTTTAAAAAATTTACATCGTTTCTAGTAAGTTCATCATTATTATTTAGCTTTCTACCATTATTTAGTTCAGCACAATCTGTAGACCCTCTAACGCTTCCAAGGTTTGATTACTCTGGAGTTGTTTACAAGGGAACATTCACATGGGATTGGCCAGACGGAGCCGGTGGAGATATTTCATACGGTGGTGGGGCGCTAGGTGTAAGTGAAGATGGTAAGTATTTATATATCTCTTGTTCTAGAGATGACTCAGGAATTGCAAAACTAGAAATACCCACTCTTGGCGGAAGAGCAAAAGTAGTAGCTCCTTGTCAGGGTCCGACGAAAACTGATATTGCAAAAGTTCACCCAGACACTAGCGCGTTTAGACCAATGCTGGGAGGAGTATTAGAGCAGGGAGGCAGAATGACAGTAACTGGTTATATAAGTTATGACGCATCAGGGGCAACAACCGCTAGTCACTGGGGAGGAGCATCGCTTAGCTCTTTAACTGGTCCATATGCGGGAACAGTCGCGACGGGTTTTGTTAAAAGCCAAATGGCATCTATCCCTCAAGAATGGCGAGCTACTCTTGGCGGACCTGCGCTCTCTTCTGCGGGATACACGTCTATTATTTCACGAGCAAGTTATGGAGCCTCAGTTTCAGTGTTTGATCCGGCAGACGTTGGTGTTAAGAATCCTATTCCAATGAAAATGCTTCTAGGTTGCCCACATTCAGTTGCATCTTGTGTGACATACGGAAGTCCTACAAGTAATGACTACAATGGAAGTGAGTTATCTGGGGGATTTTTCATAGTCCCAAATACAAGAACTCTAATAGCAGTTGAGCGCGAATCTTCAGGACCAACTTGTTATGGATACGGAACTTCAAATCAAGCACTACACGGTCAACCTTATTTAGATGCGGTTTACTGTTATTCATTAACTGACCCTGCTGACCAAAAAGGTCCAAAAGGATATCCATACAGACTTGTCGCAAAAATGTATGACCTAGGTGATTTGGTTGCAGTTAAAAATGGAACAAAAAATCCTTGGGATGTTAAGCAGTACGCAACAATAGATATGCCTGGGTCAAACCCTGGTGAATATGTTCACTCGGGTGCATTTAACCCGGTAACAGGTGAGTATTACTTGCTTAGGTATGTCGGTGGTGGAGTCAATACTGTGTATGTGTATGGGGGCTATAACAAATCAAGTGGCGCAGTTGTAACAACTCCTACAACACCCACAACTCCAGCACCAGTTGCGGATACTTCATACCCATCTGTTTCAATAACTTCTCCTGTAGCAGGCTCTAAAGTTTCTGGATCTGCAGTTACGGTTTCAGCTACTGCATCAGATAATGTTGGAGTAGTTGGTGTTCAATTTAAAATAAATGGTGTAAATGTTGGATCAGAAGACACAACAGTCCCATATTCTACTGTTTGGAACACGACAGCTTACTCAAATGCTGCGCATTCAATAACTGCTGTTGCTAGGGACTCTGCCGGAAACACCACAACATCGACCTCGGTAAGTGCTACAGTAAATAATGTTGTTCCTACAACTCCAACAACCCCTACTACCCCAACAGTTATTCCAACAACTACAACTCCAATACTTGATACAACTAAACCCGCAGTTTCAATTATTGCACCGGCACCAATGACAACTACTTACGGTATGCCAATACTAATTTCTGCGGATGCGACTGACAACGTGGGTGTTGTTGGTGTTCAATTCCAACTGGACGGAATAAATTTTGGTTCAGAAGATCTATCTTCACCTTACTCAATTATTTGGGATACAAAAACCACATCAGTAGATGACCATAACATCACAGCTATCGCTCGTGATGCTGCGGGAAACAAAACTACAAGTAATAGGGTAAATGTTGTAGTTACTGACCCTGCACCTGTTGTTCCAACAACCCCAACTACTCCAACCACAACTCCAAGTACACCTACTCCAACAACTCCAACTGAGCAAGACACAGAACCAGTAGTTGTTGGGCTCAAAATCGGGGACAAAATCAAAACCACAGCTTGGATTAACGTTCGAAGTACAGCAGGTGGAAGATGGATTGGCTCACAGAGAACAGGTAAAACTGGAACAATCACAGCTGGTCCTGTAGAAGCAAAAGAACTAGTTTGGTGGAAGGTAAACTTCACTTCCGGAGCAGATGGTTGGGTAGCAGAGAAATACATAACCAAAGCTACGGTAGCAATGACAGAAGATGATTACAGGCAAAACATTGCAAACATCTACTTACTCATCAAGTACTTACAAGAAAGAATAGCTGGACAGAACTAGAAATAACAAATAACCACCTGAGAGGGTGGTTATTTGTTAATTGCGGAGACGGATGGATTCGAACCATCGGTACCTTATTAAGGGGTACACCTCTTTAGCAAAGAGGCACATTAGACCACTCTGACACGTCTCCAATAGAACCCAGATTATCACAATTAAGGTAATTTATAAAATTTATGATATATTGGTTTAGTCATGGACAGATGAGTGAGTGGTTGAAACTAGCGGTTTACTAAACCGCCGTACCTTAATCGGTACCGTGGGTTCGAATCCCACTCTGTCCGC
>CAZSNI010000021.1:0-6674 GCA_964608465.1 uncultured Candidatus Saccharibacteria bacterium | reverse complement strand
GTGAAGATGTTTTTCAAATTTTAGAAGATGAGATTGGGCAAAAAGACCAGAACTATAACTCTTGCCAGGAGACAATTTGATACTGATCGCCTGTTAGTGGAAATGAAGGTGGCGGGCCATACAGCAAATTCGCATCATATATAATATCTCTCTCGTCATACCCCGTTCCATCTGTATATGCAAAACCGTAACGCGTATTACTTGCTATCATTCCATACAAGGTTATCCTTGTCCTGTTATACCCCGTACCACAACTAGATGAATAGTGATATCTTCCCACTCTTCCGTTCTGTGCAACCAAGGCAGCATCCACTCTCAATGTGCTTGCACTTGATAGTCCTGCGTTTATATTTCCCTGGGCAATTAGAGAAATAACATCCTGACCATCATAGTTTGTATACAAAAGATTGTTATTGATCATTATGTTTGGCCTTGTTGCGGCGTTATCCGGGAACCTTCCGGCAGCAAGTGTTACTCTAGCGGAGTTAATCTGACCCTCAGCCCACACGTGATCTTCAATAAAGATCAAACCGTTTGCTGGTATAGCGTAATTTGCAAGAAATGTCTGTGAACCATTTGTAGTTCTTATACTCCAAGTTCCCCAACCAGTTGTCGCTTCTGCACAGTTGTTTGGTGTTGGTGTAATATTGTTTACTCTATATAGATCAAAAGTATCATCTGTTTTAAATAAAACTCTGTACCCTAATGCACCAGATGAACCGAAATATCTTCCACTTGCCTGTGCATTTGCTTTTATCTGCGCTAAATCAGTTGTAAACCCGAGAAAATCAATTGCCGGAACAGGAAACTGTCTACCTGCAATAAATACATCTGTTCTGTTCGGAACTGGATTTGTTGGGGGCGCCTCAGCTGCTCTAAAAGTATCGTTTGTGCTTGTGGGTGGAGTATTTAAATGTGTATGAACTCCAAACTCAACGTTACCGCTATGGTCTGGATCATCGTAAGAAGTTCTGGAGCTAGTTACCAAGTTGTGAGCCAAACCATCAAAACGAATACCTCCGTTTGAATGTATCGGACCAAAAACTTCTGTACCCTCTCCAAAACGAATATCACTGTTTGAAGCTATGGCGTATTTTGCAAGTGAAGGGATAGCCAGAACAGTTTCAATTGTTCTTGAAACTGCTGGATCAGCAACAACTGTTCCCGTCGATCTTATTGTAACTGAAGTAAAGCCTGTTGGAGGGGGAATAATTTCCAAAGAATACTCACCAATCTTTACACTATCTTTATCAAAAAAATCGTGCACATATGGCCCTGGTACACCTGTTCCATCCTGATAATCTGTCGGTGCATGTGCCAAATGCCATCTGTAGTAGTCTATCCCCGCCTCGGCTATTTGTAGTGCTTGCTCTCTGTAAGTAGCAACACGACCTGCTTTTATATTTGCTCCAGCCCAACTAATGAGAGCACCTATCATGACCACAGAAATGCTACCAAAAACAATAGCCTGAATCATCAAACTACCTTTTTGATTTTTAATTTTATTAAAGTTCATTAGAGATTGTCTTTTAAGTTTCTCAGACTGACTTGTGACGTTGCGATAATCGGGGTTGGAGATCTGTTTGGGTCAGTATCAATTATAACAGTAATTTTAATTAGTCTGATTGTGGATATGTCTGGAGGCATAGCAATTGGTGACGTTGTGCCAGAGTAACTTGATGTATAGTACTGAAAAATAGGAAGGGTTGAACTTGCCACAACATAGTTTAGAAGTGTAGTTGTTACTTCACTGCCAGAATTGTAAACTGCTGGGTTCCCCGTTGGAGTAATCACACCCTTTTTAATCGTCTTGCCACTTAAATAGTATCTAACCTTGTCTACACTTCCATTATTCCCCACGTCTGAATAAAAAGTTATACCTGTAGATGAAGCTAGCTCTATCGGATAAGTTCCATTTTCTGAAGGTGATGTTTTTCTAATTTCACTAATAATAGTTTTAATAAGGTGCCTAGCTTCTAATTGAGCGTTCAAACTACTTTGAAGGTTAGTGTTTAGTGAGAAAACATCTTTCTGAAAAGTTGAAACAACGATTGTGAGTAATGATAGTACAGCGACACTAATCACTAGTTCAGGAAGAGTAAGCCCTTTTTTAAAATAGTTTTTTTTCATAATTAGCTTGGAAGCATTACCACGCTCTGACTTTGCCAGTCAGAAGTTACACTTACAGTGATGTCCTGATCCACATAACCAGTTTTTTCTAAATGCATATCATATGTACCACTCGGCAAAGCATCAAACATTACTTGTCCTGGAGGAGTACACTGTGAAGTAAAAGTGAAAGAAACGTCTGAAATGTTAGGAGTGGTAGTTGTTGATGCAGTATCTAGAAACAATTTATACCTTATATACTGCTTTGAGTTGTTTGAGCTGTGAATATTTTGATTGCCTACAGTGTAATAAGTTGAGCTTGTTCCGTCTGGACCTGTAAAATCCCATGTACCACCGTCGTTGTTTGTAGCTATTTGAAAACGAACACTTGGTGTTCCAGACTCTACCGGCTGTCCAACTGGAGACCAACCAATTTTTTGAAAGTTACTTGGTGAACCTATATCAAATGCAGAGGAAGTAAGAACACCACTACTTACATACTCACCAAAAACTTGAGCCAATGAAAGCTCGCCTGCAGGAGAATTATTTACAATATTACCGTCAGAAGAAAGATACTGCGTAAGATCTGTTGAAGTTGCTTGTCCACTTCCCCCAGACCAATCTGTCTGACTAATAAAACCTTGACCGGTTGAATTTGTAACGGTTGTAAAACCAGATTTTGATAAAGTAACATCAACATCTGACAGTGGTAGTCCTGTACTACTATCTGTGACAGTTACAACTAAAGTTCTCGGATTCTTTGGTGCCACTACAAGTTGAACTGCTTGCGTACTGTTTGGCAACAAACTTACAGGAGAAATAGGATTCCAACCAATAACATCATATGCAGTGTCCTCTAAAGTTAAAGTGTAAGAATCCCATTCTAAACCGCTCACACTCAAATTTCCTCCTGCATTTGTGAATTTATCCTGATCATACTTTAAAATATCAGGTGTGGTACCAATAACTTTGGCTCCCTTAACATTAAAATCAATATTGCCAACTGGTGTACATGTTTGTGTAACAGAAGAAACATTAAAAGTACTTGTTCTATCTATTGTGAAAGACACTTGTGTCACTTGTTGCAAAGCAACGGTTGCAAGTGGCCTAACTGGATTTGGGTTACCTACTGTAGGAGCAATTGTTCTGTCAGACGAGTATCCACTTTTTGAAACCACTATATCGTATGCATTTGCGCCTGGAGGAGCATCGACGACTTGAAGCATTCCGTTTGCATTTGTAACGTCGTCGATTGTTATAGGTGGATTATTCGTTAAGTTTTCTATATGAACATTTGCATCAGCAACAGGATTTCCGTTTGCATCAAAAACTCTAACAAAAAGTGCACCGTTTGTAGAAGCTGTCTCTAGATTCTTAGGAGCAACACGAGTTGTAAAAATAACAGGTATGAAATTTTTACACAGCGCACAATTTACTTCAACCTCAACTAATTTAAAGTCTGCTGGCGAAAGGTCGTTTGGAGCTCCACCAAGTGTCCCATCAAAAGGATCATCGACATTTCTTACTGTTGTGGTGACAACAAAAGAATTTTGTCCACGAACTAAAGTTTGGGTGTGAGACAAAACTCCTGAAGGAATACTGCCATAGATACCGACGTCACCGTATGGGAGGTTTCTTATTATTTCAAATTGCTCGTTAGATAGATCAACGGCGTCTAGCTTTGCACGACTAGTATGTACCACTTCAAAAATTCCAACGTAACTACTGTAAACGGCAACGCAAATTATAGTAAAAACTGTTACCCCAACCAGGAGTTCAACTAGCGAGAAACCTTTTTCTAATTTTCTATTATTTTTTAAATTTACTTTGAACATGTTCCTTGAATCAAAAACAAATTAAATTGGTTCAGATGCTAGGCGTAGGATGTTTTGAGAGCGAGCCGTATAAAAATACGGTGAGCGAACAAAACTGAACTACAACAACGCAGATGAATTAATTTTATTCTGTTTTTAAAGGGCGTCGGCGAGGCTGTAGGTCGGTCCAAGCATTGAAATCGCGAAAAATCCCACTCCAACTCCGATAAATATCATAAGAATTGGCTCAATTATTGAAGAAAGATCTTTGGTTTTTTGATCCACTTCTTCTTCATAATATGTAGCGACACCCAGAAGCATTTCTCCGATTTTACCAGTCTCTTCACCTACCGAAACCATCTCCCCCACGAAAAGTGGGTAGAGTTTTGGGTTTGCGATGAAAACTCCAGATATTGGTTCTCCTTTTTGTATTACGTCCTGAATCTTTTCAAGCACAGTTTTATAATAAGAGTTTTGTATAACCTCTTTTGTAATACCAATCGCCAAAACAATATCTACCCCTGAAGAAATAAGTGAGGATAGTGTCCTAGCTGTTCTCGCAGAGTTTATTTGTTTTACCATCTCTTTTATTACTGGAATATGTAGAAAAACGTAGTCTGAAATTCTTTGACCCTTCTTTGTTCTATACCCCATAACTGCGAGAAATATAAAGGCAATTGCCCCAAGAACTACAAATATAATGTATGACTTCAAAAAATTACTTATCCAAATAATTATACGAGTAGAAAGTGGTAGTTTTATACCAAGACCAACGAAGGTTGCAGTAAGAGTTGGTACCATATAAACCATCATCAAAACTCCGATAACGATCATCAGTGAGAAAATTACTGCAGGATACATCATCGCTCCACGAACTTTTTTAGTGAGAAGATAAGACTTCTCCATCTGCATTCCTACGTTTTGTAATGACTGTGCTAAGTTTCCCGACTCCTCCCCCGCCTTTACCATAGAGATAAATAGTGTAGAGAAAACTTTCGGATATACTTTCATTGCATCACTTAATGTATCTCCTTTGTTAAGTGAGTCTTCTAGTCCTACTAAAACTTTTTTAAACTGACCTTTTGCTTGTCTTTCCAAAATAGACAAAGCTCTTGTAATTGGAAGACCAGCCTCTGTCATTTTTGCTAAGTTTTTTGCAAAAGTGATTTTGTCACGAGTTTTTACTCCCTCAAAAAGGGGCGATATAATCGGAATATAAAATTCTCTTTTATCTTTTACTTCTTCTGCAGAAACAACAGTGGCCCCATCTTGTTTAATAGTATGATATAAAGCAAATTTATCTTTTGCTTCCATATCACCTTCCACAACCTTTCCATCTTTATTTAATATTTTATAGTGAAATAACATTTTGAATTATGTTTTACATAATTGTAGCAAAATAAAATACATTTAGTATAAAAATTGTTAACAAATTTATTCTGAAATAACTCTTAATACTTCCTCTATGGTTGTGTAGCCCTGTACCGCTTGGAAAATTCCATCTTCCATCATAGTTAGCATTCCCTCTGCTTCTGCCACTTTTTGTATCTCGTCTGTTGTCCCTGATTTCAAAATAATTTCCTTAATAGCAGGAGAAACTTTTAGTATTTCATGAATACCACTTCTTCCAGAAAAACAGTCTTCAGGATTTGCATCTTTTTTAGGTCTGTAGAATGGAACGTCCTCCCATTTGTCACTCTTACCCACCACTTTTTCGTTTTTCAAAGCATTCAAAACTTTGTCGAGATTTATAGACTTACCCAATGTTTCTATTTCCGCTTTTGTTAAATTATACTTCTCTTTCTGGTCTGTAAGTTTTCGGACAAGTCGTTGACCGATAATAATATTGATCGTGGACACAATAAGAAAAGGTTCGACTTTCATATCTATAAGTCTAGGTATTGCGCCAGCTGCTGAGTTTGTGTGGAGTGTAGAAAGCACTACGTGACCTGTAAGCGACGCATTAATAGCAAGAGAAGCCGTCTCTCCGTCTCGAATTTCTCCTACCATAATAATGTCTGGGTCCTGACGCACTAGCGTTCGAAGTCCAGAAGAAAAAGTAAAACCAATTTCAGGCCTAACCTGTGTTTGATTTATCCTTTTCATCTGGTACTCAATAGGATCTTCAATGGTTGAGATGTTTACATCTGGAGTGTTTAAGATATCTAATACTGTATATAGAGTTGTTGTTTTTCCCGATCCAGTAGGACCAGTAGTTAGAATCATCCCTGTTGTAGACTTTACCGCCTTATGAATTCTATCAAGACCCTCTCCGTGAAAAGCTAGTGCTTCTAGTGTGAAACCGGAAACATTTTCACGCAATAAACGCATAACAATTTTCTCTCCATAATAGGTTGGGAGCGAAGACACACGAAAAGAAACTTTTTCTCCATCTGAATCTATCTTAAATCTTCCGTCTTGTGGAAGTCTTTTTTCATCTAGCTTAAGTGACGAAAGAACTTTTATACGAGCCGCAATACTTGGTGCCATATTTTTTGGCAAAATCATGGCATCGTGAAGTAGTCCGTCTATGCGGTATCTCACCAAAAGCTCTGCTTCTTGTGGCTCAATATGAATATCAGATGCGTTTTGCAAAATAGCGTGCTTTAAAAGAGTGTCGACAATACGAATCATCGGAATGTCGTCAGCCATCTTCTTTAGATCCTGCTCGTTCAATTCAGCTCCATCTGCGTTTGATGGAATACTTTTAATATTACTTACATCCTCTGCAATAAGGTCACCGAACTCTGC
>CAZSNI010000020.1:0-8149 GCA_964608465.1 uncultured Candidatus Saccharibacteria bacterium | reverse complement strand
GATACTACCCAGATATAATAAAAACAAAAAAATGGATTCAATATCTGACATGATCGTAAGAATGAAGAACGCAACTGATTCAAGAAAAGAATCTGTAGTTTTTCCTTATTCAAAAATTAAACTAGCTATACTAGATATCCTACAAAAGGAAGGTTATGTAAAATCTTTTGGAAAGAAGGGTAAGAAAGTTATCAAGTTTATAGATGTTGTACTAGCGTATGACGGAAAGGAGGGAAGAATTAACGGAGTAAAGAGAGTTTCAAAATCATCAAAAAGAGTTTACTTTGGAGCAAAAGAAATCAAAAAAGTTAAGAATGGTTTGGGAATTTTGTTAATGTCTACTCCAAAAGGAATCATGACAGACAAAATGGCTCGAGAAGCAAAGGTCGGAGGAGAAGCTTTGTTCGAAATCTGGTAATTTTAAATTAAACATATGTCACGAATCGGAAAAAAAGTAATAAGTATTCCATCAGGTGTTGAAGTAAACTACACTTCAGGTGTGTTTACTGTAAAAGGATCTGGAGGAACTCTTTCAAAAGATTTTAAAAAAGATATTGAAATCACAGTAACTCCTACGGAAATTACTTTGGTTCCAAAAACTCCTTCTATCGCGAGTAGAGCTCTTTGGGGAACATACTCATCTCATATTCAAAATATGGTTAGTGGTGTTACAACTCCTTTTGTTAAAAAGCTTATACTAGAAGGTATTGGATACAAATCAGAAGTAAAAGGAACAAACCTTGTTCTTGCTCTAGGATTCTCTCACCAAGTAATTGTTCCTATCCCTGCACCTATTAAACTTACTACAGAGAAAAACTTGATTACTGGAACATCAGCAGATAAAGAAGTTCTAGGTAGTTTTATGGCAAAAGTTCGTTCTCTAAAGAAACCAGAACCATACAAAGGTAAGGGTATGAGATATGAAGGAGAAGTTATTAAGCGAAAACAAGGCAAGAAAACTGCATAGTAAATAATTCTAAGTAAGAAAAAAATGAAATCACTTAACTCAAAAATTACAAATAGAATCCGAACAAGAAACAGAATTCGCTCAAAGATTTCTGGAACGTCTTCAATGCCAAGACTTTCTGTGTTTAAATCAAACACAAGTATTTCTGCACAGATTATTGACGATTCAAAAGCAGTAACTATAGTTTCAGCTCACAGCAGAGAAGTAAAAGGTAAGGGTATGACTGAGAAAGCTATGTTGGTTGGCAAACTAGTTGCAGAGAAAGCAAAAGCAAATAAGATTGAAAAAGTAGTTTTCGATAGAGGAGGTTTCATTTACACAGGAAACGTTAAGGCTCTGGCAGACGGTGCAAGAGAGGGTGGCCTAAAGTTCTAAAATTTAAATAAAAAATATGGATCAAGATATAATCAAAACAGAAGAAGCAGTAGAAGTGGTACCACAAGATGTGGCTGTTAATAATGCTCCAGATGCTTCAGCTCCTAGAGAGTTTAGAAAAAACTCACGAAAACCTGGTCCAAGAAGAGAAGCTAGAGTTAAGCCTGAGTTTGATCAAAAAATTATTGATATTCGAAGAGTGACTCGTGTTGTTACTGGAGGACGAAGATTTAGTTTCTCAGTATCTGTTGTTATTGGAGACAGAAAGGGAAGAGTTGGCGTAGGTATGGGTAAGGCAGGAGATACTCCAGTTGCTATCGACAAGGCCGTAAGAGACGCAAGAAAGAATATGGTTAAGATTAATCTTACAAAACATTCTTCTCCACTACACGAAGTAAGTGCAAAATACTCTAGTTCAAGAGTTCTTATAATGAAAGCTCCAGGAAAGGGAGTTCTAGCTGGTTCATCAGTTCGTGTTGTTCTAGAGCTTGCTGGCATCAAAGAAGTTTCTGCTAAAATCTTCTCAAGAAGTAAAAACAAAATAAACAATGCAAAAGCAGCAGTAAAAGCATTGTCACTAATGAAGGCACCTAAGTAATAAAAATATGGAAAAACACAATCTAAAAAGAAAGAACCCAAACACAAAGTCAAAAACAGTTGGCCGAGGGGGAACTCGTGGAAAAACTGCTGGTAGAGGAACAAAAGGACAGAATGCTAGAGCAGGTCACAAAAAGCGACCAGAGATTCGAGACTTTATAAAAAGAATTCCAAAACTTAGAGGACGAGGTAAAAACATAAACACTAGTATTCAAACTAAGTACTCTGTAGTTAATCTTGGGAATTTAAACGATCTATGTAAAAACGGAGACACTATTTCTCCAGAAACACTAGTTAAACACAAAGTTCTAAAAATGATTTCCGGTTCACTTCCAAAGGTTAAAATTTTGGGAACAGGCAAGCTGGACAAAAGTCTAAATTTCAAAGGCTGTGTTGTTTCAGGCTCAGCCAAATTGCTTATAGAGAAGGCGGGAGGTACTATTAGTTAACCCCTACTTACAATGAAAGAATTCTTTAATAAATTCGCTTTAGTTTTTCAGGATACTGTCCTACGAAAAAGGATCTTTTTCACATTGTTCGCACTAGTTCTTTTTAGATTTCTTGCAGCAGTTCCGATTTCTGGTATTGACCAAGGTAAACTAGCTCAATTTTTTTCTAATAACCAGTTTCTTGGGCTACTAAACGTTTTCTCAGGAGGAGGACTTTCACAACTTTCTATTGTTATGCTTGGTGTAGGACCGTACATTACAGGTTCTATTATTATGCAACTCCTTACAATCATGTCTCCTAAACTAAAACAGATGTACCAGGAGGATGGGGAAGCAGGAAGAAGAAAGTTTGCTCAATACGGAAGACTTATTACTATTCCACTTGCATTACTACAAGCATTTTCATTTATTAAAATTTTAGAGACTCAACAAATCATCGGAGCACTTTCTCCACTTCAGCTAGCAACAAATCTTATCGTGATTACAGCTGGTTCAGTTCTTCTAATGTGGATTGGTGAACTTGTTTCTGAGTATGGAATAGGAAACGGAGTAAGTCTTATTATCTTTGCAGGTATAGTGGCAGCTCTTCCAACATCTATTGGACAACTACTGTTCTCATTTAACGTAGCACAACTTCCTATATACCTAGTGTTGGCAGTAGTTTCTCTAATAGTTATTATTCTTGTGGTTATTATTACAGAAGCAGAGAGACCTATACCTATAGTTCAGGCAAAGCAGGTTCGAGGTAACAAAGTCTACGGAGGAGGTTCATCATATCTACCACTTAGAATCAACCAAGCTGGAGTTATCCCAATTATCTTTGCATTGTCTATACTGCTTTTCCCAAGAATGATCCTTCAGTTTCTACAAGGTGTAGCAAACACAACTGTACAAAGTGTTTCGTCAACAGCGCTTTCAATACTGGATAACAGTTGGTTCTACGGCATCGCATATTTCTTCCTAGTGTTTATCTTCACGTACTTCTATACAGCAGTTACTTTTGATCCTGACCAGATTTCTACAAACCTTCAGAAGAATGGTTCATTTATTCCTGGTGTTAGACCTGGTAAATCGACTTCAGATCATATCTCAAGAATCTTAACTAGGCTTACTCTAGTTGGGGCACTATTTCTAGGTGTTATCGCTATCTTGCCACTTATAGTTGCGCAAACAACAGGCATAACCGCTATATCAGTTGGGGGAACATCACTACTTATCGTTGTGTCAGTGGTAATAGATCTGATTAAGAAAGTAGACGCCCAGGTATCAATTAGAGAGTATTAAACTTTAGAATCTGATTTATTCCTTGCAAAAAAGACCTCCAAACTAGAGGTCTTTTTTGTTACAGCGTCAATTGGTTTTTTGAGTGTATTATGTTTAGATTATAAATAGGGGAGGTGTCCTTGCTTAGACTGAAAATCGTCGTTGCAGAAAGAAGACCAATGGTTTTCTCTGCTATTGAAGAGGGTCTGCAAACAAGGGGAGTTTACGCAAATCTCGTAGCTGCGCTCAGCTTCCAAGATCTACTGAGGCTCGTTCAAACTGAGGAAGACTGCATCGTGGTCTCGGGCCACCTGCTGTCCGGTTTTACCACGAACGAGGGTATGGCTAAGGAACTGAAGCGGGTTAACCCGCGACTCGTTTTCGTGGTTTACAACGGGGTCGTCGAAAAGTTCAACCGGGTGGTGGACCTGCGTATTCCCACATACGTGCAGAGGGGGGACGTCTCCATCGGTGTTCACATCGTCGACTTCTTGTCCAAACACGTGTTCGGGCCTGATTCGGGTTACGCAGTGCAACTCCAGCTGTTCTAGCGGGGGCGGTCGTCATGACCGCCCCCCGTCTGTATATGGATAAACTATTATGCTATATTAATCGTATGACACCACAAACTTTCATATTCTTTGGGCCATCAGGATCAGGAAAGGGAACACAAGCAAGACTTTTGATAGATTACTTAGAGAAAAACGACCCAGAAAGAAAAACAGTTTACATTGAAACAGGAAGACGTTTTAGAGACTTTATTACAGAAGCATCTTATACAGCAAAAAAGACAAATCAGATTATTGAGGAGGGTGGACTTTTACCAGAGTTTCTTCCTATTTGGATTTGGTCTGAGTATCTAGTAAAACACGTTTCTGGCGACGAGCACATGATTCTTGACGGTCTATCTCGTCGAGCACATGAAGCTCCAATACTCAATTCCGCAATGAAGTTTTACGGCAGAATAAAACCATTTGTGATCTCTATAAACGTTTCCCATGAATGGGCCAAGGAAAAACTTCTAGCTCGCGAAAGAGGAGATGATAAAACAGAGCAAATTGAAAAGAGATTGGATTGGTTTGAAAAAAATGTTATCCCCGCAATGCAGTATTTTGAAAATAATGAATTTTATAATTTTGTAACTATAAATGGTGAGCAGAGTGTGGAGGATGTTCACAAGGAACTTATGGAAAAATGCGGGCTTAAATAAGTAGGATGATTAAAATAAAAAAACCGGAAGAAATAGAAACAATGAAAGAAGGCGGTAGACGTCACTCTTTTATTTTGTCCGAGGTCGCTAAGATTGTCAGACCAGGAGTTTCTACTCAGGAGTTAGAAGGCTTGGCATTAAGGCTTGTTTTGGAAGGAGGGGATAAGGCAGCATTTTTGAACTACAAACCAAGGGGTGCCAAAAGGCCATTCCCGTCTTGTTTGTGCGTTTCGGTAAATAACGAAATCGTTCATGGTATTCCAAACGAGAATCCTACTATTTTACAAGAAGGTGATATCGTTTCTCTTGATCTAGGTCTAACCCATTCGGGTTTAATTACCGACAGTGCAATAACTGTGCCAGTGGGGGAGGTTTCAGAAGAAAATAAGAAACTAATAGAACACTGTAAGGAAGCTCTATACCTAGGAATAAAAGAGGCTAGGGGTGGAAACCATGTAGGAGACATTGGTCACGCTATAGAGTCATTTATACGCCCTTTAGGGTACGGCCTATCTGAGGGTCTTGCGGGGCATGGTGTGGGTTACAAGGTTCACGAAGATCCATTTGTGCCTAATGAGGGTAAGCCTGGAAGAGGGGAAAAACTAGTTCCTGGTATGGTCATTGCGATCGAACCAATGGTGACTTTAGGTAGTAGCCAGATTACTTTGGCTAAAGATGGTTATACATATAAAACCAAAGATGGCAGTAACGCTGCACATTTTGAACATACTGTTGCTATAACCGAAGGCGACCCAATAATATTAACTAAATAAAATATATGCATCCAAAAAATGAAAGAACATTTGTAATAATTAAACCAGACGGGATTCAGAGATCACTTATTGGTGAGATCATTAGAAGGTTTGAAAGAGTTGGATACAAGTTATGTGCGGCTAAACTTGTTGTTCCAACAGAAGATCAATGCTGGAAGCATTACAATAAAGATGATGCTTGGTTTTTGAAGAAAGGTACTGCAATCGCGGAAGCCAGAAGGAGTAAGGGCCTCGTGGTGGACAAAGATTTCGCGGAATACGGTAAGGATATTATAAGAGGAGCAGTAAGCTATATGACTGCAGGCCCAGTAATGTGTATGGTTTGGGAGGGCAACCAGGCTGTGGCAGTTATAAAAAAGATGGTGGGAGGTACAGAACCGACTACATCTGACGTTGGAACTATAAGAGGAGATTTATCGCTAGATTCTTATCATATTTCTGATCTTGATTCTCGAGGTAGTGTTAGAAATCTCATTCATTGTACGGATGACGTAAATGAGTATGAAAGAGAGGTGGCCATTTGGTTTAAGCCTGAGGAAGTTATAAAGTATAAGCACGTTCAAGAGTCGATACTATATGATGTTAATCTGGATGGAATCTTAGATTAAGTACTAGAACCTAAAAAATATTTCTCGCAAGTTGTTTTGAGTTTTGATGAAGGTATAATGTTTTTAGGGTAGCGTTAGATATTTTCTACCTAAAATTTATTTTTGGGAGTCTTAAATTTCTAGAGCTCTTGGGTTCTAGGTGCGGGCACCCACCTACTATTACAGTAGGCAAATATCAACGCTATCCTACTAAAAACCCCACATAAGTGGGATTTTTAGTTTAAGAAAAAATAAAGTACAATAGTTAAATGATTTCAAAACCTCTTTTTAAAAGAACATTTGCTCTGCTTTTTGCTATTGGCGCAGCTAATCTTATTGCCAATAAACTATATCTGTACTGGACAGTGTGGTGGGCTGATGTGGTGATGCATTTTTCTGCAGGTTTTTGTGTGGCAATGGCATCTGTTCTGGTTTGGCATTACTTACTAGATAGAAATATAAGTTTGAGAAAATCTGCATTCGTTTCCTTTCTAATGGTGCTAATCGTTGGACTGTTGTGGGAAATATTTGAGACACATTTTGAAATTGAATTAATTTCAGATGGCTATTTGTATGTTGCTGATACTGTTTCTGATTTGATTTTGGATGTTTGTGGAGGAATACTAGGTTCAATATATGCATATAAAGTTTTAAATAAATAATATGGAGAGCGTAAACAATGATCTGCAAATAACTTTTTGGAGTGGCGTGGGCACTGTCACTGGCGCTAATTTTCTTCTTGAATCCAGAAAGACGAAAATATTAGTGGACTGCGGTTTGTTGCAGGGGACTGTAGATGCTTACCAGTACAACAAGAAACCCTTTCCATATGATGTTAAGTCTATCGATTATCTTTTTATTACTCATGCACACATGGATCACATTGGTCGTGTTTGCAAGCTAGTAAAGGACGGTTTTGGGGGAATAATTTACTCAACAAAAGAAACCAAAGACCTTGCAAATGTAATGCTTATGGATGCTATAAAGGTCATGAATATGAAGGAAAAAAACGCTTTGGAAGGAGAGAAAGAGACTCCACTATATGAGCTTGCTGACTTTAACAAAACCATGGCACTTTGGAGGACTATTCCTTATAGCACAAAAACAAAAGTTAATGATGAGTTTGATGTATATCTGAAAGATGCAGGACACATCTTGGGTTCAAGTATGTATGAGTTTACATTTAAGGGTAAAAAGATCGTTTTTACAGGTGACTCTGGCAATTCTCCGGCTCCACTACTAAAAGATACTGAAAAAATAACTGAAGCAGACTATCTTATTGTAGATAGTGTATATGGTGATAGAAACCACGAAGATAAAAATATTCGAGATGAGAAATTTAGAAAAATTGTTATTGAAACAATACAGAAAAAAGGTGCGTTAGTCATACCTGCATTCTCCATAGAGAGAACACAGGTCATTTTGTACGAGTTAAACAACTTAGTTGAAGATAAAAAAATTCCTTCAGTTCCAGTTTTTCTAGACTCTCCACTTGGAAATAAAGTTACGGATATATATAAAAACTATTCGACAGATTTTAATCCGGATGTTAAGAAAGAAATAACTGGAGGCGATAATATTTTCAATTTTCCAAAACTTACCATTATTCACGGGCGAGAAGAGTCAGAAAATATAGTAAAAACTCCTAATCCTAAAATTATCATTGCTGGAAGCGGGATGTCTTCTGGAGGTAGGGTAGTAGGTCACGAGATGAATTTCTTGCCTGACCCAGACTCTACAGTTTTGCTTATGGGCTATCAGGCCATTGGAACTCTAGGTAGAGAGATACAGAACAAACCAAGGGAAATAGAGATAAACGGTAGTTTAATACCTGTTAGAGCAAGAATAGAAATGATTTCTGGTTACTCTTCGCATAAAGACTCAGATGGAATAGTGAATATGGTTTCAGACGTGGCAGAAAAGGTTAA
>CAZSNI010000019.1:0-8828 GCA_964608465.1 uncultured Candidatus Saccharibacteria bacterium | reverse complement strand
CACACCACAAAAAATCTCCTGAACGGAGATTTTTTGCTAGGCGTGCGAGTCGGAGCGCGACGGCGCGAGGCGGGGTCGCGCAAAAATTTAGCAGAATTTTATTCGTGACCACACTAAACTTTTGCATTCTCACTCACAAAACTCTCGCCTATAAACGAACCGTTTTTGCCTTTCTTAACACTAAACACAAACTCCCCCGCTTTTACATCAACCGAAATAGTTCCGCCTTTTGAAAGTCCTCGACTTATCATAAGGCCAGCAATTTTGTTTAGTATTTTTGATTGAATTAGTCTTTTTAGTGGTCTAGCACCGTACTGAGGACTGTAACCCTCGCTCGCCAAGTAATCTAGCGCAGAGTTTGAAAGAGTAAGCTTAACTTCTTTTTGGGCCAGTCTTTCTTTAACAATATCCACCTGAATATTTACTATCGCTCTAATAGCTTCTTTGCTTAGAGTGTCGAAAACAATCATGTCATCTAGTCTATTTAGGAACTCTGGTCGGAAATGATCCTTCAAAGCCTCTAGAACTTTTGTTTTAGCATCTTCGTAAATAGTTTTCTCACTACTATCCGACGCGAAACCAATTTTCTCCATTTTATCAATGTATCTTGCGCCAATGTTTGAGGTAAGAATAATAACTGTGTTTCTAAAGTTAACCACTCTACCTTTGCTGTCTGTTAGTTTACCGTTATCCAAAACTTGAAGTAGCACATTGAAAACTTCTGGATGTGCTTTTTCAATCTCGTCGAAAAGAATAACAGAATATGGTCTGTGTCGCACTTGTTCAGTTAGGTTTCCGCCTTCTTCATGACCAACATAACCCGGAGGCGCTCCAAGAATTTTTGAAACACTATGTTTCTCCATAAACTCAGACATATCTACTCGTATAAGAGCTTTGTCATCGTCAAACATAAACTCTGCCAGAGCTTTTGTTAGTTCTGTTTTACCGACTCCAGTAGGACCAAGGAAAAGGAAAGAGCCAATAGGTCTATTTGGATCACTTATTCCAGCTCTACTTCTTTTTATAGTGTCAGAAATTTTCTGAACTGCCTCGTTTTGTCCAACAATTCTTTTTCTCAGAACATCCTCCATCCTGTTTAGTTTTTCCGCCTCCTCTTCTAGCATTCTAGACACCGGAACTCCTGTCCATTTTGAAACAATCGTTGCGATGTCATTTTCAGTGATCTCTTCTTTCAAGATTCTTCTAGAACTTTGGAGTTTCTTTAATCGTTTTGATTTTGTATCTAAATCTTTTTCTAGAGCAGGGATTTTGCCATACCGAATCTCCGCGGCTTTTGCTAAATCTGCTTTTGCCTCTGCTGTTTCTGCTTCTCTTCTAAATTCTTCAAGTTTTTTCTTGAGTTCTTTGATATCTGTCACTGTTTCTTTTTCATTGTTCCATTTTAGTTCTATTTCTGAAATATCTTCTTTCAGATCTGCTACAAGTTTCTCGATTTCCTTTAGTCTAGCTTTTGATTTTGGATCTGTTTCCTTTTTCAATGCTTCATGTTCTATCTGAAGTTTAACTATTTTAGAATGAGCATTCTGAAGAACAGGAGGTTTATTTTCCAGTGCGATTTTCAAATATGATGCAGACTCGTCGATAAGATCAACAGCTTTGTCAGGAAGAAATCTATCTGTGATGTAACGAGATGAAAGATTTACAGCAGAAACTATTGCTTCATCTGTAATATGAACCCCATGATACACCTCGTATTTCTCTTTTAGGCCTCGTAAAATAGTTATCGCATCTTCAACACTTGGTTCATTAACATGAACAGGTTGAAATCTTCTTGTAAGTGCTGGGTCCTTCTCAATATGTTTTTGATACTCCTTCAAAGTCGTTGCCCCTATCGCCCTAAGCTCACCTCGAGCGAGTGCTGGCTTTAGCATGTTCGATGCGTCCAGTGAACCTTCCGCAGAACCTGCCCCAACAATAGTGTGAATCTCATCCACAAAAAGAATTATCTTACCATCAGATTTTTCTATTTCTTTCAATATATTTTTTAGACGTTCTTCAAATTCTCCACGGTATTTTGTTCCCGCGATAAGTAGACCTAGGTCTAGAGAAACAAGTTCTCTGTCTCGAAGAGACTCTGGAACTTCACCCATAGACATACGGATAGCCAAGCCTTCAACGATGGCAGTTTTACCTACACCTGCTTCACCAATAAGTATTGGATTGTTTTTTGTGCGTCTTGAAAGAATTTGGATTATTCTAGAAATCTCGTCATCCCTACCGATAACTGGATCAAGCTTATTTTGGATTGCTAGTTTTGTAAGGTTTCTAGTAAATTTTGTAAGTGCTTTAAACTTTTTTGGAGCTTCATCTGCAAAAGTTTTTGAATTTCTTATTTCTTCAATAACTCGAAAAACTGAATCTTTGTTTATTTTAAATTTTGAAAGCAAATCTCGAGCCCCGCTTTGGATATCAAAGAGTGCCAAAAACAAATGCTCTGTTGAAACGAACTCGTCGTTTAAAAGACTAGTTTGTTTACTAGCAGCGTCAATAGTCTGAGCTAATTCTGGAGTTAGATAAACCTGGTAAGAAGTAGGAAGTGTCTGACCCTGCTCAGTGCCTTCTATTGCCTCCATAAGAGAGTCAGTCATGAGAATTGTATCTACCTGTAACTTATCCATTATAGAAGCCACCATGCTCTCTTCTTGGATTATAAGTGCAGCCAAAAGATGCAAAGGATTAACGTGATTTTGTCCTCTTTCTATCGCAAGTTCGTGCGCCTTTCGAATCGCTTCTTTAGCCTTAGTGGTAAAATTATTGAACGGATGCATAAAGTGTTTAGTGTTCTATTCACAGGACTTCCATATTTGGCCAATATCTTTGTTAAAAAGGTCAAAATTCTCGTCACCGTATATCTATATACGCCTCATCGCCTTTTAACCTTTTCGCCTCGATATTGACTCAAATCTGAAAGTCAGTGTTAACTGGTATTATAGCGAAAAAATGGCTAAAGTCAATGTAAAAAACACCTAAAATTATTGAGTTTTTGCAGGCTCAGAAAGAGAATTTATGTCTTTTTTAAGTAGTGATGCTGGGATAAATGCTTTTGAGGCTTCGCCGGTTATTTTCATACCAATTACGTCACCAGCTAGGTTAAAAAGTGGACTTCCAGTGTACAGATCCTTTGTTGATAAATCTGTTTCAATACTAGATAAATATTTTGTAGTTGTAGAACCTGTTCCTGATTCTTTTTGTATGAGTGAAACTGTTCTACCAATCGCCACTGCGTTTGTAGCGCTTCCACCAACTGAAATAACTGTTTGACCAAGATTTGGCTCGGTGTCACTAAACTTCGCCGGAGAGAAAACGTAAGGAGCTTTGTCTTTGTCTTCTTTTTCATTTGATTTAAACAAAATAAAATTTGTTTGTTTGTCTATACCAACTGGTGTTAGAGGAATTTTAACACCGTCACTCATTACTGATGTGTAAAAATTGTTTTGACCAATTGTTTTTCTGTCCCCAACAATCAAACCTTCTTTTGTAATAACCAGACCAATACCGTAAAAAGTTTTTTCACCAGAAACCGCATCTACTTCTTCGATTCTTACAATACTTTTTACATTTTTATTTATTGAATCCAAAATAAGATCCTCTTCTTTCACAATTACCGTTGTCACTTCCTTTTGTCCTGGAGTTACAATAGTTGCAGGAGTTGTCACGGTTTCAATTGTTTTTTCTACAATACGATTTATGTTTCTAGTAACTTCAATAGGAGCTTCTTGCAAAAGAGAAGTTGTCATAATGCCCGTAGCAATAGATGTTACAAAACTTATTAGTATTGATAGTAATACTATTTGGCTTTTATTTAGATCTTCCATTTGTTGTTATTTTACCACAACCTTCTTTAAAGCTAAAACTAGTTTATCGATATCTGACTTTTGACTGAACTTACCCAAAGTGAAACGCAAACTTGATTTACTGCATTCATCATTTTTATGTAGTGCCCTAATAACATACGAAGAAAAGTCATCTTTAAGTGTCATACAAGATGAAGAATATGAAACAGAGAAACCTAAAATATCTAACTCGATTGTTGCAAACTCAGCATCTAGGCCTTTGAAACATATATTTATATTGTTTGGAAGTCTATGCTTTAGAGAACCATTTAAACTAGCTGTTGGAAAAGTTTTTATAATATTTTCTATGGCATAGTCACGAATCTTTGAAAGTCTTTCAGACTCCACTATCCTGTTTTGTGATGCCTCCTCAAGGGCCAGTGCGAATCCTGAAATTCCCGAGATATTTTCAGTGCCACTTCGAAGCCCTCTCTCCTGGCCACCGCCGAAAATAATTGGACTAAGTTTTGTACCTGATTTTACAAACAAAGCACCTACACCTTTTGGGCCATAAATTTTTCCACTATCTAGTGTGAGCAAATCAATACCGTGCCTTGCTATGTCTAAAGAAATATAAAGTGGACTTCCACCTGTATCAACATGAAGGTAAGGAGTATCTTCTTTTTTTGAATCTTTCAAAATTCTTGCTATCTCGTTTATAGGCTGCACTGTACCTATTTCACTGTTCGCCAAAGTAATACTGACTAGTACAGTGTTCTGTTTTATAGCAGTTTTCAGTTCGGTCAGTGAAACTGTTCCGTCTTCATTAACAGAAAGTATTGTAACTTCTCCACCTCTTCTTTTTATTTCTTTACAAACTTCAAGTGTAGATGAGTGCTCTATCGCAGTAGTTATAAAATGTGGAATAAAGTTTTCCGATTTAAAATATTCAAAAACCCCAAGAAGAGCCAGATTGTTTCCTTCTGTTCCTCCGCTGGTAAAAACAATTTCATTTTTGTTTACATTCAAAACTTTTGCCACTCTTGTCCTAAAGTTGCCAAGCAAACCTTTTGAAACAACTGACTCACTATACAAACCTGAAGGGTTTGCGAAAATATTTTCATATTTTTGCATTTCTTTTAAAACCGTTGAACTAACAGGTGTTCCTCCCGCATAGTCAAGAAAAATATTTTTACCGAGGCTGTTTTTAAAAAGCCCGAATGGATTTAAAAAATTTAAACGCATAACTTTATTATAACACTTTTATATGGGAAACCGGCTCAACGCGAGTCGGTCTCCGTTGGCCGGTATTAACTCCGTTTAGTCTGGAGTTTTCTTCTTCTTGAACCACGGACTAGGTGGTCCACTGTGGGAAGCTGAATGACGGGCTCGAGCCCTCTCCCGTTTGTCCGCGCAATGGAAGCAACTGTCCGCGAAAGGAAGCGCCCTGAGTCGAGCAGGTTCGATCTCTTCGCCACATTCTCCACAGTGGCCGTATCTACCCTCGACGAGTCTAGCCAGCGCCACGTTCAGCTTTTCTAGAACGTCTGCTTTGTGCTGGATCAGAGCGAACTCGAGGTCCTGTTGAAAATCGAGTGCTGCAGTGTCGCTCGGCTCACCGGTACCACGCAACCTGACACTCTCACAGTCGGAACGAACGTCACGGATACGTCCCTGGACTTCCTGCAGAATCACCCGACGACGTTCGTCGAGCATAGCTTTCAGCTCGTCGTACCTACTTCCCGGAACCACCAGAACTTTGCTTTTATCCGACATCGTTTGTACACCCCATTTTTAGGGTACATCATTTTTATATGGTGTCAATAATTCACTGAAAAATCATTTTGCAAAACGGCTTAAAATATGGCATACTCACGAAATGGCAAATCTAATTTCTAACCCTATATTTTTTGTCTATGTACTTACAGGACTTACCGTAGTACTGATTGGATGGATAATTAGGTTGGAAATAAAAATTAAAAGCCTGCTTATTGGCAAAGACGCGAAGTCACTAGAAGATTCAATAGTTTCAGCCAAGGTTAACTTGGAGAAACTAAATGATTTTCAGAAAGAAGTTATTTCACATTTTTCAAATGTTGAAAGAAGATTGAATAGAAGCGTTCAGGCCGTAGAGACACTACGCTTTAACCCTTTTAAAGGCACCGGCGACGGAGGAAACCAAAGTTTTTCAACTGCACTTCTTAGCCAAAACGGAGATGGGGTGATAATCTCTAGTTTGTATTCTAGAGACAGGATAAGTATTTTTTCTAAACCTATTGAAAAATTTGAAAGTAATTTTGAACTCACAGAAGAAGAATCTGAAGTGCTAACAAATTCAAAAAACAGACTGAAACAGTAGTATGAGTATTGATTTAACAAAAAACTGCAATGACAAAAACAACAGACACAACACAGCGATCACCCGTGGTAGTAATAATGGGTCATATTGACCACGGAAAATCTACCCTGCTTTCATATATAAGAAAAAGTAAGAGACCGCTTAACGAAGCTGGCGACATCACACAACACATCTCTGCTTACGAAGTTCTACACGATGGTAAAGATGGCAAAACGCACGAAATAACTTTTCTGGATACTCCAGGACACGAGGCTTTTAGTGGTATAAGAAAACGAGGGGCCTCTGTAGCAGATATTGCAGTACTTGTGGTTTCAGCAGAAGACGGAGTTAAAAAACAGACCGTGGAAGCACTGGCATCTATCAAACAAAGTAACACTCCATATGTCGTTGCTATCAACAAAATAGACAAACCAGATGCAGATGTGGAAAAAACTAAACAGAGTTTAGCAGAAAATGAAATTTACCTAGAAGGATACGGCGGAGACATACCGGTAGTTTTGCTTTCTGCAAAAACAGGTGCTGGTGTTCCAGAGCTACTCGACATGATTCTGTTGATGGCTGAGCTTGAAGAACTAAATGGAGATAGAAATATCCCAGCAGTAGGTGTGGTAATTGAAAGCAATCTTGATGGAAAGAAAGGAATAACATCTACATGTATAGTAAAAAATGGAACACTAAAAAAAGGAATGTTCGTAACTTCAGGACTAGCAACTGCACCAATAAGAATCATTGAGGACTTTGCTGGAAAACCAATACAAGAATCGACTTTTTCTAGTCCAGTAAAAATTATCGGTTGGGACTCCCTGCCTGAAGTCGGAAGCACATTCAAGGCGTTCGCTACCCGCGAAGAAGCAAGAATGGACATTGAAAAAGAAATTCAAAAGAGAGAAGACGATAGTAAAAAAACAAGAAAAACAGACCTGACTCCTGACGAAACAACTTACCTTCCACTTATTGTTAAAGCAGATACAGGAAGTAGTTTGGAAGCTGTAGTTTCTGAAATAAAAAAATTAGATACTGACAGAATTAAAACAAAAGTTATCTACTCTGGAGTAGGAACGGTTTCAGAGAGTGATGTTCGACTTGTTGGAGGAAAAGAGAAAACGTATATCATTGGCTTCAACACCAAAATCGACTCACCTGCAAAAAACTTAGCGGAAAGAAATGAAATAGAAATTCAAAACTTTGACGTGATCTATAAAATGTCAGAATGGCTCAAAGAAGTTTTGGCAACAAGTACTCCGAAGATGCAGGTTCTAGAATCTGTTGGCCGGGCAAAAATTCTTAAGCTTTTCAGTAAGACAAAAAACAAACAAGTTTTAGGCGGTAGAGTGGAAAGTGGAGAAATAAAACTAGACTCTGTTGTAAAAATAATCAGACGGGACACTGAAATCGGAGACGGAAGAATAAAAGAGCTACAACAACAAAGAGTGGCAGCAAAAGAAGTTCCTCAAGGAAAAGAATTTGGAGCAATGGTACAGGCTGATATTGAGCTGGCTGTTGGCGATTATATTGAGGCTTTTATTACAATCGAAAAATAATATGAGTAACCGCGACGAAAGAATGAAAGAAATTTTACGAGACTTAGCCGCAAGGTTTTTACTCCTAAACGGCAACAATTCTTCCCTACTAACCGTAACTGACGTTAGTTTAACAAGAGACTCAAAATATGCTACCATCTTCTTTACAGTTTTTCCTGTAGAATTTGAAAAAACTGCTCTTGAATTTGCAAAAAGAAAACGAAGTGAATTCAAAGAATTTATAAAAGAAAATTCTAAATTAGGCAGAATCCCTCAGATGGATTTTGAAATAGATAGTGGTGAAAAGAACAGACAAAAGATTGACACACTATTAAGTGAAGACAATAAATAAGGCGTAGTAGCCAAGTAGTAAGGCAAAGATCTGCAAAATCTTTATACGCGAGTGCGATTCTCGCCTACGCCTCCATGAAAATGTATTTTTTTGATATGTTTTCAAATTTGCCCGGATGGCGGAACTGGTATACGCGCACGACTTAAAATCGTGTCTCGAAAGGGATGTGGGTTCGATTCCCACTCTGGGCACCAGAAGCAAAGCGAGGCTTTGCGCGTGGGAATCGAACAGATTGTCGGTTTACGACCGCAGTAGCGGTTGTCGACAATCTGCGTTTTGAATTACATTTTCGGGTAGAAATTGTAATTCAAAAAGATTCCCAATTTTTTTAGAATGTTCTTGACCGATTCCTGAATTTCGTCTTGTCCAAAAAGTAATTTTTTACTAAAAATTCTTTTTGGCCGGACTCGCGCCGGCGCGCTCCGTCTCGCACACGTAAACAAAAACAGCATACCAATGCTGTTTTTGAATCGTGTGCGCCCACCAGGGATCGAACCTGGGACCTTATCCTTAAGAGGGATCTGCTCTACCAGCTGAGCTATAGGCGCGTATGCTTTGAGTAATCAAACTGCTTTGATTACTCAAAGACTTACGCGAGCCAGAGCTATGGTTTCTAACGAAAGAAACCAAGCGAGGCAGGGTCGTGGAATTTTTCTAGCGTAGGCGAGAAAAATATCCCTGACCATGATTACAATCCACAATATACCCTATTTCTCCAGCAATTTCAATTTTTTTCCAAATATGTTAATGTATTTCCTATCGGGTAAGTGGTGCAATTGGTAGACACGCTAGTCTTAGGAACT
>CAZSNI010000018.1:0-8927 GCA_964608465.1 uncultured Candidatus Saccharibacteria bacterium | reverse complement strand
CTGGGGACCTATTCCTCTTCAGGGAAGCGCTCTACCAACTGAGCTATCTCGGCATATTATTTACAATTACAGTGTCCCATCCTTACAGGATCTGTACACCTTTCGCATTCTGGCTACAGAAAGCTCAAGGTCTTGCGAAGTGATAATATCACTTCTCACCCAAACTCACTATCTCGGCATATAATCACATCAATACCTGTCTATATTACTAGAATTTTGGCTTTTTGCAATAACATTCTAACTGCCCAAAATACTGTTTAGATTAGTGGTGGCGTTGCCGTATGCAGACATAATACCGTTAATATAGGGCTGTATAAGGTAAAATGCCCCTACAGCAGACCCAATTATAAATACCCAGTAAACTATACTCATAATACGCCCAATCTTCATTGATCTGTGCATTGAGCGAAGAATATCATTATTTTCTTCAGAAAGTTCAACGGCTCTTTCGAGAAGCTCTTTTTCTTCTGGTGTCATTTTTATCCCTTTACTCTTAGTCTAGTTTGCTTATTCTTGTCTATTTTCGGTAGTCGGATTATAAGCAATCCATGTTTCTCTATTGCATCTGCTTCTTCAACCTCTACTTCAGAAGGCAACATAATAGATCTTGAGAATGAACCCCAGTAAAGTTCCTGGTGATAGTAGTCCTCATCTTTAACAAATTTTTCTGTTTCTCTTTTTCCCTTTATTACAACCATATCCCGAGTTATGGAGATGTCTAGGTCTTCTGGTTTAACTCCTGCAACCATGCTTTTAATAACTATTTCAGAAGGTGTTTGGTAAACATCTATAGTTAGCTCACCCTCCTCACTTTCTTCTAGAAGTGGGCTTGGATTAATGCCTCCTCGGCTAGGTAGACGAGTTTCTTCAACTACTTCATCTTCCATATCGTCCATTCGGACACTTCCTGTTAGTTTTTCAAAGAATGATCTGTTATCTTTCATAGGTTTTTAAATTTTCGTTTCTAAGATGTTTAATTTTTTCAAATAATAGTAACAATACTACGATACACAACCAAACACCTCCGAATACAAGAAAAATATTTCCTGGTGCTCCACTTATTATAAATAAATTGAAACGAGTATGCAATACTGTTGCAATAATAATTCCTATAGTTGTGTAGATAATTTTCTCTCTCTTTGTTTTATAGAATGCTAAACCTAGCATCGTACCTATAGTAGCTGATGACATTATGTGTATGAGACTTGCTCCTATAAACCTCATATTTCCATTAATAATTGTGCTTAAGAAGTCTCCATCTCTTAAAATTTCAGTAAGAAATAAAGTGTTTTCGAATGTTACAAAACCAAGTGCAGAAACAATCATGTAAATCATGTCATCTACGGGCTCGTCAACGATCTTCTTTCGAAGCGCAATATAGTAAACTAGTCCAAATTTAGTAATTTCCTCTATTGCTGCCCATAATGTAAATGACAAGAATACGTCATCTCTCAAATAGTCATAAACTATTTTTTGAAAGGGTAGAACGATAATAACAGCAAGCATGCCTCCTAAAAACGCTAAAGTTAGTATTCTTGCTGGTTCTGGGTGTACATCTTCCTTTAGCCAAAACCAAAGCCAGATAAGTGCCGGTATGAGTCCAAGTATGAATGCAATAATAAAAGGGTATTGTTGTAGTGTTTCTAGAAACATATTTTAATGACTTCTATTTTGGCCATTCTGTAACAATAAGTAGATTTTCTTCAGAGCTTTTAATGTGAGACCATATTTCTTCGGTTAAAAATGGCATAAAAGGGTGTAGTAGTTTAAGTGAAGTCTTTAGCAGATACATCAAAGTAAATTGTGTTGATTTTACTACCGCTTGGTCTTCACTTTTTAACTTATCTTTTGAGCCTTCTATTATTTTATCAGCAAAAGAGTGCCATACATAGTGGTATAATTTTTCGGCAGCAAGGTAGAAACGGTATTCATCCATATCTTTTGTTACATCTTTTACCAACGCATCTAGTTCCGAAATGTTATTCAAATCTTGCTCAATAAGAAGGTCGGGTTTTTTACCGTCGAATCCTTCTAAGCTAGTTAAAACAAATCGAGTTATGTTCCATATTTTATTTGCAAAGTTTTTGTAAGCTTTAACTTTGTCTTCCTGTAGGGCGACATCTGTTCCAGGGGTATTTCCTACGATAAGCGCCATTCGTAAAGCATCTGTGCCGTACTTGTCAGTAAGAGTAAGGGGGTTAATTACATTACCTTTTGATTTACTCATTTTTTTACCTTGAGCATCATTTACTAGGCCGTGCAGGTAAACAGTGTGAAAAGGTGCTTTCTTTCCAAGGTATAAACCAAAGATAACCATTCGAGGAACCCATTTAAAAATTAAATCGTGGCCAGTTTCCATTACATCTGTTGGATAAAATGAATTTAAATCTTTTCCGTCTGGGAAGCCGGTAGTCATAAGAGGCCATTGACCAGATGAGAACCATGT
The DNA here is from genome assembly GCA_964608465.1 of uncultured Candidatus Saccharibacteria bacterium. Lineage (GTDB taxonomy): Bacteria > Patescibacteriota > Minisyncoccia > Phycocordibacterales > DATDWN01 > C7867-006. The sequence continues at coordinate 6,481 of CAZSNI010000018.1, read as the reverse complement.
ATCAAAGGTGTCCGTATCCTGTATCCAGCCGTCACCCTCAGGTTTCTCTTTACTAGCAACTGCCTCACCATTCCTAAACCAGGCAGGTATAGGTATGCCCCAAACAATCTGTCTAGATATGTTCCAGTCTATTGTGTTTGTCATCCAGTATCTAAAGATCTTTTCATAGTTGTCTGGTACGAATTTGATTTCACCTTTATCTACTGACTCAAGGGCTATTTTTGCAAGAGGCTCCATTTTTACAAACCATTGATCCTTTATTTGAGGTTCTATAATAGTGTTACATTTGTAACATTTCTTAACTACATTTTTGTATTTATCGTCTATTTTGCTTACTAAACCTTTTGACTGTAGTTTTTCAACAATTTTACTTCTAGCATCCTTTATATTCATTCCCGCGAATTCCCCCGCAATAGGTAAAAGCTTTCCTCGCCAATCAATAATTTGTTCCATGTCCAAATTGTGCCTCTGAGCTATCTCATAGTCTACTTGAGAGTGCCAAGGTGTTATGGTCATTACGCCTGTTCCAAATTCCATGTCTACAACACTATCTTTTATAACAGTTGCTTCTATAGGCCCATTTATCCATTCAACGGTCATTTTTTGGCCATGCTTATACTCCTCATACCTTTTATCGTCTGGGTGCATTACTACGTATTTGTCACCAAATTTAGTCTCAGGCCTAACAGTTCCTATTTCAAACGGTCCGTATTTAAAATAATAGAAAGGGGAAACTTCTTCAGTGGAGTCAGTTTCAACTTCGGAAAGGGAAGTTTGGTGCTTGCTACACCAGTTTATTGTTCTTTTGCCTCTATAAGCTATTCCGTCTTTCCACATTTTTACAAATGCATCTTGAGTTTTTGAAACCACATCAGGATCCAAAGTAAACTTTTCTCTTGACCAATCACAAGAAGCACCAAGGGATTCTACCTGAGCTTCCATATTCTTCTTATTCATTAGTGTGAAATCTAGGATTTCTTTGTACAAATCCTTTGGGTCCATACCAAATCTAGATCGACCTTCTTTCTCAAGCTTCTTTTCATACACCACCTGGGTTTCAAAACCTGCGTGGTCAGCACCTGGAATCCATAATGCTTTAAAACCACTCATTCTCTTGTACCTAGTCATTATGTCCTCAAGGGTGATAAATAAAGCATGTCCAGCATGGAGGTCACCATTTGCATTCGGTGGCGGCATTACTATTGTGAAAGGTTTTGCATCTAAACTAACAATACCTTTCTCCACTAGTACATCAGGATTAAAGAACCCACTTTCTTTCCATATTTTGTAGAGCTTTAACTCAGTTTCCTTTGGGTTGTATGGGGACAAGAATACGTCTTTCATTTCTCTAGGATAGCATAAGTATGGGCTGTACAAAATAGGTGTGGTTTTCGTCTAAACTGAGATAAATCAAAGTATTTATATAAGACAGCACTAATGTCTTATATAAATAATCCAAAATCTAGCATTATAGAATAGTGCATTTGTGAAATCTAAAGGACTAATATTTACGCATAAAGGACATAGTTTAGAATATGGCTTAAAATATGAGTATTTTTTATAGTATATAATTTCACAAACATTGACAACAGTAGTAAGTCAGTGTACTATCCTTTCTATCAAAAGTAATAAATTTAATTAAATTATGAAAAAAATATTTACAAACATACTGGTAACTACAATGATTTTCTCTACAGTATCTGGAGCATTTCCAGCAGCTGCTTTAGCAAATCAGTCTGAGGAAAATGATCACAGTCAAAGTGGTTACTGTAAGCCTGGTGAAGTGCTAACTATTACTGAGGCAGCTAGAGCATTTAATGATGGGAAAATACTATTTGAGTTGTCTACAAGTACAGACAATACTAAAGCTACTTTAAATTTAATTAACAAAACTGATTGTAAGTTTCCAGTAAGTCTCTCTTCTTACAAGATGTTTGATGGAGTTTTGTCACATCAAGAATTTTATTCTGGTACTGGATTGGTCCACGCAGAAGAGTCAGCGTCTATTACTGTTGACCTACCATCTTGTATGGCACAAATTGATGCTTGGTACGGACTTCACCCAACACAGCTACTAGATTCAAATCCATACGGATATCCAAATGTGCCGATGGTTATTGCTTATAAGTTTCTATACAACAGTGGAACTGGCTACCATGATCCAGTAGGACCTTTGTGTAAGAAAGAAGTTCCTAATACTCCACCAGTTCTAACACTTGTGGGTTCTTCAACGGTAAGTGTTATAGCCGGCGATGTTTACACAGATCAAGGTGCAACAGCGACAGACCTAGAAGATGGAAACATCACAAACAAAATTGTAACTACCGGAACAGTTAATACAAACGTAGTTGGATCATACACAATCACTTACAACGTCGAAGATTCAAAAGGATTGAAGGCGGTTGAGATAAAAAGAACAGTTAATGTGTATCCACCTATTATTATTTCAAATACTGCATATATTTCTGCTACTAAAATTGTTTGTGATTCTGAGTCAGACTTGCCAAACTATGGTGCAGGTGGACCTGATATTTCTAGCACAACTGCGACTTCTTTCGTTGAAACACATCCTGAATGTAGAATAGTTCCTTGGACTTTTGAGTACGATGATGCAAATGAAAATCCAGGTGACAATGTGGGCGTAGCTGGAAATGACTGGACTCCTTTTCAATCTACTACATCAGTTGAAGTAACAAATAAGAAGATTTGGGTCAGAGAACAATACAACGAAAACTATATTCCTTTTACAGGAGTTAATACAACACAAGCTGTTTCAGCAGAGCTTTACTGTGATACTGACGTTATGAATTACGACAATTTTGATTGGTTGGTGCCAACAATCGCTGGTAAAACATATCATTGCGTCGCTTGGAATGTTTTGAAAGCAACATCAACACCTGTAAACACAGCCCCAGTTATAACTCTAATCGGTGCAACACCAATTAATGTGTATTTGGGCGATGTTTACACAGATCAAGGTGCAACAGCGACAGACCTAGAAGATGGAAACATCACAAACAAAATTGTAACTACCGGAACAGTTAATACAAACGTAGTTGGATCATACACAATCACTTACAACGTCGAAGATTCAAAAGGATTGAAGGCGGTTGAGGTTTCAAGGACAGTCAATGTCCTTGAAAAGGAAATCGAGAATAACTCTAAAGGTAAAATCACATTTTGTTTGCTAATCGCAAATAATGAAAATGTTATTGCTACAAGTTCGGCTGGTCTACCTTCAGGAGTACTTACGACTAAATTAGGTACCACTACTTCAGAAATTGCTTCTTCTACATTTTTCCAAACTAAATCTTGGGATACAACTGCTTTTACTCCAAACAATAAAACTATACTAAATGTAAATGATTCAGATTGTGTAACATTTGATAATCTTCCATATGGTATTTACACATACACACAGATTGCGACTACAACTGTATGGGATAAGGTTGAATATAATGATCAGCACGACCAACCAGTAAATAATGTATTTGATTTCTACGCATATAGTGATACCGATACAAATTCAGATGGTTACATCGTTTTGGATAGTTATAGATATGAAAGAACATTGTACGTGCTTGCTAGATACAGTTCAGCACCACAATGTGTTCTTCCTGAAATTACTTCAGCACTTACTGCAAGTGCAACAGTTGGAAATGGATTCACATACACACTGACTGCAAGTTCTACAACCGATACTATCTTATCAGTTTCTACAACTACTCTTCCTTCTTGGTTAACATTTGCTACATCAACTAATACTATAAGTGGTACGGCTACTACAACTGGCATATATAATGTGAATTTAAAAGCAACAAATATCTGCGGTTTGGATGAAAAGACATTGGTCATTACTGTAACAAATGGTGGAGGCGGAGGAGGAGGTGGGCCATCTTCAGATATTGAAGTTGTTAAGACTGCAGATAAGACAACTGTAAATGTTAATGACACAGTTACCTATACTTTGGTTCTGACTAATAAAGGACCAAGTGATGCAACTGGAGTTGCATTGTCAGATGTATTACCTGGAACTCTAACATTTGTTTCTGCTACTACTACATCAGGCTCATTTGCTACGACAACAGGGCAATGGACTATTGGAAACCTAGTAAATAATGCGTCAACAACTCTTACAATGGTTGCGACTGTTAATGCTGATACTTTCGGACAAAAAATTGTAAACACAGCTACTGCATCATCTACAATTTCTGATCCAAACACTGGAAATAATACAGGTACATCGGAAATAAACGTAAACCCTGCTCCATGTACATCTAACTGTGGCGGTGGCGGAGGAGGTGGTGGAGGGGGAGGCGGAGGAGGAAATGGTCCAATCTCAACTTATGTGCCTGTAAACGGTCCAGTAGTTCCTCCAGCAGTTACTGCTCCAAATACTTGTTACTATCTATATGATTACCTAAGAAAAGACTTTAACAACAACCCTGTTGAAGTTAAGAAACTTCAGGTATTTCTAAGAGATCTAGAAGGATTTACCACAGTACAGGTTACTGGGGTGTATGACGATCAAACTATTACTGCATTAAATGCATTCCAAGATAGATACAAAGGGGACATTCTAACTCCATGGGGACACACAGCACCTACTTCTTATACATACATACTTACAAAGAAAAAAGTTAACGAAATATATTGTAAGATGGCTTTCCCAGTTAATGCTCAGCAACAAACAGAAATTGATACATATAGAAATTTCCTGCAAGGACTTAGAGACGCGGGTGTATTACTTCCAAATGAAAATGTTACTCCATCTAATCCTATAAACTCTGGTACACCTACAAAACCTGTTATAATAGACGGACAAGTTGGTTCTGCTAACCCAAATGACTCACAGGGAACTTTGGCTGGATACTCTTCTACTACTCAGAAGTTTGTGAACAATTTAACTGCGAACGTAATTGCTTCTGGTAAGAAATTTGTTAATTCACTTCTAGGACTTTTCTCTTGGCCTTTCGGTAAAGATAAGATAGATCTAGCGTCACAGTGTGTTGATACATTTATGGGAATTGGTTGGCTGAACTATATACTAATCTTTATAATCATAATCGTTTCATACCTATGGTACAGAGAGTACTGGAACAATAAGAGGATTGAGGAGATAAATAAGGAAATTAATCTAGAATAAAAATTAATTAAAAAGAAAAGAACCGGCACTTGTGTCGGTTCTTTTCTTTTTGTACCTCTGAAAAATATACTACCACTTTTTATTCAAGTTTCAAGTTACCATCTGCAATAATTTTATTATTATTTGAAACAATGTCTGGAAATACGAGGGTCTTTATGTATGTTGCACAGGCTATCATTATGCTGTTGTCTGTGGATAACTCTTTTGTTGGAGTTTTTAAAACAAGACCATTAAACTTGCTTGTAAGTTTGGAAAAAGACTCTCTAATTCTTTTATTGGCGATAACCCCACCCGCAATTATGAGAGTTTTTATATCTTTCTCAGTAAGTACGTTATTCACCTTATGAGTTAACACTTCCACTACTGAATCTTCAAATTCTCTGGCGATGTCTGACTTGTCAGATTCTGTAAGGTTTTCTGGCTTGCCTTCAAAATTGTCTCTCACATAATACAAGACCGCAGTTTTAAGGCCAGAGAACGAGAAGTTTAGATCCTTGGAAGAAAGCATTGGTCTCGGAAACTTAGCTGTTTTAGGTAAGTTTTCTGATCTTGCCTTTTCAGCAAGTTTTGAGATTTCTGGTCCGCCAGGATAAGGAAGTCCAAGAAGTCTTGCAACTTTATCAAAAGCCTCGCCAACCGCGTCATCAACTGTCTGGCCAATAATCTTGTAACTTCCCCAACTATCAATTTCTACAATTTCAGTGTGTCCACCTGAGATCAAAAGAGCCAGAGCAGGGAACATAACTGGATTTTCTTCATCCTCGATTAGTACGGAAGTTATATGCCCCTCCATATGGTTTGCTGGTACCACTGGTAGCCCCCATACTTTTCCGAGTGCTACTGCAAAACTAATTCCAACCCAGAGAGCCGGCTCAAGCCCTGGTCCCGAAGTTACAGAAATTATATCTATATCAGGTTTCTCAATTTTCTCTAACAAACTTTTAAATGGAATAAATAATCCTTCCTCTCGTTCTAAGATTTTTTCTATATCGGCCCAGTTTGAGTCGTTAGGATTGCTTCTTGGGTTAAACTGATTGGCTTCTTTAAGAACTTTTTCAAGTAGAGGTGAGAGGTTTTTTGCGTGTTCTCTTTTTGCGAGCATTGGAAAAACTCCACCAAATTCTTTATGGATTTCAATTTGTGAGAAAAGTGCATTTCCAAGCACTCTAAAAGAAGGGGATTCTAGTCCTCCATTCGCTTCGACTATACTAACTGCTGTTTCGTCGCAGGATGTCTCAATACTAAGGATTTTCATTAAAATGTGACCTCACGGGGAATCGAACCCCGATTGCAGCCTTGAAAAGGCCGCGTCCTAACCGTTAGACGATGAGGCCA
>CAZSNI010000017.1:0-9224 GCA_964608465.1 uncultured Candidatus Saccharibacteria bacterium | reverse complement strand
CACACTAAAATCCCAAATAAATTAGAACTTTCTCTAATATAGGCTCGGTATGCTCTTCTTCCTTTAAGTGATAACTCAGATATTCTCTTATATCTTCATAGTCATCCATATTTGCATGAATAACTACAAAAGGCATAAAAAGTTTGTTTGATTTCAATAAAAGTCTTGGATGTGCATCTCTATTTTCGAACCAAAAAGATTCTAGACTAGCATAAGGATATCGAGTTCTTCCAAAAGTTACCCCAACGTTATCTAGCGTAACAGTAACCACTTCAGGTTTTCTCGAAGCAAACAAAGAAAGAGTAAAAGAAGCAACAATTATCAAAACACCGAAAATTATATTGTTAAGAATTACCGCAATAACGGCAATAGATAAAGTTACAATACCAACAATCCAGTACCAATCATTACTTTTTTCTGTATGAAAATATTCGTGTGTATCCCAAGAAATTTTTTGCATTATATTGTATTGAGAATTGTATCACTTATTTTTGGTTTCTGTACCTCAGCTCCTGCCATCCATATGTTTAATGCACAAACAATCAAAGTTAGATTTTTAATTATGTACTGACCTTCTATGGTTGGTACACCAAACTTTGTCCATATTTCCCCTATTACAAAAAGAGGCAAGACTGTTGTGAATATATGCAGTCCAAACAAACCTGCTGCGACTTTCTCAAATCTTGGAATGAAAAACAATACCCCAATTACCATTTCAAACAATCCAAACAAAACTATAAAAGAAGAAAAAGGCATAACACCAGAAATTGTGTTGTCGAAGAGTTTCTCAACTAAAGGACTCGCCGGACTTTGACCAATAACTTTTAAAAGACCGAACCAGAAATACATTACAAATAATGCGATTCTTGATAAGAGAACAGTAATTTGTTTTAGATTCATATGGATAATTATACTACTCCCAAAAAATTAAATACAGATTAGATATACATATATTGTGAGATTGCGAACTACTGGGCAACCCACGGTTTTCCCAATCCTTCCTCCACGGGAGAGAGCTTTCTCTCCCGACCCCTCTCTGTTCGAATTTCACCCCATCCGCTTAAACAGAAAGAACTCCTTTCGGAGTTCTTTTCTTTGCGGATGGGGTGAGATTCGAACTCACGGTCCAGTTACCCAGACGACAGTTTTCAAGACTGTTGCTTTAGACCACTCAGCCACCCATCCATGTAGAGGTATACTATCAAAAATAAGAGATAATGCAAAGACTATATTTTTAATGTAGACTGATGGAAATGCGATATTTAGGTATAGATTATGGAGAGAAGAGAGTTGGCCTAGCCCTTTCTGACGAGAGAGGCGACTTTTCGTATCCCCTTTCTGTATTGGATAACGAAGGAAATCTTGTAGAAGAAATCCTCACTATCTGCAAAGAAAAGAATGTTGAAACAATAGTAGTTGGTGAATCAAGAAATTTCAAACAAGAGGAAAACCCAATTATGAAACAAGTCCACGGACTAGTGGAAATTCTACGTACAAAAACCAGCTTACCCGTTCACCTCCACCCTGAGTTTATGACTTCCCTAGAAGCAGAACACCTACAGGGTCACAATGAAATGCATGATGCTTCTGCTGCAGCACTAATACTTAAAAGTTATTTAGAGTCAAAACAAACCTTATAATAATTTTTGTGGTTATATTAGCCAAGTTCAAGGCGCGAGTGCGGATTGCGACTAAAATGTACATATAGTACATTGCAGGAGCAAACGCAACGAGCAACGCAGAAATTGGTTAATATAAACATAAAAACATGCCTGAACTTCCTGAAGTAGAAAATCTCCGCCTAGGATTAGAAAGTAAACTCCTAGGACAAAAAATAAAGAACGTAAAAGTCCGAAAACCTAAACTTGTCTCTGGCAAAGGCACTTTGCGCACAGCATCAACTAAAAAAGTAAAAGAGTTTGAAACAGGTCTTACAAATGAAACTTTTCTTAAAATAGAACGGAGGGCAAAAAACTTAATTTTCAAATTCAAAAGTGGAAAGCTATTACTGGTTCACCTAAAAATGTCAGGACAGTTTGTATACAAAGGAGCCACTGGTGGTAAGAAAATTATTGGTGGACACCCGATAGAGATTTCAGAAAAAGAAATCCCTAACAAACACACTCACGTAACTTTTGAACTGAATAAAGGCTCGCTTTACTACAACGACACGAGGATGTTTGGCTACTTGTTGTACTACCCCACTCCAAAAAAGTTTGACGATGCAAAACACTTTGAACTACTTGGGCTAGAACCACTTGATAAAAATTTTACTTCGAAGTACCTTTTGGAGTCGCTAAAAAACAAAAATGGAAAAATAAAAGCAGTACTCATGAACCAAGAAATAGTAACTGGTCTTGGGAATATTTATGCAGTCGAAAGTCTATTTGAATCAAAAATAAAACCAACACGGCCAGCAAATTCTCTCAATAAAAACGAAGTTGAACTACTCCACAAAGCAATAGTTCGAATAATAAAAAGAGCCATACAAGTTGGAGGCTCCTCTGTAGCTACCTACCGACTACTCGATGAATCCATGGGAAACTATGCCAGAGAACACAAAGTCTATGGTAAGTCTGGAGGAAAATGTCCTAGATGCAAAACTTCACTTGAAAAAACCACAGTACAAACTCGAACTACTATTTTTTGTCCGAACTGTCAGAAATAACTTAACTTATACGTTTTTTACTAGTACAATATATCTATGCAAAATGGAAACGGACTAGGTTTAGCTATAATTCTAGGAATAATTGGAATTGGCCTTTTTGGAGGAACAAGTGGCACTGCCAAGCCTGGATCTATAGGTAAATCTACCTATACTCCACCTCCAAAAACTCAAGCTCAAAAAGAAGCTGACATTAGGTTTCAACTAAACCAGGCTCAAAAAAAAGCTGATGAACTAAAAAAACAAGTTCAAGCCGAAGAAGACAAAAAGACTCAGTCAGTATACAAAAATATTGTTAACCTAAACTACGCTATTCGCTCAACTGATCCTAAAAAAGAGTATTTGCATATATCTGTCGGAACAACAAAGACTCCAATAAATGTTACTGGCTGGACTGTTAAAAGTGAAAGCAGTGGTCAGACTGTAAAGATCCCAAAAGGAACTTACCTTTATTTTGCAGGAACAGTAAACTCCGAAGAAGACATATATTTAAATTCTGGAGAAACGCTTTATTTGATAACTGGGATATCTCCAAACGGAGCAAGTTTCAAAACTAATAAATGTTCTGGATACCTTAGTCAGTTCCAAACATTTACACCTTATCTATACACCTCCTGCCCTGCTCCTAAAAATGAAGACTTGTCTTCTATCCCTAAAACAGTAAAAAACGATGATTGTTTGGATTACATAGAAAGATTCCCTACCTGCAGAATACAAACTCAGAATACTCCTGCAAACTGGAGTTATGAATGCACAAACTTTATCTACACTAAAATAAACTACCCTTCTTGCATAAACACCCACAAAAGCGACGCGGACTTTTATGGAAAAGAATGGCGAATTTACCTAAAGAGAAGTGAGAGGATTTGGAAAGATAGAAGAGAGAAAATTGTGCTTTATGACAATGTTGGCAAAATAGTAGACATATTGGAGTATTAAGAAGTAACCTCAAATTTTCTGATTTGAGACAAGGTCGCTTATAAAATTTTAAAATATGATGAGCCTTATAGGTAAAAAGGTGAAGATTATTTTAAAATTTTAGAAGATGAGATTGGCCAAATCTGGAAATTTATTTATCTAGCACACGATACAAGGCGACGCCGAAGGCCACGGAGACATTGAGTGACTCCTTCTCCCCTTTCATAGGTATTTCGACAACATCATCACACAGTTCTAGTATTTTTTTATCTACCCCAAGAACTTCGTTACCCATAACAAACAATACTTTTTCTTTTACTTTTAATTTTTTATAGTCCACTGACTTTTCGTCCTGTTCCACACAAACCACCTGAAAACCTTCCTTTTTTAAACTTTTTATTATTTTTTTTGGATCTTCCTCGTATTCCCAGGAAATAGTTTTTTCTGCACCGAGGGCAACCTTGCCTATGTCTTTTCTTGCGCGACCATATTTGTCTATGGGTGACGGAGTGTATCCGGAGAGATAAATTTTATTCACTCCCAAAGCATCAGAAGTTCGAAAAATAGAACCTACATTGTGGGTAGAGCGTATATCGTGCAGTAACACCGCGACTTCCATTTGTTTCTTCTTTGTCATCAGAAGGAATATACCATATAATATTGAAATGCATACATTTACAATATTTCCACAATTACTTTCATTTGGTTTTTTTGCTCCACTTTTTTTAAGACTAGTAGCCAGTCTTTACCTAATTTACCTAGGCAAAACAAGATTGAGCAAACAATACAAACTAGCTTCTTTATTATATTTCTTATCAGGAATCGCAATATTTCTCGGTGTATATACACAGATCGCCGTGATACTAGGAGTGTTAATGTTTAAATTTGATTTTTACTTCGAACACTGGGCTAACAGAAAAAGTACTCCTTTAAATCCAGAAATTTTCTTTACTTACTTTATGGCGGTACTTATTTTACTATCACTGATCGTCACTGGTCCTGGAGCTTTCGCTTTTGATTTGCCGTTGTAAAGAATATGCAATCCAAAACAAAATCAAATTTATTATTTATAATAGGAATTCTAATACTTATTCTTTGCGGTTATTTTTTCAACCTAGCGAAGGAAGTCGAGGGTGTTGGTGGAATCATACCAGTCTTTATTTCTATTGCATTATTACCGTTATCCTTATTGTTAATTATTATTGGTTTTTTTAAAGGCAAAGAAAGTATTGATCATAATAATTCTTCTCCTGAAGTTTACAATGCAAATAAGACAAAAAGAATGATTCGAAGTTATATTATCGGCTCAATTCTGACTTTAATGGGTTTTATACCCAGGATTGTGGGCATAAATGGAGACACGCTTCATGCTGCCGATATTATATTTAGTTTCGTACAATTATTCGGTATATTAATCTTGTTGGTTTCAATATATCAAACTATTTCAATTTTATTTTCTAAACTATTTAACAAGAATTAAACTTTCCTTAGTGAAACTTTAAGCCTTTATTCTTGTGGCGTCGAGTAACCCCAGTTTCGTCAAACTGGAGTTCTCTTTGCCCCACGACTCGCCGTTTTCCGTACTCGGAAAACATGCCTCCGTCGCGCACCAGTAGCAAAAAATCCCAAACTGATGGGATTTTTTGTCTGGTGCGCCCGGCAGGAATCGAACCTGCGACCCTCTCCTTAAAAGGGAGCTGCTCTACCGACTGAGCTACGGGCGCATTTGCCCAAAAACTTAAACTTCTTTAAGTTTTTGCGGGCAAATGCGAGCCACAGCCATATTTTTCTAGTAAGAAAAATAGGCGAGGCGGGGTCGCGGAATTTTTCTTGCGACGGCAAGGAAAATATCTGTGACCATAAGCTTTAGGCTTATTGCATTTATCTAACCCTTGAAATATAACAGAAAAATTCAAAAAGTCCAACAAATGAATCCTCTGCTTTACTTCCTAATTCAAATCATCTAACCTTACACTCGGAACCAAGAAAGGAGGACACGGTGTTCAGAATGCCGATGGTAGAGATCCCGCGAACCAAAATTCACAACGCCGCGGGCGAAAAGATCGAAATCTCTTCTGGCTCAACCATAGAACTTTTGCCATACAACCCTGCAGCCCACTATGGAGCCAGGAACACCTGTCTTTCTCGTGCAACCTACCTCATACTGCTCGGAAAGATTGGAACCCCTGGCCCCCACAAAGTAACCAGAATACTGCGAGCCCGCAATGGCAAGATTCTGGTATCCATAACTGTGGGCAAGAAAGAGATGCACTTCGGGTCTCACAACTTCCGGAAAGCCAAATGATCTTTCTGACGACGCAAAGGGCGCCCCGCATACCAATGCTCTGGGCGCCTTTTAGATTAAAGGGTTAGCATCCACTTTTCCATCATTACTCCAAGTTCCCCTTCTCCAGACCTTACTCTGTGCGCCATATCAACAAGTTCACTAGACATTTTCTGCAAGTCCTCTGTCTTGTAGTTTCGACTGCCCCGAAGTGCGTTTTTGTATACAAAAGGCGAAAGACCAGTTTCCGAAGTGCTGGTTGCTCTACTAGCGAGAATCATATTCTTTACCTGCCAGAAAAGTATGCCGTGGATTTCCTCTGGAACTCCCCCTTTGTCTAGCAGACCTAAATAATCTATCCACAGTCTCTTTTTATCTTTCTCTAGTAGACCATCGGTTATAGCGAAAACATTTAGCGACGGTTTCACTTCAGCTTTCTTTTCAAACTCTTGAGTTTTCTCTGAATGCTTTTCTATTTTCTTCAAACTCGCTGCATCCACCTTGCCTTCTAGAAAAAGAAATATCTGGTCAGACTCCTTCAACCCTTCTAGCCTATCTAAGACATACTCCTTAACATCTTTTTTTTCAAAAAGATTGTCTAGCACGACTGTGTACTTTTGCTCGAAAAGCCCTTGCGCCACAAGTAGTTCATCAAACTGCCCCTCGCCCCAGTTCTCTGTGGTCATTTTAAAAACCTCGGCCTCAGGTCTCTTCTTCTTCGCCAACCCTAAAAGGTCATGGAGTTTCTCTCGAGCCTTATGTGTGTCGGTGCCGTGTAAAAAGTAGTACATGATTTATAAAACAACCCCCAATATAATATATAAAGCCGTAATTATAAATGCTGATGATAATATACTTGTTTTAAGTATATCTCCAGTAGTGGACAAGGTGTTTGGCTCATTATCTTTTTTAGGTTTAGCAACAAATACAGCCAAACACAATGAAACAATTGCCGTAACAACTAATACAGGAACTATTATAACAACTCCTAAACCACTAAATCCCTGACCTGAGTTATCATCTATAAACAACATTTTTACTACTAAATATATAGATAGTAATGAAACTAAATAAAACCAATATCTAAATAATTTGTAAAGCATATATTAATTATAACATTAACTCCAAACTATTTAATCTCCTCAGTTTCCACCCAATTATCCCCAAAACTAGCATTAGCTGCGAGTGTTACTCCGCTAGTTTCCTTTGGATCGATAACGTTTTGCATAATTTTCTTTATCTCTGGAGCGACTGACTCTACTATATGCTCTTTCACTTCATACACTAGTTCGTCGTGGACTTGGAGCAACAGACGAACATCTTTTTCTAAATCTTTTGATTTAATAAATCTATCGACTTCTATCATTGCGATCTTGGTTATGTCCGCTCCTGTTCCCTGTATCGGTGCATTTATCGCCATTCTCTCTGCAGATGCCTTCATAAAAGGTAGTTTTGAGTTTATATCTGGAAAATATCTTCTTCTACCAAAAAAAGTTTCAGTGTACCCCTTTTGTGCTGTTTCTCTTTTTACATTTTCTAGATATTCACCAAGCCCTGAAAATTTATTGAAGTATCCATCTAGAAACTCCTGTGCCTCGGCTCTGTCAGTTCCAATATTTTTCTGTAGTGCTGTAACTCCCATACCGTACATAACTCCAAAGTTTATAACTTTTGCTTTACTTCGCATTTCTTTAGTTACATCTTTCGCCTCTACTCCAAAAACTTCTCGTGCCACAGCAGTGTGAACATCTTCGCCGTTTTTGAAAATCTCTATAAGTTTTTTGTCTCCTGACATAAATGCCCCGATACGAAGTTCTACTTGAGAGTAGTCAAAAGAAACTAGTTTCCAACCTTTTTCTGCAATAAATGACTTTCTTATCTCACGTCCAAGATCTGTTTTGTTTGGAATGTTTTGTATCCCCGGATTCTGACTCGCCATTCTTCCTGTAGCCGAACCTGCCTGCAGAAACTCTGAGTGAAGCCTCTGGTTTTTATCTACCATTGTAGGAATAGCATCTATATATGTTCCCAAAAGTTTTGAAAACTCTCTGTACTCCAAAATGAGGTCAGCAATAGGATGAACCTCTCGAAGTTTCTCAAGTTCTGACTCTTTTGTAGAAAATCCTCCGCTTGCTGTTTTCTTTTGGTTCTTTGGCTTCAGACCCATTTTTACAAAAAGCATTTCACCGAGCTGTTTTGGAGAACTGATATTGAACTCCTCACCAACAATTTTCCAAATTTTCTTTTCAAGGGACGCTAGTTCCTTGTGATACTTTTTAGAAAGTTCTTTCAATCTATCCACGTCAATTTTTATTCCCACCTCTGTCATTGCCATTGTGATAGGCATTAAAGGCTTTTCAATATTTTCAAAAACAAAAGTGAGATCTTGGTCTTTTATGATTTTCTCTAAAACTTTTCTGGCCTCTGAAAGAGAATTTGTTCTAGTGTATGACAAAATATCATTTATATCTGGGTTTGTTTTGTTTGAATCCACCACCCATAGCATGAGCCCTACCTCCCTTACCTCCTTAGGGTCAGTATTTACATCCCCCAATTCAGCCACAGCGGGCGCTTCTAAAGAAAGTGCTTCGGCCACTTTAGAACCAAGGGCTCGAAACTCAAACTGTACAAACAAATCCTGAACCTTTTTCATATCTATATCGTCTCTCCAAACTTTCTCAGGCAAAGTAAAATGTATAGGCGCATCACGTCTGATAGTTGCGAGCATTTTAGAAAACAGCGCTTCTTCTTCTCCAGCCTTGAGTAACTCTATGATTCTTTTTTTAATTCCAACTTTTTCAAAAGCTTTTTCGTCTTTCTTTAGCTTTTTATAAATATCCTCAATACTTCCGAAATTTACGATAAGTTCCTCTGCAGTTTTTTCTCCAATGCCTTTTATGCCTATTATGTTGTCTGATGGATCTCCTCGAAGCCCTTTATAGTCAGGCAAAAGTTCTGGACCAAATTTAAACCTCTCCATAACTGCTTCCTCATTGTAGATAATCGTATCTTTGATCCCCTTTTTCAAAGTATACACACGGACTTTGTCGCCAGAGATAAGTTGCATGGTATCCATATCGCCAGAAGCGATAATAATATCTACGTCTTTATTTGTTTTAAGTTTCTCAACAATAGTTCCGAGCATATCGTCTGCTTCAAACCCGGGCGATGAATATATAGGAATGTTCATTGCCTTGAAAACATCCAGCGCTCTGTCGAACTGAGCTACCAGCGCATCATCTGTTTTCTTTCTGCCGTCTTTGTATCCGTCGTAAACATCATGTCGCATTGTTGGACCCGCTAAGTCATTACAAGCGATAATGTAGTCGGGTTTTATATCTTTAGTTAGTTTTATTA
>CAZSNI010000016.1:0-9557 GCA_964608465.1 uncultured Candidatus Saccharibacteria bacterium | reverse complement strand
GAAAACTATGGTGTATAATTATTTCATTAAATAGTTAATAGGTAATTTTAGAAATAATGAAAAAACTTATATTAAATTCACTAATGGTGCTTGTTGTTCTGGGAGTTGCTCCCACTGCTTTAGCAGAAGAAACAAACGCAGGCTTTAATCCATTTGGCAGTACTGGATCAACATCACCAAAAGGTCCACGACCAGTAAAGGCGATAATGGACGAAAGAAAGGAAGAAGCAAAAGATAGAGCGATGGAGGTCAAAAATAAAATGGCTAGCACGGCAGAGATGAGAAAGGATAAAATGGCTAGCACTACACAAAGAATTCAAGAAAAAAAGGGTGAAATTAAAGATAGGATTGCTAGTACCAGTTCTGCAAGGAGAGAAAAAATGAAGGAAGAGCTTAAGAAAAAGTTTGATAGGATGATTAAAAGAATCGAGGCGACAATACAAAGACAGGAGACAATAATGGGTAAAATAAACGCGAGAATCAGTAAAATCAAAACTGGTGGAGGCAACACAACCGAGGCTGAAAAATTTGTTTCAGACGCAAAAACAAAGATAGATACTGCTAAAACTGACCTACAAACACTAAAAACGACTGCGGCTTCTGGTGCACAAGACCTTTCAACAACTACTGATTCTGTAAAAAAGGAGACTCTTGATAAAATGAGAGACGTCAACAAGAATATAGAAAAAAATTTGAAAGAAGCACACAACCTTCTTGAGAAAGCTCTGGGAAGCCTGAAGGGAATGTCTCAACTAAATAATGGCAGGGCAACAACGACTCCATCAGCAACAACAACAGGCACAAATTAATAAAATTAATATAATACAAATATATGGAAGGAAATATGCAACCAAACAACATGCCGATAAATAACATTCCAACTGGAGCAGCACCTATAAATAACATGCAAACACCAGCTCCTGAAAACAAATCTTCTATTGGATCTATAATAGGAACAATAATTGTAATAGCGATAATAATTCTTGGTGGACTTTACTTCTGGGGCAAAAGAATTGACGAAGCGAAAATGAAAGAAAGTTTGGTATCTAGTGAAGAAGTAAATACTCCAGCTGCGCAAGACGAAAATATGGAAGCTGCTGCAATCATGAGTGTAACTGGTTCAGATGATTTGAACTCGATAGAGGCTGATTTAAAAGCGACAAACCTAGATAATTTAGGAGCAGAGCTGGACACGACAGCAGAACTAGAATAATAAACATCAAGAGAAGAAATTAAAAAAACCGCCAACTCGCGGTTTTTTTAATTAAATTTGCCAAAATATGCCTAATAATATAGACTTTGTAAACTATGGCAAAATCAGAGAAAAAAGCAGAAAAAAGTGTAAAACATTATAAAGATGTAAAACTATCCCCTCTTCCTGACAGAGAGCTTGAAATTATTGGCTCAATTACGGCCGAAAAAATGGCTCTAATGCGAGAAAAGGCCTTAAAAAAGCTAAAAGAATCTGTAGAGCTACCCGGCTTTAGAAAAGGAACAGCCCCAGATAGTTTAGTTGCTCAAAAAATTGGCGAAGGATCACTATTAGAAGAAGCTGCTGAAATTGCACTAAATGAAGAATATCCAAACATCCTAGAGGAACACAATATAGATGCTATAGGCAGACCAGAAATCACTATTACAAAAATAGGTGTTGGTTCTGAAATGGAGTTCAAGATAAAAACTTCTCTAATGCCTGAAGTAAAACTTGCTGACTATATGAAAATTGTTGAAAAAGTACTATCAAAAAAAGCTGAGAGTGTAGCAGTGACAGACAAAGATGTAGAAGATGTAATACAAAATATACGAGAAAACATCGCTCATGACAAAGTTCATGCAGAAGCTGGTGGTGGTCACGAGCACAACCACAGAAAAATCGAGGACAGTGACCTACCTGAGGTAAATGACGAGTTTGCAAAAATGCTTGGAAATTTTGAAAGTCTTGAAGAAATGAAATCTAAAATCAAGGAGAACTTAGCAAAAGAGAAAGAGCTAAAAGCAAAAGACAAGAAACGAACTGAAATTCTTGAAAAAGTTATCGAGGATTCAACAATAGAACTGCCTAAAATAGTAGTGGACGGTGAAATGGAAAAAATGCTTGCACAGTTCAAGGATGATATTGCAAGAAGTGGTATTGGATATGAAGATTATCTAAAACACATCAAAAAAACTGAAGCTGATCTAAGGGCTGAGTGGAAAGATGCTTCTGTAAAAAGAGCAAAATCTCAGGTAATACTAAACACTATCGCAAAAGATGAATCTATCGCTCCAAAAGAAGAAGATATAAAAAGAGAAATGGAGAATATCCTAGCAAACTACAAGGAGGCAGACCGTTTCCGAGTAAGAATGTATGTGGAGACTTTTCTAACTAACGAGTTAGTATTTCAGTTTTTAGAGAAACAAGCTTAAATCTCTTTCTACTTATAACTTTTTTGGAAACAGAATATCCGCCTGCTGGCGGATTTCTTCGTTCCTTACAGGAACTGTACACCTTTCGATACTACGTGCTTAAGGTCTTGCGAAAGTGTCCCACACTTTCTCACTCACTCTTTCGTAGGTTCCGCGAGTTCCAAAAAAATTATAAGTCAACGAGATTTTACAGAATTAGCAAAGAAGAAATCGCTATTGCGGCGGTTTCTGCTCGGAGGATCTGAGAACCGAGAGAAATAGCTGGAACATTATAGGATTTCAATAGCTCAATCTCTTTTGGACTAAATCCCCCTTCTGGACCGATAAACACAGCGAAAGAATTTACTTCGTGAAGTCCTAACATGTATTTTCTCAACGCATCACCTTCAGGATGAAGAACTATTTTTTCTTGCGGAAGAATCCCCTTTCTAAAAACATCATCTAATTTCATTACCTCATGAATTGTTGGAATATCTCCCCTACCAGACTGCTCAGACGCCTCAAGAATGATTTTATTTAATCTTTCAAAATTTAACTTTCTTTTCTCACTGTGCTCACAAAGTATTGGAACAATGTGTGTAACACCGATCTCTGTAACTTTTTGGCTAATTAGTTCAAAATTATCCTTTTTCACCATCGCCATGCACAAGTACACATTATTTCGTTTCATGTTTACTTCTTTATTCTCAATAACTTCAACTGTAGCGCCCAAGTTTCGCAAAGAAGTGATCATACATAGGTAGTCAACACCAGATCCGTCAAAAAGAATAACTTGGGATCCAACATTGTAACGAAAAACGCTTTTCCACTGATGGACCATGTCTCGATCGGTGATATCGAACTTGTTAGTAGCTATAGGAGTCGTTGTATAAAATCTGTGCACCCTCATATGTTTTGTTTTATGAAACTATACCACAATTTTACAAAAACGCACTTTCTGGTATACTCTACCTCATGTTAATACCAACAGTTATAGAAAAATCACAGTTCGGGGAAAGGGCTTATGATATTTACTCTAGACTACTTAGAGAAAACATCATCTTCCTTGCTGGCGAAATAGACGACGATACAGCAAATATAGTAATTGCCCAGTTATTATTTCTACAGTCAGAAGACCCGAAAAAAGACATTTCCCTATACATCAACTCTCCAGGAGGATACATCCACTCTGGCATGGCCATACTAGACACAATGAACCATATTAAAAATGATGTTTCTACTGTTTGTGTTGGAATGGCGGCGTCTATGGCATCAGTCATTCTATCTTCAGGAACAAAAGGCAAAAGATACATCCTGCCTTACGCAGAAGTGATGATTCATCAACCTCATGGAGGAGCTCAGGGCCAAGCATCAGATATAGAAATAGGAGCTAAACATATACTGAAAAATAGAGAGATTCTAAACAAAATACTAGCTAAAAACACAGGGCAGTCTCTTTCTAAAATTGAGAAGGATATGGACAGAGACTTCTTCATGTCAGCTGAGGAAGCGAAGAAATACGGAATTGTTGATAAGATCCTATAAAAAACACTTGAATTTGGTCTATTTCTTTGTCGTTTGATTTTTTGTCTCCTGCAATGTACTATTTGTACACCTTAGTCGCCAAAAAACCTCACTCCTAGAACTAAACTCAAATTCAAGAGTTTTACATTTTTTTTGACTTATTCCCTACTTTCTTATATAGTACGGTTATTATTTAAATTAATTAAATAACTGGTTGTTTTTGGCTTTTCTTGATTTATACCATCACTCTAGATATTCAGAACCGAAAAAATTGAAATTTTAAAATATTATTTCCAAAGAAAGAATGTTGAACAGATTATCGAATCTCGAAAGTTAGGAGCAGAGGTTACCCGAAAAAATGTCATTAGAAAAAATAGGTTTGCTCTTAGGAGCAGCGTCACTAGTATCCCTAGTTATAGGGTACTATTTGCGTATCTTGGTTGCGAAAAGTAAAAAAGGTTCAATGGAGCTAGACATCCAACAAATGATGCTAGTTGCCAAAGATAAAGAACAGAAAATCGTAGAAGAGGCAGAAAGAAAGGCAGAAGATATAGTAGGAACTGCAAGAGCTGAGATAAAACAAAAAGAAGAGGATGCTAGAAAAAACGAGGAAAGACTTATCAAAAAAGATGAGCTCCTTTTGAAAAGACAAGCAGACATGGATAAAGAAGTGGAAGAAGTTAAGGCAAAGATTCAAGAAATAAAACAAATCCGAGAGAACGCTGAGAGAATTGAATTGGAAAAGAAAGAAGAACTCCAAAAAATTGCGCGACTTACACCAGAAGAAGCAAAGATGGAAATAATGAAACGTATAGAGAGAGAATCCGAAGAGGATATTCTAGTTAGAATGAAAAAACTAGAAACCACAGGCAGTGAGAGAATTGAAGAGAAAGCGAAAAGCATCCTTGCGACTTCCATACAAAGACTTTCTAACTCTGTTACTTCCGATATGCTAACTACCAACGTAGCCATACCCTCAGACGAAATAAAAGGAAAAATAATCGGAAAAGAAGGAAGAAATATAAAGGCTTTTGAGAGATGCACTGGTGTTGAGGTTATTGTGGATGATACTCCTGGATCAATTACGATCTCCTCTTTTGATCCTGTTAGACGCCAAATAGCAAAAACTGCCTTAGAGAAACTAATTACTGATGGAAGAATTCAACCTGCAAAAATTGAAGATATGGTAAAGGCCGCGGAGGAAGAGATAAACAAAATAATAAAAGAAAAGGGAGAAGAAGCTGTATACGAAACCGGTGTTCTTGGACTTGATCCAAAAGTTGTTTCCATATTAGGAAGACTGCATTTCAGAACGAGTTATGGACAGAATGTATTGGCTCACTCAATAGAAATGGCGCATATTGCTGGAATGTTGGCAGAAGAGATCGGCGCGAACGTTCAAGTGGCAAAAGCTGGTGCACTTGTTCACGATATCGGAAAAGCTCTGGATCATGAAGTAGTTGGCACTCATGTTGAAATAGGCAGAAGAATTTTACAGAAATTTAGTACTGATGAGAATATTATAAAAGCTATGCAAGCTCACCATGAGGAGTACCCTTATGAAACAATTGAGTCCATGATAGTTCAGTCAGCAGATGCTATTTCTGGAGGAAGACCGGGGGCTAGAAGAGATAGTATTGAGAACTACTTAAAGAGACTAAAAGATCTAGAAGCAGTAGCAAATTCATTTAAGGGAGTAGAAAAATCATATGCTCTACAAGCTGGTAGAGAAATAAGAATCTTTGTTACCCCAAATGAAGTTACAGATCTCGAAGCAAAGAAAATGGCTAGAGACATCGCCACACGAATAGAATCTGAGTTGAAATACCCTGGAGAGATTAAGGTATCCGTCATCCGAGAATCTAGAACCATCGAGTTCGCACGCTAGGTCACTAAAATCATTTCATCTACGTTGTTGCTGTTCAATTTTACTCATTCACCTTACTATCTGTAAGGCTCACTCGTAAAATCTCCAGCGCCTAGTACCTGAAATAATTTTATCAACCTAGAATTTTGATATTTTGTGCAAGTTTTTGGGTGTTTTGTCAAGGTATTGCCCTAAAAAACCCTTACTGTATACTACGGTTAGTAGATAGCGAGTTTTATTAGTGGCTTAATATTCACAAAATATGAACAAAGCAGGTATTGTTGACGCAGTACACGAAAAATTAGGTGGTACTAAAGTCCAAGCAGAGGAAGTTGTAGACCTTATGATTGACTCTGTTGTAGGCACACTTAAAAAAGGAGGTGAAGTCTCAATAGCGGGCCTAGGCATCTTCTCTACTAAAACTAGAGCGGCTAGACAAGCTAGAAACCCTAGAACTGGAGAGACAATCTCAGTTCCAGCAATGAGAGTTCCAAAGTTTAGAGCAGCTAAGGCTCTTAAGGAAGCAGTTAAGTAAGATTTTCTCTAGAGAAAATACAAAAAGGCGCCTGTGGGCGCTTTTTTGATGCAGAGGATGTATTACTCCCTGGAAACCCTCGGGATAGCGGAGTCGCCCTCCGAATTTTCTCTCGCCATCGCTCAAGAAAATTCTAGGCGCCGGATTGTCGACACATCGTGCTCGATGCGTAAACCGACAATCCGGTTCGACTCCGCGCGCATAGCTTTGCTTTGCTTATCCCGCACACGAGAAAAGGCCTTTTCAGGCCTCTCGTGTGCGGGATAGCGGAGTCGAACCGCTCTCAACAGTTTGGAAAACTGTAGTTTTACCGATAAACTAATCCCGCAATACTTAACAAGACTATGTTACCAGAAAATTAAATACCTCGCAATTTTTAGTAATTCTATTAGTGGTATAATTTGACTATGTTGCTGAAAGCTCTGATATCAATAATATTTTCGCCCATTATCCTGGTTGGACAGATTTTTACTGCGTCTAAGCCTGAAATTTATATTGCCCCGAAGGATCCGGCACCAGCCCAAAAAGAACAACCCATAGAAACAACTTCCAGTTCGACACCCCCAGTAGAAATTGCCGCTGAGAAAGCAACAACAACCGAATCAAAAAAAATAGTCGAAGTTAAAAGCAAACCTGTTGTTAAAACTGAGCCAGTTAAATTTATACCAAAACCAACCCCTGACTTTGACCTCATAAACACAAACTCAAGAAAAACTATTGTTAATATTTTTTGTACGACAAAATACAATGACCTCTCCCCTATTTCTGGAACAGGTGTAGTTATTAATGGAAAAGGTTTAATACTCACAAATGCTCACATTGCTCAATATTTTCTTTTGAAAAATTTTCGTGAGAAAGATTATTTGAAGTGTATTGGTAGAACAGGAAGTCCCGCGTATCCAAAATACAACTTAGAGCTTGTTTATATTTCTCCAAGCTGGGTAAAGCAAAATAAAACATTGCTCAAAGATGAAAACCCTAAAGGGACTGGGGAAAGTGATTTTGCTTTTCTTAGAATAACTGGCCTTGTAGACGGATCAATGCAGAATAGTAGTTACATATACATCCAGCCAAATAATAGAGTGTATTTTGATGTTGGTGAACCTGTCCTATTAGCATCTTACCCTGCGGGCTTCCTGGGAGGCCTCTCTATTATTCAAAACCTAAATGTCGCAAGTAGTATCACTACGATTCAAGATGTTTTCACATTCAAAGAAGGCACGATAGATCTTCTGTCAGTTGGTGGTACGATTGTTTCCCAAAAAGGTTCTTCAGGAGGACTAGTTGTTGATGGAGACACATCACTAATAGGAATAATCACTACCAGCTCAGACGGAGACACAACAAGTAGTCGAGGTTTGAACGCAATAACCATCTCTCATGTTGATAGAGAAATACAGGCTGAATTAAAAACAACACTTGCAGGATTTCTAAGCCTGGATCATAAAAATTTTGCAGAAAATTTTGCATCTTCTACTGCTCCTGAACTTTCAAAACTTATTACTGACGAACTCCTAAAACAATAGTTTTTACTTTTTTGGTTCACTAGAAACCTGAACGATCATTTGAAAACTATCTTCTTTATTGGCTTTATTTGGTTTTTCGAAACCACACTTAGTACATTTGTGTAAAATAGTATACTCGCTTCCCTTTTTATCTACCCCAATAGGCTCCATCATTCCCCCGCAATTGTTTGCTCTATCTCCAGGATTCACATCAACATGTTTAGACCATAAACACTCTGAGCAGTGGTTAGTATAGCCATTCCCTTGCACCTTATGCCCGCATTTTTCACAAACAAAGTCCTCAACGTTTTTTATAAATACCATAGCAAAACACTATCACAAAAAGTGGACTGTTTCTATTTTTCTGATATAGTTTTGACCGGCAAGACCAAAGAGGTCAGTTTAAGAAAGGAATAACGATGAGCGAACAGGACGTCAAGAAACTCCGAGGATTCGCAGCGATGTCACCTGAAAAGCAGCGGGAAATCGCCAGCAAGGGTGGCAAGGCTGCACACGCAAGTGGTACCGCTCACGAATGGGACAGCACTTCCGCGGCAGCTGCGGGTCGCAGGGGTGGCCAGATCAGCCGCGGTGGTCGTGGCAAGGAGGTCAAGGTCGAACCCTGATCCCTTGTACGTCTCTCTCCACCCAGTACACCCAGCGCCGGCCCTACCCAGGGCCGGCGTCTTCTTTTATAAAATTGTTATTTATTCTATTTGTGCTAAACTTTCAAAGTTACATCGGAGTGTAGTGTAACGGCTAACATTCCTGTTTTGGGAACAGGCGACTCCGGGTTCGAATCCCGGCACTCCGACATTTGTTTTCCCTATAGGACAATATCTTCAAGTAGCTCTACCCTACTGAGTCTTTTATCCATATCTATATAAACTGTAGCCAAGTCAAACCTCCATTCTGTTTCATCTGAAAAGTTTCTATCTAGTAAGTATGACTGCACTGTCCTACCCAACCGTTCCAATTTCCAAGGATGCATATTATCCTCTGGGCTGTAACTGTCATTTGTTACATGTGTAACACTGCCAATGTCCCTTGTAACAGACTTTACTTCAACAAAATGAATCACGTCCCCCTTTTTGCAAACAATGTCTATCTCTCCCCACTTCTTAAAATAATTCCTCTCTAATACCGTAAACCCGTTGTTTTCCAGGTATTCACAAGCACAATCCTCACCTATCTGACCAATTTTCTGTTTCTCTGTAGGTTCCTTGGAGAAGTTTTTGTTGTACATAGCAAAAATCTACTCCTCGTTACATTAAAATGCAAACATTATAGTGTAAGTTACACATGTAACAGCTGTTTGAGTACAAATAGTTACATGTGTAACTATGTGCACTATTTCACGTGAAACATTTATCATATTTCATCAAAAACAGACACTTCTAAGCCATGTCGTATTATGAATACTCATATTTTAAGCCATATTATGGAAATAGACAAAATTTAGTCCATAAACTTGACTGAGGTCAAAGACTTGTCTTTAATACACATGTCCCCAGAGTTATCCACATTTTGTGCATAAAAGTCTCTTAGCTTTTGGCTCTTTTAATTTTATTTGCTTTGGTATATGATGTTTATTGTTAAGTTAAGCGGGCATGGTTAAGTGGTATAACAGGTCCTTGCCAAGGACCAGTCGGGGTTTCGATTACCCCTGCCCGCACAGTTTTTATTGCTCCCGTAGCTCAATGGATAGAGTACCGGTCTTCGGAACCGTGGATGTGGGTTC
>CAZSNI010000015.1:0-9851 GCA_964608465.1 uncultured Candidatus Saccharibacteria bacterium | reverse complement strand
AGAAACTTTCTGATGAAGATCCAACTTTCGTTATTTCTTCAAACACAGATACTGGTGAATCAATTGTTTCAGGAATGGGTGAGCTTCACCTTGAAATCATGGTTGATCGTATGAAACGAGAGTTCGGTGTAGAAGTAAATGTTGGTAAACCACAAGTGGCATACCGAGAAACTATTCTTGGAGAAGCAGAGGCTGAGCATAAATACATCAAGCAGACTGGAGGTAAGGGTCAATACGGTCACGTAAAACTTACTATCAAGCCAATGCAACCTATTGAGGAAGGTAAGAAAATTGCTAAAAACATCAAGAGATACGAAGACTTTGAATTCATCGACAACATTAAAGGAGGTGTTATTCCTCAAGAATTTATTCCTGCAGTTGAAAAGGGTGTTTACGAAGCGATGGAGCGAGGAATCGTTGCGGGTTACAAAATGGTAAACATTTCTTGCGACCTAACTTTCGGTTCATACCACGATGTGGACTCATCTGAAATCGCTTACAAGATCGCAGCTTCACAAGCTTTCCAAGAAGCAGCTAAGAAAGCTCGACCTGTTATTCTAGAACCTATCATGAAAGTTGAGGCAATAATGCCAGAACAGTTCATGGGTGATATCACAGGTTCGCTATCTGGTAAGAGAGGACAAATCGAAGGAATGGATGAGAGAGGAATGCTAAGAGTTATCCATGCAAAGGTGCCTCTATCTGAAATGTTCGGTTACACAACTGATATTCGATCAATGACACAGGGAAGAGGATCAGTTCAAATGGAGTTTGATCATTATGAAGTGGTGCCACCAAACGTAGAAAAGACAATCGTTGAGTCCCGAAAGTAGTCACAGCGTTTCCAAAACTGACGATCTGCTTGTTGAAATTTTAAAAATACTCGTCACCTTACTACTTGTAAGGCTCCTCGAATTTCTAAAATTTCCTCGTCGCACCTCATTCAGTTTTGAAACCGATTCTTGATTTTATAGTTTTATTAAAAAGTCACTCGAAAGAGTGACTTTTTAATTGTGAATTTATTTTGAAGGAGATATAATATGTGAATGGTTGAACCTACTCTTGAAAATAAAGATGCATTTGGTGGCATGGAAATTTATCGTAGGGGAATAGACGGTGCAATTGATTTGTCAGATAATGCAATCAGAAAAATTGAAGATGGTTTGAATGTTTCTGATAAACCAAAACCAGTAGTTCACAGTAAACTTTTTGAACAACTTGACCCAGAAGAAAGACCACGACAAGAGAATCCATTCGGTGAATTTAGCAGTGGTACTCCAAGACCAACTGAGTTAGCAGTTGATTCAGCTCCAGTAAGTTCTGGTGTTGAGAGAAATAGAACAGATGTTGAGCTAGAGGACATGGCACTTCAAGCTTTTTATGATGGAAGAACAGATTTGACCATCAGATACTTTTCAGAAGTTTCAGATCGTAGTGCAATACAAGAGCAAATGGAAACTGTATTGTCACAACTTGCTGATTTGCGAGACTATGCAGATGCATTGCAAATAGCCGAACTAATTGTTGATCCAGCTGAAAGAGAGAAAAAAATAACCTACATCAAACAAAAACAAAAAAAATATGCTCCTACTACAACAGGAGATTTGGTAAAGGCAGATAGGGATGCACTTGACGCGCATTTTGCTAGCTCAAAGATAGATGAGGGAAGAAGAGTAAATCTTAAGATCGTTACAGGCTCTGAACCTGTAGTAAAACCAACTGCTTATGCTGATTTAAGTTCTAATCCTAACCCTTCTCTTCCAGACATCGCTGCAGAGTACAGTGTAGTTGGGGAGCCAGCTAAAGATGTTCCACTCCCGCTTGAGGTAAAAGCAAGTACAGTTCCTCCAGAAGTACCTCCTGCAAATGAAGCAATCGCACCTATAGTTCCAAATGAGCCAAAGAATATAGTGAAGAGAGAAAGTGCGGAGGCAGACTTTGAAGCTCTTAGAGTGGCTAGAGATAAATATGCAAGAGCATATACTGAGTGGGAATACAAGATACGAAACTCTACAAAAATGTGGGAGAAAACAATGTTTGCACTTGGTGCAACTAAACCTGCTCCAGAAAGATTAACATTGCGTACAACTGAACTTGAAGACATGAGAGAGGAATATATAAAAGCTTGCGAGCTTTGTGGTAAAAAAACCTCGAATACCTATGCAGAAAATTATGAAAGAGGAACTGAGGAGAAACTACTATTACAAGAGGCAATGCAAAATGCTCGTGAAGAAAGGGAATTTTCAGATGAACAAAACAGAAAAATGGCAGATGAAATGATGCCAAAAACAGTCGGAGATAAAATCAAAGATTCTCCTGCAAAAGTTCTGAGATATTTAAATAATAAATGGTTGGCGCAAAGTTCAGGGAAAAAAAGTTTGCTCGCTTTAACTCTGGTTTCCGGAAGTGCAGTTTTTGCGGCACCAATTATGGGTGTTGCGGGACTGAGAGTGGCTAGAGGTGTATTGGGAGTTGCAGTCGGAAAAACAGTTGGCGCAGGTTTTGGTAAATATTTTGAAAATAAGAATGCTACAAACGAAGAATTAGATTTGAAAGAATATGCAGGAAGTATAAATGAAGCAAATTTTGCGGAAGTAGAAGCAAAGAGATTGCAAGCATTTGAAAATAGTTTGAATGCCAGAAGAAGACAAAATGTAATTAGAATTGGTGCGATGGCCCTCGCTGGAGGTGCGGCGGCAATGGCATCTGGTTCATACTCGGGTTCACTTATGGGGGAAGCGCCTGCTAAACCAAGTCTTGAGAACTTAGGTAAAATGGATGTGTTTGAAGCGAAGCCTTCTGTAAAGGTTGTCACCCCAGAGGATTTGGGTGTTGGAGAATTGAACGCAGATTTGATTTCGCCAGATTTGGCACAAGAAGTGCATTCACTTAAGGTAGATATTTTGTCGCACTACCACGACGGTGAAGTGCCATACGCAATAAAGAAAAATATTCTAGATGTTCCAACTGAAAAACTTCTTGAGCAATTTCATCTACTAGATGCTGAACATAATGCAAGTGCAGGAAGTATTGAGGGGGGACACATTCTTTTTGAAAATGGAAAAGTAGTTTACGAGCAAGGCGGGATTACTAGAGACCTTTTTGATCCAAATATTGAGATTGGTCAGAAAGCATACTCAAATATTGATTTCGGCGCAAAGCAAGGAATAGAACTTGAACCAGAACCAATTCCTGCAAAAGACATTTTGACTGGAGAGCCTCTAGTTCCTGCCGAAAACATAAAAGTCCCTCAGCAAGGAATAGACACGTCTACAGTTGAAATGGGTAAGGTGGGGGAAACTCTATTGGAACAGTCGTTTGAAGGTGGTAAAATATCAGTAATACACGGAACTCCAGGGGATCCTAATCGAATAAGTATGCTTTTTGACGGGAAAGAGTTTGCCGTCGGAAGTATAAATGATGGCATTCCAAAAATTGCAGTTTTACCAGAATTTAAGGGCGGTTGGTTAGTTACTACTATTTATGAAAGAGCTTTTAGTGCTATGAAGGGCAGAATTAATCCTGATACTTTAGGAATTGTATAAATATGAATAACTCATTATCTAAAGACATAATAAAAGAGTGGGGTCTAGGCTCTTTGTCACCTGAGAAACAAATGGAAATGGTTGAAAGGATAGGTAGAATAATCTACCAGGCAGTTTTGGTTAGAACACTAGATATTCTTTCGGAAAAAGACCAGGACGAGTTTGATGCACTTTTGGACCAGGATACGACCACTCCAGATGAGGTTTTGGCATTTTTGCAGAAGAAAATACCTACATTTGAACAGATAATGCTGGAGGAGAGAAAGAGTATAAAAGAAGATCTTTTGGTGCAGGTTTAAGTATTTGACTATTTGCATATTTTTGTCTACTATTGTGTTTGTCGCGAGTTGTTTTTTTATTCGCGATTTTCTGACTATTAAGGTAAGTTCCCAAAACTCAGGTTTCTCGAACGTTGAGTTTTTGGAGTTTCCAAAATGGCAGTTTGCAATTATTAATAAATTTTAATCAAAAATATTATGGCAGATTTCGATAGATCAAAACCACATATGAACGTGGGAACCATCGGTCACGTTGACCATGGAAAGACAACATTAACAGCAGCTATTTTGACTGTTCTTTCAAGACAGGGAAATGGTTTCGGAGCTAAACTTAAAGGAGTTGGTGAAATCGACTCTGCTCCAGAAGAAAAAGCAAGAGGAATTACTATTGCTCTTTCTCACAACGAGTACGAGACACCTACAAGACACTACGCACACGTAGATGCGCCTGGACACGCTGACTACATCAAAAACATGATCACTGGTGCAGCTCAAATGGACGGTGCAGTACTGGTGGTAGCAGCTACAGACGGTGTGATGCCTCAAACAAGAGAGCACGTTCTACTTGCTAAGCAAGTTGGAGTACCAAAAATCATCGTATTCCTAAACAAATGCGACATGGTTCCAGATGCTGAGCTTATTGACCTAGTTGAGGAGGAAGTTCGAGAGCTACTTACAAAACAAGGTTTCGACGGAGCAGGAGCACCTATTATTAGAGGATCAGGTCTAAAAGCACTTGAATCAGCTAACAATGATGACGAATGGGCAAAGAAGGTTCTAGATCTAGCAACAGCTCTAGATACATACTTCCCAGTTCCACAAAGAGACCTAGATAAGCCATTCCTAATGCCAGTTGAAGATATCTTCTCAATTGAAGGAAGAGGAACTGTGGTTACAGGAAGAATCGAAAGAGGTATTGTAAAGGTTGGAGAGGAAATTGAATGTGTTGGTCTAAAAGATACACAAAAATACACAGTTACTGGTATTGAAATGTTCAACAAGTCTCTTAACCAAGGAGAGGCTGGAGACAACGCAGGTATCCTTCTAAGAGGTGCGAAGAAAGAAGACATCCACAGAGGACAAGTTCTTTCTAAGCCAAAGTCAGTGACTCCTCACACAGAGTTTACAGCTGAGGTTTACATCCTAAAGAAAGAGGAAGGAGGAAGACACACTCCATTCTTCTCTGGTTACAAACCACAATTCTACATCCGAACTACAGACGTTACAGGAGATGTGACTCTAAACGAGGGAGTAGAAATGGTTATGCCTGGAGATACAGTTACTTTCAAAGTTAAACTAGTAGCACCAGTTGCTCTAGAAGATAACACTCGATTCGCTATTCGAGAGGGAGGTAAGACTGTGGGAGCGGGAGTTGTAACAAAGATAGTAGCCTAAAACTTCCAAATCTAGCCAACTCCTTGTTTCGAATTTGAAAATGTTCGTCACCTTACTACTTGTAAGGCTCCTCACATTCTCAAACTCTCAACATCGGATTTCATCTAGATTATGAAAGTTTCCAAAAAACCACCGAAAGGTGGTTTTTTGATTTGTGGTATAATTCAATGTATAATTAAAATATAAAATGCAACAAAAACCCTTTGCGTACTACGCAGTAACTAGTATCTTTACAGGTATTACAGTACATATTTCAGCTGTTTACCTTCTTTTATCTTGGACAGCGTACGCACTTATACCAGTATTATTTACAGTTCTAACCTTAGCTTTTATTTCTAAAAAAATAGACTCTAAGCCATCTTTATTCAAGATAGTTTATTATGGTTTGTTATTTTTTGTCCCCTTATTATATTGTGGGCCTTATATCTATAAGGACTATATTTTACCTGTGTTTTT
This sequence comes from uncultured Candidatus Saccharibacteria bacterium, assembly GCA_964608465.1. Taxonomy (GTDB): domain Bacteria; phylum Patescibacteriota; class Minisyncoccia; order Phycocordibacterales; family DATDWN01; genus C7867-006. The sequence continues at coordinate 4,177 of CAZSNI010000015.1, read as the reverse complement.
TGGGTACTAAATTATATACTTGAATAAAAAAGGGATATCTGCTATATTCTGTGAATCACATTAATTGACATGGCAACAAAAGAAACAACAAAAAAAGCACCGGTAAAGAGAGCTGCAAAAGCAAAGTCTAACCCAGATGTTATTTCAAAACTTAGAATACGAGTTAGAGCTTATGAATATAAGATTCTAGATATTTCTGTAAAACAGATTATCGATACAGCTCTAAGGTATGACGCTAAGGTAGAAGGACCTATTCCTCTTCCTACAGAGACAAAGAAATATACTGTAAACCGATCTTCATTCGTTTACAAAAACGCTAGAGAGCAGTTTGAAATGAGAGTGCACAAGAGAGTTATAGATATCCTAAATCCTACTCCAAAGATTATGGAAGCACTGACAAACTTGTCACTACCTTCAGGAGTTAACATAGATGTAAAAATCATTTAGATTTCAAAAAGCCACCGGAAGGTGGTTTTTTGTTTGCAAAGATAAGTGTAGAATATACTAACAGTAATAATATATTTATGAATTTTGAGAGTAACCCATTAGAAGTTCCAGAAATACCAGAAGAACAAGCTTTAGAAGAAGTTGAGTCGGTCGAGACACCCAAACTCTCCAGGAGACATTTTTTAAGGAGTTTAGGCAGGGCTGCGGTTGGGCTGACCGCCGCATCTTTTGTTGCACAAGGTAATGCTGAAGCAGGGGAGCAACCAGAGAAAAAGGTAGAGAAGGATCAGAATGCCGAAAAACTGTTGCGTCAGAGCTGGGAAGATTATAAAGAAGTTATAAAAAACGGAAATGTCCGAGAAAATATTGAATATATTGAAAAGGAGTTGGGTGAAAAAGGTGGAGGTATAACCTTTTATCCAAAATTCATCCTGCAGACTTTCGACACCTTGGTAGATGCTGAAAAGTCAGGGGAGGACATTTTTAATGACCCAAAATACACCGATATCTTGAAAATTGCGATATCTGAGTACAATGATGCATGGAATAGGACAGAGTTGCGAAGTCGGGGAGAGAAGAGCGAAAGTCCACTTGTATTTGAAGGTTTTGAGAAAAGGAAGGATGTTAATATTGATGAGTTAAGGGCATACTTGGAAGAAAAATATATGAAGAGTTGGTTGCTTGGAAGTGTTGATAAAATAATATATGTAGACGAAGAAGAAAATCGAAAAACTTATGGTGTTGCAGGTGCTGCCGCAGGCAGGGGTCTTGACGGCTCAATACAGAAATCTACTAAGCAATTCATTTACATCTATAAATCAAGTAATGATATCAAGGAGCTTTTAGCACATGAGTTAGCACACCACAATGACTGGTACGGTTCACACAATCTCACTTTGGCTGAAAGACTAGAGTTTCTTAGAAACGTAATAGAAAACCACAAAAGAGAGGACACTCCAAGGTATGATTATGTTGAAAGAGTTACAGTAGAGGAAGGTAAGGCAAATGACCTACCTGAAAGTGAAATAAAAGTTGCACAGATTACAGAGTATTGGGCTATGCTTTGTGAAAACTACTTCACTAACTCAGCTGAGTTTTATTTAAAAAGCCCGGAGAGTCATTCTCTGGTTTCAAGGTGGTATCTAAGAATAAACAGTAAATAGCCAGGCGGGTATTTTGGAGACTTGATATTAATTTAAGTTTCTGCTAATGTATGCAAATCGCCTTTTTAAGGCTAGTTTTTGAAGGGGGCTATCGATGGGCAATGTTGAGGAAAAACTTTCCTCATTACTGTCCGAAAAATGTCCTCAACTTAAGTAAAATAATATGAAATTTTTATTGGGCACAAAAGTTAATATGACACAGATCTTCGATGAGAAGGGTATTGTTCATCCAACAACTGTTATAAAGACAGGTCCTATGACTGTTACTCAAGTTAAAACAGTTGAAACAGACGGTTATAACGCTATACAAGTTGGTTTCGGTGCAAGAGCTGCAAAAAACATAAACAAGGCTCTAAAGGGTCATATGAAGGAGGGCAATTACGCTACTCTAGTTGAGTTTAGAATGGACGATGTTTCAGCTTACAAAGTTGGAGATGTGGTTCCTATGACAATCGCTGCAGGAGATGTTGTTACAACATCTAGTATTTCAAAAGGAAAAGGTTTCCAAGGTGTTGTTAAAAGACACGGTTTCAAAGGAGGACCACGTTCACACGGTCAAAAACACTCTGAAAGAGAGCCAGGTTCTATTGGAGGAGGAGGAAGAGACGGAGGAAGAGTTGCTAAAGGAAAGAGAATGGCAGGAAGAATGGGAGGTGATGTTATAACTTCAAAAGGTCTAACTATCGTTGGAGTCAATACAGATGCAAACGAGGTTTACGTTAGAGGTGCAGTTGCTGGAAGAAGAGGAACTCTAGTTGAAATCCTAGGTTAATTTAAATACAAAAAAATGGAAACAGCAGTATATAACACAAAAGGAAAAGAAGTATCAAAGGTTAAACTACCTGAGAATGTTTTTGGACTAAGATGGAATGCTGATCTTGTTCACCAGGTTGTTACTTCTATGGAGTCTTCAGCTAGAACAAACGTTGCTCATACGAAAACTAGAGGGGAAGTTAGAGGAGGAGGAAAGAAGCCTTGGCAACAAAAGGGAACAGGTCGCGCTCGACATGGTTCTACACGATCACCTATCTGGAGACACGGAGGTATTACTCATGGTCCTAGAAACGACAAGGATTACGATAGAAAGGTAAACAAGAAAATGAAGGCTAAGGCTTTGTATACTATTCTTTCTGCTAAATACAAGAATGGGCAAGTTCTTTTCGTTGATGACCTAACTCTTAAGGCTATAAAGACAAAAGAAGCTGTTTCTGTAATGCAGTCATTTGCAAAAGTAACTGGATACAAAGACATTCTTTCAAAGAAGAAAAACGCTGCGTATATCGCACTTTCATCAAAGGATTTATCTACAGAGAAGAGTTTCAAGAACATGAACAATCTTTTTGTTGATGAAATTAGAAACATGAGTCCGCTTGATCTTATGAAATACAAATATGTTGTTATTTCAAACCCAGACGCAGGACTTTCACAAATCGCTAACAAAATGTCAGCAAAGACTTCTAAAACAACTAAATAATAAAATTTTATGAAAAAGGATCTTAACAACGTAATACTACGACCACATATCACAGAGAAGGCTACAATCACATCTGAAAAGTCAGTTTATGTATTTGTTGTTGATAGTAGATCTACAAAAAGTTTGATCGGTAAGTCTTTTGAAGGTAAATACAAAATCTCTCCAATTAAAATTTCTACAGTAACTATTCCTGCAAAGAACGTTTTTGTAAGAGGAAAAAAGGGGAGCAAGGCTGGTTACAAGAAAGCATATGTTTACCTAAAGCCTGGAACTAAGATTGAGAACCTATAATTTGCAAAAATAACGCTATGAAACGATATAAACCAACATCAAAATCACGAAGAGGAATGACAACAATATCATTCGGTGATTTCATAACTACAAACGAGCCAGTTAAGTCACTTACTCATGGTTTCAGACGACAAATGGGAAGAAACCACCATGGTAAAGTTACTACTCGTCACAAGGGAGGGGGGCACAAGAGACTTTTTAGAGAGATTGATTTTACATACAACAAAGTTGATGTTCCTTACACTATTAAATCTGTAGAGTACGATCCAAACAGATCAGGTTTTATCGGCCTAGCTCAATACCAAGATGGTGAGAAGAGATATGTTCTACTTCCTCAGTCAGTAAAAGTTGGTGATGTTAGAGTTACATCTTCTAATGCAGAACAACTTCCTGGAAACAGACTTCAACTTAAAAACATTAACACAGGTACATTTATCTACAATGTAGAAGTAAAACCACTTGGTGGAGCAAAACTAGGAAGATCAGCAGGTAACTACGTAGAACTTATCGCTAAAGATGCTGGAATGGTAGACATTAAACTTCCTTCTACTGAAGTTAGAAAAGTTAAAGACACTGCTTGGGCATCTATTGGAGAAGTTTCAAACTCTGAAAACAGACTAGTTAACCTAGGAAAGGCGGGACGAAGTCGATGGCTTGGTATCCGACCAACAGTTCGAGGTACTGCTCAAAACCCAGTTGACCACCCACACGGAGGAGGAGAGGGTAGACAGGGACGAGGAAGAAAACGAGCGATCTCTGTATACGGTAAACCAACAGGTAAGGGTCAGAAGTCTAGAACTCC
>CAZSNI010000014.1:0-15673 GCA_964608465.1 uncultured Candidatus Saccharibacteria bacterium | reverse complement strand
TACGTCAAAAAGGAAACAGCCTAGATCTCTATTTAAGGTCCCTAAATCTATGTTAAGTGCGCTTAAGGTGGTGGAATTTCGTAGACACTGAGGAGGTAGGCTTAGAAGCAGCCATCCTTAAAAGATAGCGTAACAGCTCACTCAGTAAGAGATTCCGCGCCGCAAATAATCGGGGCTAAACATAGTACCGAAACTGAGGGTTTGTATTTTCTTCGGAATATACAAGCGGTAGGAGAGTATTCGCATCTGCTGTGAAGGCAAAGGGGTGACCCATGCTGGAGCGTTGCGAAGTAAGAATGTTGGCACAAGTAACCACAATGCAGGTGAGAACCCTGCACGCCGAAAGACTAAGGTTTCCTGTTCAATGTCAATCAGAGCAGGGTTAGTCGGGCCTAAGGCAATGACGAGAGCCGCAGCCGATGGACACATGGTTAATATTCCATGACTTTTGCGTGATGCGATGGAAGGACGGAGTGTAGTATGTACAGCTCATTATTGGATTTGAGTATGTACTGTGAGGTAGCTCGGTAGGTAAATCCGCCGACTTTCTTAAATGATAATACCAAGCAGTATTTAAACCTGGCGATACGTCAAAGGGAATAGTACAAAGCACGCTTCCAAGAAAATTTTCTAAGCATAATCACGTGAGATCCGTACCGTAAACCGACACAGGTAGTCAGGTCGAGTAGACCAAGGCGAACGAGTGAGAGATCCCCAAGGAACTCGGCAAAAAAGCAGCCGTAACTTCGGAATAAGGCTTGCCCACTTTATGTGGGCCGCAGCTAAAGTTTCTCTGGCAACTGTTTATCAAAAACACAGCTCCCTGCGAACTCGTAAGAGGATGTATAGGGGGTGATGCCTGACCAATGCCAGAAGGTCAAATATGGTAGCCAAGAGTCGCAAGATTTAAGGTTGATTATATAAGCCCTGGTGAATGTCGGCCGTAACTATAACGGTCCTAAGGTTCTGGTGCTTCGCAAGAGGCATCAGAAGGACTGGGACTGTTAAATAGTTTGTCGCAAGACATTGATAAATAATTAAACAACATATTCATTATAATCATTCAAAGCTGCCTCGTTACACAGTGATGTGTAGCAGGTCCAAGACATTGCTATATTCCGGGAAGTCCGCAATTTACGGACGATCGGAAGGGAAGTCTCAAATTTATTTGAGATCCCTCAGAGACCACACGCAGTGCATCTGCCTCAACGGCAGATGAAGATATGGTCCTTCGTTAAAAAGGAACGAAAAGCGAAATTCCTTGTCGGGTAAGTTCCGACGTGCACGAATGGTATAATGACTGGAGAACTGTCTCGGGGATTTGCTCGGTGAAAATACAATACCGGTGAAGATGCCGGTTACCCGCAGTTAGACGAAAAGACCCCAGGAGCTTTACTGCAACTTGATATTGAGGGTATGTTTTGCATGCGTAGCATAGTGGTGAGACTTTGAAGGGCACTTTCGGGTAGCCTGGAGTCGTCAGTGAAATAGCCATCTTGTTTGATATACTTTCTAACCTGTACGGAAAAAACGGACAGAGACAGTTTCTGGTGGGCAGTTTTAGTGGGGCGCTATCCTCCTAAAAAGTAACGGAGGAGTTTATTAAGGTCAGCTAGGCGCGAATGGAAACCGTGCCGATAGTGTAATGGCATAAGCTGGCTTAACTGTGAGACGTACTTGTCAAACAGATGCGAAAGCAGAACATAGTGAACCGACGGTCCGTGTTAGAGGCGGCCGGAGATTATCGGATAAAAGCTACCCTGGGGATAACAGGCTGGTTGTGCCTAAGCGTCCATAGCGACGGCACAGTTCGGCACCTCGATGTCGGCTCAAGATATCCTGGGGGTGAAGAAGCTCCCAAGGGTATGGCTGTTCGCCATTTAAAATCTTACGCGAGCTGGGTTCAGACCGTGGAGAATTTCATTTCTTTCTAGCTTGCTAGAAAATCTGGATTTCTCCACAATCTGAATCCTCAGAGGAATTTCGTTTATGAATAAAGATAAGGAAACCAATCAAATCACGGCGGTCCCGTAGCTATTTTCAAAAATTAGTTAGGGATTAAAGTTGATTTATATCGGTGGAGTCCACATGAGTGGATAATACCGAGGGAAGTTTGTGAATTTCATCAAGAATTGATTAGGTAGTAAATATCGACCAAACCAGCACGACGTGGCTCGGAGAGCGTGTAACGCTGGTTCGAGTGGATCCATATTTACTACCGGATAGTTGTAGGCGAGTAGCTCAGCTGGTCAGAGCGCCTGGCTTAGCAAGCAGGAGGTCGCTGGTTCGAATCCAGCCTCGTCTACCATTTCTCAAGTGAGAAGTGGAATGTTCTTTCGTTTTGTAAGTTCCCATCGTCCAGAGGCTCAGGACAACGCCTTGGTAGGGCGGAAACACTGGTTCGAATCCAGTTGGGAACGCCACCTCTCATAGAGTTGGCAACAAAAAATATTGCGATTCGTCGCATTCTTGATGAAATTCATAAACGCCCGTAGAGACTAAACATCAACAGTGTACTTCGGTACATGAAGTTATAGTCCAATGCACAAAGTAATTTGTGGAAGCATGCGTGAGACAGGTTGGTCTCCTATCTACTGTGGGCGTTGATTCTTGAGAAGATTTGCCCCTAGTACGAGAGGACCGGGGTGAACTGACCTCTGGTGTGTCTGCTGTCCTGCCAAGGGCAACGCAGAGTAGCTAAGTTGGGAAGGGATAAACTCTGAAAGCATCTAAGAGTGAAACCAACTTCAAGATTAGGAATCGTTTGAGGCCCGTGAGAGATGATCACGTGATAGGCACTAGATGGAAGCACAGCAATGTGTGTAGTCGAGGTGTACTAATTAGCCGATTTCTATTAGGAAATTTAACAATCACTACTTTGTTCTGTTACATGGTATGAAGCCATGAACGTTTTACTTTTACAATTGAATACATACTAAATTGAAAATTTGGTTTTGGTGCTTTAACGCGAGGGTCACACCCGTTCTCATTCCGAACACGGCAGTTAAGCCTCGTAGTGGCGATGGTACTTGAAAAGGGAGAGTAGCTAGGCGCCAGAACTAAGTTTTCAATAACAAAAAACATTCGCTATAAGCGAATGTTTTTTGTTATAATAAAATCTATGTCATGGGCTGCTAGAAGAAGACTTATATATGGAGGAATTGCACTGGTTATTCTTGCGCTTATTTCTGCGTTTATTTTCTCGCAAGTTTTTTATAAAGCCCCATCTTGCAATGATGGAAATAAAAATGGCGATGAGAAAGGTGTGGACTGTGGCGGGAGTTGTACAAACCTGTGCAGTACAGATACTCTAGATCCAATAGTTTTATGGTCAAAAATTTTTAATATTTCAGGTGATGTATATACTGCGGTGGCATATGTTGAAAACCCAAACATAAATTCTAAAAATCCTATTGCGAGATATGAGTTTAAAATTTATGACGATAGTAATAAGGTCCTTTTAGTAAAGGAAGGTGTGACTAGTATTCCAAAGGGTAAAAAGTTTGCTGTTTTTGAAAATGGAATTGTTTTAAAGGGTATGAAGCCAAAGTCAGCAGAAATAGAATTTACAGAGTTTTCTTCTTGGCAGAAAGACACAACTGCGGAACCAAAGGTTGAACTAAAATATGGAACTCTAAATTCTACAAGCACAATACCAACTATTACTGGAACTATAACTAACAATTCCACTGAGAATATTCCAGAGCTAGAGCTTGCTGTATTTGTTTTGGATGGAAATGAAAATGTTGTAGCCGCTTCACGGTCATTTGTAGATAATCTAACTCGTAAAAGCACACAGGACTTTGTTTTTACCTGGCCGAAACCATTTAACCTTGGCGTTGAGGCTTGTGTTTCTCCACTGGATATTGTTTTGGCCCTAGATAAGTCTGGGAGTATGCGTAGCGAAGGTCTTTTTCCACCAGAACCATTTACGACTGTAACAAAAACTGCGAAAAATTTTATTAAAAATCTTACGCAAAGTGACCAGGTTTCAGTTGTGTCTTTTGGCACATTATCAAAACAAGAAAGTGTGCTTTCTAAAGACAAAGACGTGGCATTGACCGCAATTGATAATTTGTTTTTAAGTACTACAACCCAGGAACAAACAAATATCACTGGAGGACTACTAAACGCAAAAGAAGAATTTGCCTCCGGAAGAATTCAATCAAATAGTAAAAAAGTAGTGATTCTTTTGACAGATGGTATACCGACTGAACCAACAAAAATAGGGGAAATAGATTATCCGATTACTTCTGCTCAACAAGTCGCAAATGAAATAAAATCTACAGGGGTTAGTGTGTTTACTATTGGATTGGGTAAAAATCTAAACGACGGTTTCCTAAAGTCTATTTCATCTGACGATAGTCACTTTTTCCTGGCGTCAAACAAAGAAGCTTTGGCTGGTATTTACAGTACTATTTCATCTAGTTTGTGTGAGAAAAAACCTAATGTAATAAACGTAATTTATAGATCAATCTAATTCTTTCTAAATGTTTTCAATTAAGAATATTTTCAAAAATGTAGATTGGGTTTTGTTTTCAAGTGTTTTACTCATTTCTTTTGCAGGGCTTATTACAATGAACTCCTTTACTGGAGTTAGTAGTTACTTTAGCAGGCAAATCATTTGGATAGCAGTTTCTACGGTAGTTTTTTTTATTGCTAGCGGGGTAGATTGGAGTTTTTTGAAAAATTCTAGAGTGATTGTTATTTTGTTTTTCATTTCTACATTTCTACTTTTTTTACTTTTTGCACTAGGTAGTGTGTTTAAGGGTGCAAAAAGTTGGTTTGACCTTGGGGCTTTCTCTTTCCAGCCAGTCGATGTTGTAAAACTTGTTGTTATACTTCTTCTTTCAAAATACTTTTCTAGAAGACATGTAGAAATAGCAAATGTCAGACATATATTAGTATCTGGTTTCTATGTTTTTGTGGTATTTCTTCTAGTGCTTCTTCAGCCAGACTTTGGTTCAGCGATCATTATTTTCGCAGTTTGGTTTGGTATGGTTTTGGTATCAGGTATTTCAAAAAAGCATTTACTCGCGGTTTTTTTAATTGGATCTTTGGTTTTTGGCGGTCTCTGGATGTTTGCTTTTAAACCATATCAAAAGGCGAGAATAATGACTTTTCTTAACCCACTTACTGACATAAGGGGATCTGGTTATAATGCCTACCAGTCTATGATCGCCACAGGTTCCGGACAGGTTTTTGGAAAAGGAATTGGTTATGGAACTCAGTCAAAACTTCAGTTTTTGCCTGAATATCAGACGGATTTTATTTTTGCGGCTTTCGCAGAGGAGTGGGGATTTTTTGGAGTTACACTTTTAATTATTCTGTATGGAATGGTGATATGGAGAATACTAAAAATATCCTCAAAAGGAGGAAGTAACTTTGAAATGCTTTTTGGACTTGGACTCGTGATCCTTTTTTCAGTCCACGCTATTATTCATATAGGTATGAATATAGGACTACTTCCTGTTACTGGAAACACTCTACCATTTATGAGTTATGGCGGAAGTCACTTGCTGTCAGAGTTTTTGGGGTTGGGGATGCTGATGGGTATGCGGAAGAATTCTCGTAGTGTACACAAAGATATTGCCTCAAACGAAATGGTGGGGGTGTAAACTTCCAAATCTGGCGAACTCCTCGTTTCGGTTTTAGAAATTCTCGTCAATGTACTATTTGTACATCTCCTCGTATTTCCAAAACCTCAACTTCGGATTTCATCCAGATTGTGAAAGTTTTAAAAATAAAATGGATTGATTTATTTATATAATGCTTGAGTTTTTTTGATCATCTGTTCGATATCAAATTCTTTTTCTATTTTTTGTTTTAGTTTGTTTCCAAATTCAACTCGTTTTTCCAGGTTACCAGCTAAAGTTTCTATAGCTTTTTTGATTTCTGGTACACCACCTTTCTTTACAAGTATTCCACTTTTGCCATTATCTACTATGTCAGGTATGCCACCTATATTACTTGCGATAACTGGAACTCCGGCACCACCGGCTTCCATTATGCTGTAAGGCAAACCTTCTTTTAGTGACGTCAGTGTGAAAATATCAAATGCTTTTAAATACAAGTTTGCTATATCTATGAAACCTAGAAGAAAAACTTTGTCTTGAAGTCCTTTTGAGAAGATTAAATTCTCTAGGTTTTCTCTTTCTTCACCTTCACCGATAATGAAAAATACAAATGGAGTTTTGATTTCTGACAGTGCAGAAATCATAAATTTTAGTCCTTTATTTTTTGTAAGTTCTGATATTGTTCCAAGCCATAGTGTGTTAGTGGGGAGGTCGTTAGCCGTCATGCCAACTCTATAAAGTAGTGAATCTCTAACCACATCCCTGTCTTTGTAGTTAATTTTTTTAATACCATTTTTTATTAGGATAATCTTATTTTCACTTACAAAAGGCATCCTTAGAGCTTGAGACTTTTCACTTTTACTTATAACTATAGTTTTGTCAGTAAAAAGAACCGTAATCCATGAGAAAAACCAAATTAAGATTCTAGAGAATATATTTCTGTTCTCGTTAAATGACCAACCATGCACAGTCTGAATGGTTTTGGGGACCAAAAGTAGTCTACCTATTACACTGCCTATTCCAGAGGCTTTCGGACTGTTTAAGTGAAGCACTTGAGGTTCGATTTTTCTAATAGTATTAAGGATTTGAAAAAAGCTTCTTATTTCAGATAGGATTGAAATGTCTCTTTGCAAAGAGTTTATTTCAAAAACCCTCACGCCATTCTCCTCAAGTTTATTCTTTAGTATTCCACCAGCCCCAACTATTGCATACACCTCATACTTATCTTGGGGCAGTGAAGTCGCTAGGGCAAATAGATATTTTTGTGCTCCACCCCAAACACCTTTTGTTATAACATAACAAATTTTTATCTTAGATTTTGAGACTTTGCGGTCTTGCATATTGGTAAATTTTAGCATACTATTGTTTTCATTACACATTCTGTATGACCATCCTCCCTAAAAAAGAAGCCCTCACACTTTTCTTTGGTGACATTTTTTTCTTTATTTTGTCACTATGGCTATCTTTGTATTTGCGTTTTGCTCAAGTTCCAAGTGTAGAGGTATTTAAAGTTCACATAATTCCTTTCTCTATACTTTTTGCTATTTGGATTTTGGTGTACTTTATCGCGGGGCTATATGAAAAACACACACTACTTTTAAAGAGTAAGTTGCCGAGCATTATTTTTAACGCCCAAGTAGCAAACAGTATTCTCGCAATAGTTTTTTTCTACATAATTCCTGTTTTTGGAATCGCCCCTAAGACTATTTTGTTTATTTACTTAGTTATATCATTCGTCTGCTCACTGTTTTGGAGAATATACGGCGGGGGACTTTTGAATCGAGGGGACAAACAACCAGCATTGCTTATTGGAGCAGGAGAAGAGATGAAGGAACTTTTGGTGGAAGTAAATGGAAACAGCAGGTATGATCTGAAGTTCATCACTTCCATAGATGTTCACAACATTGAATCTATTGATGTTCAAGAAGATATAGTAAAGAATGTGTATTCAAACAATATCAAGATTATAGCTATCGACTTTTCACATGAAAAAGTTGCACCTCTTTTGCCACATTTGTATAACCTTATTTTCTCTAAGGTGAAGTTTATTGATTCTCATAAAATTTATGAAGATATTTTTGACAGAATTCCACTTTCACTTGTAACTTATTCCTGGTTTTTAGAGAATATTTCAACTACTACGTCATTTGGATACGATTTTCTAAAAAGATTAATGGATATTGTAGTTTCGTTGATTCTGGGAGTTGTTTCACTTGTTTTTTATCCTTTTGTCTACATAGCTATTAAGCTAGATGATCATGGAAGTATTTTTATTTCTCAGGACAGAGTTGGTAAGGACGGTAAGAGTATAAGACTGTATAAGTTTCGTTCAATGAGTAAGAACCAAACAGATTTAAACAAAGGAGGGGATAATAAAGTTACGAGAGTTGGAAATTTCTTGCGTAAAACTAGAATAGACGAACTTCCACAACTGTGGAATGTACTAACAGGGGATTTGTCACTCATCGGACCAAGACCCGAGTTGCCGACTGGGGTCGCAATATACGATAAAGAGATTCCTTACTACAATATTCGTCACCTTATAAAGCCAGGACTTTCCGGTTGGGCCCAGACACATCAGGAAAACCACCCTCATCATGGTCCAGAAGTTAATCTGACAAAAGAAAAACTTACATACGATATTTACTATATTAAAAATCGTTCATTTTGGCTTGATATTAAAATTGCATTGAAAACGATAAAAGCACTTCTTTCTAGAACAGGGATATAAGGTGTGGATAACTAACCTTGACTTTTTAAGATATCTTAGTATATTGTAAGTTTAGAGACCATTCGTTCCACGCAATACAATCATCAATGCTTAAGTGCCCATGAGGGCGAAGGGAGGCATCATGTCGTTCCGATCGGCGTTCGTCGTCCTCGTCCTGATGGTCGTTTCGGTCATCAACACTTCCTGTGCTTCGGGGGAAAAGTCAGACCCCATGGCGCCGGCCTACTGTGGTGCAATCGGCACCCTCGCCGCGAGCTGCAACAGCACGACTCCGCCTTCAGGTGGCTCGTCGCTGGCCGTTCCGACCGAGGAAGTTCGTCCCAAGGTGGACGGTGATCCTTCGCAGGATTTCCCTGCGACGTTTCAGCTCGAAAGCATCATCCCCAGTAGCGGTGTTCCCGCGACTGCGCCCTTCATGTTCGCTTGGTCCGTAAGGGTCCGGATGGACAATGTGGGCAATGCCGGTGGCAGTGTCAGCTTTGAACTCTTTCCGAGCAATGATGGAGAGACTCCGAGCGGGCCGGCTTTCGGTAATGGCGGTGCATCTTCTGGCGGAACTGGCGTATCACCAGATGGAAGTCCTGGTGCGATGACTGGCATGACGTCGTCCTTCACCCACATCCTCGTCAAGGCTCGGTGGGGCAAGAACGGCGTAGGCTATATCTACGCGCACACCGCCTTCTCGGTGGCTGCTGCGCGATAACTCGCGCGTGCAACAAATGGAAAGGTGGGCATCAACTTTATGTTGTTGTCCACCTTTTTCGTTTACAAAACTTTCTATATAAACTAAAATTAACTTATAAAGTTTTTTAAAAATAATATGATAAATAAAAAAGGTATTCTATTTTTCGTTTTTATTCTTTTGTTGTTAATCTCAGGTTGGTTATACTATTCTTCCAATATCAAGAAATCTGACAAATTTAATGGAACTGTCGCAGGTGTAAGTGATAACGCTATTCTAGTACACGGAGGATATGAAAATGAGATAGAGGCAGTAAAAGCGCTTTATGATTTTAGTATAAACATAGATAGTGATACCAAAATCACGAAGGTTTCATTCCAAAGACCAGCAGGGGGAGAGATGTTTGAAGTAGATATCCTTCCTAAGGATACTGAAACGGTAGGTCTTGCTACTTTTAAGGCTGACGCTGGAAATGTTCCTTTAGGGATAAGTGTTATTTTAAAAAGAAACATTTGGGGAGCAGTCTCAAATAAAGCCATGGAAATTACATATATAGGACCAAAATATTAAAATATGACATATAAAAATTTTTTCATAATATTATTTGCAACACTTTTTTTTAGTTTTTATACTTTTTCGGAAATACAAGCAGTAACAAATAGTTATAATGTAAACTGGGGCCGTCTAAATTGCAACGGTTGCTCTACTTCAGGCATTCGATCAACTCAAGTTACAGATCCGTGGAATTTTCAAGCATATGCAGCAGATTTCGGCGGAAATTATGATGGTCATGGAGATTTTGGTCCCGCGGGAGGTAAATACGGAGTAGATGGATGTATAAACAGCAACGGATCAATGTGGTCTGGTTCATGTTGGAACATTGTAGATGCAAATGGTAACGGAAATATTGGAAGTAACTCGGGTTCAGTTCCGTCACCATATCGGGACATCGGAAACACTTCAAATAATTTTACATATGCGGTCGGTTCATACTACGTAAATGATGCTGAAATATATCCAAGTATTAGAGTATACGGAAGACAAGTTAGTATTAATGGATTTAATACTACAAACTCCACTGTTTCAGTCGGTGGTCAGTTCGACATAACTTGGGATACTGGTGAAAGAACTTCGGGTAGTGATGCCGAGCTTACATTTAGTGGGCCTGTAAATTGTGGTGGAGGTAGTCCATTATATTTTTCAGGTAATCCTGGTGGTGTTACTTGTACTGGCACAAGTGCAGGAACAGCGACCTTTACTTTGCGAGCAACAGGGTATGGTGCAGGTGGGACTAAAACTGTAACATCTCAAGCTATTGATGTAAGTATAGTTTCTCCACCCGTGAGTTGTGGTAATAATACTGTTGAGGCTGGTGAACAATGTGATACAGGTGTAAACAACGGAAGTTGTCCAAGGTCTTGTAGTAATGCATGTACCGTAAACAGTTGTTCAGTTAATCTTTGTGGAAACGGAGTTGTGAATGCCGGTGAGCAATGTGATAGTGGTTCAAACAATGGCGCACCTCCAAGAGCTTGTAGTAACTATTGTACAAATAATGTTGTATCAGGAAATGTAAACATAAGTTTGACTGTCAACGGTCCAGGAACGGTCGGTACAAATTTGATTGCTGGTAGATTCGGCCCTGGTGCATATAGTGGCACTATTCCAACCAATACTTTTGTTCAATTTGATGTGATTCCAAATCCAGGTGAATCTAATACTTGGACCTGGGGTGGACCATGTTCGTTTTTCAACAGTCCATTAAGTAGTGTTTGTGCTGGAAATGCAACTGTAGACACTGCCAATGTTGTTACTTTTATACCAATTCCAGTAAGCGGTACGCTTACACCTGCAAATTCATCTTGCACAATACCTGCCGGACAAAGTGGTTGTTATTCTCCAACTCTATCTTGGTCAACTGCTGGGTTTAGAAATGGCATTGTTGCTACCGTGACTAGCTCTACTGGTGTGCCAGCAAGTGTATCTGGAAACAGTGGCTCATCTGCTTTCTATGTCCCACACAATCCTGGAGATCCAGCAAACGAATTTTACTTAAGTCATAATGGAGTTACTCTCGCAACAGCAGTTGTGAATACAAGTTGTGCCGCTGGGACAGCTTGGTCAGGTGGCGTGTGTACGGTCGTTTCATCTCCGACAGTAGATTATGTTCTAATAAGTTCATCCTCTGTGGCTCCAGACGGAAACACTCAATACACCGTTACAATAAAGGGTACAGACACTGGAGGTGCTAATAAAATTAGAAATCAATATGCTTTGATAAACCTGGGGGGTACAAACTCAGCTTCTCGTAGAGGGTGGCTTGCTTGGAATTTGACTGACCCTTGGTCAAGCCATAAACAGCCTAGAGCATGTGGTAATGGTTATGCAGCAATTCTTTCTGACAATAATGTTAATGGAAACTGGAGCATATACGGTCATCAATACGTTGATTTGGTTGGCTGTACGAGTACCGTAAGTGGCACCGAAAGAACAACTGTTTTTACTGTGACTTTCCCAACAACATTTACATCCCCATTAACTTTAAATGATATTGGTGGTGCAGTGTATAATTCTGATGGAAACTGGAATAGTAATGCAGATGTTGCTATTTGGCCTTGGAAAAATTTTGACCTGGACTTTGGTTTGTATATGCCACCTCCAACTAGTCTTACTTTAACTTGCCCTGCTCCAGGAACTTCACTTAATGCGACATGGTCATCGCCTGGGGCAGGCTATAACACTTTCTACTATAGAGCTTCAACACCTTCTACAGATTGGACTGGAAATGTTGACCAAAGTACAGTTACAGGTACCTCAAAAAGCATTGCTTCAGTTGCAGGGCAGACATATAATGTTTGGGTTCACACAAGGCATCCTAGTGATCCAAGTTTCTATAGTAGTTTGATTAGTAGCACGGTCACATGTAACGCCGCTCCTGTTCCAGCAGTGCCAACTCTTAATCTTCCAACAGCAACTGCTATAACAACAACTGGTGCAACACTCGGCGCAACTGTTCAGACTATAGGTGTTCCGACACCTCTGTCTGCTCGAGGAATTTGCTACTCATCATCAATTGTGAATCCAAGTCTAATAAACGGCGCGACTTGCGTAGCAGCGGCGCTTTCTCAGACTGCACCTCAGCCATATACAGTAGTGAGGTCTGGACTTACACCTGGTACCACATACAACTATAGGGGTTACGCTACAAACCCTACTGGTACCGGTTATACTTCAGGAAACTCAACATTTACAACTACTGCTGCAGCGTCACCAACACTTTCGGCGAGTCCACTTACGGCTACTGTTGGTAGTGGGTCAATAACAGCAAACTTTCAAAATATTCCAACGCCAAACTCGTTGGATTGGATAGCGGTTTATCCTGTGGGTGCAGCGGATCAAGCAACTCCTCCTGCTGTTAATTATACTGATTGGGTGTGGGCATCGGATTGTACAAGAACATCTTCTACTGCTGCGCCTGGTAGAGCAAACGGTACTTGCTCCAACTTAGCAGTGCCTTCATCTCCAGGAAATTATGAGTTAAGAATGTTTTCTAGTAACGGCTGGGGAGGATGGCCTGGCAAGTTAACATCTCAAACAATTGTTGTTTCTGGAGTTACTCCTCAAAATACTTTGAATGTAACAGCGAACCCTGGTCCCGGAGGCTCAATAACTGGTACAGGCATAAACTGTGGTCTAGACTGTACGGAGGAGGTTGCTGCAGGCGGAGTCGTCACTCTAACAGCAGTACCAGCATCTTCATACTGGAGGTTCAACGGCTGGTCAGGCGGGTGCTCTGGAATGTCTCTGACTTGTAACGTAACAGTTAGTTCAGACCCTACTCAAGTAAATGCATCTTTTGTTCCTCGAGCGTTTATTTACAGAGAATTTTAGAAATAACCTAATTTAAAGACAAAAAACAGGAGTAAACTCCTGTTTTTTGTTTGTTGATTTTTTGCGTGAAATCATTATACTGATAGGATTATGATAAAACACCGAGCAATTTCAGGGTTTCTAGTGGTTTTTGTAGTATTAATAGGTTTATTTGTTTATAAATCAGAAAAGGCCGACCCAATCCTTTCTCCTCGTTTGGCGAAATACGCGTTCAAACTTGGCTTGGACTTGAACGGAGGAACTTCACTTACTTATAGAGCAGATGTGTCAAAGTCATCTGATGTTGGCGGAAGTATGGCGTCTCTTCGAGATGTTATCGAAAGAAGAGTAAACATGTTTGGTGTTTCTGAACCAGTAGTTCAAGTAGAGAATCCAGGAATTGTAACAGGAGCTGTAGAACATAGACTTCTTGTGGAACTTCCTGGAGTAACTGACATAAACCAAGCTATAAATCTTATTGGTAAAACTCCTCAACTAGAATTTATGCTTGTTCGTCCAGAAGCCCAAGGATTTACAGACGAGGAGTTGCAGACAAAAACTATCGATGAGGTTTTTGTTTCTACTGGGTTAGGGGGACAGTACCTGACAAATGCACAGCTACAGTTTACAAACAGTGGCGGGGCACAACTAGCAGGTCAGCCTATAGTAGCTATCACTTTTAATGCTGAGGGTAAAGATTTGTTTGCAAAAATCACCTCAGAGAATAAAGGAAAAGTTCTGGCTATTTTCCTAGACGGACAAGTGATTTCAAGTCCAGTTATTAACGAAGCTATTCTTGATGGGAAAGCTGTAATTTCAGGAAACTTTACAGGCGAAGAAGCCAAGGCTCTTGTTCGTGACTTAAACTACGGAGCGCTACCTGTTCCAATTGAACTTATTTCTACACAAACTATCGGGGCTTCTCTTGGCGAAGATGCAAAAACTAACGGAGTTAAGGCTGGGGTTGTTGGAATGGCTTTAGTGGTTGCGTTTCTAATACTTTGGTACAGACTTCCTGGATTTGTAGCAAGTATATCTTTGCTGGCATATGTGATTTTGTCTCTTGCAGTGTTTAAACTAATGTCAGTTACATTTACAGCTGCAGGTATAGCAGGTTTTATTCTTTCTATTGGTATGGCAGTGGATGCAAACGTATTGATTTTCGAGAGACTTAAAGAAGAACTTAAAAAAGGTAAGTCTATTCACGACGCATTGCATGAAGGATTCTCACGAGCGTGGCTTTCAATTCGAGACTCAAATATTTCATCTATTATCACTTCAATAATTCTTTTCTGGCTGGGAACTAGTGCGATAAAAGGCTTTGCACTTACACTTGGAATCGGAGTTCTGATTTCTATGTTTACAGCGATAACAGTTTCTAGGACGTTCCTTTTTGCTATTGCTCCTAACAAGGATAAAACATTAAGTAAGAGATTGAGATTTTTATTTGGACAAGCGATGAGCACGTGGTAATGTAATCATTAACACAGTGTCAGAGCGCCGTCCAAACATTGTATTAGTTATATTCAGTAATGGCCTACATTCTTAAAATTAAAAATAAAATATATGTTCATAGTAAATAACCGAAAATTTTTCTTCATCCTTTCTGCAGTTCTTGTTCTAGCTTCAGTTTTCTCTATTTGGAAATATGGTTTTAATTTGGGTATCGATTTTAAAGGAGGCTCTGTTTTAGAGGTGAGTTATGGAGAAAATAGACCAGCAAAAGAAACAATTTCTACAGAGCTAGAAAAGGTAGGACTTGGTAACTTTATCCTTACTCCTTCTGGAGATAGAAACTATATTTTGAAAACTCGAGAGCTATCAGCGACAGAGAAAGTCATTGTTATGAGTGCTTTTCAGGGCGACACAACAAATATAGCAAAAGAAGAAAAGTTTAGTTCTATCGGTCCAGTTGTAGGTAGTCAAATGAAAAACAAGGCTATGGTAGCGATAAGTATTGTGCTTGTTTGTATTCTACTTTTCATAACTTTTGTCTTCAGAAAAGTTTCAAAGCCTGTAGCTTCATGGAAGTATGCAGTTGTAACTATCGTAGCCCTTCTTCACGACGTCGTTATTCCAACAGGTTTCTTTGTGGCATGGAACCACTTTACAGGAGGGGAGATCGATCTGCTTTTCGTTACCGCACTACTTGCGATACTTGGGTACTCTGTGCACGACACTATCGTGGTATTTGACCGAGTTCGAGAGTCACTAAAAGATGGAGTAAAAGGTTCATTTGATTCTGTTGTTGGAGATTCTCTAATGAAAACTATGTCTAGGTCAATAAACACATCTCTTACCACTTTTCTTTCACTAGCAGCGTTATATTTTATTGGCGGAGAAACAACTAAAGACTTCGCACTTCTTCTGTTGGTTGGAATAGTCGTTGGAACTTATTCGTCTATTTTTGTGGCGAGCCCACTCTTGGTTACACTCGAGAAATTTCAGAAAAATTAGGTTTAAAAAAGGCCCCCTCAAGGGCCTTTTTTAAAGGCAAAAATAGCCTTATTTTAGGCCCAAAACTGTTGAAAAGTATCCACTTGACTCGGGGAAAGAAATAAGTATACTTGTATTCACGTCCAAAGGGGGCGTAAGTTCATTGAAAATCAAATTGAATAAGAACGTATTTAAGTGCAAGTTTTACGTCATCTCATGGTCCTGTCAGGGATTTGTGAGACGACAAATTTTCCTTTAAATGCTTTCGGATAAGTCTGTCTAAGCAACGACAGACACTTCAATAAACAAAGTTTGTTCCGACTGCGATCGGACATCATAAATGAGTTTACTCATTTGCGATGCTCCTCACTTGTCGGA
>CAZSNI010000013.1:10820-16720 GCA_964608465.1 uncultured Candidatus Saccharibacteria bacterium | reverse complement strand
GGGAGGTGGTGAAGTTTCTAATTAACTATTATGAGGTTCCTCCTGATAGGTAATTTTGATTTTCAGCAGTTTTATTGTATTCTATTGGCTATTGGCCCTATCGTCTAACGGTTAGGACAAGGCCTTCTCAAGGCTTAAATCCGGGTTCGATTCCCGGTAGGGTCACAAATGGTAAAATTAGTAATATAGTAACAAAATATGATTACAGCAATTAAATCTTTCAGGTATGCGGTTAATGGGTTAAAAACAGTTTGGAGTGAGGAGCAAAATTTCAAAATTGAAGCTTTTGTTGGGGCAATAGTGGTATTCTACTCCTTCTATTTTAGTTTTACTTTTACAGAAACAGTTTTCTGTATTATTGCAGTAGTTATGGTTTTGGTGGCAGAAATAATCAACACAATAGTGGAAGATGTTTGCAACAAAATACAGCCAGAGCAGGACTCGCAAATAAAGAAAATAAAGGATATGTCAGCAGCTTTTGTTTTACTTACTGTTATAGGCTCAATAGCCATAGGAATTCTGGTTCTTGTAAATCATTTCTACTAAAATGCAATACGCTGATGTAGTTCGGGAATCTAGAAAGTATTCGAACAAAGAAAAAGCTAAAAATTCAGCGTGGTTTTTTAAAACTGAGAAGGGTCAGTATGGTTATGGAGATGTTTTTGTTGGTATAACAGTTCCTGAGATGAGAACAATCTCCAAAAAGTTCTATGAAATTAGTTTAAGTGAAGTGCAAAAACTTTTAGACTCTAAGATTCATGAGGAAAGGTTCATTGGGCTAACAATACTTGATCTAAAATTTTCTAAATCCGACGAAACTAATAAAAAGAAAATTGTTAATCTGTATTTAAAGAATACTAAAAAAATAAATAACTGGGATTTGGTAGATACATCTGCATATTCAATTCTCGGGGAGTATTTGCTAGATAAAAATAGAGATATTTTGTATAAATTCTCTAGATCAAAGTCTTTGTGGGAAAGGAGGATATCTATGGTGGCCACATATGTTTTCATAAAGAAAGGGGATTTCAAAGATACTTTAAATATTTCTAAAAACCTACTAGGTGACAAAGAGGACTTGATGCACAAGGCAGTTGGCTGGATGTTGCGGGAAGTAGGTAAAAAAGATGAAGCCGTTTTAAAGAAATTTCTAAAAGTAAACATAAATAAACTTCCGAGAACTACACTACGGTACGCCATAGAAAGGTTTGAAAGCAACGAAAGAAAAATGTTTCTAAATATGTAGATACTTTTCTATTCAAACATATCTATATCTTGTATAATGGGGGAATGGAAAATCCATCACTACCTCGTTTTGCTACACCAGAAGCAGAAATCGCTTACTTGCGTGAACAAATTTCAAACAAAGAAAAAAGTTTGCGAGAGACAAACCCAAATGTTAATACTGATGAAGTTGTAAAAGGCGAAATAGAAAAGTATAAAACGAAACTTTCTTCTGATGTGCTAGAAGAAACACTAGAACTTTCAAAAGTAGACATGGAGTCAATTGTTCTAAACTTAGAGCCTGAGACACATGACAACAAAATAGAAGAACTTCTAAATATTTTAAATACAAAAGGCATTAAAAATGCCATGACTGTCCTAAATGAGATGAAAGATCCTCACCTAGAGGATGATTTTCACCGGTTTTTAGTGCAGTACGTTAAGCATGGTTATGAAGCTAAGGGGGTGAATATGTCTATAGATGATTTCAGAGGTCTTGATATGACTTTGTTTGAGGTTGTTTTGCCAGAGGATAATTCGGGTGAGGGAAACAAGAAGCCACTCAAGGAACTTGTTTCAAGCATGGAACAGTTTTTAGCTGGAATGCTAACTGTTGTAAGTAACGATGGCACAAGAGATTATTCTAAAAACTATATTGTTCTCGAAATAGCAAACTCAAATGGTAGTGACCAGTTTGTTTTCTACGTTGCAGTACCAAATGCTTATAAACAACTTTTCGAAAAGCAGATTATTTCTGTTTTTCATAATGCGATTCTTACAGAAGCTATTTCTGACTACAATATTTTTAACACAGACGGTGTCTCTGTGGGCTCTGTTCTAGAGGCAACAGTAAACCCTATATATCAGTTTAAAACTTATGAAAGTTTTGACCATGACCCAATGAACGTTATTTTGAATTCATTTTCAAAGATACAGAAAGACGGTGAAGGAGCTGGCATACAAATGATTTTTGCCCCAAAGGATGACTATTTTTTGAAAAATTATAAATACGCCATAGAACAAATCGAAGCCGGTGAAAAAGTAAAGGACGCAATATATCTGCCAGAAACAGTTGCCGGAAGTATAGGTAAAGGTTTGAAGTCACTATTCAAGTCAGCTCCCAAAGATGATGAGAAAAAACCAATAGACACTGAAGCAATCGAAAAAATTAAAAGAAAAATGAGTAGTGTGATTGTTGCAACAAACATCCGCCTTATTGCTTCCGCTAAAACAAGACTAGAAGCAGAGAAGATTCTGCAATCCCTAGAATCTGGTTTTAACCAGTTTTCTGATCCTTCCTCGAACGGACTTAAGGCAAAGCGACTAGATAAGGCAAGTTTAGAGAGAATGTTTAGAAACTACTCTTTCAGAAGCTACAACCACAATGAGCTTTTGCCACTAAACCTTCATGAAGTTACTTCACTATATCATTTTCAAAATACAGGTCTCGCTCCAACACCTCAGCTAAAACAGTCACAGTCAATATCCGCTCCTGCTCCAGCAGAAATGGGTACAGAGGGTACACTACTTGGAACAAATACATTTAGAAATGTTGATACGAAGGTTTATATAAAACCAAACGATAGATTGCGTCATATTTATACAATAGGACAGACAGGAACAGGTAAAACAACACTTTTGGCAAACATGATTCTACAAGATATAAATTCTGGAAACGGATGTTGTTTTATTGACCCACACGGAAGTGACGTGCAAAATATTTTGGCAAATATTCCAAAAGAAAGATTTAAAGATGTTATTTACTTTGACCCAAGTTATACAGAGCGACCAATGGCACTAAACATGCTGGAGTATGACCGAAGTCATCCAGAGCAAAAAACTTTTGTTGTGAACGAATTGTTTAGTATTTTTCAAAAACTTTATGGTGGAGTGCCGGAGTCTCTTGGACCTATGTTTGAGCAGTACTTTAGAAACGCTACTATGCTTGTTATAGAAGACCCTGACTCTGGCTGTACTCTATTAGATGTTTCTAGAGTAATGACAAACAAGACGTTTCGAGAAATGAAAATCGCTAACTGTAAAAACCCAGTAGTTGTTCAGTTTTGGAAAGAGATTGCTGAAAAAGCAGGTGGGGAAGCAAGTCTGGCAAACATCGTTCCATACATCACTTCAAAGTTCGATGTGTTTTTGGCCAACGATATTATGCGACCTATTGTGGCACAAGAAAAATCTTCTTTTGACTTTAGAAAAATAATGGATGAAAAGAAAATTCTTCTCGTTAACCTTTCAAAAGGCAGGTTGGGAGATATAAATGCAAACCTTATCGGTCTAATACTTGTTGGAAAAATACTGATGGCTGCACTTTCTCGGGTGGACAAAGTAGGCACAGGTGATCTACCACCATTTTACTTGTATATAGATGAGTTTCAAAATATCACTACAAACTCTATCGCAACTATTCTTTCAGAAGCTAGAAAATATAAACTTTCTCTTAACATCGCGCACCAGTTTATTGCTCAACTACAGGAAGATATTCGAGACGCGGTTTTCGGAAACGTCGGTTCGATAATGGCGTATAGAGTTGGAGCGGAAGACGCTGAGTTTCTAGAAAAACAGTTTTCTCCAGTATTTACAGCCAAGGATATTATGAATATAGACAACTATAACTTCTATGCAAAAATGCTAGTAGATGGAAAAACAGTAAAAGCATTTAACGTTCGTGCAAACCCTATCCCACAAGGTAACCCCGCAGTGGCAGACAACTTGAAGCAACTTTCATATCTAACTTATGGCGGAGATAGAGCAGAGATAGAAGCAAAAATTCTAAGTAAATACTCAAAGTAGTAAAGATATAGAAATAGGGCGCGTCGTGTGTGACGCGCCCTGAGATCGTTTGGACAGGAAGCTAGTTCCTGTCGCCGCTCGGAAGACCCTTGTGCTCGAGCCGGGGATCGGTCTTGCGACCCTTCCATCGGCTGGCGAAGGACTTCGTTGGTCTGGGTTTCGTTGCGGGCGGCTTCTTGCCATGGGCCATAAGCGGCCTCCTTTCTATAAATATTATACTACAAAACAACCTATTTTGTCAAATAGGTTGTTTTGTTAATTTTTATACAATCAATGAGTCTACAACACGTTTTACGACATCTCCGTCAGCTTTTCCTTTTAGGTCTTTCATGAGTGTTCCCATAAACATACCTGCTTTAGATTTATCTACTGTACCTGCCTCTGCTAGTTTTACTTTTGCAAACGCCATGACGTCTTCCTCTGACATCATTTGTGGTAAGTATGCTTCAAGAACTTTTAGTTCAGCTTGTTCGCTTTCAGCAAGCTCTGGGCGTCCACCATTTGTAAACTGTTCAATAGAATCTTTTCTTTGCTTTACAGCTCGTCTAATAACATTTAGTACTTCCTCATCAGAAAGTGCGTCTTGTGGCATTCGCTTTAGAGCCACTAGTTCATTAATAAAACCTGCTACTAAGCCTTTAATAACTCCGAGTCTAACAGAGTCTTTTGCTAGCATTGCCTCTTTGATTTGTCCCTTGATTGTTTCTTGTAGTGTCATATGAGTATAGATTACCATACACGTTACTTTTTTGGTAGAATTAGAGGGTGGAACCTATGACTATTATTTTAATACTGTTGGCGCTAGCTATTGGTTTTGGTATGGCATTTCTATTACGACCAAAACAGGCAACCGATGAAACGGGACTGAAACTTATTCTCCAACAAATGAACGAGCTGTCTCGAGTTGTGGACTCTAAGATAGGTGAGAGTACTCGACAAATGAACGACTCGGTACGACACCAGCTAGGAGAGTCGGCCAACCTTATTCGAGAAGTTACTATTGGACTTACTAAACTCGACGAAACCAACAGACAAGTGGTTTCTTTTGCAGACCAGCTTCAAAACCTCCAAGATATTTTGAAGAATCCTAAACAAAGAGGGATATTGGGTGAATACTACCTAGAAACTCTTTTGAAAAATGTTTTGGCTCCTAGTCAGTACCAAATGCAGTACGGCTTCAAAAACGGCGAAATTGTTGACTGTGTGGTTTTTGTAAAAGATAAAATAATCCCTGTGGACTCTAAGTTTTCGCTAGAAAACTACAACAGAATGATAGAAACTTCAGATGTCACTGAGAAAGCACGGCTTGAGAAACTATTTGTAAACGATTTGAAACTTCGTATCACTGAAACAGCAAAATATATTCGACCAGACGAGGGAACTATGGATTTTGCTTTTATGTTTATCCCACACGAGGCGATTTACTATGATTTACTTATAAACAAAATTGGCGCACTGACAGAGGACACTGAAAACCTTATCCAACGAGCAGCTGGAAAGTACAAAGTTATCATTGTTTCTCCTACATCATTTTTGGCATATCTCCAGACTGTTCTTCAGGGTCTAAAAGCAATGCAGATAGAGGAAACAACAAAAGACATCATAAAAAGAGTGGGGGAAATCGGCGTACATATGAAAAAGTACGAGGAGTACCACAACAAACTTGGGGCATCACTTGGCACTGTAGTAAACCACTATAACGCCTCTAGTAAGGAGTTCAAAAAGATAGACAAGGACGTGGTTCGCATAACTGGGGAGTCAAACGGCTTTGAGCCGGCCCTAATAGACAAGCCAGATACTGACGAATAAGCCTGTATACTTGCTTTTTTAAGTCTTTTTGGTAGTATATGAGGACTATGGAATTTGCAGTA
>CAZSNI010000013.1:8878-10720 GCA_964608465.1 uncultured Candidatus Saccharibacteria bacterium | reverse complement strand
TACTTGCTTTTTTAAGTCTTTTTGGTAGTATATGAGGACTATGGAATTTGCAGTAATAGCTACAGGTGGAAAGCAATATAGAGTCTCTAAGGGAGACGTTGTTAAAATTGAGAAATTCAAGGGTGATTTCAAGGTGGGCGACAAGATCACTTTTGATAAGGTTATGCTTGTAGAAGACGGCAAAGACACTACTATTGGTACTCCTTACATCCCTAAGGCATCTGTTGAGGCTACTCTAAAAGAGATCGGAAGAAACAAGACGGTTGAAGTTGTAAAATACAAACAAAAGTCTAGATACTACAAGAAGAACGGACACAGACAACCTTGGTTTAAGGTAGAGATAAGTGCAATAAAATAAAGAAGCCCGAAGGGGCTTTTTTACTAACTGTACTCCTTACAGGAGCTGTATACCTTTCGCACCTGAAGCGCTCAAGGTCTTGCGAAGTGATAACATCACTTCTCACCTTCTGAATTGGTTTTTGCTTTATTCGCGATCTTGTCTCAAATTATGAAAGTCTTAAGGCGGAGGTGTTTTTTATAAAAGAAAAAGTCGGACGCAGGGGGTGTATTGCGCGTCCGACTCTGCCGGATTCCACCGGCGGGTATATGGTGCAAGACTGACTGGCTCGGTTGAAGAACTGTGGATGTTCCACCCGGGCAAATGTTTCGCCCACCGCAACCAAAATAGTCCTTGGCTGAAAACTGTGAAGTCGCTCCACACACAGCTTAGCCAGTCAGTCCTGCGCATAAAATGATAATACTTTATCAGCTTATGTGTAGGACCGACTTCTGTTACTACATTACTACTTTGTATGATTTTGTCAATCTACCATCGGTTTTAGTAGTATATTTACTTTGTGAAATAAGAAACGACTGGCCAGTGGCGCAGTCGCATAGGTGAGTCACGAGAGTGTTGCCGTGTACAATCTGAAGGCTGTAGCACTTCAGTTGAACTGTCTTTGCCGTGAACAAAGCGCAGTATATTCTGACTTTTCCTCCGTTACAGACCCTACAAGGTGTGGAATCGGCGAAAGCTGTCAAAATCTACACACAACAGACCCGTGACTCAGTGAAAATACTACACCATATTAAAAATATATCAATATTCAAAACTTTCATAATTTAGATGAAATTCGAGGCGGAAGTTTGAAAATGTGAGGAGACTTATCTAGTATAAGATGACGAGAATTTTCAAACTTCCAACGAAGAAGTTCGCTAAATTTGGAAGTTTTAACCGCGATTTTTCAAGGCGTTCTTAATCGTGTCACTATCAGAATATTCAAGTTCGGTACCCGTAGAGAGTCCGCGACCCAGGGTAGAAATTTTAATGTTGTATTTGTCAGTAATTGGCTTCAGATATTCAGTTAAGTAAGAAAGAGTGTTTTCGCCTTCAGGGTTGTAGTTAAGAGCTAGTATAATTTCGTTTAAACCACCTGTAGATCTTTCTTGTATTGTTTTTAGAAGGTCAGCTTGGCGGATTCTGTTTTCTGGATTCTTTTCCAGTATAGGTACTGTTCCTCCAAGTATAAAATAATATCCATTAAAGAATTTTGTTTTTTCAATGTTCTCAAAATCTACATCGTTTGAAACAATCATTAACGACTTTGCGTCACGTGTTGTGTCTCTACAAACAGGGCATAGTGGGGTATTGCCATTTGGGAAGAAACGAAAACAACTACTACAAGAATGCACAGTAGAACGTACGTCTTTAATTAGTCCCGCCAGATCATTTGCGTACCCAGCATTTCTGTTAAGTAAAAAATACACAAATCTTTTTGCTTGCCTCGGTCCGATTCCTGGAAACTCTTTGAAGAGTTCTATGAGTCTCTGGGTATTGTCCAT
>CAZSNI010000013.1:7444-8778 GCA_964608465.1 uncultured Candidatus Saccharibacteria bacterium | reverse complement strand
GCCATACTTCGCATTTTGAGCAAGTTGTTTCCAGGCTGGTCATCTATGTGTATCGGCGCTTTGTTGAGTTTGTCTAAAGATTCGCGAATAGCTTCGAAGTCGTTTTGTCTAGAAAGTTTTCCAGTACGAAGTTTCCACGCGTCTACGTTTGCTTGGGCAGCAAGCATTCTGTCCACAAGTTGTTGGCTACTCATTTCAAGAGAAAATATTCCTACAGTAATATTATTATTAACAGCAGCTTGTCTTGCAATATCAAGTGCAAGAGAAGTTTTACCCATAGAGGGTCTTGCTGCGAGGATAATCAGGTCTGACTTTTGTAGGCCAGCAAGTTTGTTGTCGATATCTACGAAACCAGTAGAGATTCCTCTCATGGCATGTTCTCCAGAGTGTAGTCGGTCGAGTCTTTCCCATGCTTCTTCCAATTCATCTTTAATATGCACAAACTTGTGTGCTGTGTTGAAGTTTGTAACTTCAAAAAGTTTTTTCTCAGCGCTGTCTAGCATTTCTTCTAGCTCTTTTGTTTCGTCGTAACCAATTTGTGAAATATGGTCTGATGCTTCGATAAGTCTACGCATCATATATTTTTTCTGAACAATCTCTGCATAGTAAACCGCGTTAGAAGAAGATGGAACAATGTTAACTATTTCAGTCAGGTATGTATTTCCACCAATTTGGTCTAGCCAGCCTTTCTCTTTCAACTTACTTGAAACAGAAAGTAGGTCGATAGGGGACTTTCTTTGAAAAAGTTCCATCATTGTTTCGAAAATAACTCGATGTTTTTCTGAGTAGAAACACTCTGCTTTGATAGTATCCATTATGTCGAAAAGAACATCTGGACGAAGCATTATGGAACCAAGGAGTGCCATTTCTGAGTCTAGGTTTTGTGGGGGAACTCGCATTCCTTTCGTAGTCTGATTTGTCATGGGTACATTCTAACTTATAAGAAACTAATATCCAAAATATAATAGGGGAATAGATGTTAGTAAGGTGGGGATATGACGAAGCCACACATATTTCGTGTGGCTTGTACTGCGTTACCCCACGCAGTTGGGTTGTTACTTGGCCTTCTTGGCTTCGATGAGGGCACGCCCTCTCTCGGCTCGGATCTTGTGCCCGATAGACGATCTCTCGCAATCGCACTTTCGCTCGAAGCAGTCCATGTCGCGCGCTGCTTCAAGGTCGTCTGCCAGACCCTTGATGAGTATTGGGTCTTTCGATAACGGACTCAGATGTGCCTGCATGAAGCGTGCCTCCAGTAGGAAATTATATCAAACAACAGTTATTAAGTCAAGTCAAGTTGTGTACCACTCTCCGTATCTTTTACTTTAAATCCT
>CAZSNI010000013.1:5040-7344 GCA_964608465.1 uncultured Candidatus Saccharibacteria bacterium | reverse complement strand
GCTTTTGGAGTGTCCAGATCGTCATTAACAAATTTTAGAAAGTCAGTTGGTGCGGTAACACCTCCGTCTGGAAGTTTAGAAACTTTTTGTCTTATTCTGTTTAGTGCAGTGACGGCACCTTCAAGAGTTTCCCAACTAAAGGTAAGGGGAGAAGAGTATCTGGCTCCAAGAAAAACATATCGTAGTGCTAATGGATCAATTTTTCTTTCTTTTAGGGTGTTTAACGTTATGAAGTTTCCACCAGACTTTGCCATTTTGTCTTCACCACTTTCTGTCGCAATATTTAGGTGTGCATTGTGTAGCCAGTACTTTGCATATGGGTCACCGGCGCAAACTGACTGTGCTATTTCGTTGTTGTGGTGAACGGGTATGTGGTCGATACCTCCTGTGTGTATATCAAACTCTGGACCAAGGTATTTTACAGACATAGCCGAACATTCTATGTGCCAACCAGGGAAACCTTTGCCAAAAGGCGCATCGTATCCAAGTTCGTTGTTAAATTTCCCAGAAAATTTCCACAGTGCAAAGTCTTGCGAGTTCCTTTTTTCTGGATTTAATCCAATACGAGACTCTGTGTCGTCAGAAATTTTTATGTTTCCTAGTTTTCCATACTCAGGGAACTTTTTTATATCAAAATATATTCCGTCAGATGTTTTATAAGTGAAACCACCCTGTTCAAGTTTAGAAACAAGTTCAATATCTTCTTTTATGTGGTCAGAAGCAAAAGGGAAGTGCTCAGGGACCTCAATGTTTAATGCTTTCAAATCCTCTTTAAACTTTTCGAAGTAAAAGTCTGCAACTTCACGCATTGCAGAAAGTGTCATGGGTTTACCTTCACGCTTTAGAGCCTTTGTCATTTTGTCTTCACCATCATCCGAGTCGGAAGAAAGGTGTCCAATGTCAGTAACATTTATTACTTGGTTAACATTTAGGTCGTTGTATTCAAAAACTCGCCTAAGTGTATCTGCAAAAACATAAGCACGTAAGTTTCCAATATGTGCGTAGTCATAAACTGTTGGTCCGCAGTTGTACATAGAAACCTGACCATCCTTGAGTGGCTTAAAAATTTCTTTGTTTCCAGAAAAGGTATTATGCAGACGTATTTCCATATTTTGTCATTATATCTGAATAACTTTTATTTGACCATAATACAAAATTTTGAGAGAATTACTTCATAACTTAAATTTTTTTAATGATTGATTTCGCAAAATACAAAACACAAATAGCTATTGCATTTTCTTCACTAGCAATAGTTTTTTTTGTAGGTTTTACGTATGGGAAAAGCTACAAAACAGATGAAGAAAAGCTTGCTTCGATAATTAACAAAACAGATACATTAAACAATGTAGATTTTGCTGCATTCTGGAAAGCTTGGAATGTTGTCAATGAAAAATTTATTCCTTCAAACAGCACCTCTACAGACCGTGCTTCAGACCAAGCGCGAGTTTATGGAGCAATAAGTGGCATGGTTTCTTCACTTAACGATCCATACACAGTTTTCTTTCCACCTGTAGAGGCAAAAAGTTTTGGTGAACAGATCAGTGGACAGATAGAAGGAGTTGGAATGGAAGTTGGAATGAAAGACGGAGTTTTGACAGTTGTCGCTCCAGTTAAAGGAACACCTGCATATAGAGCGGGAGTAAAACCAGGAGATAAGATTCTTAAAATTGATGACACGGTTACAAACACACTAAACGGCGACTCTGCTGTTAAACTTATTCGTGGCAAAAAAGGTACTGCAGTTAGACTTACATTGTATAGAGAAGGTATTAAAGAACCTTTTGAACTAAGCATCGTTAGAGATGTTATAAACATGCCGACAGTGGATACTGAAACAAGAGGTGATGTTTTCATTATAAGATTGTATAGTTTCTCAGCTATCTCTCCTGACTTGTTCCGTTCCGCACTTAGGGAATTTATGCAGTCTGGTAGAACGAAACTCGTTTTAGATCTTCGTGGAAATCCAGGAGGTTATCTAGAGGCGGCACAAGACATGGCTTCATGGTTTTTGCCAACAGGAAAAGTGATTGTTTCAGAAGATTTTAAAGATAAAGATAAAAACCAAGTTTTCAGAAGTAAGGGTTACAATATTTTCAATGAAAAACTAAAATTTGTCATTCTTATTGACGGAGGTTCGGCTTCTGCATCGGAAATATTGGCCGGAGCTTTGCGAGAACATGGTGTTGCAACTCTTGTAGGAACTCAGTCATTTGGTAAAGGCTCAGTCCAGGAGCTTGTAGATATTACGGGCGACACATCTCTAAAAGTGACTATTGCTAGATGGCTTACTCCAAACGGAAACTC
>CAZSNI010000013.1:0-4940 GCA_964608465.1 uncultured Candidatus Saccharibacteria bacterium | reverse complement strand
GCGACACATCTCTAAAAGTGACTATTGCTAGATGGCTTACTCCAAACGGAAACTCCATTTCTTTCAAGGGTATTACTCCGGATGTGGTTGTAAAGCTAGATGAGGAGGCTTATAAGAAGGACAAGACTGATACTCAACTTGAAAAAGCTCTAGAAATATTGAAAGCAGAATAGTTTTGACTGAACTTGGTTTGTGTGCTAAAAAAAGAAAGGAACAGATGGGGGTGCCATGGACGGCTACAGAATCGTTAAGCTCGTGGGAAACGTCGAAGAGGACTTTGGCCATGTGCCGGGTGATCGCGCGCAGGTGCTCGCCAAACTCAAGGCAGCAGTCAGCTGGGTTGAACCCCAGCAAGATGGCGGTGTTATCATCGCGGGGGAAGTCTACTTCCTGCGACCTTCGTACCTTCTCATCACGAAGGAGCACATCCAGCATAGGTTCGGCGTCGCTGAACCGACTCATGTCGCGTAGAGTGGCTATCTGTACAAGCACACCAGGTCCGGGGGGTTCGCCCCTCCGGTCCGTTTTTTTTGTCCAAAATTTATGATAGGATACCGTTATGAAAATTATATTACTTAAAGACGTTCAAAAGGTTGGAAAAAAATATGATATCAAAGATGTAGCAGATGGCTTTGCTCTTAACTCTCTTATTCCTAGAGGGTTGGCAAAAGCTGCTACAAAAGACGCAATATTCAAAGTTGAGCAACTAAAAGCAAACGACTTAACAAACAAGAAAATTCAAGAGGAGTTATTACATAAGAATCTTGAGGTCATTGGAAACTTAAAAATTGAAATTAAAGAAAAGGCAAACGACAAGGGTCATTTGTTTGCTGGAGTAACTAGAGAAAGAGTGTACGAGGAGGTGACAAAAGCAACTAGACTTACATTAAATATAGATTCAATTAAACTCGACAAACCAATAAAGGAAACAGGGGAACACAAAGTAAGAGTTGAAGCAGGAGGTAAAAGCGCAGAGTTTACACTTTCAATATCAGTAGTTAAGTAAGATAACAAAAAAGTCTCCGTTAGGAGACTTTTTGTTTATGCTAGTACGTGTACAACCTTCTTCACTTTAACTGTGTTATCAAAATGCATTTTTCTTTTTGTTCCAAATTTTACTGTACCAGGAACTAGTGCGAAAAGAGTGTGGTCCTTGCCCATACCTACGTTTGTTCCAGGAAGAACATCTGTTCCTCTTTGTCTTATGATTATAGAACCTGCTTGGACAACATCGCCTGCAGTAATTTTAACCCCAAGATATTTAGGATTTGAGTCTCTACCGTTTTTTGTTGTACCCGCGGACTTTTTATGTGCCATGACTTGTGTTAAATTAAGTCCTATGAGTATAAAGGAAAGCCTGGAAAAAATCAAGCCTTTCTACAACTTACTGGTGATAATCCTAGTTTCTACCATTTTCTTTGTTTTAGGTCGTATTTCAGTCGAAAAACCTCAAAAAACTCCAATAAACATTGCCTATCAGAACCTTGGTCAAACTGCTTCGGTAATTAACTCGTCCTCAACTACCATTTCTACTCAAGTAATACCGTCCGACGGACCTGTTATAGGGTCAAAAAGCGGCAAAAAATACTATTTCCCTTGGTGTGGCACTGTTAAACGTATAAAACCTGAAAACCAGGTAAAATTTGAATCTATTTCAGAAGCCAAGTCCGCAGGCTTTACTGCAGGAGGGAATTGTAAGGGTTTGAACTAGTTTATGTTTGATATAGGCCATATTTTATGCTAGAATTTACCAATGCAAATTACTCGTGCTCAGAGATTCAAAAACTTCTTAACTTCGATAAAACTAGGCTTTTTCTTGGCTTATAGACAGGTTCGGGGAAGTAGTATAGGGACAACAGCCCTTATCGTGTTTATTATGACCCTTACTTTTCTTAACCTAGTGGTGGTTAGAGGAGTGCTAGTTGGTCTTATTCAAAGCTCTACAGACCTGTTCCGAGAGAAGTACGCTGGGGATATTTTCATTTCTACTCTCCCTAAAAAGACATATATAGAAAACAGCCCTAGTGTTGTGGAAATTGTTAAAAATATGCCATGGACAGAGGTTTATTCTGTTAGATACGTAGAAAGTGGCACAGTTGAAGGTACATACAAAGAAAGAGTAGATTTTACAGAGGATGCCAACATTGCTAACGCAGCATTTACAGGTATTGATCCAGTCAGGGAGGAAGAAACTACAAACATTAGTTCTATGATAATTGCTGGTTCAATGCTTACAGTTGAGGACACTGACAGTATTTTGCTTGGCGCAAACACTTTAAAAAAGTATCTTCCAATCGAAGCTCCCGGTCTGCTTTTGCTAGACAATGTTGATGTTGGTTCGAGAGTTCGAATAAAAGTAAACGGAAACGTAAAAGAAGTGACGGTTAAGGGAATTATTAAAGGAAAAGGTGCATTTGACGACCGTGTTGTTATTTTAGACTCTGTGCTCCGGCCTCTTATTGGTAGAACAGACTACAATGTAGATGAAGTTGCTATAAAAATTAGTAAAGGTACTGATCCTTTGATTGTTAAACAAGCACTACTTTCGTCTGGTGTAGGTGCTAATGCGCGTGTGCAGACTATTGAAGAAGCATTGCCAAAGTTTTTGAAGGATATTCAAGCAACATTCAACTTACTTGGAAATGCCATAGGCTCTATCGGTCTAGTGGTAGCATCGATCACTATTTTCATTGTTATCTATATCAACGCGATTACTCGAAGAAAGTTTATTGGAATTTTGAAAGGAATTGGAATAAACTCTACGGCAATTGAGTTTTCATACATACTTCAGTCTATTCTTTACGCTACAATGGGAGTTTTAGTTGGTCTTGCAATTCTTTACGGATTTCTAGTTCCATACATTGATGCTCATCCTATTAACTTCCCATTTAGTGATGGAATACTTGTTGCAGAGTACTCAAACACTCTTATGCGTGCAGCGCTTTTGCTACTAGCTACTATTTTTGCAGGATACATTCCTGCAAGAATAGTAGTAAAGCAGAATACGCTGGATGCCATATTGGGTAGATAAATTTATATAAAAAAATGCAAGATTCAATTATAAATGTAAAAAATCTGGTAAAGTCCTTCAAGTCAGGAGATTCTGAACTTGTAGTTTTAAAAGGACTTGATTTGTCTGTACCAAACGGTCAGTTTCTAGCTATTACTGGAAGATCTGGTTCAGGTAAATCAACTTTGCTTTACCAACTTGGACTTTTAGATAACCCAAACTCTGGAGAAATACTTATTGATGGTATTGATATTTCAAAACTAAATAGTGATGCGAAAACAAGATTTCGTTTGAACAAACTTGGTTATGTATTTCAGGACTATGCACTTATTCCAGAACTTACTGCAATGGAAAACGTTCTACTGCCTCTTTTAATGCAGGGCGAGACAATGCAGGAGGCCGAGAGAAAAGCGAAAGATTCATTGGTGAGAATTGGTTTGGGAGACAGAATGGACAACATTCCAAGTAAACTTTCAGGAGGACAACAGCAGAGAGTTTCTATTGCTAGAGCTATTGCTCACAATCCTAAAATTATTTTTGCAGACGAGCCTACTGCAAACTTGGACACCGAAACATCCGACCAAGTTCTAGAGGCATTTATAGATCTGCATAAGCAAGGGCAAACCATTATCATGGTTACTCACGAGAAAGAGTATTCCGAGTTAACAGATAGGGTGGTGCAGCTGTCCGACGGAAAAATT
This sequence comes from uncultured Candidatus Saccharibacteria bacterium, assembly GCA_964608465.1. Taxonomy (GTDB): domain Bacteria; phylum Patescibacteriota; class Minisyncoccia; order Phycocordibacterales; family DATDWN01; genus C7867-006. The sequence continues at coordinate 1,229 of CAZSNI010000013.1, read as the reverse complement.
ATTTCAGACGTAATGAACAAGAAAAAATAAAATTATAAAATATAAAACATATATGCAAAACATAAAAAATTACATAGTTACACACAAAAAAACTTCAGCACTCGTTCTACTAGTTCTTGCTTTTGCTGGTTATAAAGTATTTTCACCAAGTACTAGCAAAACAGATCTATACACTGTAAAAAAATCCGATATTGTTCAGAAAGTTATTGTAAACGGAAATACGAAAGCTATAAGAGATTCTAGTTTGGCTTTTGAAGTAAATGGAACAGTTCGTTCTTCTTCTGTTTCAGTTGGTTCTAGAGTTGTAGTTGGTCAAGTATTAGTGAGTCTAGATCAGAGTGCTCTTTATGCTGATTTACTAAAAGCACAGGCAAATGTTGCGAGTGAAGAAGCTAGACTGGAGGAACTAAAGAAGGGTAGTAAGCCAGAAGATATTGCGGTATCTGAAACTGAAGTCGCAAATGCAAAGTTGACTCTGGAAGATGCAGAGAAGAATCTTCAAAACAAAGTTGTTGATGTGGTAAACAACAACATTGACCAGTTTTTCAGTAACCCAAAAACAACAAATCCTCAGTTCAACCTAGCGGTAAATGACACTCAACTTAAAAACAATATTACAAACGGAAGATATGTTGTGGAGTCAATAATTCAATCATGGACAGCAAGTAATATCGATAAAAATTTACCTGAGGTAGTTAAACTACTGGATAATGTTGCTCTCGCAGTAAACTCTCAATCATCCTCTAGTGGAGTCTCTCAAACAACTTTAGATGCATATAGAGCATCTGTATCTTCTGCAAGATCTACAATCACAACAGCTCGAGAAACACTTAACTCATCTAGATCAAAACTTGCATTAGCTGAGAAAAATCTGTCTTTAAAGAAGAGTGGAAGTACTCCTGAGGTAATAAAAGCACAGGAGGCAAAAATTCTACAAAATCAAGCGCAAGTAGAAAGTGTGCAAGCACAACTTAATAAAATGACTCTACGTTCTCCACAGAACGGTGTTGTTACAAAACAAGATGCAAAGGTTGGGGAAATAGTTACTCCAGGTAAAGTCGTCGTTACTGTAATTTCTGACAGTGATTTAGAGATAGAATCAAACGTTTCTGAGGTAAGTATTGGAAAAGTTATGGTTGGAAACGAAGTTGTAATTACATTTGATGCATTTCCTGGAGAAACATTTTCAGGAAAGGTTTCGTATATCGAACCTGGTGAGACAATCGTAG
>CAZSNI010000012.1:0-17386 GCA_964608465.1 uncultured Candidatus Saccharibacteria bacterium | reverse complement strand
TGAATTGTTCCCTTAAGTGGGGTAACGAACGCAACCCTCGTTGTCTGTTACAAGTTGTCAGGCGAGACTGCCCAGCTTAGTGAACGGAATCGAGATTGATGATTGATTAAACATTTTAGAAAGTAGAAGTATACAAAGAAAAAGTCCGATTCTTGGCACCAAGCTGGGAGGAAGGCGAGGATGACGCCAGATCAGCATGTCCCTTTGATACCTTGGGCTACACACATAATACAATGGCGGCCACAACGCGTTGCGACGGGGAAACCCTGAGCCAATCGTAATAAAAGCCGCCCCAGTTCAGATTGGGGGCTGAAACTCGACCCCATGAAGTTGGATTTGCTAGTAATCGCGGGTCAGCCATACCGCGGTGAATACGTTCTCAAGTCTTGTACTCACCGCCCGTCAACTCAAGGGAACCGGGAATACCCGAAGGCTAGGTTTGCCTAGACCACGGTAAATTCGGTAACAGGGAGTAAGTCGTAACAAGGCACGGCTAGCGGAAGCTGGTCGTGGAATAATTCAATTTGAAACCTGTATCGCTTTGCGATACAAAAGCTTAACTTCTTCGGAAGATAAGATGTGCGTCGATATTGTGTCTCTCGATCGAGGACAGAATGGACAATGATTGTTTGTCCTTAAACAATCTGACTACTGGAAAGACAGTATGAACGGAACAAAACAAAGGATGATATATCAGAAAGCCACCCCAAAAGGGTGGTTTTTTGCTATGCAAGTAGTGACTTGACTTTCTTATACACAATGTGGTATAATTATATTCGAACAGTACAGGCAAGAAGGCTTGTTCTGAAACCGTCCTTTATAGGAGAGTCTCATCATGCCTATCGGCAAATTTCGTGGGTTCGTCTGCGTAGGTAGCTTCATCACGCTCGTTGCCCTCGCTGGCGGCGACGATCATGGTCTCATCGATGGTCTCGGGCTTCTCAAGGCCCTGGCCATCCTCGCTGCCGTTCTCGTTGTAACGTTCTGGCCGTCGGTCCATCGTGGACTGTCGCGCGTTGTGAACGGTCTCAACCGGTTCATGGACCGGCCGGTGGTGAGCATTACTCTCTCGTCCGAGCCTCGTGAAAGAATGGCTCAGACATCGCGGAAGGGGTAAGTCCCCGTTTCTCCGCATCCAAGGCTGGCGCGTTGCGCTAGCCTTTTCGTTTGTTAAAAAGATTATTTTCTGGTATGGTAATGAAGTTAATTCTGTCAAAAGTGCGCGCATAGTGAGATTGGGTAGGGACCCAATCGCAAGGCCGGAGCGCGCCTGCGCGAGGCGGGGTCGCAGAATTTTTTACCAAAAAATATCTGTGACCAGTTGGTTAGAATTGACCGACTCCTTACAGGAGCTGTACACCTTTTGGATTTTTTGAAAGTTTAATTAACTTTGTGCGCGCATAGCTCAGTTGGCTAGAGCAATCGACTGATACTCGGTAGGTCCCAGGTTCGAATCCTGGTGCGCGCACAAAGTTCGGTATCTTTCAAAAAATCTCAAAAGGTCTTGCGAAGCTCCAAGTGTTCGCTTCTCACTCGGTAGGTCCCAGGTTCGAATCCTGGTGCGCGCACTTTGGACAGAATTTTCCTTTTCAATAAAAAATTTAAATATTTACCAGATTTTTCTGGCACTTCTTTGAAAATTCCTGTATAATTCTTGCTTTAATACAGTAATTATAAAATTCTATGCATAAAATATCTAAAATTGTTGGACGAGAAATTCTTGATTCACGAGGAAATCCTACTGTAGAAGTAGATTTGTATTTGAGCAACGGCTCTTTTGGAAGAGCGGCTGTGCCGTCAGGAGCATCTACTGGTAGTCACGAGGCGTGCGAGCTTCGTGATGGCGACAAAAAAAGATACGGAGGAAAGGGTGTACTCAAAGCAGTGGCAAATGTAAACACAACTATCTTTAAGGCGTTGAAGGGTAAGTCTTTTGACCAAAGAAGTTTGGATGCCATGCTAATCAAACTAGACGGCACAGCAAACAAAACAAAACTTGGAGCAAATGCAATTTTAGGAGTGTCTCTTGCTTTCGCTAAAGCATCTAGTGTTTGTGAGAAAAAGCCATTATGGAAATACTTTAAAGATATTTCAAAAACTAAAACTATCTTGATGCCAGTTCCTATGATGAACATCCTAAATGGTGGAGCACATGCAGAAAACTCTACTGATCTCCAGGAATTTATGGTGATGCCAGTCGGAGCAAAATCTTTCGGACAAGCACTTCAGTGGGGCTCTGAAATTTTCCATGAACTAAAGAAAATTCTAAAGTCTAGAAAACTAAACACAACAGTAGGTGACGAGGGTGGATATGCACCAACTCTTCCTTCAAACGAAGGAGCCATTGAAGTTATTTTAGAAGCAGTTAAAAATGCAGGATACAAAGCCGGTAGTGAAATCGCTATCGCAATAGACGCTGCAGCAAGTGAGTTCTACAAAGATGGTAAGTATGTTTTAAAAACAGAGGGTAAGACTTTTTCAAGTGAGGAAATGGTTGCTTTCTATGTAAACTGGGTAAAAAAATATCCTATTGTTTCTATTGAAGATGGACTTTCAGAGGACGACTGGGAAGGTTACAAGTTAATGACAAAAACACTTGGAAGTAAGGTCCAGATTGTTGGGGACGATTTGTTCGTAACAAATATTTCTAGATTGAAAATGGGAATTGATGGAAAAGCTGGAAATTCAATTCTTATTAAACTAAACCAAATCGGAACAGTTTCAGAGACTATTGATGCAATACAAATGGCAAGAAACGCTGGATTTAATTCGATTATTTCTCACAGATCAGGAGAAACAGAAGATTCAACTATTGCGGATTTTGCAGTTGGGCTTGGCGCAGGACAAATCAAAACTGGTTCACTTTGTCGATCTGACAGAACAGCAAAGTACAACCAACTTCTTCGAATCGAAGAATCTCTTGGTAAAAAGGCCGGGTACCTTGGAAAAAATACTTTCAAGATAAATAAATAGTTATGAAATCCAAGCAAGTCGCTCTAATAATATTAGATGGCTGGGGATATAGAGAGGATTCTAATCACAACGCTATTTCACTATCGAAAACCCCCGTTTTCGATAGTTTGTGGAACAGCTATCCTCACTCACTTCTTGAGGCAAGTGGTCTGGCAGTAGGTTTGCCAGAGGGACAGATGGGCAATTCTGAAGTAGGACACTCAACTATTGGCGCAGGTAAACCACTCGATACAGATTTGGTAAGAATCGAGAAGTCGATAAATTCAGGGGATTTTGATAAAAATCCTGTTTTTCTAAAACTTTTTGAACACGTAAATAAAAATAAATCAGTATTACATCTAAATGGTTTAGTTGGAAATGGTGGGGTGCATAGTCATCAAAAACATTTGCTCGCTTTTCTTCGTGCTGCAAAAAAACACGGAGTAGAAAAAATCGCTATTCATGCAATTACAGACGGTAGAGATACTCCGCCACAAAGTTCCAAAGAGTTTATAAAAGAACTTGAAGAAGTATGTGAGGAAGTTGGTATTGCAAGGATAGTAACTTTAAGTGGGAGGTTTTATGCAATGGACCGAGATAATAACTGGGATAGAGTAGAAAGAGCAGAGAAAGTAATGTTTGATTGTGAAGGAGGTGTTTGTAAATCAAAACCATCTGAACATCTAAAAAATGTTCACGATGAGGGCAAGTTGGACGAGCATCTAGAGCCTACAATTTTTGTTGATAACGAAGGCAAGAAATTAAAAGTTGAAGACAATGATGCGATATTTTTCTTCAACTTTAGATCCGATCGTGCTCGAATGATTTCAAAAAAAATTATGGAAAGAATAGAAGGAAGAAATGTTTTGTTCGCAACCCTAACCCAATACAACAAAGAATTTAAGTGCGAATCAGCTTTTCTTCCAATTTCTATAGAAACTGTCTTAGCGAAGGAAATCTCTAATGCTGGATTAACTCAATCGCACATCGCGGAAACCGAAAAATTTCCTCACGTTACATATTTCTTTAATGGAGGTAATGAAAAAGTATATCCTGGAGAAAAACAGATTCTACTTGATAGTAGAAAGGATGTTCCTACACATGATTTAGCACCAAAGATGAGAGCAGAGGGAATAGCTGACGCCGCAATCAAGGAGATTGGTTCTGGAGTTAACTTTATTCTTATTAACTTTGCGAACCCTGATATGGTGGGCCACACTGCAAATGTTCCTGCTATTGTGGAAGCGATTGAGGAGGTTGACTATCAGTTGGGAAGAGTACTGGATGCTTTGAAGGTCAGTGGAGGAGTCGCTTTTGTAACTGCAGATCACGGAAATGCAGAATTAAATTTTGATGAGTCAACTTTGGAAAAGCATACTTCTCATACGATCAACCCTGTTCCAGCAGTGGTCACTCTTAACAGTTTGAAGGTGAGAAATGGTAATTTGTCGGATATCGCACCAACCATACTTGTCTTACTCGGTCTAGATAAACCAAAATCCATGGAAGGCAACTCTTTGGTTGAAAAGAGCTAAATATTGTGATACAATTTCTCCTTCATTAAGGACGGTTATTATTAATTGATTAAATTTAAAATGAAAAAAACTAAGATTGTTGCAACTATAGGTCCAAGAACAGAAAGCGTTGAAATGCTTGAGAAGATGTTAAATGCTGGAATGAATGTCATGAGATTAAACTTCTCACACGGTGATTTTGCTGAACACCAAAATAGAGTAAACAATCTTAGGGCGGTAATGAAGAAGACTGGAAAGCCTGCAGCTATACTTCAAGACCTGGGAGGACCTAAAATCCGAATTGGAAACTTTAAAACTGACTCTGTGAACCTAAAGATAGGACAAACTTTTACTTTAACTACTGAAGATATTTTGGGAGATGAAACTATTGTTTCTGTTAACTATCCACTACTTCCAAAAGAAGTTGCAAAAGGTCATATCATTTTCATGCATGATGGTAAAAAGAAACTTGAAGTTAAAGAAGTTAAGGGTAAAAACGTTGTATGTAAAGTTCTAGTGGGCGGGGAAATAAAAGGTAGAAGAGGACTAAACATGCCCGACTCAGATTTGTCCGTTAAGTCACTTACAGATAAAGATTTGAAAGACCTAGAGTTCGGAATAAAAAACGATGTAGATTTCGTTGCGCTTTCTTTTGTTAGACGACCTTCAGACATACAAGAGTTAAGAGCAATTTTGAACAAAAGAAAATCAAAAGCTGGGATTATTGCAAAAATAGAAACTCCGCAAGCTATCGCGTGCATTGATGAAATAATAGCTTTGTGCGATGGAATAATGATTGCAAGAGGGGACTTGGCTATCGAGGTTCCATTTGAAAAAGTTCCGGGGTACCAAAAAATGATGATAAAGAAATGTAATGATGCTGGTAAGCCAGTTATTACTGCGACTCAAATGATGGAGTCTATGATCAAATCACCAGTTGCTACACGTGCTGAAGTTTCCGACGTTGCAAATGCGATACTAGATGGAACAGATGCTGTCATGCTTTCAGAAGAATCTACTTTGGGTGACTATCCTATTGAGGCAGTGACAGTTATGAAAACTATAGCAAAAGAAACTGAGGGTGATTGTCCAGAAAGAGAAACTGTTCGAGTAAATAAAAATGGGGACACTTCTATTACTGACTCTGTGACTTCTTCAGTTGTAAAAACTGCACATGATGTTGGAGCAAAAGTTATAGTGGCACTAACAGACTCTGGATTCACAGCTAGAATGGTAAGTAGACATCGACCTCATGCAGTTGTACTTTCACTTTCTCCATTTGCAAAAACTTCAAATCAACTTAATCTTTCTTTTGGCTGTATTCCAGTTACAGTACCAACTTATAAGAGTATTGATGATGTTTTGAAAATAGTTAGAGACTACTGTGTTAAGGAAAAGTTGGCAAAAAAGGGTGACAAAGTCGTGATAGCTGGTGGGGTGCCTTTTAATACAAAAGGTCTCTCTACTAACATGCTTATCTCAATTGTGCTGTAATTTATTTTTTCCACCTATTTTTTTGTTAAAAAATATAGTGAGTAGTATAATGTCTTTTATGATCGAACGTAAAGGAAGTTTTTACATAGGAGTTTTCGTTTTTGTAATCCCATTTTTGGGATTTCCTACTATGTGGAAAATGATTTTAGTTGTTTTTGGAGGTGTTCTCCTCATCCTCACTTCTCTAAAAGTCCCGTCACCAAGAAAAAACGTTAAGCTAAAATTTAAAAAAGAAGAAACTATTGCAGAAGCACCTGAAATACAAATTCAGGTTGTTGAGCCTGTTGAGGTGCCAGTTGAACAAATGCCGGAAGAGGTTCCTGTATTTTCTCCTCCAATTATTAAAATTGATCGCGAAGTAAAGAAGCCTAGAAAACCTAGGGCAAAAGCTGTTTCAGTTAAGAAACTTGATATTAAATACTAGAATGCAATGATTCGTATTTTAAAAAACAACAAACACGATGTTTATTTGTTTGTTGGAGCGCTTTCTGTCACACTCATGGTTTTAGTTGTACTACTTCCTTTTGCCTTTCGCGAACACTATTTTAAAACAGAAGTCGCAAATGTGGTTTTGGCCAGCTCTACTCCTGAAGAAGTTGTATTTGTTCCAACTTACGTGGAAACTCCTGAGCCTTTGAAAGGTATATATATGACAAGTTGGATAGCATCTAGCAAACAACTTAGAGAGAATTTGGTAAAAATAGCAGATGAAACAGAAATAAATACTATATTGATAGATATAAAGGACTATAGTGGCAAGATAGTTTTTCCTATAGAGAATAATCCTAAACTTAAAGCATTTGGATCTGAAGAAGTAAGAGTGCGGGATTTAAAAGAGTTTATACAAGAACTGCATAAGAAAAATATTTATGTTATTGGTCGCGTTGCTGTTTTTCAAGATGCATATTTTGTAAAACACAGACCTGACTTGGCTGTAAAAACAAAAGATGGTTCTTCTGTTTGGAAAGATAGAAAAGGTATATCTTGGATAGATTCTGGTAGTCGGGAGTACTGGGATTATATTATTGAGATCGCTAAGGAGTCGCACAAAATTGGTTTCGATGAAATAAACTTTGACTATATAAGGTTTCCTTCTGATGGGAATATGAAAGATATTTCATACCCATTTAGTTCCACAACACCAAAAGTGACTGTTATGAAAAATTTCTTTGAGTATTTACACAAAAAAATTGAATCTGATCCCGAATTGGAGGGACTCAAAACATCTGCAGATCTTTTCGGTATGGTTACAAATACGTATGACGATATGGGGATAGGGCAGGTACTAGAAAATACTTTACCTTATTTTGACTACATAATGCCCATGGTTTATCCGTCTCACTACCCAACAAATTTCCAAGGATATAAAGAACCAGAGGCATATCCATATGAAATTATAAAATTTGCTATGAGTGAAGCCGTAGTTCGATCCGAGGCACTTGCAAGTAGTACAGGACAAAATAAATTAGAATATAAAAATAAAATGCGGCCATGGCTGCAGGACTTCGGACTTCGAATGACTTATGGTTCCACTGAGGTTCGTGCCCAAATAAAAGCAACTAATGATGTTGGTTTAACATCTTGGATTTTGTGGAGTCCAAGTAATAAATATACCAAGGGAGCATTGTTTAATAACTAATAAAGCCTTTGTATTTCACTACGATATATCGTAGTGAAATGTAGATTAAGATTTGACATTTTTTATAAAGAATGCATAATTTATAAGGAAGGAGGTCAGAAGTGATAATCCGAACAAAGAAAATGAAGGAAGACGTGTGGGTGCGAAAGTTCGCATTCTTACCCACTGAGGTGGGTACGGTGGACGGTCAAAGCTTGTCGGTTTGGCTTCAGGACTATGAGGTCAGGCCAGTCACAAGGGACGGCATGAAGCTGTACGAGTACGGACTCTCGAACCCTCCTCAGGGGTTCACTGGTCGAGTGACCGGCAGAGGTCTGGACGTCTAACTCCCGACGCACCATGAAGAAACCGAAGGGCGGTCAACGTGATCGCCCTTTTCGCTAGATAAAATTATTAAGAACATTTTGTGATTATAAATAAAAAGTTGTATAATAAAAAACAAATGGATCCTAATTCTATTACATATTTTGCGGAAACGGACGCTAGAAATAAGAAGATAAAATTTGGCATCAAGGCCAAAGACCGTTTGAAGCACGTATATGTTATCGGTAAAACAGGAATGGGTAAGTCTACTCTTCTTGAAAATATGGCAATTCAGGATATTCAAAATGGAAACGGTATTGCTTTTATTGACCCGCACGGAGGAACTGCGGAAAAACTACTTGAATATGTTCCAGAGCATAGAATAAAAGATGTTTTGTACTTTGCTCCTTTTGATATGGAGTACCCTATATCTTTCAATGTTATGGAGGATATTGGTCCAGACAAAAGACATTTGGTGGTAAACGGTCTAATGTCTACATTTGAAAAAATTTGGGTGGACGCTTGGTCTGCACGTATGGCTTACATTTTGAATAACACACTCCTAGCACTCCTCGAGTACCCAGGCTCTACACTTCTCGGTGTAAATAGAATGCTTTCGGATAAGGAATACAGAAAGAAAGTTGTAGAAAATATTAAAGATACATCAGTGAAGGCTTTTTGGGTTGAAGAGTTTGGAAAGTGGACAGAAAAGTTTATTGCTGAGGCGATTCCGGCTATTCAAAACAAAGTCGGACAGTTTACTTCGAATCCTCTAGTTAGAAATCTTTTGGGACAACCAAAATCATCCTTTGATATCAGAAAGATGATGGATGAAAGTAAAATTTTAATCGTTAACCTGTCAAAGGGACGAGTTGGAGAAGGAAACGCAAACCTAATAGGTTCTATGCTTATTACCAAAATTTATTTGGCGGCCATGAGTCGTGCTGATAAGAGTGAGTCGGATCTTGTAATACTTCCAAACTTTTATTTGTATGTTGATGAGTTTCAGTCTTTTGCAAACAAATCTTTTGCAGACATTTTGTCTGAGGCTAGAAAATATAAACTAAACCTAACTATTGCACACCAGTATATTGAGCAGATGGAGGAGGAGGTCCGTGATGCTGTTTTTGGAAACGTTGGAACAATGATAACTTTCAGGGTGGGTGCTTTTGACTCTGAGGTTTTGGAAAAAGAGTTTGCACCAACTTTTGAGGCGGCGGATTTGGTTAATCTTGGTTTTGCTCAGATATATTTGAAACTTATGATAGATGGAGTATCTAGTCAACCTTTTTCAGCGACTACTATGGGTCCTATTGCAAAACCAGAGGTGAATCTAAAAGAACAAGTTATACAGAATTCTAGAGCGCAGTTCGCTAGTCCTCGTTCGGAAGTAGAAAAAGTAATTTTGGAGTGGCATGATTTTAGTAGCCAAAAACAAGACGGCCCAAAAAATGATTCTGGAAATGGGGGAGGAAGAAGAGATCAGTCCTCAAGAGATGATTCATATAGAAATAATAATTCCGCCCCAAAAAGAGTTGAGGCACCTCAGCCTGAACCGCTTTCTGCACCTGATGAAAATAGGATTGTTTTGATGAAAGCTGCAGAAGAGTTGAAAAACAGACTAGGTCAGAAAGAAGAGAGCAAACCTGAAAGCGTTTCTCTGTCTGCACTTGCTAAAGAAAAAGAACTGTCCGCCCAGGTCGGCAAGAAAAATCCTAGCAAAGAAAACATTTCAAGTTTGAAAGATGCTCTTGCAGGAGTTTTAAATAAAAAAGTGGAACCTAAAAAGGAGGAGCCGGTAATTAAAAATGAAAGTCCAGAATTGAAGACAGAGCAGAAAAAAGAACATAAAGATGAAACAAAAAAAGAAACACATCATCATGTAAAACACGAAGAGGTAAAACAGCCAAAAACCGCAGAAGTTCCCGAAGATGTTCTAAGAAAGCTATTACAGGAAGATGCAAAATAACATGCAGGATGATAAAAAAAGAATTTTAGTTTTTTCTACAGCGTACTATCCTTTTGTTGGAGGTGCAGAAGTTGCTATAAAAGAAATAACAGACAGGCTTGGCGGTAAGTTCGATTTTGATCTAATAACAGCAAAGTTCGACAAAAATCTTCCAAATTTTGAAAAAATTGGTAATGTAAATATTCACAGGATTGGAGGTTGGGGCTCGACTTTAGACAAAATTCTTTTACCTTTTAGGGGTTTTCTGCTTTCAAATAAACTCTCAGAGCAGAAAGAGTATTTTTGTATGTGGGGTATGATGGTAACTTTTGGAAGTGGTGCGGGCTACCTACTGAATATTTATAGAAAATTAACTTTAAAAAATAGGATCCCTATGGTGCTGACTTTGCAAGAGGGGGATTCAGAGTCTCACCTTCGTTTTAAATGGTTTGGGCTTATTGCACTTTCATGGAAGCTGGCACTGTTTCAGACAGATATCCTAACGGGTATAAGTAATTTTCTATTGAATCGCGCAAAAAATAATGGTTATAAAAACGAAAGTTTTCTAGTCCCAAACGGAGTGGACGTTTCGATTTTCGGCACTGCTGTTTCAGATGAAGTAACACAGCAGATGAAAAATGCATTAGAAAAAAAAGACGGAGAGGTTTTTCTGGTGACAACTGGGAGACTGACACACAAGAACGCTACAGATGATATTATATCTAGTCTTCCAAAGCTTCCACAAAATGTAAATTTGATTGTAATCGGTAAGGGTGACGAGGGGTTGAATTTGCAAAAACTTGCAGATAGTTTGGGAGTCGCAAGTAGGGTTAAGTTTTTGGGATTTGTGCCATATTCAGAAATCCCAAAATATTTTTCGGTTTGTGATATTTTTATCCGTCCAAGTCGCTCTGAGGGATTCGGTAACTCATTTATTGAGGCGATGGCATCTAAGCTTCCTGTAGTTGCTACGCCTGTTGGGGGTATTCCAGATTTTCTTACTGATAATGAAACTGGAGTTTTTTGTTCTCCGGATAATCCACAAAGCATAGTTAAGGCAGTAAATAGAATCATGAGTGATGATATTTTGAGAAAACAGATTGTAGAAAATGCTTATAATATGGTGGTGGAAAGATATGATTGGAATCATGTGTCTTTTAAGATGGGGGAGGTTTTTGACAAGGTTTCAAACTAACATACAATACAAAACATGAGAATTATCATTTCCACAGGAATATACCCCCCTAAGATAGGGGGGCCATCCGAGTACAGTAAAGAACTTAAAAATGCCCTTGAAAAGGCTCAAAACAGGGTCAGAATAGCGACTTTTGGCATAGAAGAGTATTTGCCTACAGGTGTAAGGCATATCTTTTTTTTGCTTAAAATTGTGCTTAAAATAATGCGGTCAGATTTAGTAATATCAATGGATACTTTTTCGGTCGCATTACCCACAGTTTTTGTTTCCAAGGTTTTTGCAAGAAAGAATATCATCCGAACAGGGGGAGACTTTCTTTGGGAACAGTATATTGAAAGAACAAAGAGAAAAGTCCTATTTAAGAATTTTTATGATACTGAAAAACAAAATTTTACTCTAAAGGAGAAGGCTATTTTTAATTTAACAAAATGGACTCTTCATAACACTTCGTTTGTGGTATTTTCTACTGAGTGGCAAAGAGAAATTTTTATCAATGCGTATAGCCTGGACAAAAACAAAACAAGCATTATTGAAAATTATTATGGAGAAAAGGAAGACCAGGAAAGTGTAAGTACGAAATATTTTATCGGTTCGACAAGAGATTTGGTGTGGAAAAATTTAGAAACACTCAAGTCTGTATTTAGTGATTTAAAAAATGAACATCCGGAAGTAGATCTGGATACAAGTAATGTGAAGTACGAACTATTTATGGAAAAAATGAGAAAGTCATATGCTGTTGTCCTGGTTTCACTTGGAGACATTAGTCCAAATATGATTTTAGATGCAATTAGAATTAACAAGCCATTTATTTGTACCAAAGAAACGGGAATTTACAATAGGATAAAGGACGCTGGAATTTTTGTAGATCCTTTAAATAAAGATGAAATAAAAAATGCTGTACTTCGTCTAATAGATAAAGATGAGTATGAGTTGGCACTAAATAAGGTAAAGAAATTTTCATTTACACACAGTTGGGATGAAATAGCGGGTGAATTTTTATCTATATCTAAAAATCTAAAATAAATATGAAGCTATTATCAATTGGTACAGATAGAAAGTTATTTGAAGAAGGGAGTGGGGTTTTCTTGCGGACAGTAGAGTACGGATCAAAGTTTAAAGAGATGCATGTTGTAGTTTTTTCACTTAGAAAACATGGATTGGAAAACTATAAAAAAAATAATTTATTCTTTTACCCGACAAATTCTAGTTCTAGATGGTTTTATGTATTTGATGCATTAAGAATTGCAAAAAAATTAACTATTCATGAAGGTTTTAGTCCTAACTCTACAGTAGTTACTTGTCAGGATCCATTTGAAACAGGGCTTGTTGGGTATTTTTTAAAAAGGAAATTTCATCTACCATTGCAACTCCAGTTACATACGGATTTTTTGAGTGAATACTTTAGAAGAGATTTTTTGAATATGCTAAGGGTATTTATTGCGAATTTTACTTTGCAGAGGGCAGACGGCATTCGTGTTGTTAGTTCAGTTATATCTGACTCAATCAAGAAACGATTTCCAAATCTCAAAGCAAAAATAACAGTGCTACCAATCTTTGTTGATACAGACAAGATGATAAATAGGGAAGTTGGCTTTAGTAGTCAGGGGAGTTTAGTTTCGATTGCAATGGTGTCTAGGTTTGCAAAAGAAAAAAGAATTGAAGATGGTATATATTCGTTTAAAAAAGTTTTAGAGAATAATTCTAAAGCAAGGTTGTCCATAGTGGGTACGGGCCCAGAAAAAGAAAACATACTCTCAAAGATTTCTGAGTTAAAACTAGAGAGCTATGTTAAGGTCTCTGAGTGGGAAAATGATGTTATTTTGGTTTTTAAAAAAGCGAATATATTTTTACTTACTTCAGAATATGAGGGGTATGGAATGACGCTGATTGAAGCGGGTGCTTCTGGATGTCCAATTGTTACTACAAATGTGGGAGTAGCAAAAACAGATTTATTTGTTGACGGTTTCAATTCACATATATGTCCTGTGGGGGATGTAGATTGTATCGCAAATAAATTAAATGATTTAATAAGAAATCCTGAAAAACGCAAGTTGTTTAAACAAAGAATGCAAGATAATATAAGGGCAATATCTATAGGAAGAGATGAGTATGTATCTAGATACACTGGTTTGATCAAGGAACTAATAAAAAATGACTAAATGATTTATGTATAAATATATTGAACTGTTTCTAGATTTAACTTCAAGATATGTCGGACTTCGATATTTTATATCCGGTGGAACAGCTGGAGTTACTGACATCGCTCTGCTTTATATACTTCATGAGATGCTAGGAGTTTATTATTTAACATCCGCAGCTATTGCGTTTATTGCAGCATTTTTTGTTAGTTTTCTATTGCATAAGTATTGGACTTTTAAAAGTCACGAAGAAGAAATACGTCGACAGATGTCTATGTATTTACTGTCTTCGCTTTTTGGTTTGTTGCTTAACACCGTTTTAATGTATGTTTTTGTGGATTATATTCATATCGGAGTTATAACTTCACAAATTGTAGTGGGACTATTGGTTGCCTGTGTAAGTTTCTTTATTTCTAGAAACATAGTATTTAAATATAATCCTGAAACGCTAATAAAAAAATAAATTATGAAACTATTGGTTTTTACACAGAAAGTAGATAGAAATGACACGGTTCTAGGTTTTTTTCATGGATGGCTTATAAAAATTTCACAAAAATGTGAAAAAGTTTATGTTATTTGTTTGCAAAAAGGCGAGTATGATTTACCAGAAAATGTTGAATTATTTTCTTTGGGTAAGGAGTCGGGGGTGTCGGTATTAAAATATCTAAAAAATCTTTTTATTTATTTAAGACAATTAGAAAATTCATACGACAAAGTTTTTGTTCACATGAATCAAGAGTACATACTATTAGCTGGTTTGTATTGGAAACTGAAAGGGGTTCCTGTGTATTTGTGGCGAAACCATCCAAATGGAAGTATATTAACGTCAATAAGTGTTATGTTTTCAAATAAAGTTTTTTGTACATCAACTTCTTCTTATACAGCTAAATTTAAAAAAACTGTCATAATGCCTGTTGGTATTGATACTGAAACATTTTCTCCTGTAGAGGGTGAGGTGAGAAAAAAATACTCAATATGCATGATCGGAAGAATTGCTCCTGTGAAAAATAATATGCTCGCGCTAGAGGCGATGAATGTTCTTGTAGAAAAAATGCCGCATGTTTCTTTGGCTATAATTGGTTCTTATCTAGATAGAGACAAGGATTACTATCAATCTGTTAAAAAATACGTTGAAGATAATAATTTATCTTCAAATATAACTTTTTTACCCGGTGTGCCACATTATAAATTACCATCAATTTACAGTAGTTTTGAAATTTGTCTAAACCTTGCCGAGACTGGGTCGTTTGATAAAACAATAGTTGAGTCTAGTAGTTGCGGTGCAATTCCAGTTGTTTCAAACTATTCTTTGAGAGGAATGTTGCCGGATAATTGTATCGCCGAGCCAAATCCTAAATCTATATCTGATTCAATTCAAAAAATGCTTTTACCGCACGAGAGGATTGCCGTACAAAAAGATTTAGAGGTATTTGTGGAGTCGCACAGTTTAACAAACCTGGTTTCTAGACTTTTTAAAGAGATATAAATTATGAATAACTTTAAGCTTTCTTCGGTTTCATTTTTTTGTCCCGCGTATAATGATGGTGGAAATTTACCAGATCTTATTCCGGTTGTGCATGGTTTTTTAACTAGAAATTCAGAAAAATTTGAAATAGTGATAATCCACGATGGTGGTAAAGATAATACAGGTGAAGTTGCAGATGAACTAGCTCAAAAGTTTTCAAATGTTCGTGTGATTCACCACGAGAAAAATATGGGTTACAATGCAACCCTCAAAGAGGGTTTTGAGGATGGTAAGAACGACTATGTTATGTATACAGATGGCGATAATCAGTATGATGTAAACGAGTTTGAACCGTACCTTCATTTGCTAAAAGACAATGATGTTATCGCGGGATATGCTACTAAAAAAGCAGTGTCGAAAATGAGAAAGTTTCAATCGCTTGTACACAATACTTTGATAAATATTTTGTTCCTAAGTCACTTCAAGGATATAAACTGTGCAATGAAAATATTCAAAAAACCAGTTTTGGACAAGATAACTATAAACTGTAATCCATATGGAGCGTTTATTGACGCAGAGCTAATACTAAAAGCTAAAGCTCTAGGTTTTAAAATCGCGCAGTTTCCAGTTACTCACTATGAAAGAAAGTCAGGGCTAGCTTCTGGGTCAAAACCAAGTCTAATTTGGGATACATTTAAGGATATGCTAAAGTTGCGTTTTGGGTTAATGTAATACCATGATACACAAGAGTGATAGAGTAGTAATAACCGGCTGTGGTGGAATGCTTGGAGAGGCAGTTTACGCTGTATTTAAGGGGCATTGTCAGGTCCACGCTAGTGACATTGATGTTAATACACCTTGGCTAGACAGGTTGGATGTTTCTAATTCAAAAGACGTAGATATCTATCTGCAAAAAGTTAAACCAAATTATATTGTTCATTTGGCTGCATGGACTGACATGGAGTACTGCGAACTTCATCCAGAAGGTGCATATGCAACAAACACAGGTGGTGTAGAAAATGTTGCGCGGTATGCTAGAGAGCACAACATCCCACTTCTATATATTTCAACTGCTGGAGTTTTTGATGGTGAAAAAGATGAATACACTGAGCAAGATATTCCAAACCCACTTTCTGTGTATGGCAAATCGAAATACGGTGGGGAACTTGTTGCTAAAACATTACCTAAATCTATTATTATTCGTGCAGGGTGGATGATGGGAGGAGGACCAAAAAAAGATAAAAAGTTTATAAATAAAATAATTAAACAATTAAGGGCCGGAGTAAAAGAGCTTGCTGTGGTAAATGATAAATTTGGTACACCTTGTCACACATATGATTTAGCACAGTCTATAAAGTATCTTCTTGACCATGAAGCTTATGGTCTGTATCATGGAGCCTGTGATGGTGGTGGAAGTCGTGCAGATGTTGCTAGATTCATGCTTGAAAAGTTGGGGGTAGCAGATAAAGTTAAAGTAAGAGAAGTAGACTCAACTTATTTCAAGCAAAACTATTTTGCTACACGTCCTCGTTCAGAAAAACTAATAAATATTGAGTTAAAGAAAATTGCTCCACATCTAACTCGAGAATGGCAGGTATGTCTAGACGAATACCTAAAAAGATTTAACTGGAATTTGTGGGATCTAAATACATCAGGTATGGATAGAAGCTTTTATAAAAATTATTTCAAAATAGAGAAAGA
Source organism: uncultured Candidatus Saccharibacteria bacterium (assembly GCA_964608465.1). GTDB lineage: Bacteria > Patescibacteriota > Minisyncoccia > Phycocordibacterales > DATDWN01 > C7867-006. Next base: position 1,037 of record CAZSNI010000012.1, on the reverse strand, counting down.
GCACTGGCTCATGAAAATCCGAAGAACTATCGTTCAAGATAGTTTGGATAGATATTTGGGTAAGGCACCAAAACACACAAAACTTTTGGATTTTGGATGTGGTTCAGGAATTTTCGTTGAAGAACTGGAGAAGGCTGGTTTTGATGCGCACGGGGTAGATATTTCTGACGAAGCAGTAAGATTTGGAGCATTACAAGGTATTAAAAATTTAAGTGTAATTGATTCTCATAAAATAAATTTTGGAGATAATACTTTTGATGTTGTTTTGAGCATGGATGTGCTGGAGCACCTAGAGGATGAAGAGTGGGCACTAAAAGAAATTGAAAGAATACTAAAACCAAATGGAATTTTTGTAGTGATGGTTCCGGCATATATGTTTTTGTGGGGTGTGCAAGACGAGGTGGCACACCATTATCGAAGGTATACAAAAGGTTCTCTACTTAAGGTGGTTAAGGGAACTACTAAACTAAATACTATTAGAGCAACTTACTTTAATACTTTTCTTTTTGCTCCTATTGCCCTTGTGCGACTAGTTAGTAGACTTTTCAAAATAAAAGGTAGGGAGTCAGACTTTGACCTAAACAGTCCGATGCTTAATAAAATACTATTTTCAATTTTCAATTTTGAAAGGAAGATGCTTAAGAAAATTAGTTTTCCATTTGGAGTTTCAATTCTTGCATTGTTTAAGAAGAGCTAGATAAACGAAAAGTCGTGACCCACAAACTGCGGGCCACGACTTCAGATTTTTCCCTGCATGAGCCAGATGACTCTGCAGGCGAGTTCGCGTGGGTTGTTGAGCCAAGGTGATCGCAACCACTTCTGGCTGCAGTCCTTGTCGTAGACTTCTCCGACGCGAGGTATTTGGACTTCGAAGCCAAGTTTCCGGCACACCATCATGGCGCGCCAGATGTGGGGCTGGAATGAAACCAGGATAGGTTTTGTCCAACCGTTTTCTTGGCACACCGCAAGGTGCCATTTCGCCACATCGACAGTGTCGATGTAGGTACTTGATTCTGCTTGGCGGGGTATGTGCCCGA
>CAZSNI010000011.1:0-18479 GCA_964608465.1 uncultured Candidatus Saccharibacteria bacterium | reverse complement strand
CCGCAGAATTAATGCGCAATAGTAAACGCAAACACATCTATTGCGCCAGCATCTAGAAGTGTGTTTCTGGCTTCTTTCAGTGTGCTACCAGTAGTGACAACGTCATCTATAATTATTGCGTATTTACCCTCTATGCTCGGGTTTGCTTCAAAACAGTTCTCAAGATTCTTCATTCTTTCTTCACGAGAGTTACTTAGGCTTTGTTTTTCCGTTTCTCTGGTTTTTCTAAACCATTGCGGGGCATATATTAAAGTTCTTTGCGTGTCATTTTCAATTATTGATTTTGCTAAAAGTTCACTTTGGTTGTAACCTCTTTCAGCTTTTGCGAAATCTGTCATTGGAATAGGAATTAATAAAAACTCCGCATTTGCATTGAACAAAACTATTTCAGAAATCATGTTTATTATTTCATCATTAATCATTTTCCCGATCGTGTGTAGGGGTGAGGTGTTTTCTCGATACTTTAGCTCCCATACAATTGCTTTAACTCTTTTGTCTTTGTATTGAAAAAGTGGAGTTACCCAATCCATATCTTGCACCCTGCTACTTCTGGGTAATGATAAGATTGAATTTTCATCCAACTTCCTAACAATTTCAAAGTCAGATCTCGGCGGAAGGACAAAATCTAATATATGGGTAACTATATTTTTAATTTTTTCTAACATTCTTGTTTAGTAAAGACTTATCAATGTTATAAACCTTATGTTACAATTATGACATAAAATCCCATGGCAGACTTTCTATCAAAATTTACAGAGTTATTTAATAAAAAGAGCCAAAGTGTTCTGGGTATTGATATAGGCTCATCCTCGATAAAAATAGTACAAATTAGTCGTAAAAATGGTCATGCTGTACTTGAAACTTACGGGGAACTTGCTCTAGGGCCATATACAGGAAAGGGGGTGGGTGAGTCAGTAAGTCTTACTCAAGAAAAAATAATTGAGGCTGTAAATGACATGTTGAAAGAAAAAGAAGTAAACATAACCACAATGTCTTGCGGTGTAGCAATTCCTTTTGCGTCCAGTCTTATGGCGGTAATAAACATGCCTGTGGTTTCAAAAAAAGAACTAGAAACTATGGTCCCTCTAGAGGCTAGAAAATATGTTCCAGTTCCTATTTCTGAAGTTACGCTAGATTGGTATGTAATACCTCAAGAAAAGAATCCTGAATCTATGGACGTTGCACCACTTCCTGGTGAAGAAAAGCCAAAGCCACAACTTGAAGTTCTTATTGTTGCATTGCACAATGACACTATAAACAAATATAAGAATATTATTTCTAAAACTGGTTTAGAAGTGGGATTTTTTGAAATAGAAATATTTAGTACTATGCGTTCTACTTTGGATGAAGAAGTTAAACCTATACTGATTGTGGATATGGGGGCATCTAGTACCAAACTATATATGGTTGAAAAAGGTATTTTGAGGGCTTCACACATGATTGAGAGAGGTTCATACGATATTACAAACGAACTTTCAAAATCTCTAGGAATATCTTTAACAGACGCAGAGTATTTAAAGCGTGAAAAAGGTTTGCTTGGGGAAACAAACGGAATAGCATTGAAAAATGTTGCATCTTTTACCCTAAATTATATATTCCAAGAGGCAGATAGGTTTATTCTTGCTTATCAAAAGAAATACAACAGGGATGTAAGTAAGGTTGTTTTGGTAGGAGGTGGCAGTGCATTGAAAGGTGTGGCTCCGTTTGCGAAAGATATTCTAGAAACTGAAGTTATTGCCGGTGATCCATTTTCAAAGGTTGTTGCTCCTGCATTTCTTGAGCAAATTTTGAAAGAAACTGGCCCAGAGTTTGCTGTGGCTGTTGGGGTAGCCCTACGTCGTCTCCAAGAAATAGGCTAAAACTTTCAAATTTGGTTGATTTTCGCTTTCGAGTCCTATGCAAATGTGAAATTTTTGCGTTTGACAAATATTGGTGTAAGTGTAACTTAATTAATAGGAGGCGTGCATATGCCCGATGTCACAGGACTCGGAAGGATGGCTGGGGGTCAAGGTGAAAATGACCCTGAGTTCGATTACGAGCACGAAGAAAGGAGGGAAAAGAGGGGTCAGGCGTGGACTGCGATTGTCGTGGTTGTCGTCGTCCTCTGTGCCGCTCTGTTGGCCTACCGTTTGGCCAATGGACTGCCGATCGCTTTTCCGCACGGCTAGTGACTCACTCCGCGCAAGAATAATAAAAATCTTGCGCGGAGTCGTCGTTTAAGAAAGTTATAAACCGAGATCCTTTTATACACAGAAGGCGATAGTTTTTTATTTTTCTATGTAATATAATTGGGTTAAATATGCAACCCAATTTTCAAACTTCTTTTATACCTAAAAAACCTGTGAGCGGTGAGACGGAGAAAGTGAATGTTGTCCACGATACAGACCTTTTTACACTTGCTGCCACAATAACATTTATAGTTACAGCTTTGTTGTATGGAGGATTATATTTTTATAACAATTTATTAGTTAAACAGATAGGCGAAGCCGGTAAACAATTAGAAGAAGCTCGAGCCGCTATTTTACCGGAAAAAATTAAAGAACTTGCTGACGCTGACTCACGTATTGCTACTGTAAACGGTTTACTTGAAAAACATGTAGTTAATTCTAAAATGCTAGTTTTGCTAGGTGATTTGGCGGTGACTAAACTTCAATTTAATGACCTTACTTATACCAATAAAACTGGTTCACCTGTATTAAAAATAAACGGGGAAGTCCAAACTTACAATGCACTAGCACAACAACAGGATATTTTGACCAAAAACGAATATGTTAAGAACCCAGTTTTTTCAAATATAACTTTAAGTGAAACAGGTAATATAAAGTTTCAATTTACTTCATCGGTTGATTTAAGTCTGGTTTCCTATAAAAAAACAGTTGAGTCAATAAGTATAAACCAATAATATGAGATCAATTCTATCAATTGGAGTAATAGCAATTTGTGTAGCAATGTATTTTGTGTACATAAAACCAATGACTGTTGAAGTTAAGGCTAGAAAGGCTGAGAAAGAAGAATACACTAAGGTTTTGACTAGGGTAGATGAGATAAAAATAAAAAGAGATACTATTATTGAAGAGTACAACTCAATTCCTCCAGAGGAGATTGATAGGTTGAATAAAATTATTCCTGAGAAAATTAATTCAGTTTCACTTCTAAATGATCTAAGCGTTTTGGGTTCAACCTACGGTATTGTCATTAAAGATTTTAAAGTAGCAGATCCAGATAATTCAAGTAGGGATGTGATTGGCGGAGGAGCTCCTGGGTCATACAAAACTTCACATATTACCATGAGCATCGTTGCTCAATATGAGGATTTTTTAAATTTTTTGGAAGATATTGAGTATAGTTTAAGTTTGTTGGATGTTGTGAATATAAACATCTTACCTGGTTCACTTACAAAATCTGGTGCACCTGGCCCGATGCAGATTACATTAGAAGCAAATACCTACTCATTAAGATAATAAAATTATGAATGTCACACCTACAATGCAAAAACTTATCCTCACAGTTCTGATTTTGTCAGCTTTGGGTTATGTGGTTTATTCTACACTTTTTTCTGAATCAGAAATTGTTTACGGTGAAGATGGGGTTCCACTTGTAACAGAAGTTGTGGGCAGAGATATAATAATGCTTGCAGATAAGTTGGATACTATAAATATAAATAAAAATGTTTTTTCTTCACCACTTTTTTCTGAATTAATAGACATTTCTTCTGAACTTACTCCAGAGGAGCAAGGAAGACCTAATCCATTCTTAAAAATAGGCGGTAGTGTGACTGGGACAGTAGCAAGACCCTAGTCTAAGACAATAAAATATGGACATTATTCAAATACTAGTACAAAAAGGGTTACTGGATAAAAAGGACACTGATGTAATAAAAGAAGAAGCCGTTTCATCAGGTCTTACTATTGAGCAAGCTCTTATAAAAAGAGGTATACCACCTCACGACATTTTATTGGCGAAAGGTGAGTATTTTGATATACCAACTAGAAATCTAGGTGAAGTTGTTATAACTGAAAAGATACTAAAATATATCCCGGAAGATTCTGCTGCACATTATCATTTTGTTCCAATTGCAGTAACCAAAGGCATGCTTGAAGTTGGAATGGTAAATCCAGACGATATAGAGGCAAGAGATGCATTAAATTTCATTTCATCTAAGACTGGTCTACCATTTAAAATATTTTTAATTACTGAAACCGATTATGAAAAAGTTTTTGCTCAGTATAAAGGTTTCACCGCAGAAGTTTCTAAGTCCCTTTCTGAACTTGAGAATGAATTAAAAATAGAAACAAGTTTGGCTGAAGAAAGAGTCAAAGCTGAAAACGCAGATACTTCTGCCCAAGATACCCAACTCGCAGAAGACGCTCCTGTTACGAAAATTGTGGCAACAATACTTCGATATGCAACCGATGGAAATGCTTCTGATGTTCATATTGAGCCATGGAGAGAGAATGTGAAGGTTAGATTTCGTGTGGACGGTGAAATGAACACAAGTCTAATGTTGCCATCCAAGGTACATCCTGCCGTAGTTGCTCGTATAAAAATTTTGAGTGAAATGCGACTAGACGAAAAAAGAAAGCCTCAAGACGGTCGTTTTACAACGAGAATAGACGATAGAAAAATCGATTTCCGTGTTTCTACTTTTCCAACATATTTCGGTGAAAAAGTTGTGATGAGACTTTTGGACCAGGAAAAGGGTGTGAAGGGTTTGGATGAGCTCGGCCTAAGTGAGAGAAATATAAAAATGATTAGGTCTGCAATTAAAAAACCTTATGGGTTAATTCTAATCTCAGGACCAACCGGATCTGGAAAAACTACGACACTTTACTCAATGCTAAAAGAAGTAGATAGAGAGCACCAGAACGTTCTTTCTCTAGAAGATCCTATAGAATACAACATTGAAGGAATTTCGCAGTCTCAAGTACAAGCAGATATAGGATATACATTTGCAACTGGACTTAGAACTACACTTCGTCAAGACCCAGATGTAATCATGGTGGGAGAGATTCGAGATAAGGAGACTGCACAGCTTGCTATACAGGCTGCACTTACTGGACACCTGGTGCTTTCTACAATCCACACCAACACAGCTATTGGTGTTATTCCTAGGTTAATAGACATGGGTGTTGACCCTTACCTTATTGCACCTACTTTGATTTTGGCGATGGCCCAAAGACTTACATCCGCTTTGTGTCCAGGGGCAGGCAAGGAGGAGGTAATTGAGGGAAGTTTGAAAGTTATGATCGACAAGCAATTTGGGGATTTGCCAGAGAAGTATTTAAAGGATCTTGGTCTTAAGGATAAAGTTTATAAACTTGGTCAGAGTGATGAGTGTCCAAATGGTACGAGAGGAAGACAAGCAGTTATGGAAGTTTTTGAAATGGATAAAGAACTAGAATCTGCTGTTTTGAAAGGAGCAAACGAGATAGAGATAGGCAAGATAGTTAGATCTAGAGGAATGATAACAATGAGAGAGGATGCCATAATTAAATCCATGAATCAAAGAATTCCATTTGAGGAAGTTAACATGCTATAATATTTTTACAATATTTATTCCGAATTAAACATGACAGATACTCAAAAAAATTTAAAGATCTTGCTGGTTGATGACGATCGATTCCTTTTGGATATGTACCTTCTGAAGTTCAAGAAGTCTGGTTTAGAAATTGACACAGCATCAAATGGAATAGCCGCTCTGGAAAAAATTAAAGCAAATTCTGATTACGATATGGTTTTGATGGATATTATAATGCCTGGAATGGATGGTTTGGAATTGTTAAAAAAAATTAGAGATGAAAAATTACTACCTAAGGCAGTGGTAATAATGTTAACAAACCAGGCTGACGATGAAGAAAAAGCAAAAGCTATTGGTGTTGATGGATATATAATTAAGGCAACAATGATTCCTTCAGAAGTGGTTGAAAAAGTTTTGTCGATTTATCAAAATAAGAAAAAATAAATGTCAGCAGATTATAAAAAAGATTTTGAAGGTTTGGTTTCTGTAATGTCTAGTGAAAATGCATCTGACTTACATCTTTCTGAGGGCAGAAAGCCGATTATTCGTGCGAATGGAATTTTAATACCTCTTGAAAATTATCCAGCACTCTCGCGTGCAGATATAAAAGGTATTCTAGATAGTTTACTTGATGATGTAAAAAGAGAAGTTTTTGCATCAAAAAAAGAAGTAGATTTTTCGTACTTAAGCGATAGCGAGATACGTTTTAGAGGCAATGCTTTTTTTAGATTTGGTAAAATAAGCATCGCTCTAAGACTAATTCCTAAGGATATTAAGACTTTAGCGGAACTAAAAATTCCATCTATCCTAGAAACTTTCACAAGAAGAAAACAGGGTTTCTTCTTGGTGGTGGGTCCAACAGGTCAAGGTAAAAGTACCACCCTGGCTTCAATGATAGAAATGATAAACCAGGAAAGACTGGCACACATAGTAACAATTGAAGATCCAATTGAATATGTTTTTGATTCCAAAAAATCTATAATTGACCAGAGAGAAGTTCTGGAAGATACTCCAGACTTTCACACTGCTCTACAAGGTGCTTTGCGTCAGGATATCGACGTTCTGATGATTGGAGAAATGAGAACTCCAGCAGATATTTCAGCCGCGGTGACAGCTGCGGAAACGGGACATTTGGTTTTTTCTACACTCCACACTAACAATGCTGCGCAAACCATAGATCGTATTATCGACTCTTTTGATACAGTTCAGCAGAAACAAATTCGAACACAACTTGCAGGTAGTTTGCTTGGGGTTTTTTCTCAAAGATTAATACCCTCAGTTTCTAAAGGTTTAGTTCCGGCAGTTGAGTTGCTGATAAATAATAATGCTGTTTCTAATCTTATCCGCGAGGGAAGAATACATGAAATAGCGTCAGTTATTGAAACAAGTTCAGATCAGGGTATGATTGATCTTAATAGGTATCTTAGCGACTTAGTTAGGGCAGGAGAGATTTCTATTGAAAATGCTTATTTGTATACTCAAAATGCAAAAGGTTTGGATAGGATGTTATAAATATATTTAATCTTATGATTTTTAAATACAAAGCCATCACAAATACAGGGGAGCAGAGATCTGGAACTATTGAGGCTTTTAATGCTGATATAGCAATAAACCAGTTGCAGAAAAGTGGTTTAATTATTTCTCAAATTAATTCTGAAGAAGATAAGAAGTTGAAAGTTCCTCTCCTGTCTTTTTTTAACAGAATATCAAATAAAGATATAGTTATTCTTTCTAGACAAATAGCAACGCTTTTCCAGGCGCAGGTCTCGGCTCTTAGAATTTTCAGATTACTTAGTGAACAGGTGGATAATATAAATCTTAAGAAATATTTAGTTACAGTTTCAGAGGATATCCAAGGGGGAAGTTCCATTTCAAATGCTATCGCAAAGTACCCTGATGCTTTTTCTGACTTTTATGTAAACATGGTGAAGTCGGGTGAGGAGTCTGGAAAGCTAGATGAAATTTTTAATTATCTAGCTGATTATATGGATAGAACATATGAAGTAACTTCAAAAGCTAAAAATGCTTTGATCTATCCAGCATTCATTATTCTAACTTTCGTTGGGGTTATGGTTCTTATGTTCACTGTTATTATCCCGAAAATTGCACTAATGATTACTGACTCAGGTCAAGAAGTGCCTTTTTACACAAAGATTGTGCTTTGGATAAGTGATATATTTGTAAACCACATTATCATTATTGCTTTCGTTGTCGTAGCTGCTTCATATGCAGTTTGGAGATACGTAAGCACTGAGCAGGGTAAGCTCTATGTCGATAGATTAAAACTTGATGTTCCTTATCTTGGAAGCTTATATAGAAAACTTTATCTTTCTAGAATATCTGACAACTTGAACACCATGATTATTAGTGGTATACCGATTTTGAAAGCTTTGGAAATAACGGCAGCGGTGGTAGATAACAAGATTTACCAAGCTATAATGGTTTCGACTTTGGCAAGGGTTAAGGAGGGTACTCCACTTTCAGATGCATTTTCAGAACATAAGGAAATTCCTCCATTACTTACTCAAATGATAAAAGTTGGAGAAGAAACTGGAGAATTGGGTAGTATTTTGAAATCTCTGTCAAAGTTCTATCAGAGAGAAGTAACTGGGGCAGTGGATACATTGGTTGGTCTTATTGAACCTGTTATGATTGTGGCGCTAGGACTCGGCGTCGGTTTTCTATTGGCAGCGGTGCTAATGCCAATTTACAATATTGCATCTGCAACGTAATTATCCACAGGGGGTCTTTAATACTAAAGACATAGTTGTATAATATACTTATTCGTTTAGAAAAACGGGGAAGTCTCGAACGAGACCGGATGGTCGAAAACAATCAAAATTACATTATAAGAATTTAGAAAAATAATATTAATTAATTTATATATGAAAAATAGTCTTAAAAGAGGTTTCACACTTATCGAGTTGCTAGTTGTTATCGCTATCATTGGTATCCTTTCTTCAGTTGTATTGGCTTCTCTAAACACTGCAAGAAGTAAAGGTGCTGATGCAGCTATTAGATCAAACCTAAACGGCACAAGAGCACAAGCTGAGTTGGTTTATGACAACGCTGGTGGAACATACGTAGCTGTGTGTGCTGACGCTAACATAGCAAGAGCTGTTGCTGCAGCTGCTTCAGCTGCCTACGGTGGTGCCGCAGCCGCTACAGATGCAGCTAGTTCAGCTACAGCTGCTACATGTCAGGATTCAGCAGGAGCATGGGCTATTCAGTCTCCACTTAAAACCAACACTTCAATAGGTTATTGTGTAGACAGTACTGGCGCAGCAACAACAACAGTTACTCAGCTTACTGCTTCTGACTACGTTTGTGGTTAATTATTATCACTAGTTTCTTTGAAAAACAGTCCAAATGGGCTGTTTTTCTTTATTCAAAGTTCGATACTATCAACAGGCAACTAGTGAAATTTCTCTAGAATATACTATAATTGATACAGTTTATTATTATTTAATAAAATATGGTTAAAAATCTTAAAAGAGGTTTCACACTTATCGAGTTGCTAGTTGTTATCGCTATCATTGGTATCCTTTCTTCAGTTGTATTGGCTTCTCTAAACACTGCAAGAAGTAAAGGTGCTGATGCAGCTATTAGATCAAACCTAAACGGCACAAGAGCACAAGCTGAGTTGGTTTATGACAACGCTGGTGGAACATACGTAGCTGTGTGTGCTGACGCTAACATAGCAAGAGCTGTTGCTGCAGCTGCTTCAGCTGCCTACGGTGGTGCCGCAGCCGCTACAGATGCAGCTAGTTCAGCTACAGCTGCTACATGTCAGGATTCAGCAGGAGCATGGGCTATTCAGTCTCCACTTAAAACCAACACTTCAATAGGTTATTGTGTAGACAGTACTGGCGCAGCAACAACAACAGTTACTCAGCTTACTGCTTCTGACTACGTTTGTGGTTAATTATTATCACTAGTTTCTTTGAAAAACAGTCCAAATGGGCTGTTTTTCTTTATTCAAAGTTCGATACTATCAACAGGCAACTAGTGAAATTTCTCTAGAATATACTATAATTGATACAGTTTATTATTATTTACTAAATATGATTAAAAATCTTAAAAGAGGTTTCACACTTATCGAGTTGCTAGTTGTTATTGCTATAATCGGGGTGCTATCTTCAGTAGTATTAGCTTCTTTAAGGCAGTCAAATACTAAAGCACGAGATTCAAGAGTTAAGTCTCAATTAAATGCAATGATTTCTGCAGCTCAGGTTTACTACGATACGGTTAGTGGCAACTGGAATTCTATTTGTTTAGTTGAGCCTCTCAACTCAATGAAAATATCTGCCGGAGCAGTTTCTCCTACTGGATTATGTCAAGGCACAGGACAAATTGGCTGGAGAGCTGCAGCAGCACTTTCTACACAAGACTTGCATACAGCGGGGACTTCAGGAACGGACTATTGGTGCGTAGATTACACTGCTGCAACTAGGATTTGCGACACCCTTCCATCTGGAGTTTATGGAGGAGTATATGTCTGTCCTTCAACAGCTCCGGAACTTTGTAAGTAGTTGAATATAAGTTTGTTAAATATATGAGTCCACTATTTTTATTTTCAGTATTTATATTCGGGACTTTGATAGGTAGTTTTTTGAATGTACTAGGACTTAGGTATAATAGCGGCTTGTCTGTTTCAAAAGGAAGGTCTAGGTGTTTTGATTGTGATTCTCCATTAAAATGGTATGACCTGGTACCTGTTTGGAGTTTTGTTTTTCTTAAGGGTAGATGTAGGTTCTGTAAGAGTAAAATTTCATATCAATATCCTTTGATTGAAATACTAACAGGGTTGGTTTTTGTTGGTATCGTTGTCAGACAAATAAATCTTTGGTCAGTATATAGCACTTTTGAAAATGGTTTACTTTACTCTGCACTACTAAGTCTATATTATTTTGTAGTTTTCAGTATTCTTATTGTTATTACTATTTATGACTATAGACACAAAATCATTCCTAATTCATTTGTGTATACGTTTATTGGTCTAGGACTTTTTAAATTGTTACTTTTTGTTTATCTAAAGTACCCTTCACTGGGTAGAGAGGATTGGTTTGATTTATTTTCACCACTCATGCTTTTTGTTCCTTTTGCACTGCTTTGGCTAGTTTCTTCTGGAAGGTGGATGGGTTTTGGAGACGCAAAACTTGCATTCGGGATCGGCGCACTTTTGGGTTTTGCATATGGAGTAGGATCTATAGTTTTAGGTTTTTGGATAGGGGCGATATGGAGTATCTTGTTAATATTAAACTATAAGTTTTTGAAACGAGGTCAGGGTATGGGCATGAGTTCAGAAATTCCATTTGCACCTTTTTTGATAGCAGGGACTATTTTGGTATTTATGTGTCGAATAGACATAATGGGAGTTTCAAGTTTTTTTGGAAGTTAATTTATGAAAATATATAAAAAAGCTTTTACTGTAGTTGAGTTGCTTGTATCTACAGCTATAATTACTTTAATTTTATCAGTAGTGCTTTGGAATTACGGGGGTTTTAATGATGAATTGGCACTTTCAGCAGCTGCGCAAGAGCTAGCAATAGATATTAGGGAAGCTCAAACATATGGGATAAATGTAAAGGAATCTTCTGCAAGTTCCGGTCAATTTAATTATGGTTACGGGATACATATTATTGCAGGGGGGACCGGATATCGAACATTTATAGATAATAACCCCGCAAATAATCAGTACGAGCCTGTTTCTGGATGCGGTATTGCTCCAACAGAGTGCATGAGAAGAGTTGATTTTAGAAATGGTGTAATAGTCACAAATGTCTGCGACGCTATAACGTGTCCGGCTGCTGGTGCATCAAGAATGAATATTGTTTTTATCAGACCTAATCCAGACGCGATTATTTATTTTGCTTCAGGACTTAACAATTTTGGACCAGCAGTTACATCTGCACGAATACAACTTACTTCTCCAAAGGGAAAAATAAAATATGTTAGTATTGAGAGTACAGGCCAAATAAGCATTCAGTAGTTAATGCTTTTGAACAATGCAAAAAAGTAATATTAAAAATAATAGAGGATTCACATTAATTGAAATTATGGTTTCAGTTTCTATTTTTTCAGTGGTGATGCTGATGGTTAGTAGTGCAATATATACTGTTTTTGATTCCAATAGAAAATCTCAGTCATTACGGGCAGTAATGGATAATTTGAATCTTTCGTTAGAAGCAATGACTAGGACTATTCGCTTTGGAAAAGATTATCATTGTGATATAACGGTTGTTCCAAATACAACACCTAGGGATTGTGCGGGCGGGGCGTCATCTATAGCTATCACTGACTCTAGTGGAAACAGGGTGGTCTATAAAATGGTTGGGACTAGAATTGCTAGAACTATAAACGGAGGTTCAGATGTATTTGTTACCGGAGCGGACGTCACTATTTCGACAACAACATTTAGGGTTTTGGGGTCATCACCATACTCCAATGGTTCTGATCTTTTTCAGCCAAGAGTAATAATTGTTGTCGATGGTTATGCTGGCAGTAAATCTACAAGCAGATCAACGTTTGTTCTTGAAACAACCGTTTCACAAAGGCAGTTTGATTCAATATAAAATATGAATAAAAATTATCAAAATAAGAAAGCAGGATTTACTTTAGTGGAAACGCTTGTGGCGATTAGTATTTTGTCACTATCTATTTTGGCTGGATTTACCGCGGTTCAAAATGGTTTGAAATCATCTTTAACCGCAAAAGATCAAATGACTGCTTTTTACCTAACACAAGAAGCAATGGAGCTTATTAAAAATAAAAGAGATGAAAATGCATTGTATTTTATTACAAATGGTTCACGAACATGGCTAACAGGTATGGCAGAGGTTGCTAATGACCCTTGTTACTTCGGTAAAACTTGTAGAATTGATTCTGGTACAGGAACATTTACTGATTGTAGTGTTGACGGGGCATCATGCCAAAATTTACGACAAGACAGGGTTATAAATAGTGCTACGAAAGGTTTGTATGGTTATACTGGAAGTTGGACTTTGACTAACTTTAGAAGGACAATTGCATTTCAACAAATAGTTGCTGGGCAAGAGGTTAAGGTTACAATCACCATGAACTGGACACAAGGTGGGATAAATAAATCCTTCCAAATTTCACAAAGCTTGTTCAATAGACTTCAATAGTATGACTAAAACAAAAAACAAAAAAGGTTTTACACTTTTAATAGCAATTGTGGTTACATCGATGTTGTTAATAATTAGTTTTGTTGTTGCTAATATTGCATACAAGCAACTTATTCTTGCAAATTCAAATCAAGAATCTCAATATGCTTTTTACAATGCAGACAGTGGTATAGAGTGCGCGGTTTACTGGGACTTTAGAAACGGAACAACTGCTTTTGCTACAGCAACTACTGCAAGTATTTCATGCAATGGACAGACAATAAATAGTATGGGTGGTGGTGGAAGTGGAAATGCTACCAGCACATTTACCCTTAACTTTTCTGCTCCTGGAAAGGGGTGTGCTGTCGTCCAAGTGGGTAAGCATAACAACGGTTTAACTATAGTAGATTCTAGAGGTTATAACAGTTGTGCGGTAGGTGCTGCACGCAGGTTAGAAAGAGCAGAGAAACTTACATATACAAACTAAATTTGATAGAGTGGATGTATGAGTAGAAACGCACCTAAAGAGGTAAGAGATCGCTACAAAAAGCTTCTAGAAGTTGTGAAAAGACACGGCCATTTATATCACACCCTAGATAAACCAGAGATATCTGATGAGGCCTACGATTCTCTAGTGAGGGATATAGAAAAGATTGAGCAAGAGTATCCAGACTTAAGAAACTCAGATAGTCCCTCGGAGCGTGTAGGAGGGGAGCCATTGAAGGAATTTACAAAGGTTGAACACAAGTCACCTCAGTGGTCTTTTGACGACGCTTTTACATTTGAGGATTTACAAAAATGGGATAAAAAAACTAAAAACTTTATTGAGAAGGCCGGACTTTCAAATGAAAAAATAGAATATTGTTGTGAGCTTAAAATAGATGGTTTAAAAATAATTCTTACTTACGTGGATGGGGTTTTGGTTACGGGTGCAACAAGGGGTGACGGAAAGATAGGTGAAGATGTTACTCAAAATGTAAAAACAATAAAAAGTGTGCCTCTCAAGTTAAATAAGAACACTTCAATTACTGTAGTTGGAGAGGCTTGGATGGGGAAAAAAGATTTAGAGAAAATAAATAAAGAAAGAAGTAAGACTGGTGAAGAAGTTTTTGCGAATACTAGAAATGTGGCAGCAGGGTCAATTAGACAACTGGATTCAAAAATAACAGCTTCAAGAAATTTAAGTTTGTTTACATATGACATAGATTTACTTGAAAAAAATATGCCAGAGACTCAGTCTGGTGAACTAGAGTTACTCAGTGATTTGGGTTTCGAAATCAATCAGAATTATGGTGTTTTTACTACACTCGAGCAGGTAGAAAAATACTATAAATCTTGGGAGAGTAAGAAAGAAAAACTAGATTATGGTTTGGACGGAATAGTTATAAAAATAAACTCAAGAAAGATTCAAGAAGCGATTGGTTTTACTGCAAAATCTCCACGTTGGGGCGTGGCTTATAAATTTAAGGCAGAACAAGTGACTACTGTTGTTGAAGATATTGTTTTGCAGGTTGGTCGTACTGGGGTTTTAACTCCAGTTGCACATTTACGCCCAGTATTAGTTGCTGGTTCCACTGTGTCGAGGGCAACACTTCATAATGAAGATGAGATAAGGCGCCTAGACGTTCGAATTGGAGATACGGTAATACTTCAAAAAGCAGGGGACGTTATACCTGATATTGTTTCTGTTGTTAAAGAACTTCGAACAAAAAAGCAAAAAGAATTTGTTTGGCCAACTTTTGTTGAGTCATGTGGGGGTGATGGGAGAATAGAAAGAATACCAGGACAAGCTGCCTGGAGATGTGTTGATAAGAATTCCTTAGAACAAACAAAAAGAAAGTTTCATCATTTTGTTTCAAAAAAAGCTTTTGATATAGAGGATTGTGGCCCAAAGATTGTTGATTTATTGCTTGAACAGAATTTGATTTCCGAATACTCGGATATATTTACTTTAAAAAGAGGTGATCTTTTGTTGCTTCCAAGGTTTGCGGAAAAATCTGTAGACAATCTTTTGGAATCAATCGAGAAATCCAAAACTATTACCTTGTCCAGACTTTTAGTTGGGCTTTCTATTCCACAAGTTGGAGAGGAAACTGCTATAGATCTTTCAAAACATTTTAAAACTATAGAAAATTTAAGAAAAGCATCTTTTTCTGAATTAGAAGTTTTGCCGGGTGTTGGAGGTATTATTGCTAATTCAGTAGTAGATTTCTTCTCTTCGAAACAAAACAAAAAAGTTGTAGATAATTTATTGAAAGAAGTAAAAATACAGAAGGAAAAAGAAAACGAATCAAACATTTTTTCTGGAAAAAAATTTGTTGTGACAGGTACACTTTCAGGCCTTTCTAGAGATGAAGCAAAAGAAATTGTTCGCCAAAATGGTGGGTTGGTTTCTGAAAGTGTTTCAAAGGAAACTAGCTATCTTATTTGTGGTGAAAATCCGGGTTCAAAGTTGGATAAGGCAAAAGAGTTGGGCGTTGAAGTTCTAAATGAAAAAGAGTTTTTGGCACTTTTGTAGTATTGGTCTAAATTTGTTATTATCCCCATATAAATATAAAACATATGGTAAATAAGGACGAAATTAAAAATCTGGCAAATCTAGCCAGAATCGAAATAACTGACGCTGAGGCGGATAGTTTGACTACCGAGCTGGACTCAATTTTGGGTTACGTGGGGCAGATAAAAGATGCTTCTAGCGGAGAAGTTTTAAGTTCTCCAGTTTTAAAAAATGTTCTCAGGGATGATGCTCCTACAAATTCTGATAACGAATATACAGAGGATTTGTTGAACAATGCTCCAGGAAGAGAGGGAAGGTATTTGAAAGTAAAGAAAATATTATAGATTTATATGATTGATATTCACAAACTTACAATTAAAGATGCGAGGTTAGCACTCGACAATAAAGAATTCACCGCTAGACAACTTGCGGAAGCTTACTTGAGTAAAATAAAAGAAGTAAACACAGAAGTAAATGCGTATTTGGAAGTATACAGTGACGTTTTAGAGCAAGCAGACTATGCAGACAAAAAAATAGCAAAAGGTGAGACTGCTCCACTTTTAGGAATTCCTTTAGCGATGAAGGATAATATTTTAATAAAAGGAAAAAAAGCTACATCGGGATCAAAAATACTAGAAGGTTTTGTAGCTTCATATGATGCGACTGTTATACAGAAACTTAAAGAGGCTGGAGCAGTTTTTCTGGGTAGAGTGAACATGGATGAATTTGCTATGGGTAGTTCAACAGAGAACTCAGCATATGGCGTTACAAAGAACCCTTTAGATATTACACGTGTATCAGGGGGTTCATCTGGCGGTTCTGTGGCAGCTGTAGCCATGGATGGGGCAGTGGCATCTCTTGGATCCGACACGGGAGGAAGTGTTCGTGAACCAGCTTCATTTTGCGGACTCGTTGGTCTAAAACCTACATACGGAGGAGTTTCTAGGTATGGTTTAATGGCCCTTGGGTCTTCACTTGATGTTATCGGACCTATAACCAAAACAGCAACTGACTCAGAAATTCTTTTTAATGCTATTCGAGGTCAGGACAAAATGGACAGTACAACAGTATCTGATAATACATACCCCAAAAAAGAGATTAAGGATAAAATGACTATCGGTGTTCCGTATCATATTTTGGAAAAAGGAGGAATGAAACCAGAGGCAAGAGAAATTTTTGATAAATCCGTAGAACGTCTAAAAGAATTGGGTTATCAAATAAAAGATATACAACTTCCAAACATAGAGTATTCTCTCGCGGTATACTACATCATCATGCCAGCAGAAGCATCGTCTAATCTTGCTCGTTTTGATGGGGTAAGATTTGGTCTACATATCGATGGAAATAATTTACTTGAGGACTACATGAAAACTAGAGGTGTCGGTTTTGGAAAAGAGACTAGAAGAAGAATTCTAATTGGAACCTATGTACTTTCGGCTGGTTATCACGATGCATACTACAACAAGGCTTTGGCAGTAAGACAAACCATAGCAAAAGATTTTAGTTCTGCTTTTGAGGAAGTTGACGCAATACTTACTCCAACAACTACCGGTCCAGCATTTAAAATAGGTGAAAAAGCTAATGATCCTCTAGCTCTTTATCTTGAAGACATATTTACAGTACCAGCAAATATAGTGGGTATACCAGCGATTTCTATACCTTCAGGAGATATGGTGGTTGATGGAAAAACTCTTCCACTTGGAATGCAGATTATGGCCCCGCATAACGCAGAGAATATCCTCTTCTCTATTTCAAAGAAATTTTTGAACGAATAAATATAGTTCTTACTTATATTTGTTGTATAATGAATATATGGCTGATGAAAAAAAACCAGCAGGAGACAAACCATCAGGACCTTCTCCGGTGGATCCATTTGTAGAAATTGCCACGGTGGTTCTCGTGTTTCTTTTGTTGTCATCACTTTTTAATGGTCTGATGTCATTTTCAAGTAGAAATAAATTTTTCTCACTTGGTTGGCGGGCATTAACACCAAAAGGCCTGATGCTTTCAATAACCAGACCTATTTCTTCACTAATAAATCCAGTGGGTTCTAAGTTTACTGTTACTAGTGGTTCTGCGCCTTTGTATGACACTCCGGGTGGAAAAGTTGTCTCCACAAAAAAACTAGGAGATAAGGGAACTATTGTTGGGGGTCCTGTTACCATCGGCGGAGAAAAATACTGGCAGGTAAAGTTTGAAGATGGAAGTCAGGGATGGATGAATGAAAACGATATTGCAAATCTCCCTCAAAAACTTACTCCTATGACAGAGATGTCTAGTTTGATTGATACGCCCGTTGAAACAAATAAAGAAACCGCAGTTTTTGCTAGTCCTGGAGAAAATCAAGTGGCGACTATGCCTGCTGGGAGTAAGGCTACAATAATAGAAGGGCCACTCGTAAAAGACGGTGTAAAATATTGGCATGTTCGTTTCGATGATGGAACTGATGGTTGGGTTGCCGAAGAGGCTCTGGATAGTATGCTTGATGGAAAGAGGACGCCACTTTCAAGAATGCCAAGTTTGATTGGTGGAGATGTTGCTACAAATAAAAATGGAACCAGACTTTATTCTGCACCGGGAGGGGAACTTATTGGCACAGTAAATAGTGGGGTCTCAGGTCGAATAATAGAAGGGCCGATTTTAGTGGATGGTGTCAGATTCTACCATGTGAAATTTGATAATGGTATGGAAGGTTGGGTAAGTGAAAATGATTTAAATTATGTAGAAGAAGTTGAACCAAATATATTCATTAAGTTTCTGATGTTTATTTTTACATTAGTAAAGTATCTAAAGTATTTTGCAGTTTTACTGGGATTATTTTTTGCAGGACTCATAACATATCTATACAAAGCGATTGTTAAACTTAGAACTGATGAAAGTAAGAGGTTGTATCCAAATGGTGTTGCTGAAAGAGTGGCGGAGACTCCGGTAGTTAATGCAAGATGGGAGAATATTTTGGATGGCTTAAATTCTCAAAATGAAAATGATTGGAGGCAAGTGATAATGGAGGCAGATATTATGCTAAGTCAGCTTTTAGATAATATGCATCTACCTGGAGAGACAATGGGAGATAAGTTGAAGGCTGTGGAGAAAGAAGATTTCACTACTCTAGATAACGCATGGGAGGCTCATAAAATACGTAACCAAATCGCCCATGAGGGGGCAAGTTTCAGGCTTACAGATAGGGAAGCTAAGAGGGTTGTTAGTCTGTATATGACTGTTTTTGAAGAATTTGGTATTGTAGAAAAACATTAATTATGGTACTGTATTCCTGTTAATAATATAGCGGGATAGAGAAGCAGTATCTCGGTAGGCTCATAACCTGCAGACCCAGGTG
>CAZSNI010000010.1:0-18970 GCA_964608465.1 uncultured Candidatus Saccharibacteria bacterium | reverse complement strand
GTTTGATAGGTTTCGCGAGATTGCTCCCTGTCGAAACCTTCCAGTGCTCTACCCCTGAAAGGAACACATGACGCTAGCCCAAAAGCTATTTCGGAGAGAACCAGCTATTACCAGGCTCGATTAGCTTTTCACTTCTTACCACAAGTCATCCGATGCAATCGCACGGGCAACCGGTTCGGTCCTCCATCTGTCTTTCGACAAACTTCAACCTGCTCATGGCAAGCTCGCTCTGGCTTCGGGTCTGATGCATGCGATATAGTCGCGCTATTCACACTCGGTTTCCCTAAGACTCCATCCGGTGAAGGACTTAGTCAAACCGCGTACATTAACTCGTTGGCTCATTCTTCAATAGGCACGCCGTGACGGATATAAATACCCGCTCCGACTCCTTGTAAGCATATGGTTTCAGATCTATTTCACTCCCCTTATAGGGGTTCTTTTCACCTTTCCCTCACGGTACTAGTTCACTATCGATCTCAAAATGTATTTAGCCTTACCGGTTAGTTCCGGCAAATTCCTCCGAGCCACTCGTGTCTCGAAGTACTCAAGAACAGAAACAAAGAAGACATTATTTTTTCGCTCACGGGACCATTACCCTCTAGGGTCGTGCTTTCCAGCACATTAAACTAAAATAATATTTTGTAACTTCTCTCACAATAAATTGTGACGTCTCTGCCTTATAACCCCACCTCACTATCCTCGCTCATGTCTTGCGACACAAACAAAGATAGGAAGGTGGTTTGGGCTTCTGCGTTTTCGCTCGCCGCTACTTACGCAATAACAATTGTTCTATTTTCCTCCGGGTACTGAAATGTTTTACTTCCCCGGGTATGCAACTTGGATAAACTCCAAGCTAACGACATATAGTCGTTGGGTTTCCCCATTCAGAAATTTACGGATATAACGGTTGCTAGGCACCTCCCCGTAACTTATCGCAGCCATGCTACGTCTTTCATCGCCATTTTGAGTCAAGGCATCCACCATACGCTCTTAAATTTCCCATTAGGAAATTTAAAAACCACAGACAATAAAAAATCACCACTGATCTTTTATCATCATTACTTTGTCCTGTTACATATTATGTAACAAGTTTTGTTTTGCATTCCTACAATCAGAATACGAAACTATTTTACTTTTACTTCCACCTACACTTTCCGAAAAGACCCCGGACCTAAGTCCGAAATTTTTAAATGTGTGGTGGCATGAACCCTTGGGTCAACTTGCGGTCAACCTTCGGGAATATTTTCAAATTACAACTCAGACATCCTTACTAAAAATCCCGCCTTTCAAAGCGGGATTTTTAGTAGCACTCAAAAAAGAGTATTACCTATACCGCTTTGAAATTAAGTGAATGTTTAACATATCTGAGATAGGGCTCAGTATATAGGAGACTATATACAATGTCAAATCCTTAAAAAGGGCTATATATGGGGACAAACTGTGTACAAAAAAGACCCTCTTGAGGGCCTTTTTTGTACACCTAAAATCTAAAGATTCTAGCGGTCATGAGATGACATCTTTTCTGAAACTTTCGATATAGCTCGTGAAGCAGCCTCTTGTCCTCCTAGTCCAAATGAAAGTCCTAGAGCTAGAGAGAATGCAACTACAACTCCTGTAAATAGAGTTTGGATGATTGGTCCTGAAACACCAACCTTATCAAGAGTGATAAGTAGTGCAAAAACCCAAACTACCCATTTTGAAACTACACCTAGGAAGTTTGCTGAAGTAAGTCCTGCTGTTCTAGCTGAAGCAGTAACGACTCGAGAAAGAACATCTCCAATCACACCTCCTACAAGTAGAACTAGTACTCCTACAATTACATTTGGAAGATAGTTAACTACGATTAGTTTCAAAACTTCTGTTACCTGTTCTAGTCCTAGAACATCAAAACTTGCGATAAGGAAAACTATAATAACAAAGTATTTTACTAAACTACCCAAGAACTTTCCTGAGTTCAAATTTAACCCAGATCTTTTTACTACGTCAGCGAAACCAGCTTTTTCTAGCGCTTCGTCGAACTTGATCACTTTCATAAAGTGAGCAATTGCCTTAGAAACTAGTGAGCCAATAGCCCAACCAATTCCCATGATAACCAAAGCAACTACCAAGTAAGGTACGAATGCCGCAACACCAAACCAAAGACCTTTAAAAGTTGTACTCAGAACATCGCCCCATGTATTAAGAATCATATAAACAATATTAAATAATAATGTATATATTATATCACGCCCCTACTACAATTCTATATTCCGTCCCTAGGGCTGTGAATAAGATGGACGCCCTATTCTATGCCCAGTTTGTTTAGTATTTTCCGGTGTGGATAGTCCAAAATGTCTCTAGTTAGCTTGTCGAACATACTCAGTCGATACTTAAAGTCGTCAGTTGTAAAATAAGCGTACTTTAGCTCTTTTCCAATTTCAGCTTCCAAATCTTTCATTAAATTTTCTAGTACACCCTTTTTCACTCCATCACCCACTATTAGTATGTCTGCCCTACTTTCCGGATCTTGGATAAAAACTCCAGCAACGATTAACATTTTTATTGAACCAAGTTTTGTTATTTTCTTAATTAGCTCTTTAGAATGAAGAGGCTCTGCGTTAATTAGAAAATTCTGTAACGGCAAAAGGTATGGGAACTGGGTATTCATAGCGAATGCGTAACCATTTCTACTTTTCTGACTTACTCTTCTTTTTACAAAATCAATTTTTTCTAGAATAGATATTTCTCTTCTAACTTTTGAATGATTAGATTTTACCCTATCCACTATTTCGTTAACATCAAAAGTCTTGTCTGAGTTAAAAAGAAAAAGACGCATTATCTTCACCTTTACCTCCGATCCGAATAGTTTCGCCAGTGTTTCCATAGATATTGGATTATAACAGCAATATTGATAAATGCACCATATTGACTTTTTTCAACAAAATTACGAAGAAAATAACAAAAAACCGAGCGTTTCTGCTCGGTTTTTTGTTGAAAAAGATATTATTTCAATGTTACCTTAGGTCACAGGTTTTGTGTTCGCCGTCGCTCACACAAACCCGCGACCCCGCCTCACGTTCTGATTCTGTTGAATCAGAATTCGTTCCGGCTCGCAAAAGGCTTGAAATAAACTTCGTTTATTTCAATGTCACTTTTGCGCCAGCTTCCTCTAGAGATTTCTTTAGTTTCTCTGCGTCTTCTTTCTTCATTCCTTCCTTAAGCATTGAAGGAGCAGCATCAACTAGATCCTTAGCCTCTTTTAGACCAAGTCCTAGGGCTTCTTTAACAACCTTGATAACTGCAATCTTTGTTGCGCCTCCGTCTGTTAGCTCAACATTTTTTGTAGATGACTCATCAGCTCCACCTGCCGCTGCTCCACCTGCTGGAGCTGCTACTGCAACTGCTGCTGCTGAAACACCGAACTTCTCTTCTAGGTGTTTTACTAGTTCGTGTAGATCTAGTACTGACATTTTTTCTATTGCTTCTACTACAGCTTTGAATTTTGCTGGAGTTTCAACTACTTTGTTTTCTGTTTCCATAATAATATTAATTAATTTTATCTGTTAAATTTTATTGTGCTTCTCCTCCCTTCTTATCAGCAATTGCTTTCAAACCAAGTACAAGTCCTTGTATCGGTGAGTTAATAAGATTAACAAACTGTGCTTGTAGAGTTTTAAGACCAGGAATTTGTGAGATAACAAGCATTTCTGCTTGAGTCATAAATTTGTTCTCGAATACTCCTCCTACAATCTGTATTTTCTTTTCAAGTTTCTTTTGGAATTCATAAACTCCTCTTGCGC
Source organism: uncultured Candidatus Saccharibacteria bacterium (assembly GCA_964608465.1). Taxonomy (GTDB): domain Bacteria; phylum Patescibacteriota; class Minisyncoccia; order Phycocordibacterales; family DATDWN01; genus C7867-006. The sequence goes on along the minus strand of CAZSNI010000010.1, from coordinate 15,191 downwards.
CTTCAATAGGGTCAGTACCGTAAACGATGCCTAACTCTCCTGGAAGCTCTGGAAGTGTTCCTTCAATTCCTCCTTCTGAAAGAGCTTTTCGAGTCAAAGATTTCTTAGCTACTGTGTAGCCAACTCCCTTTTCTCGCAAAGCTTTTCTGATTTGAGAAGACTCTGTTACAGGAAGTGCGTGGAAGTTAATGAAAACTATAGACGCTGAATCCTTAACGATCTTCTGCAATTTAGACAAGATCTCCCCCTTCTTTTCTCGTGTAAGTGCCATATGTTATAACTTCCAAATCTGGCGAACTCCTGGTCTCAGATTTTAAAATGCTCGGCACCTTACTAAGTGTAAGGCTTCTCACATTTTCAAATCCTCAACTTCGGATTTCACTCAGATTATGAAAGTTCTAAGTTATTTAATAATACGACCTAAGGTTAAGTAGATTTTTGAAATCTCGGGCGGACTTATTGTTGCCACCTGTCTTTGACCTTATGAATAGATATAATATAGAAAATCCAGAGTTTGTCAATTTGAAAAATGCCCTAATGGGCATTTTTCAAATTCTTATAATCTTGCCTCAAGTTCTGCTTTTTGCCTTTTCAGTGCTTCTATTCTAGGAGCATTACTGTCACTATACTGCAACTCCAATGCCTCTATTTCACTCTCAAGTGCCTTAATTTGCCCAGGTAAATCAATACCATCTACTTCAGTAGGAGTATCTACAACTTCAATTTCTGGTAAATCCACACCGTCAAAATTTCCTTCTGCCATATTGTTTTAGTTAGTTTTTAATTATTATCTATTGAATTTATTACTGCGCCAGACTGACTTTCACCGTCTATCAACATCCCCTCTTGATAAAGTCTGGAAACCAGGAGGATTATTAGACTTGTGCATATTATAGCAACAAACCCCATAAAAAACCTCCAAAAATCTTTATCGAAATATTTTATCATTATTGTAAAGAAGCTTTATATTGAATTAGTGACTTATCTTCCGGCATCTTTTTAATACCTTCGTCTATTATAGCATTCGTCTTACTTAAATCCTTGAACACATCTTTATAAACCCCGGCAAGCTGAATGTATAAATACGCCTGTTCAGGACCATTTTTAATTGCCCGTTTGTAGTATGTTTCACTTAGGTTCTTATCTTTTAGATAATATGCATACATATCCCCTAGATTTCCCAGAGAAATAAAATCAGTCGAAGAAACATCGGACACATATTTCCAAGAAGTAACTGCACCTTGAAAATCCCCTGCTATTTTTTGGTACAAACCAAGGTCAAGCCAACTTGCTAAATCCCTTGAGTCTTTTTTTAATTTATTTTGTATTTCAACTATCTTTTCAGTGATAATTTTTTTAGTTGCATCATCAAAGTTTGTTGTGCCGCCAAAAACAACTTTTCTGTTTAAATCCGGAACAGGAACACTCTCTGTGTCACCATCTGGAAGTCGTTCTATGGTGTAGTCACCTCCTGAAGACCCTCCGAAATCTAGCGATGGAGTCGTTGTTGCATTAGTATTTGGAGAAATAGTTACTTCTTCTGACTTATTGTCAAAAACAAAATACGCGATTACTGCCAAAATAACTACTGCCAAAATTATAAATTTATTTTTGTTTTCTTGCATAGGAGGATTCTATCACATTCCCTATAAAACAATAAATCAAAATATGGATGAAATCCGATGTTGAAGTGCTGAAAATTTGAGAAGATGTACATTTAGTACATTGACGATAATTTTCAGCACTGAAACAAGGAGTTCGCCAGATTTGGGTTTATTGTACAACAAAAACACCCCCGAAGGGGTGTTTTTGTTAAGTAAGACTTAATCGTCTACTAAATCAAAGGATTAGTTTGATCGAGTTTGGATAAGACCACTTGATGGAAGTCCAACAACTCCATAACCATTTGTCCAGTCGTTAGAAGCAGCAACTGAAGTTGATGTAGCGTTTGGTGACCATACTAGGTTACCAGAAGCTGAAACAATCTGTGCAGATGTGCCCATAAGTGTAGCCAATGATGGGTAAGAAGCATCACCTAGAAGTGTAGTTGAAACTGATGAGCCAGTTTGTACACCAGCTACAGTTCCTCTAAGTTCGAAGTAATATGTTGTACCCGCTGGAACGTTAACTACTGAAGCAGGTGTGATTGTTACCGCACCAGCTGCAGCAGGAGAAACGTTAGCAGTAGAAATTTGTCCAGATGTAAATCCAGAGATTCCTGTTGAGTATCCAGAATCTGTGTAACCGTATAGGTTAACAGCTGTAACTCCTGTAATTGTTGATGTTCCGATTGTGAACTTGAATTGATTGATTCCGATGTTTCCAGCTGAGTTAGCTGTAACTCTGAATCTCATCAATTTTCCATCTCCAACTCCTGTATTTGATAGAGTATCTAGAGCAAATGTAGGTAGAGATTTGAACATTCTAACACCAGCAACTGAAGTAGAACCTGTTGCATCAACTGTGTTACCAGAAGCAACTCCTGTTCCTTGAGTACCTGTTGAGTCGTTGTTGTTAACATCAACTGCAATCAAAGCACCTTGTGTACCAGGTTGTGAAGTTCCAACTTGTGCTAGATCAATTTTAACAGTCAAAGTCTTGTCTGCATCCTTTGGAAGAGCCACGACTGTGTTAAATGTTGATGTTGCAACTGTGTTTCCACCAGTAAATACTGCTGTACCTACTTGTGTTCCTCCGTCCCATACAGAAACCTGTACTAGATCTGAAGGTGATGATGAAGCTGCGTTAGTAAGTTTAAGAGCTAGTCTACTTAGGTTTACACCTTCGTTTGAAGCTCGGAATTTAAACACACCAGCAGTGTTTCCAGTTGAACCAGCTGCAGCAAGTGCGTATGAAGGACTTGATGTATCTGTTGAAACAACTAGAGCACCAGCAGCAACTGTCATAACTTGACCAACTGAAGCAGAAACAGTTTCTGTAACATCGTTTGAAGAAGTTACTCCTGTAACAGCGATAGAAGGTGAAGCTTGGATACCCCAGTTGAATGAGTTTCCATTAGCAGCTGAAGAAGATACGTTACATTTTAGTGTAATTGTCTTTACAGCTCCCTTAGCGATAACCAACTGTTGATCAAGTGTAAATGTTACATCTGATCCAGTTGTAACTGAAGATGCTGGGTTAACAACGTTTGAACCTGTGTTCAATGCTGTTGATCCATCCCATAGCTGACAAGCACTTAGTGTGTTAGCTACTGCAGAACCAGCAAATGTTAGTTTAAGTGGAAGTGTAGAGAATCTAACATCCTCTCCAGATTGTGAAGCGTCGAACTGGTAGTTAGCAAATGTGATTGATCCACCAGCAACGATTGATTGAGCAGAAGGTGTAGTTGCCACTGAAACAGCTAGAGCCGCAGCCTTAACTGTCATAGTGTTCATTGTAAATACACCGTTTGTCAATGTGATTGAATTTCCTGAAGTTTCACCTCTAACGTTTGACCATGTAGATGGTGTTGTTGAAGCAACGATTGTTGCACCGTTAGTTAGACCTGAAGGAAGTTTACCTTTTAGAGTATAAGTCTTTGGTCCAACTGGAAGTGTGATTGTGTCAGTAAATGTTACTTTTTGTGCAACACCTCCAACGTTTGTAGCATCAACTGGACCTGCAACTACTGCACCGTTTTGATCAACAAGTGACACGTTAGTTAGTAGGTTAGAAGAAGCTGCAACACCAGCTGAGTAGTTGAAGTAGAATTCTGTAGTTTGTACAGAAATCGCCTCACCTTTCACATCTGTTGTAAATCCTCCAAGTACTTGGTTAGGAACGTTAACAGCAACATTTTGAGCTGCAACTGATGTAGCTTTTTGTATTGTTGTAACTGATCCTCCTTGTACTGTAACTAGAGAACCTGAGAAGAATGGTGTACCTGTTGTGAATTCAGATGCAGTTGTAACTGAACCTGTTGTTCCAGCAGTTGGTGTAATTCCGTATGTATAAGTTACGCCAGATACGTATATATCTGTGTTTCTGTATAGATCGAATTGTACTGTTCTTCCAGATGCACTACCTCCAACGATATCTCCCTGGATATAAATATCCTTTGAGTTACCTTTGTCTAGTAGAATTCCTCCAGAGAAGTTTGCTGAGTAGTACTTACCATCAGAAGAAACTTCTGTTGGATAACCTGTACCATCAACGTAAACCATCACGTTAGCAAGGTCTCCTGACGCTGCTGAACCTGTTTGGTTCCATCTGATTGACCATACTCGTACTTGTTCAGCTGAACCAGCTGTAACTCGCACTCCAGCGAACTTGTAACCAGTTGTTCCAATTTCCTTTGTTTGTGCAGAATTTGGATCAAATGATGAAGTTGCTAGTTGTGAAGTTCCAAGTGTAAGTGAAGCGTTGATTGTGTGCATAGCGCCCATGATTGGCATTGATCCTGAAACTGATGCTGAAGTGTTAACTGCAACAACGTTTAGACCAGCTACCTGTCCAGCGTATGAACTAAGTGATGAGTTCATGTTTCCAGCAACAGTAACTGTTTGAGAAGTACCTGCTTTGATCACCCAAGGCTCACCTACCATTGCTTGGTGGTTAGAGTTAAGTGTCTTTGCGATACCAATCTGAGTTCCGTCACTCTTTAGAAGCACAACTCCTGCAAATACAGCGTCTTGTGCAAGACCTGATCGCTCAACTGTCAATGAATTAACAGTTACATCACTCGCACCAGCTGTAAGAACAACTGTAGTGAATGGTACTCTTGCTGCACTTTGTGGTGCTAGAGAGTTAGCAGGTTGTGAACCAGCAGAAACTGATAGAGCTCCAGCTACTCCAGGAACTGTAGGAGTTGATCCTCCACCAGTGTTCATTGAGTTAAGCTTTGCTCTTGTGATTGCTCCTACATATCCAGCAGCTGGAGTAATTCCATATTTATTTTGGAATTTGATCACAGCAGCTTTTGTAGCAGGACCAAATGTTGAAGTTTCCATACCTGGTGAACCAGCTCCTGAAACTGCAACTTTTGTATCAGCACTCATGTTAAGAACCTTTTGTAGGTTCATAACATCTGTACCTTTAGCACCTACTGTTAAGTTTGTGTTGAAAGTGTAGCCAGTTGAACCTGTACTACTACCTGTGCCAGCTAGTTGTGCCTGCAATGATGCGATCGTTGCAAGCAAACTGTTGATCTGAGCTTGTAGATCTGCTGATTGAGCAGATGCAAGTGCTGGAACGAATGCGCTCGCAGCCATTGCAAAACCTACAAATCCAGCAGCAACTCTTGCTGTCTTTGATTTTGTTAAAGTCATATATATGTTTTTAATAAATTCAAACTCTTCTATATTGTTATTAATAATGTATACAGAATAAGTTTGGGAAACGATTAACTACTTAATAATTTTCAGATGTGACTGTGTTTATGTTTACAAATTTGTTTTTACACAAACTTGCAAACATTTTCCACAGCCACATCTTCATACTAATCCCCACTTTAATTGTTTTATTTCAAATCAACTTTGCCTCCATTACTTTTATTAAAAGAAATGAAAACGTGATGACCCGAAATGAATCGACACGTAAAGCAAGGGATAGATGGAAATATTGGTCTGATATTCTGAATTAGCTTGAATGAAAGAAAATCTCTGTCTCGACTGTATATAGGTATAACACGTTGAGGCACGACAAAAGTCGTACCTACTTTTAGAATCCATATTTTGTTGTCAAAAAACTATGAGTCCCGAGTTTAAGGAATACCTGTGCTGTATATGAAGGATGAACCTCATATACATTACACATTATATATACTCCCATTAGACTTTCAAATCTGTCCGTGTGGATAACTTCGACTTTAAGCCCTTTTTTCAACAAAATTTGTGGAAAAAATTTATCAAAATCGAAAACTCACACCGGGGCATTATTGCAAAAAATACCCCAAAAGTCAAACTAAAAAACTGCTCAACACTAGAGCAGTTTTTTAGTTAAATACTTTACAAAATTAGCAAACTCCAGCTAACTCAAGAATATGGCCTTATTTAGGTACATTTAACGAATATTTACTCCATCGTCTTTCCCCAGTCTTTGTTATTACCCCGGCCTCGATAAGTGAAACTAACTCTCTCTGTATGGTCTTTTCACTAACATCTTTTATAATAGTCGCAATATCTTTAATACTCAGATCTTTCTTCTTTTTAAGAAGGCCTAAAATAATACTCTGTCTATTGTTGCTTTTGAATGCATTGTTGTCTTTTATAGAAACAGTGTCCTTTACTGAAAATCCTCGATACTCTGGTGTGCTTAGGTTAAGATTTGTAGAGTCAAAAAACGACGCTGGAATAACACCGTTTGTAGAGTCGGTCTTGTGCTTGTAATTTGAAATTAAGTTTACTAGATTTGAAAATTCCTTTTCGATTATAGAAAAATTCATTTGTGAAAGTAATCCCCCAAGAACACCCACATCCATCAACGAAATGACTTCATGTACTCTGGTTTTAACTCCTTGAACAAACAACGGAAACTCTGATTGTCTTATATTTTTGTAAGTAAGAATAAAAGACAGGAGTTCGGAAACCTTTTTTCTTAAAGTCCATTTCATTGGTTCACTGTCCGAGAAAAGACCAGTTATTAAGTACACGGCCGAAGCAAGCTTTTCTGTCTTTTTGGATATCAAAATAAAATCTGATTCTTGATCAGAAACAACAATAGAATTAGGCGCATTTTGCTCCCCACTCTGATCTGTAATTTTTTTAATTTCAGTGTTTTCCATAGTTATAGGACGTATGTATTTGGCTGTTATTTGTCTTATTTGGCCTATATATTGGCCTTTGTTGTCTTATATTGTACCATACTGTCCTTTATAAAGTCAAGTGTCCCTAATATCATAACAGTAACGGACACCCGGTTGCAAGTTGTCTTTATCCCCTTATTAATCCCCGCCTAACCATTTTTACTCACCCCTGCAACCTTACTTTTAATCTAGTGAATTACCCACTAAATTCCAAAGACAGAAATATTTTAATTTGTTAAAATGTTTAAGTAATGGCACGACAAAGTAAGAAAGATAAAAAAGGTAAATCAAAAGACGGGGAGAATTCGGATGAAAATTCTACTAGGTACCTGAAGGAGGAAACTGTAAGAGCAATAGTTGCTGTTTTATTCTTTGTTATATCTATTTTCCTACTACTATCAGCGTTCGAAAAAGGAGGCTGGGTCGGGCTTAAGTCTTTTTCTGGACTCACCTACCTATTTGGAGTTGGCTACTATATATTGCCTATTTTATTTATGATTCTTTCTGTTTCTTTTTTTAGAACTCTCCACAAAAAACTTGCCTTAACTCACAGTGTTGGTGGACTACTGTTTTTCATATGTTCACTGTCACTTGTAAACATAAGCCTGCCTAATCGCGGAGGTGTAGTCGGAAACTTTATTTCTAAACCTCTTGTAAACCTTTTCGATACATATGCAACGGTGGTTATACTTTTTGCCTTCACCGTTATTTCTTTAATAGTTATTTTCGATGCTCCACTAAAGTTTACTTTCATCACTGACTTGTTTAAGAAGAAAGAATTGGATGAGGAAGAAGATAAAACTCCAGAGTTAATGATCGCTAATGCAAACGAACTTGGAATCAGCCCGAAAGATCTGAAAGATATGCAGAATGAGCCAAGGGTAGCACCTGTTCTTACTAAAAAAGAAGAAGAACCTAAAAAGGATGAATTTGGAATAAGTCCCCTATTTTGGAATGGAAAAGAATTTACCCCACCACCACTTTCACTACTTTCACAAGACAAAGGAAAACCAGGAGTTGGCGACATAAAATCGAATTCAAATATTATAAAAAGAACTTTGCAGAATTTTGGTATTAACGTGGAAATGGATGAAATTTCTATTGGTCCTTCCATTACAAGATATGCTCTTAAGCCCGCAGAAGGCGTGAAGCTTTCTAGAATTCTTGGACTTCAAAATGACCTGTCTCTTGCACTTGCTGCCCACCCTATCAGAATCGAGGCTCCAATTCCTGGAAAATCCCTAGTTGGTATCGAAATTCCAAACAGCACAAAAACAACTGTAGGTCTTGGACCGCTTCTTGCTTCAAATGAATTCCAAAATTCAGACAAGCCACTACTTATGAGTCTTGGAAAAGGAACTTCGGGACTTTCTTTCTATGCAAACTTGGCAAAATCACCTCACCTACTCATTGCAGGAACAACAGGATCTGGAAAATCTATCACTATCCACGCCCTGATAACCTCACTTCTATATAGAAACTCTCCGGACAATATGAAGTTTATAATGGTTGATCCAAAAAGAGTTGAGCTTACTTTATATAACAAAATCCCCCACCTACTTACTCCAGTTATTACAGACGCCAAGAAAACTATTCTTGCACTTAAATGGGCAGCAAAAGAAATGGAAAGAAGATATGAAATCTTGCAAACACACAGTCTGCAAAATATTTCTTCATACCACAAAAATATTCTTGAACCAGAACTGAAAAAAAGGGGTAGCAATAAAAACCCTGACGACAAGCCTCTTGAGACTATGCCTTATATAGTGATTGTTATCGACGAACTTGCCGACATTATGCAGGCATACCCTAGAGAACTAGAGTCTGCAATAGTTCGACTAGCTCAAATGTCACGAGCTGTTGGTATTCACCTTATCGTTTCCACACAGCGCCCATCAGTAAATGTTATTACTGGTCTTATCAAAGCCAACATCCCTTCTAGAATCGCTCTTCAAGTTGCATCGCAAATCGACTCTCGAACAATACTCGACATGCCTGGGGCAGAAAAACTTCTTGGTGCTGGAGATATGCTTTATCTTTCTGGAGAAATGTCTCAACCGCAAAGAATCCAGTCTGCGTTTATTTCTGAGAACGAAGTTAAAGATGTTGTGAAGTTCCTAGCTCAAGGTTATGAAAATGAAGTTCCAAACGAAATAAACTTGGATGCAAACAGTGGCAGTGGTGCCAAAAACAGTATTTTTGAAGCAACACTTGATGACGATAAAATTGAAGATGATGATGATTTATATGAAGAAGCAAAACAAACTGTACTAGAGGCAGGCAAAGCTTCGACATCATACCTGCAAAGAAAACTTGGAGTTGGTTACGCTAGAGCAGCTAGACTAATAGACATTCTAGAAGAAAGAGGTGTCGTTGGTCCTGGATCTGGTGCAAAACCTCGAGAAGTTTATGGTGCTACGACAAGCGAAGCCCCAGCTGAAGAAACAACGGACGTTGTATGAGAAACTCAACAATAATTCGAAAGGTTCTACTTTTCTCTCTTTTTTCAATAGTTGCTATATATTCCCTATTTCAAGCACAAAAACTAATTAACGGTCCGAGTATAGAAATTTATAGTCCACTCAACGGCTCCACTTACAGTCAAACACTTATTGAGGTCGAGGGTCGCGCTACAAACATCGCGTACCTCAATATGAATGATAGGGCAATTTTCACAGATAAAAACGGCTACTTCAATGAGAAGTTTCTACTCTCCCCTGGCTACAACGTCATTAAACTAGACGCGCGAGATAAATTTAAAAAGTATACTGAAAAGAAGTTAGAGATAATTTTGAAGGCATACTAAAATAGAATAAAAGTCTAGTCTTGTGAAATTTATCTTTTGTTTTCTATTTATTTATTACCTTGACTGTAACTTGAAAGCCTTTAAGATTAAGGTCATTACTCTAATTAACTAACATAATCCAATGAAGAAAAAACCAACAAAAGAACCGAAAGCAGAGATGGGCACTGTAAATGTTGAAAATACTTTACGCGAAATCCGAACAAAATTTGGAGATGACTCTATAATGATGCTTGGCGACAAACCACATGTAGATGTGAATTCTATTTCTACTGGTTCTATTGGCCTAGATGCAGCACTTGGTGTGGGTGGATTACCACGCGGAAGAATCATTGAAATTTTTGGACCAGAGTCATCTGGTAAAACTACCCTATCGCTTCATGTGGTGGCAGAGGCACAGAAAAAAGGAGGTATCTGCGCATTCATCGATGCAGAACACGCAATGGATCCTGAATACGCACAAAGACTTGGAGTAAATATAAACCAACTTCTTATTTCTCAGCCAGACAACGGAGAACAAGCGCTAGAGATAGTTGAGTCTCTTGTTCGTTCTGGAAAACTAGATGTGATTGTTATCGACTCTGTTGCAGCACTTACTCCCCGCGATGAGATCGAGGGAGATATGGGAGCTCACCATGTCGGCAAACAAGCTCGGCTTATGTCACAAGCTTTGCGAAAACTAACTGCCATCGTTGCAAAGTCAAAAACAATTGTGATTTTCATAAACCAAATCCGAATGCAAATCGGTGTTATGTTTGGAAACCCAGAAACAACTCCAGGTGGAAAGGCTTTGAAGTTCTACACTTCAGTACGTATTGATATTCGTAGAATCGCCCAAATAAAGAAAGGTGAAGAAATCATGGGTGGAAGAATCCGAGTTAAAGTTGTTAAAAACAAAGTTGCAGCCCCATTCAAGCAAACAGAGTTCGACCTAATGTACAACGAAGGCATCTCACGCGAAGGTGAACTTATCGCTCTTGGAGAGAAAATGGGAATTATTTCAAAATCTGGAACATCTTATAGTTACGGAGAAGAAAAACTAGGACGAGGATATGACGCGACAAGACAATTCTTGAAAGACAAGGCAAACAAAAAAGTTGCTGAAAGTATTCTAAAAGAAATCCGAGCAGGACTAGATAAAAATGGTGGTTCGGTAGTTGCAAGCTCTGGTGGTGAAAGTGAGAGTTCTGAGTAAAAGCCGTTCGATTATTATTTTTTGAGACACGCATAAAGCCCTACTAGGGCTTTTGCTATGCTCGTCAGTCAAGAAAACAATCTCCTTCTCGCTCGTCTTCTCGACGAACTCGCTTCGCTCAAACAGCGTCTCCAGACTAACGCTCCCTGTCGTTGTTTTCTAATTTCCTGTGCAATGTCTCAAAAAATAATAATCTCACTTTAGTGTAAATTCAGACAGCAGAAAACCGGCTCGAGTGACTCGAGACCGGTCCTGCGGTCTCGGCCAACGGCCGGTCTACAATTTCAGAGCGAGTTTGATGAACACTACCACTTTGGCAATGTGACCAATAGTGGCAAGTCCCAAGAGTGCGAGTCCGAAAGCTGATAGCCACCACTCGGTCTTAGTCAAGGTTAACCTCCCCAGCAAATATCATACGTCTGAACTGACAGAATGTCAACTTGAAACTTCAAAACTTAGGTATAGTATTCCTTTATAATTATGAGAAATGGTGGATTCACTCTCATAGAGATATTAATAAGCCTTGCAATTATGGGGCTAATTTTAAGTCTCGGACTACTAGTAAATACGAATTCCTTAGTAAATACCTTCTTTCAGTCAGAAAAATCAATTATTCTAAGTTCTCTACAGAAAGCCAGAAATAGATCAATGACAAACTACCATGAGACCGCTTATGGACTGTGTTTTGACAATGCAGATCCAGGTGAACCAGAATACGTACTTTTCCAAGCCCCCTACTCTCCCAATAAAAAGACTAATGAGTACGTAGAGGCAAATAAGGCAGTAATAATCTCATCTGTCCCCGATAAATTTCTGTGCATGGATGGTGGCATAATATTTTCACAACTCAGCGGGAGATCAAGTGCAGTCACAATAGATATTTCAGAAGACCAGAAAAAAACCGAAATTTCGATAAACCAATCAGGTCGAATTAATTGGTAAAAATGAAAAAAGATGTAACAAAATTAAATAGAGGCAGTAGTACTCTTGAAATTCTCATAGCGTTTACCCTATTAACAATCACCCTATCTACGGTTGTGCTTGTGATTTTTGATAACCAATCACTATATACAGCCATTGAGAATAACAGTGAAGCCCTCTACAAAACTGTTAAGACAATTGAGGATGTAAAAGTAAAATCAAAAAACAATTTCCTAGCGGCAATCTCAACCTCATCACAAGAAGTATCTTCAGGTATTGTTTTCCTTAAAGAGTTGAACGTTATCGATATATCGCCATGTAAAAAACAGGTGGGTGCCACGACGGAGTGGACTACGATGAAAGCAAAACCTCAGACAATTGAAATGGTGACTATACTTTCAGATATAAAAACAGCCATTGGCTTAGGTGGAGACTGCGCAAGTCAGACACCAAAATCGGATTGGAAAAATCCTGCCAAATACGCTTCAGCAACCATTAGTCCAGGAAATCCAACGTCCTTAGATGAGTTAAATAAAGTTGTATACATTGGCTCTGACAAGCCCCCGTTCATACATATTGCCAGCACAACTTATGCCACGAAGAATCAGAATTCAAATATACTTGAAACATATACTAATAATTTTGATCTAAAGAATACTCCGAATTCCATAGACGCAGTTAGATACTTTTCTCTAAATAAAATCTACTTGTTTTCCGCAATTTCTTCTTCGACCAAACAACTAGCGATTATCGATGTAACCGAACCTAAAAAACCGAGTGTAATTTATAAAGGACTATCACAGTGCGTATCTGGTTCTTATCCGCAAGGGTGGCTAACCTACTTTTATAAAAACACCTTATACCTTACAACTCGATATACAGCAGGCCCAGAATTTCATATTTTTGATGTTACTGATCCATTAAACCCAATTGAGTATCCCCTAACCAGCAGTAATTGTCGTGGATTAGAACTTGGAGACAGCGTAAATGATATTGTTGTGCAAGACCAAATTGTAGATGGAGCAGTGAAAAGATTTGCGTATTTAGCAACAGATGAAATAGACAAAGAACTCAGGGTATTTGACGTAACGAACCCCCTTTCAGTGAAAGAAGTTCTTCAAGCAAACCAGAATCTACCTGGCTCTCAAAACGGAATGAGTTTATTCTCGATAGGTAATAAACTTTTTCTTGGAAGACAGTCTGCTCCAACTGGTCCCGATTTGTACATTTATGACACAAGTAACCCTATTACCGGTTTGACTCTCATTAAATCTGTAGACATAGGTACTGGGATATATTCAATGCGTGTCGCTGGCAAATACTTATTCATATCTACTCCAAAATCAAATCAAGAACTTCAGGTCTGGAACATCGAGAATATCTCGAACATAACCAATATTGCGAAATATAATTCAGGGAATATTGCTCTAAGAGGAATAGATTTTAATTCAGATTTTATATACACCACTGGTCAATCCACCACAAATTTTCAAATAATACATACTCCATGAATACAAAAAAGGGATACACTTTGATTGAGACTATAATTTATATTTCACTATTTAGCCTACTTATTACTGGTGGAGTAATTGGCATACAAGCTTTATCAAAAAGCATTAGCTTGATGGACAACAATATATATGTCCAAGGAGAAGTTAATTTTATTCTAAATAAAATTACTTGGGCACTGTCCGGAATTAGCACACACACCTTACCCATACTGGGAGGGTCCGGCTGCAACCAAACTCTAACTATCTATAAAACAAACACACCTAACCCCATTAAACTAAGGTTGAACACGACAAACAACATAGAATATATTGAGATGCAAGAAGATGGAACAAATTTTTATCCCCTATCAACAGAGAATATTAAAATAGAATGTTTAAAGTTCTCAACCCTACAAGGAACACCCTTTGGAGTAACGGGAACTACAACTATCAACAAGACTGAGTATGTATTTATAAAATATGCACGAATATAAAAAAACAAAAAGAGGTTTTGTAGCAATTATATCTGTGGTCTTTTTAGCATCGATAATGTTTGCAACCGCAATTACCCTCTCAATTCATAGTATGGACGAAAGAAGTAATATTTTTTCTATAGAAATGAAAGAAAGGAGCATGGCAAATTCTGAAGCATGTGCTGAAGAAGCCATATTACATATTGCAAACAACAATATGCTGTACTCAACAACGTCTTTAAGAATAAACCACACCGATAGTTGCATTATTAGCCCATTCAATATACTTGGAGAATCAATCATATTTTATACCCAATCAAATACAAACAATTACTTCACTAATTATAAAATTAGTATTGACTCTGCCACACTAACAACAAACTACCGTGAGGAGATCGAAAATTTGGACTAAAATTGTATTTTAATTATGGAATATTTTTTTACCTAGTCAACTTGCCCAAATGTAAAACGGGTGTAGAGTAACTTGTATTAAAAGGTGTTGAATAATCTTAAATTAATATGAAATTAAAAAAAGGATTTACACTAATAGAAATTCTCGTTGTAATTGGAATTATCGCTATACTGGCTACCATAGTTATAGTGGCCATTAATCCCTCAAGGCAGTTTGCGCAAGCCAGAAATACTCAAAGACTGAGCAATATTAATACTATACTTAACGCAATTGGACAAAACATAGCCGATAATAAGGGACTATGGTCATGCGGAGGAGTTTATTTCAATTCTTCAGTTTCAAGCACAACTATTGGCACAAATGGCACTGACCTTTCATGCTTAACACCAACGTATATATCTTCAAGCATTCCAATTGACCCAGATGGAGGAACTTCATTAAATACTGGATACCAGATATCTTCTACTACAGATGGAAGAATATTGATTTGTGCCCCAAAGTCAGCTGAAGCATCACTGGGATCTCCAGTACCAATTTGTGTAACTAGATAAATATTCAAAACAACCTTTCAGGGGTTGTTTTGTTATGGAGTGGTATAATACCAGTATATGAAAATAGCCATAACTGACATAGAAACTAGTGGATTAGACGTAGATGTGCATGAAATCATAGAAATTGGTCTTGTTGTTTTTGACGACGAAACTTTTGAAATCCTCGATACCATGAATGTAAAAGTTAAACCAGAACATCCAGAAATTTTTGACCCAATCGCTAAGCAAGTAAACGGTTACAATGATGAAGATTGGAAAGATGCAATCCCCCTCGCAGATGCACTTAAAATATTCGTAAGTAAAACGGTAGGTTGCAGATTCTGTGCACACAATATGATTTTGGATTTTTCATTCATTGAAAAATCCTTAAAGAGATTCGGAATAGAAAATACGATGGATTATCACAAAATCGACATACTCTCACTTGCCTGGGCAAAAATTCCTCACGATAAAATGCCAAGGTGGAGCCTCAAAACTATTTGTCAGTATCTAGAAATTCCTCCTGAGCCAGCTGTCCACCGTGGAATAAACGGCGCAATGGCAGAATATGAAGTCTACAAAAAACTGATGCAATAAACATGAATCTCACTACCCCGCTCGAAAA
>CAZSNI010000009.1:0-22637 GCA_964608465.1 uncultured Candidatus Saccharibacteria bacterium | reverse complement strand
AAGGCTTGAGGGTTCGAGTCCCTCCTTACCCACAAACAAATCGGCTGAACGCCGATTTTTGCGTTGGAGTAAGGAGGGACTCGAAAGCCGGAGCACGACGGTGCGAGGCGGGGTCGCGAGAAAAGTCAGCAGACTTTTACTTGTGACCGAGTCCTAAACAGAACAGGTGTACAGAATCTGTAAGATTCGAGATTCCCTACTTACACATATAAAAATATTTATGATAGATTTCAATACAGAAATTACATTTCGGAGGTAAGAGCCCAAATGAAATTGTTTGATGTAAACAAGATTCTTGACCAAGTATCTGGGCTTGTAGAGCTACACGCACTTAAAGCGTGTCTCTCTTTCCCAGAGAAAGACGATGAAGTTCGTCTCGAAGGCGACCTTCGTGCACTTGGAGTAGTCATCGTTCAGGATCCGATGGAAGCGAATCTCATCGTAACTTACGGAGGTGTAAGCCCTAGACCTCGTCGCTGCTTGTACATCGAAGTTATGGATGATGGCCAAGTTGAGATTTACGACAGACTGACCACCGCTCACTAACCCCCCCCCGCCTAGTCGCACAACCCGTGTGACAGGCGGGTTTTGCATCATGAGAAATACTCATATTTATTTTATATTTACTCCGTCGCCCCGCCTTACAGGCGCAGTACACTTTTTCTATTTTTATTTCACGCTGTTCATAAAAATTATCAAAAGTCTTGCGATTGGGTCCCTATCCCAATCTCACCCGTGTGACAGGCGGGTTTTGCATTACAAAAAACGGCCCAAGCCGTTTTTTGTAATCATATTTTTATTTATTTAGTTTGTTCTAAATGTTGCTGGCCATGAAATACTTTCATTTCCCTCTGCATCTCTTACATACAGTACATAGTAGTACATAGTGTTTGAGCTTAGAGAATTTAGAGTAGCTGAATGCGATGAACGTAGATCTGAATGAGCAAGCATACTAGAACCGCCTATCGTTACACCAGTAGTCGGACTTCCCTCAACCATAGATGGGAAACTTGTTCCGTAGTATACAATCGCGGAAGAGTTTTCATTTGTATTCCAGTTTATTGTTGCCGAGTTATTTGTTGTGCCAACACTAGTTGAGTATATGCTAGGTGAAGTTCCACCGGTATTTACAGAAGTACCGTTCATCTTTGCATTTAATGATGCTCGTGTGGTTGGTCCAACACGACCATAACCTGTCGTTGCTGGTGTACCTGAAGTTACTATTCCTTCTCTTGTTTGGTATCTCTCAACGGCCGCTTTTGTAAGCTGACCGTAGTATCCTGTAACTAGTCCTGAAGGGTATAAATTTGAGTCTGTTGCAAGATATACTTGTAGACTACTAACATCGGCTCCACTTGATCCCAAATCTAGTGTTCGAGAAATTGTTGCCGCACTTGCTGATGAAACAAGAGCTAGTGTAAACATTGATACAATTCCTATAATTGACAGGACCAAATTGCGAGTAACATTTTGGTCATTTAAAACGTTTAAATTTTTCATATATTAATTAATTTAGATAATAATTTCACTTAGAAACAGTAGAGAGATCAGAGTGCCAGTGTTTAACTCTCTACACTTATTAAGCCGTTACTGTGCGGCATTCATTACAAGAAACATTTTTAATCTTTCATATTCTATATTAAAAAAGCATGAAGAACTTGGGCAAAACAATTCTAAGTGCACACTCTAGATACTTTCCATTGAATTTTCATTCAATCGACTCTTGGAGATTACGAGTCTGATATGCAACAAAGTTTTTAGATATTCCTGCGACTTATATATTGTACACCAAATATTGACAAAATAGTTTAAAAATTGTTTTACGACACACTTATAAAATTAAACCTAATTAAAATATTCCGCATTTATAGCCTTAAATACAGCCATATTTTAAAAGAAAATTACTTGACTTTTAGGTAGTTTTGTGATAGAATAGTGTCAGAGCATAGGGCTGGCATTCCGCCACCCTTGTCAGCTCTTTGACTCTAGGAAAGGAAAAAAGAGAAATGGCCATTCTGTACGTGCCGGTATTCATCATCTTCCTGGTGATTTGGATTCCCCTCCTCATGGCTATCGCCTGGAAGATGGGGTACCTCGACCACCTCTTCTTCGAAATCGAAACCGACAATATCGGCTTCGGTGACTCGGGCGAAAGCAATGTGTTCGTTTACGCCAACACGCCAGGACATGTCCTGCGCTGGCAAAGAGAAATCGATGACATCGTGGTCAATGACTACGTTCTCATCGAGGAAGAACACCCGAACCAAGCTGAAGAAGAGAAAACATTTATTCAGGGAACGTGGGGTCTGTTCTGGATTGGTCCGAAATTCTTGAACCGCTCCGTGCACATGATTCCACTCACCAAGAAGAAGGCTGCTTCGCAACTGCGAAAGGACATGCCTGTTGAGGATTGGATCGTGGGTTCCAACGAAGTGGTTTATGTTAACCAACTTCGTCGGCAGTTCCCCCGTTCTGTTCCTGTCGTTGACATGAAATTCAACGACGGTATCGAAGCCAACATGCTAGTACTCGCCAACTACGAAGTTGTCGTGCCTCGCAAGGCGGTTTACACGCTCAAGGGAGACTTCTTCAGTCTCGTTGAGCTCTATACCATGACGGCGATGAAAGATGTCGCCGGCAAGATGGGTTCGAAAGAATTCAGAATGGAAGGCCAGGTCGAAGGCAGTCGAATGTCTTCAAACGTGGTCGCTCTCATCAACAAGATCCTGATCCGTGAATGCGGCATCCGAATCAAGGGTGCTTCAATTCCAGTCTACAACCTCTCGTCTGAAGAAGAAGAGAAGGCTGCCAAGGCAAAAGAACTTGCAAAGCAGCAGGGAGAAGCCAACGTCGAAGCTGCAGAGCAGAGGGCGAAGGCTGCCCTCGTTACTGCTCAAAACGACGCGGCCATCAAGGTCATCGACGCAAGGGCAGAAGCTAAGGCCGATCGCCTTCGTAACGCTGCAAGCGTCACCGACTTCACTCTGGCCGCAAAAGCCAGTGTAGGACTCGGGGCTCACCCGGACATCGCCGTGCAAGCGTCGGCGTCTGTGGCAAGAGCTACGAGGTACACCCACCCGGAATCAAACGTCACCACGCAAGTTGAAGGTGGTGGCGCGACAGTTGCAATACCACCTGCCGAAAGAAAGGTGGTGACAACAGACAAGTAGGAGAACTCATGACCGGATTCTGGATTTTCGTTGCAGTTTTGGGGGCGATCCTCGCGGTCACCCTCATCACCTTCATCACGATCGCTCTGAAGAAAAGAAGTGCTGCTGTCACACCGCAAGGAGGACAACCCGCCGCCGGCACAACTGGTGGCGCGGCGCAGCAAAAGAAACCGGGGTGGTTCCTGCCATTCGCGAAGAAGGTGGCAACTGTCATCTTCTTCGTTTGGTTCTCATGGTTCCTTGTGATTGATGTTCTGCAACGTGCAGAGCAGTACAAACACACAGGTCCCGTTCGAGTTACGGATCCTTCAGCAATCGTGAAGCCCGTAGTCCCTTCGCAGTTCTTCAATGGTCAAACTCACTACCTGAGAGAGATCATGCAGTTCTGCTACTTCGATGAAGAACTCAACCTGTCACGTGAAGAAGGTTGGGACTGCGTCGATATGATCAAACTTGAGTCCGAATTCCAGATGTATAATCTGGACGGAACCGTCAAGTTGGGCGACCAGAACAAGGACGACAAAGGCGCCTTCATGATCAACGTCAAGTGGTCGGCCAAGGAAATCGCCAAGGCCGGCTGCAACATCGAATCGTTCGAATGCCAGAAAAAGGTATTCAGGCTGATCTTCCTCGAGAAGAGAAGCTTCGAACGCTGGACGGCTTACCCGAGAGTCAAGAACCTCAAGGTAAGGTCGTATCCAGTCAGTGCGCCTGCAGGAGCATGGGGAGAAATCTTCAATCCTCCCGTCGGCGACAGCTGCTTCGTCAAACCGAACCGCAACCTAGAGATGCTCGGGGATGACGGCACACCAGTGCCCATCTCACCCGAGTACGTTCCCTTCATTTCGACAGACACCCTGCAGTTTCGTTCAACAGACGAGACTCCGGGAGAAGTCGTGATGATGTGCAGGTCGTATCCTGCCTAAACGCAAATCGCGTGCGAGCCCATTGGGCCCGCACGCGATTTCTACTATATGTAACTTTATTACCAATCTAAGGGAGTCTTAGGTATGTTCTCACTGCCGGAACCAGTCCCCCCACCTGTATTCCAAACGAATCCAGAACAAATGCTATGAGTCCATAAACCGAGAACATCACTATCAGACCAACAATATTCCACTGGATTGCTGCCCAAGCCTCATCTCTTGCTTTATCACCTGGCTGCTTCGAAAGAAAAACTACGAAGTTATAAAACAGGTAGGCTGTTGCCAAACCAAAGGCAAGATAGATAAGTGGGTTAAGTATGATAGAAATAACCCGATTTAAGAAAGGAATTATAGTTAACATTTAAACAAATACTAAGGAAGTGGAGGAAGAGTAACTGTTGTGTTGTTTGCGTTCACTCCGAAAGATGTCTGTAGGAAGTAAATTAGACCGTAGATAGATGCCATAACAGCAAGTGCTACGATACCCCAGATCATAATACTTCGTCCTTCTGCTGCAGCCTTTGGATCACCTGCTGATAGGATGTATTTTGCAACTCCCCAGAAGAAGTAAATGATTGCAAGACCGAAAAGAAATGGGTAAATGTTGTTAAGTACAGTTTGCATTTGCTGTACCAAAGTAACAAGACCTCCAAGGTTTTGAGCGAAAGCCAAAACTGGAACGAAATATAATGAACCTAAAATTGCTTTTTTCATTTGTTTATTTTTCGAATAAATCGATTAATACTTAATTATGTGTAATGTATAAATTATATTACAAAAAACAATAAATGCAATACTTCTGTGGATAAAATGCTATGGTGTAAACCTTATAAGCACTCCCAAAAGATTTAATATTCCGTAAATAGAAACGAAAACTGTTAGGGCAATAATCCCCCAAATCATCTTGTTTTTACCATCTGCCCTATTCTTTTCATCTCCAGCGTTTAATATAAACTGACCTGTTCCCCAGAAAAAATACACTACTGATAGGCCGAATAAAAGTCTTGGCAAAAGTAATAGTATTAAGTAAAAATCTTGTATGAGCCCATAAATTCTTATTGGCACAAATTGCTGAGCAAACAATATTTGTGGTAACAGACCAAAAACAAGACCGAATTTAATTTTTATATTTTTTTTCATATTTTTATGCTTGTGGAATTTGTGGTGTAACAGTACTGTTTCCAAAACCAAAATCTGAGGTGATAAAAGTAATAATAGCCCTAAATGAAATTAGTATAAACAAAGCTAGAATTCCCCACACCATATAGTTTTTCCCTTTTTCAATTTCGTCCTTACTTCCCGAGTTTAGTATAAATTTTGAAAGTCCCCAGAAAAACACCACGAAACTCAAAGCAAAAATTACTGGGTTGAGCAAGGTTAGAGTATCATTCATTATATCAATCACATCACATATAGTCGTCCCAAATCCTGAAAATTGTGCACATGCTGTTGGCGCATTTACTTGTGCAGATACTAGCATTGGAGAAATTAGTAACACAAGAGCCAGCAAATGTGTACCGAAAGTTAAAAAGTGTTTCTTCATTTTCATATTTTTGATTAAGGGACAATTAAAGCTCTCACTGTGTTAGAAACAACAGTTGAAATACCAACAGCTCCTAGCAGGATTCCCGCTCCGATAAGCGACCAAAGAAGTCTTTGTTTTGCCTTTTCTATTTCTGCAGGCTTGCCCTGAGCCATAACGAACCCGAACCCTGCCCAAACTATCCAAACTGTTACAGCAACCGCTGCTATAGGCATCACTATACCGTTTAGTATAGAAGTAATAAGGGTCATTAGAGTACAGTTTGCTGCACCACCACAGTTAAAAGGATTATTGATTCTAATTGGTATTACTGTTGAACCACCTCCTCCTGTTGCCTGAGCGAATGCAAATACTGGTAAAGCAAGAGCAACCAAAACAAAAAGAGCAACCAAAATTGTTTTGATGTCTATGCTGTTATTAAATTTTAAAGAAACAAATTTTTTTATATTCATATTATTATAAATTTTAATTTACGGTGTTACGACTGGAGTCACATTTATAACTGCTGGAGTCAAAAGCGCTCTTGCAATAAGGTTTACTACAAGCCAGGCGGCAAGAACAAAAAATATACCAATAGCAGCTTTTGTAAGCATTTTATTGGCAGCAGCTCTTTCTCCTGGATTGTCTCCAGAAATCATATATTTAAAACCAGCGTAAGCTATAACTACAACTGAAAACTCAAGTGTAAAAATGATCAGCCAATCTATTACTCTTTTTACAGCATCAACAAGGTTATAATAATCACAGTCTCCATAAATAACACCGTTTGGGCCCTGTCTTTGACACTCATATACCAAGTTGGTTCCAGGAGTTGGGGTGCTTCTTGGGGGATTTGTTTGGGCAAATACAAAAAGTGGCAGTGCAAATACGATAGCAAAAACAAAAACATTTATTAATATTTTGTTTATTTTAAAATTTTTCATCAAATTATTGTAATTGTGAACTTAACTCTCTACTTGCCGTGTCTAATGCTTCAAACACTCTCCCTTTACCACTTGTTATCGACTCAATCATATCACGAAATATCTCAGAACTTCCGACTGGATTTGGATCAATCCATGACTTCGAGATAAGAGCTGAATCATAAAACACAGTTCTAAATGCATCTTTTGGTTTTTCTGCGAGCATATCTCTTCTGACAGGAGGAAGATTTGTTTGAGACTCCAAAGCCTTAAGAGCAGCTGGCTCTGTGAAAGCACCTACAGCTAGATATGAAGCTGCGATATTTTTTGACTGCTTAGTCATAGCTAGTGCATACATATGACCAAAAACAGTTTTCTTGGCTGTATCCCTTGTATCTGGAACGTGAGTTACATCAAAATTTAAGTTTGGATTTTTTTGTTGAATGTTGAATATTTCACTTGCAAAACCCAGATACATAGCTAAGTTCCCAGAAAGAAACATATTGAGTGATGAAGGCAGAGATCTGTTCCAAGTATAAGAATCAGAAGTTGGGTTTGAAAACTGAGTATAGAAATTTAGTGCAAGTTGACCTGGCGCAACAGGTTTATCCATCTGCGAATTTAAAACTGACACAAGCCTGTTGTTTGATCTCGTTGTTATGGGCGTACCAGCTTGGAGTAAAAGCATTGAAACTATTTCTTTTGCATTTGTAATATTCCTCCATTCACCTAAAGCGATTGTGCTTTGTAGAACGTTGGCATTGCTATCCTTTTTAGTAGTTTTTTCAAGTATTGGATATATCTGATCCCAATATCTAGGAGGCTGAGAAATCAGATTGTTAGTAAAAATGTCCCTGTTCCAATACATAACCATAGGATCAACCATAAGAGGAATAGCGACTATCCCCTCTGGAGAAAGAAACATCTCTCCTTCTTCAATAAACTTGTCCTTAAAACTTCGTTCGCTATAACTTTCGTATGGAATAGTGAAAAGTTTTGTTTTGTGTTTGTAAATATAATCCTCACGTATTAAAACTATATCCGGACCATTTCCCTCTGCCAAAGCCTCAACAAAATCCTGGTCAAAATCATTCTGATCTTTTTTTGTATAAGTTACCGTAATATTCTCATTGGATTTCAAAGTTGACGCTTGATACATTGTGTTAAATGCTTCATTTGTTATTGTGCCCCAAATTTTTAGATTAGCATTTACATTGTCTGATTCACTTCCTTTTGAGAGTGCGAATACTGCAATACCTATAAGAATAAAAAACCCGAAGATAACTGTTAGACCCAACTGAAATGGACTCATGTTTTTCATATTTTTATAGTTTTTTGAAGATTAACCCGTAATGATGTGACCCTGCTGAAATTTCTCTATCTAAATGAAAACCATTCTTTTCAAAAATTTCTACGGCGTCAGTCTGTTTTAAAATCATCTGAGGTTTTGGACCCAAACCACCAAAAGAGTCAGTCCAATCTACAACCAGCACTCTTCCTCCCGGCTTCAAAACCCTTCTCACCTCCTTTACAAGTACCTCTCTGTTCTCTATCTGGAACAAAATATTACAAACAAGAGCCATATCTACTGAAAAATCACGAAGTTTTGTTCCGTTAGGTTTATCTATGTCTCCCCAAATTACTTCTATATTATACAGCCCCTGCTTTACACCCTCATTCTTAACTTTATTTAAAAGTTCTTTGTTTATATCTATAGCGTAGACTTTCCCTGTAGAAATAAGTGCCTTCGCTGTAGCAATAGTATACGCCCCGGAACCAGAACCGAAATCTGCAATTTCCATTCCTGCTTGGATTCCACACTGTTCAATATTTTTTACAGGATCAGAGAACATAGTTTTTTATGTTCTTATTATAGTATGAAAAAGTTTCGTATGCACTATATATTGTTCACATCTTTAAAATAAAATATTCTTGCACGAGAAAAGCTCCACACGAGTGTAAGCATTGGAGCTTTCTCGGTGGAGCCTATCAGTGAGACTCACCACTTAATGTGACTTTTTCCTCCTTTGTAAGCGCCGTAGGCGTTTCTCATAGGTCTAAATCCCTTGGTGATTGATGAAATCTCAGCAACCACACTACCTGGAGCAACAATCTCGTCCAGGACTCTTGATTTCCTGCTTACAGGAGCCTTCCTTGCTGCCTTGAAGCGCTCTCGTATCTCCTTTGAAGTTTTGTAGTCAGCGATGACTTCGCTCAAGTCCAGTTTGTACACCTCCGCGATTCGAGGAAGCAATTCTTCGGGAGGAAACTTTGTTCCAGCCTCCCACGATAGAATTTGCCCGCCCTTAACCCCTATAGCTTCTCCCACGACGCGTGTGGAAGGTAGCCCAAGCTTAACCCGGGCCAGCCTCAGAGTCTCTCCGAAATGAGTATAGTCCAGTGGATCTTTCATGCCTCACCCCGCAATATTAAAACACAAAAAATTAAATAAGACAAATTATTTTTGAAAAGTAGCTCGGAGGATTTTTCGTGAAGGTCGCGTATAAAATTCGAGCAATAACTTGAGGCGTACAAGTAGTACGGTGAAAGTTTTGTGAGAATTTTAGACGATGAGATTCGCGAAAAAGACCCGAGCGTTACAGACAAATTAGGGATGCGATACTGTCGCCATCTCTTAGTTTCATAATTCTCACTCCCTGTGTCTGTCTTCCTAGTACTGGAATTTCTTTAGCATCAACGCGGATAACTTGAGATTTCTTAGAAATAGCTACTATCTCCCCTTCTCCTTCTGCAAAAACTTTTGCTGAAATAATATTTCCTGTTTTTGGAGTCACGTTTGCTGTTTTGATTCCACTTCCACCTCTGTTTTGAACCTTGTATTCATCTATGTCAGTACACTTACCATAACCGTTTGCAGAAATAACCATAATTGTTCCGTTGTTTAGCTCGTGAGAAACTGTCTCAGCAGAAATAACTTCATCTCCTTTTCCAAGTTTGATAGCTCTCACTCCCATTGCTGTCCTACCCATTTCACGAATATCTGCTTCTTTGAAGTGAATTGACTGGCCTTTCGCAGTAATAACCATAACGGTATCTTTTTTGTGTACAAAAGACGCCGACACTAAAGCATCTCCAGCATCTAGCTTAATAGCAATAATTCCAGAAATTCTAACGTCGTGGAAACTTTCTGTGGCAACTTTCTTACTGATACCTTGTTTTGTAACCATCATTAGACTAGACTCTTCGCCTTTAACTTTTTTAGGCATTGGAAGAATTGATGTAATTTTCTCCCCTTCTGAAAGTGGTAAGAAATTCATAATGCTCTTTCCTTTTGTTGCACGTCTTCCCTCTGGAATATCATACATTTTTGTTTGATACACCTTACCTTTGTCTGTGAAAAATAGTAGGTCAGAGTGAGTAGAAGTAATAAGAAGCATTGTTACAAAGTCTTCTTCTTTTGTATCAAGATCTACAACACCAACACCACCTCTTTTTTGTTTTCTAAACTCATCTGGATTTGTACGTTTTATGTAGCCACCTGCAGTTAGTACAAGTGCGTTTTCTTCATCTGGAACCAAATCCTCTAGTGAAAGAATCTGTGCGCCACCTTTTATAATACGTGTTCGTCTTTCATCACCGTATTTTTCTTTAATTTCTTTACATTCGTCTTTTATAATTCCAAGGATTTTCTTAGGTGATGCCAAAATAGCTTTCAAAGTTTCAATAAGTTCTTGAACAGATTTCAACTCATCTTCAATCTTCTTTCTTTCAAGACCAGCAAGTCTTTGGAGTTTCATTTCCAAAATAGCTGTAGCTTGAATCGCAGAGAATTTAAACTCCTTCATGAGTTTCATATGTGCTTCAGGAGTATCCTTTGAGCCACGAATAAGTTTTATGATTGCATCTATATGATCTAGAGCTTTTTTCAAGCCAAGCAAAATATGTTCTCTTTCAAGAGCCTTCTTTAAATCGTATTCTGTTCTTCTGCGAATAACTGTAGTCCTGTGTGATACGAAATTCTCCAAAATACCCTTTAGTGACATTGTTTCTGGCACTCCGTCTACAAGCGCAACCATGTTGTAGTGGAAAGTTTCTTCTAGTTGAGTATGTTTATACAAATAGTTAAGTACAGTTTGTGGATGTGCAGTACCCTTTAGGTCTACTACCACTCGAATATCTTTTGCTGACTCATCTCGCAAACCTTTTACACCTTCTAGTTTTTTCTCTTGTACAAGCTCAGCGATTCTAGAAATCAGAGTTGATTTGTTCACACGAAAAGGAATAGAAGTAATAACGATTTGAAATTGACCAGATTTGTTTTCCACAATTTCTGCCTCTCCACGAGTAACCACCCCGCCCTTTCCGTGTGCATATGCATGCGCAATGTCTTTTTGGTTGAAAGCGATACCTCCAACTGGGAAGTCTGGACCTTTAACAAACTGTAGCAAGTCCTCTGTTGTAGCGTCTTTGTTGTCTACTAAGTGAGTAACCGCATCCATAACCTCTCCTAGGTTGTGTGGTGGCACGTTTGTTGCCATACCTACCGCAATACCCAGAGTTCCGTTTAGCAAAAGATTTGGAACAGAAGTAGGAAGAACTTTTGGTTCTTTTTTAGTACCGTCGTAGTTTGGAATAAAATCTACTGTTTCCTTTTCAATGTCTCGAAGCAGCTCCGCTGAGAGTTTAGACATTTTTGCTTCGGTATATCTGTAAGCCGCAGCGTTATCGCCGTCGATAGAACCAAAGTTACCTTGTCCGATGATAAGTGGATAACGCATCGTGAAGTCTTGCGCCATTTTCACCATAGAGTCATATACAGCAACGTCACCGTGAGGGTGATAATCTCCGATCACGGCACCCACCACTGTCGCTGACTTTCTAGTTTTACCACCAGAAGTCAAACCATTTTCATGCATCGCGTACAAGATTCTTCTATGTACTGGCTTCAAACCATCACGAACATCTGGAAGAGCACGGTCAGTAATAACTGACATAGCATAGTCAATAAAAGAAGCCTTCATCTCTGAAGTGATTTCCTGAGAAATGACGTTTATATGTGCCGGTACTTTTGGTTCCTCCGCTTCTGTTTTTTGTGCTTTAGCCATTTCTGAATTGAGTTTAAGATTTAATTGATACCTTTTTCTTAATAATTACCCGAGTATTATAGCATATTTGAAGCTTTGATTCAAAGCCAAACTACTATAAATCAGCCTCTACAGTAGCCCAGGTGTTAGCCGTATTTTCTGTATTTGTAGTTCCTGTAGTAGTTGCATTTGCAGTATAGTAATCCACTTCTGCACTAAAACTTGAACCAACTTCTTTTATCTTACCAAACTGTTCCTTAATTTTAAGAAAGTTACTACCAAAAACCGAACTCACACTTTCTATAGGACTAGACTCTAGTTTACTTATTTTTTTATCAAGTTCATTTTGTTCTTTGAAACTTGGATAAACAGCAACAAACCAGAAAATGAAAATTATTCCGGTAAGAGTAAAAGCAGTAAAAAATGCAATTCTTTTTTTTACACTGTTTGGTTTACTGCGAACCTTATCTAGAAAATCTAACATGCAAACATTATAACTTATATAGATTCAAGCACCACTACATCTCCTTCTTTACCTTCAAGATCTTTTTTCTTAATAGTTAGTTTATCAATTGGTTTTACACTCTCTTCCCCTGCTTCTTTTAGAAAAACTTTTAAAGCG
The DNA here is from genome assembly GCA_964608465.1 of uncultured Candidatus Saccharibacteria bacterium. GTDB lineage: Bacteria > Patescibacteriota > Minisyncoccia > Phycocordibacterales > DATDWN01 > C7867-006. Next base: position 10,429 of record CAZSNI010000009.1, on the reverse strand, counting down.
TTCTTGTCTCCCACCTCTGCAAAATGACTTGGGATAATAATTTTAGGTGAAAACTGCACAGCAAGCTTGTGAGCCACTGCTGGATCAAGTACTCCATTGCCTCCGATAGGAACAAAAAGCACATCTATCCCGTCTATAGCTTCTTTTGTTTCAGCACTTAGCTTTTCATCAGACAGTGGTCCAAGGAAGCAAAGATTCATACCCTCAAGGTTTACAGTATATATAGTATTGAAACGCTCCTCTCCTCCATAAACAGAGTTGGAAATAAAACCTTTTATAAATACACCTGACACTTCGTACTCTCCAGGACCCGTGATCGCAAAAGATTCTTTTTCTCCACGAGAAGTTACGTCTAGACCGTTGTGGTCAGGGCTGTTTAGAGAAACTAGAGTTATGTCACTACCAAATTTTGTTGACTTTAGTTTTGAATCCTTAGAAATAGGATTTACTGCAATAGTTGTGTCACCAAATGAAACTTTAAAAAAATCTGCGCCGTGGTGTGTGATTATCATATAAACTAGAATATCTTAAAAAAATATTTTTTGCAAAAAAAAGAAGACTCGACGCAGGGGGACTGCGTCGAACGCCTCCGCCTTGCACCGAGTCTCTAGACCGTCGAACCTGACCAGGTTCGATCGCGAAGCACCTTATGTGCTTCCGTCATACCTCCCTCCGAAAGAACTTGCGCCGTTTCAGACGACGCGACCGTGTCAGCAGGCATGGCCGGCTGTTGTGTGAGGCCATTGTAGAGGCTAGCACCGGCCCTGTAGCCGAAGTAGCCGATAACGATGGCCGCTCCACCGAGGACCGCAAGAGCACTCACCTCGGACTTACCCTTTTCCCTCTCGCTCATCTTCACCTCTATGCGCTGAGTTTCAGGCTTAAGTTTTACACACTAAATGACTCGTGTCAAGTGTGCATAATCCTGGATTTATATAGGGTTTTGTGTATACTTAGTCCTTGTATATTAATAGCCGTAGCAGGTCTTAACCTTGCCCCATCCGGATACTGTAGTTAGGGGTAAAAAACTTGTTACACATATACTAATGGCAAAAGCAAAAAAAGTTAGTGAAGAAGAGGCACTGGATGCAGTTCCTCTTTCAGCAGAAGCGGAAAGAAGTAAGTCTGTTATGGATAAAATCCTTAACTCGACAGCTACTCCCCCTTCAGTAGACGATGTTATAGAAGGTAAAGTTATCGGTATTGAAAAATCTGGTGTGTATATCGACATGCCTCCTTTTGGTACAGGTATTATTTATGGACGAGAGTACATCAACGCTCGAGATATCATAAAGAAAATCAGTATTGGAGACAGTGTTGCAGGTAAAGTTGTAAGTCTAAACAACAAAGACGGTTACATAGAAATCTCTTTGAAAGAAGCTAGACAAGCACTTATCTGGTCAGAAGCTGAAGACGCGATACGAGACAAGAAGATCTTTGAACTTCCTATCTTGGAAGCAAACAAAGGTGGTCTTATTATCGCATGGCAAGGAATCACAGGTTTCCTACCAGCATCACAACTTAAAACAGAACACTATCCTCGTGTAGCAGACGGAGACAAAGATAGAATTCTAGAAGAGTTGAAAAAACTAGTTGGTCAGAAAATCTCTGTTGCTATCATCGGGGCAGCTCCAAAAGAAGGTAAACTTATCTTCTCTGAGAAGAACCCTGAGCAGAAAAATAAAGACTACATCATCGGCAAATACGAACTAAACGATGAGGTTACAGGTGAAGTTACAGGAATGGTGGACTTTGGAGTTTTCGTTAAACTAGAAGAAGGTTTAGAAGGTCTAGTACACATTTCTGAAATCGACTGGGCACTTGTAGAGAACCCTAAACTTCTATTCCACATCGGTGAGAAAATCAAAGTTAAAATAATTGAGATTAAGGACGGAAAGATTTCTCTATCTATCAAGGCCTTGAAAGAAAATCCTTGGAAAGAAGCTGAGAAAAAATACAAGAAAGACGACATCGTTTCTGGAGTTGTTATCAAATTCAATAAACACGGTGCACTAGCCTCTATTGAGGAAGGCATCGCAGGACTTGTTCACATTTCAGAGTTCGGTTCAGATGAAAAACTACATTCATCACTAGAACTTGGAAAGAGTTACAAGTTTAAGATTGGAGTATTTGACGCTAAGGAACAGAAAATGACATTGTCATTCGTAGATCCTTCAAAGAAAGAGTAAAAAAAGAACCTAAACAAAAAAGCGACCAGGTGGTCGCTTTTTTGTTTAGTTGAAACCTGTCATGGTTTTTTCAAGACCATCTGAAACAAAAGTTTCCAAAGATTCATTTAATTTTTTCGAAAGTTTCTTCAATTCTTTCATTTCGTCATCCTTAAATTTGCCCATTATTAATTTTGTTACCGCATCTTCCCCTTTTGGTTTTTTAATTTTCCCAGATGGAGTAGTTGGAGATATACCTACACGAACTCGAGCAAATTTTTCTGTTTTTATTGCTTTAATTATCGATTCTAATCCCCTGTGACCGCCAGATGATTTATTAAATGAAATTTTATTTGTTCCAAAGGGCAAATCTAAGTCGTCGTAAACTACCATAAGCTTCTCTGCGCTTTTTATGCTTGTGATAAGAGGCTTAACACTTTTTCCAGAATTGTTCATAAAAGTTTCTGGTAAAACTAAAGTTACTGGAGTTTTTCCTATCTTTATTTTAGAAATATTTGCATTTAGCTTCTTGTCTAATTTCCACTCAGCATCAAGTGATTTTCCTAGCCACTCAACTAGCATTCGCCCAGTATTGTGACGAGTTTCCTTGTATTCCTCTCCGGGATTTCCTAGACCTACGAATATATGTGCCATTCCACAATACTATCATAAAAAATAACCTTTAAAACACCCTCGTAGTCTTTACGTCAAGTAGTCGTTGCCTGTATACTATCTCGTATGAATGAAGAAAAAGTAGAAAAAGTGCCACTAGAAAGCACTCGACCTCCTCACCTTATTGAACAATTAAAAAAAGAAGACGAATTCTCCACCAAAAAAAGAATTAACTGGAAAGGAATACTTAAAGAAATATTATGGGTTTTAGTTATTGTATTTGGAGTAATAATACCATTTAGAGTTTATGTGGCGGAACCATACTTGGTAGACGGAAAATCTATGGACCCGACTTTTGAAACAACTGACTATCTAATTGTAGACAAAATATCAAGTAAAGCTAAGAATCCCGATAGAAACTCTGTTGTTGTTTTCAAATATCCAGAAAACCCTAGCAAAAACTTTATAAAAAGAATCATCGGTCTACCGGGAGAAACGGTTATTGTCACAGAAAACTCTGTAAAAATCATAAACATTGAAAATCCTGAAGGTTTTCTGTTAGACCAACCCTATGTTGTACACAAAGCGAACGTAGCGGTGACCAAAAAGCTTGGTGATAATGAATATTTTGTAATGGGAGATAACAGAGCAGATAGCTTTGATTCACGCTACTGGGGACCGTTAGATAGAAAATTTATACTTGGCAGGCCAGTAGTTCAACTGTACCCTTTAAACAAAATTAGACTTATGCCAGGAACCAACTAAACAAAACTTCTATGACCAAAGTAAAAGAAAAAGCTAAACTAGAACTACTGAACATATCTGATAAAATTGGAGAAATAGCTATACATTACGGCTTTAGTGTCATTAAACCCCCACAAATCACAAATGATGACATTTCAAAAACTAAACAATTTAAAGAATTTGACCACTATGGCGACAGTCATGAAAAAGTAGCTTTGACTCGGTGGTACATCGAACAAAGGTTTGACCTAGAACCACAACCAATTAGCATACACTACAAAAAACCTCTCGGGGGCACTACTGATAAGAAAAAGCCCACAAATGAAGTGTATGGTTTTGAAATAATGGGAAGTACAAAATCGACAAGTGAATCCCTACTTTTAAAATGCGTGATTTCAATACTGGAAGAACTAGGTTATAAAGACATTTGTATAGACATAAATAGCATTGGCGACAGAGAATCTGTAAATAGGTTTGAGAGAGAAATGGGTACACATTTTCGTAAGAACGGGCACTTATTGGCGGCAAAAACAAAACAAGATTTCAAAAAGAGTATTTACTCAATACTAAAATTAAATTCCCCTGACGCAAAAGAATTTCTAAAAACTGCCCCACAAACTATAGGCAGTTTGTCTGACAATGGACGAATACATTTCAAAGAAGTCTTAGAAAGTCTGGAAGCTTTTGGAGTAAACTACAAGATAAACCCTGTTGTACTTTCAAACAAACTTTTTGCAACTTACACTACTTTTGAAATACGCACACTGCCTGGAGCAGACGGCGACACAACAAAAACAGAACTTCTGGCGTATGGCTACAGATACAACAGTCTAGGTAAAAAATTGGGTGCAAAAAGAGAGATTCCTACTGTCGGAGCAACAATAATGGTAAAAAGAAATAAAGATTTTGCCCAAAAAGTCATAGTAAAGAATATTAAAAAACCAAAGTTTTACCTTGTTCAGCTTGGCAATACAGCTAAACTAAAAGCACTAAATGTTGTGGAAATGTTACGAAAGCACAAGATCCCGATATACCACTCTATAACAAAGGATAAGATAACAGGCCAATTATCTGGAGCAGAGTACATGAAAGCCACTCATGTGTTAATAATGGGCCAAAAAGAGGCAATGGAAAACAGTATGGTGGTTAGAGACATAGTCAGCCGCAAGCAAGAAACTGTAAGTTTGGACGATTTGCCTAAGTTTTTGAAGGGTTTAAAAGGGTCTAAATAGAGAGGTTGAGTAATTTTAAGGTTTGTGATAGAATATCCCCCATATGATAAATGCAGAAGTAGTAAAAAATGGTAACGAAAATAACGTAAATCTTATAAGAAGATTCACTAAAAAGGTCCAAGGATCTGGTGTTTTGCCTCGAGTGCGAAGCCTTAGATACGCTACAAGAAAAATGTCCCCTTATGTTAGACAAAAAAAGGCCCTAAAAGTTCTAAAAAGAAGAGAGGAAATTGGTGAATTGATTAAGCTTGGTAAAATGACTGAGCACACACGAGGAGGAAAGAAATAAATGCAAGAAAGTTTTGATATATTAAATATGACAAAAGGCACACTTCCGAGTGTGCCTTTTGAGAAAATAAAAGAAGCAATTCTTGGTAAAAAGTACAGCTTGTCACTTGTTTTTTGTGGAAATCGAAAGTCCAAAGAGCTTAACAAAATATATAGAGACAAAGACTACAACCCAAATGTGCTTTCATTCCCACTAGATAAAAATTCAGGAGAAATTTTCATAAACCCGCATGTCGCAAAAAAAGAAGCCTTAAAATTTGATAAAAGTTATAAAAACTTTGTTGGTTTTTTGTTTATCCACGGTTGTCTACATTTGAAAGGAATGGAACATGGTAGTAGAATGGAGAAAGCAGAATTAAAATTTTGTAAAGAGTTTGGAATTTAAATTCTATTAGGAATCTCTTTCTCGTTGCCTTAACAAGATTTATTGCTGCTTTTTTATATAAATGCTACGCAATACAACAGTTGGAATAGACATAGGAACATACCAGATAAAGGTAGTTGTTTCTGAACTCCAAAACGTAAACGGGAAAACTACCACTAAAATAATCGGCACGGGAATATCTGAATCAAAAGGGATGCGACATGGGTACATAGTAAACAGTGGAGATGTCTCCGCAAGTATTTCTACTGCGGTAAAAATAGCGGAAAAAGCATCAGGAATAAAAATCCACAAAGCATATATAGCAGTTGGTGGAATAGGCTTAGGAAGTGCAACTTCCACTGGCACAACCATAGTTAGCCGAGCAGACCTGCACATAACAGATTTAGACATCGAAAAAGCAACTAGCAACTGCGAAGAAAACATCCCCACAAATCTAATTCAGAATCAGAAAATACTTCACAGCATCCCCCTTTCTTATAAAATCGACGGCAAGTCAGTGCTAACTAAAAGCCCTCTGGATATGAAAGGAACAAAACTCGAAGTCAAAATGCTTTTTGTTACATGTCTCGAGCCACACCTAAACGACCTTCTTGAGGCGGTGGACTCTACTGGAATAGACATTGTGGATGTTATGGCTTCTCCTATCGCGGCATCTTTTGTAACACTTTCAAAAACACAAAAAATGGCTGGGTGTGTACTGGCAAATATAGGCTCCGAAACAATGTCCATAGTTGTATTTGAAAACAACATACCGATATCTATGGAAGTTTTTCCTATTGGTGGTACAGACATTACAAACGACATTGCACTTGGACTTAAAATTCCACTCGAGGAGGCAGAAAATTTAAAAATTGGTGCTATAGGTACAAACAGTTATCCGAAAAAGAAACTAGAAGAAATAGTTGGCGCAAGACTTACTGATATGTTCGAGCTTATTGAAAACCATTTAAAAAAGATTGGTAGAAATGGACTACTACCTGCAGGTATTTTTATTACTGGCGGAGGAAGTGGTATCACAAATATAGAAGATTTCGCAAAAGCAGCATTAAAGTTGCCTTCTCGAATCGCCGCTCTTAACACATTTGATCAAAAAACAAATATTAAAGACTCAGAGTGGGCGGTTGCATATGGACTTTGCGTTTTAGGTTTCTCAAAAGAAGAAAAAACCAATCTTGGGATTAAGCATGCTGGTTTTAAGTTGTGGAATAAAATATTTAGCTGGATTAAACAGTTTTCACCATAATATCCATATTTGTAGCCATATTTTAAGTAAAATATCAAACATAAATTGACACCTTGGTCAATTGTTTTTATTTAAACGCTTTAGTGCTATAGTACTGTCATCTAATAAATTTAAAAGCAAAAAACTATGCCGCAAATCAAACCTGAAGTTGAAGCATTCGCAAGAATAAAAGTCATCGGAGTTGGAGGTTCTGGAAAGAACGCTCTTAACTACATGATAAACTCCAAAGTAAAAGGGGTTGATTTTATCGCTGTGAATACAGACTCACAAGATCTACACCACTCTTTGGCAAAAAGAAAAATTCATATCGGTAAAAACCTAACTCGGGGACTTGGTGCCGGAATGAATCCTGACCTTGGAAGACGCGCTGTGGAGGAAACAAAAGAAGAAATTCAAGAAGCTATCAAAGGTGCTGATATGGTTTTCATAACTTACGGACTAGGAGGAGGAACAGGAACAGGAGCTGGACCTATTGTGGCAAAAATCTCTAAAGAAATGGGAGCTCTAACTGTAGGAGTAGTTACAAAACCATTTTTCTTTGAAGGACAGCAAAGAATGAAACTTGCTGAGGCAGGACTTGAAGAACTACGACAAGCAGTAGACGCTATCATCGTTATTCCTAACGACAGACTACTTTCTACTATCTCAAAAGAAACTACAGCTAAAAATGCTTTTGCAACTTGTGATGACGTGTTGAAGTCTGCCGTAGAAGGTATTTCAGATCTTATTACTACTCCTGGAATCATCAACATTGACTTCGCCGACATCAAGGCGGTTATGGCTGATGCTGGTTCCGCACTTATGGGTATTGGAAAGGCTACAGGCGAAAAAAGAGCTGAAGAAGCCGCAAAAATGGCAATCAACTCCCCTCTTCTTGAGGTTTCAATCAATGGGGCTAAAGGAGTACTATTTTCTATCGCAGGTGGTGAGGACCTGGGAATGTTTGAAATCCAAGATGCGGCAAAAATCATTACTGAATCTGTTGACCAAAACGCTAGAATTATTTTTGGTACAGTAAAAGACGACAAACTTAAGAAGGGTGAAGTTAAAATCACAGTTATCGCATCTAGTTTCCCTGAAAACTTTACAAAGAAAACTCTTTTCCAATCAGCACAAGTTGTTATGTCAGAAAAGGTTGTGGCAAATGTAGAAGAAAAAGGTAAAATCTACAACTCTATTCCGACACAATCAACTACTACCAACGATGAAGTAAAGAAGTTGGGTGATGATGAGGATGATGAGTGGGGTGCGGTTCCCGCCTTCCTTCGCCGGTCAAAACTAAAATAACATACTGAAAATAGCCTCGAAAGAGGCTATTTTCTTGAAATTAAAATACTGATATACTTATTCGACTATGACATACGATTTAATCATTATTGGTGGTGGTCCAGCGGGAGTTTCAGCGGGAGTTTATGCGGCAAGAAAAAAACTTAAAACATTACTCATCACCCCCGAATTCGGTGGACAATCCATTGTTTCAGAAGGCATTGAAAACTGGATTGGTACGGTAAAGATATCAGGAAACGACCTGGCAAAGTCCCTTAAAGAGCATTTACATGCATACGCAGGAGAATCTGTTTCTGTAAAAGAAGAGAGTGTAAAAGATGTTAAAAAAATAGATACTGGTTTCGTTGTCGCGACAGACGCAGGAGAATACACATCTAAAACAGTGTTGGTTGCCACTGGAAGCACTCGCCGGAAACTCGAGGTGCCTGGGGCTGTAGAGTTCGATAATAAAGGCCTTACCTATTGTGCCTCTTGTGATGGCCCTCTTTTTGGAGACCAGGATGTGGTTGTGGTTGGAGGTGGAAACGCTGCTCTAGAGACCTCTGCACAGCTCCTGGCATACTGTAAAAGCGTTACCCTACTCAACAGAACTGAAACTCTACGAGGAGATGAAATAACTATAGACAAACTAAAACAAAATCCTAAGTTTAAAATTATTCTTAATGCAGTTCCGAAAGAAATAAAAGGTGAAAAGTTTGTAAACGGTATAGTTTATGAAGATGCTGTTACAAAAGAAACCATAGAACTAAAAATCGCAGCGGTTTTTGTTGAAATCGGTCTTATACCAACGACTTACTTTGTAAAAAATGTAGTTGAACTTAACAAAATTGGACAAATCCCTGTTGACCCAAGAAATCAAAAAACAAATGTCCCAGGACTTTGGGCAGCTGGAGACTGTACTGACGGGCTGTACCACCAAAACAACATTGCTTCAGGAGATGCCGTGAAAGCCTTAGAAGATATCTACATGGAGCTTCACACTAAGTAAGCGGAATAAAAGGGCACATATTCATACCCGAACTACAATAACTATTAAGTTCCCATAAAAAATAACCCAAAGAACCTAAAATTATTATATAAATAAAATAATCCTTTACTTCTTGAGATCTCTGCATTTCATCCATAGTTGAAGTTACTCTGTAAATAAAACCAATTAAACTCAATAGGAAAATTGGGGCCGCGACAAAGTATAAGAAAAAACCAATTTCTATTCCTCCCATACCTATTTCCTCAGTCATATTCCCGTAGGAAACTAGGCTGTACAACATAGAAAAAATAAGTGGTACTGTCATCCCTAAGGCACTAAAAATAGTGATACTAAATTTCTTTTTCATTATTAAATTTTATCAGTATTCTTATGTATATAAAAGAGCGCCTCAACCCGAAGGGAGACGCTCGAATCTTGTGGTCTGTCCGAGGACAGAGGGGTTGTCGTTTGCTCTGTGAGGAGCAGCGACCAAAGAACGGGTGTGACGGAAGGAACTCTATCTGGTTTTTGAAAGCTGGGAAGCTCTCGAAAGAACCAGAAAGAAATCCTAACTCACAACCAAACTATACTCCCAGCCCAAAACAATGTCAAGCACTACAATGTGGATAAGTTTATCTGTAATATTTCTTGTATATTCTATATATAATAAAAAGTATGAAAATTAGAGCAAAAACAATAAGTCCCGCTTTTTCAATATCAGCAATTTTGTAAGCATAAGTTCGGTATAGATCCCCTACTAAATACCCCACCAATCCATAAACGATAGCCTTAATAAAGGACCCCACCAAAGTAAGTACTGTGTACTTTCTAACAGGCATTCGGGTTACTCCACTAAAAATCGCAACGAGTGAACTAGGTACAACAGGAATTATTCTCGCAAACACAAAAAGAAACTCATCGTACTTAGATTTGTTCATCCTTTCATCAAAATCCAAAACTTCTTGCCATTCAATACCTAAAAAACTGCCAAATTTTTCAATAAATGGTTTACCTCCGTAAAATGATAAGTAATATATGACTAGTGATCCTAGTGTAAGGCCTAATGCCCCAGGAATTGCTATAACGAAAAGCAAGTTTTTTATAACATCAATACCAAAGTCTCCTTTCAAAAAGATAAACCCCGAAGTGAGAAGAACCAGAGCTGAAGGTATCGGAACAATAATTTCTTCAATTATTTCAGCAAAAAATACACCTAACGCTCCCATGGGGAGAACTATTTGCTCAATAAATGTTATAAAAGAATGGATCATTATATTTATAAATAACGAAATTATTGGTGCGCGGTGCAGGAATCGAACCTGCCACCTACTCAACGTCAATGAGTCGCTCTACCAAATGAGCTAACCGCGCATAGCATCTTTGACCCAATAAAACTAGCATATTTTTTGCTTTTTGTACAAAAAATGTTATAGTTCTCCTGTGTTATTTGGCCTCATCGTCTAACGGTTAGGACGCGGCCTTTTCAAGGCTGCAATCGGGGTT
>CAZSNI010000008.1:0-25611 GCA_964608465.1 uncultured Candidatus Saccharibacteria bacterium | reverse complement strand
CTGCCGTCGTAGTTCAATGGATAGAACAGTCCCGTCCTAAGGGGTAGATACACGTTCGATTCGTGTCGATGGCACAATATAAAACATCCCCAACGGGATGTTTTATATTGTGCCAATTATTTACCTAAAAACTAAGCTGCCATTTTCATTCCAGAATCAAGTCCTAACAACTCAGCTAATTTTGGCTTATTGAAACCAATAACTACATTATCTTCTATTTGAATCACAGGCACTCCAAGCTGACCTGAGATTTCCATCATTTCTGCCCTCTTTTCTGAGTCGTTTGATACATCAAAAGACTCATACTTAACACCGTTTGCATCAAAATACTCTTTTGCCATGTTGCAAAAATGACATGTTGGTGTTGAATATATCGCTACTTTTTTATCATTCATATATTTAATATTAATATTAGTCACACTAGTATAACTGAAATACAAAATGGCTACAAGTTAATCAAATAACGCCTTGAATTTTGACCAGAAACCTCTCTGAGGCACTTCTTCTGTTGTAGTAGCGGCATCTTCTCTAACAATTATTACCATATTCTCATTATCTTTTGCCACACTAAATTTTGATCTTATTTCCTCTTCAACTCCAGAAACCGTGGCTAATTTCCTTATTTTGCCATCGAGTTCCGCATTTCTTGCTTCTAGCTCAGATAGTCTTTGGGAGGATGTTTCTTTCATAGCGATACTTTCTCTTTTTTTAAGATAAACTCGCCAAGTTGAGTGAAGAGCAAGCAATACTAGAAGAAAAAGAAAAGCCAGAGTAAACTTACTGTAGATTATATTTCGAAACTTGCGTTTTTGTTGAATATCCATCATTATAGACATTATATGTTATTCCAACAGAAAAATAAAAAAGCCTTTAAGGCAATTTGGATAGTTTTGTGCACAATCATCATACTGAGTATGGTGGCTATGTACTTACCAGGCGTCCTCTATTAAGAACTGATAGCTATTTCAGCCATTTTAAGTATAGCTTCTCTTGATTTAGCTGTGGCTATAAACAAAGCATTGTGGCAAGAATTTGCACCAGTAACTCCCGTGACATCTTCTAATTCAGCCCCCGTTTTACCTGACCAGTCTTTTGGTAAGTACTTTCTATAATCAAAAGATTCGTCATCATCCTTTATTGCCTTAATTACCCATTTTCCATCGCCTTGTGGGTATACTGTAAAAAGAGGCTCAGGAAAATTGCACAGGGTTTCATTACTCGGGTAGTACTTATCCATCACAATTAGTCGCTTATCTTCACAACTAGCATAGATATCTTTTACCATAATATCGGCTTCAAAAAAATCCTTCTCCTTACTAATAATCCTGAGCAATAAACCTCTAGCAATACCGACTGCAGTCATAAATTCATTAATTCTTACATTATCCTCATTTTTCCAACTTGGATTATACGTATCAAAAAATGCACCGATAGTATATGGGTTAACGTCCTCGATAATTTTATTAAAAGTCTTCACCCCATTATCCCCTGCATCCACGGGTTGAACTAGTTGTTGATCAATTCTTTTCATCACCTCTTCACTTCCGGATACTTGTGTTCCGAAGTGTTTCCAGACCAAACCAAAGGACGCATAAGGTATGCCATTTTCTCTTTGACCTGCTCCTCCCTTTTGATGATGGTCAAATCTTTTTGTATCAAGATTATACTCACCCCCCACATCAACAACATAATCTCCTGTTTTTATTACCTCAGGGTCTCTAGATCTGACTACTTCAATATTTTCTTCTCCCAAAACTAAAATCAAAGTTGCAACAGCAAAAATATCATCAGTGTGAAACTTAGAACTATGAGTAACGATCTTGGTTTTGGCCATAAACTAGATTCTTTCTTTAGTAGATTTGTAATATATAACTGAAATCAGAAGTAGGTAAGCAAAAGTTGTAAGCGCCATAAAAGGTATAGTTATATATCCGTACTCTAGAACATAAACCCGTGAGCACTCTCCTCCTACAGAAGTACACCCGAGCAGTGACCCTCCGTAGCCCCAGTTAGTTAATGAATGATACAAAGCAACAAGCCCTCCTAAAATAGACATTGGGAATAAGTATGTAACCATTCTTTTATCCCTCCAAATCATTGCCATAAATGAAAGCAGTGCCTGAGGATACATAAATATTCTTTGAATCCAACAAAGCTCACAGGGTGGAAAACCAGCAACATTTGAGTAAAGTAAACTCCCAATCAATGCCGCCATGGAACTTCCGAAAATCAATTGCAAAACATACTTATTAACAAATGTGTACACATAAGTTCTGAAATCCTTCTTAAAGTAAAGCGCAAGAATAAAAACAACAAAAACAATATTGGACAGAAGAGTCAGAAATGCAACCACTGCGGTTATATTTGATTGAATCATATTCTTATTCTGGTAACTGACAGTTGGTTTCTTTTGCCAAATCTACTAACTCAATAGTTCCTGTGGTTACTTTAGTCGTAGTAGAAATATCATTCGTAAAATGCCATGTCGGGTATGTAGTAATTCCAACATCTTTACAAATCTGTGTTTGACCTTTTGAGTCAGGAGTAGAGCACTCAACGTAAGGAAGTAGCTTTGCAGACTTACCAAACATGGCTTTTTGAGTTTGGCAGTGTGGGCACCAAAAAGCACCATAGAAAGTCGCACCCTTATCTTTCAAACATTGCGCAAAAGTATCATACTTACCAGGTTTTCCAGGTGTTTTTATAATAAAAACTATCCCCCCTATTACAAGCAAAGCTATTAGAATGTAGGCTATGTTTTTCATATTATATTTGTTAACTATGTTAAAACTCTATCACAAAAACCTCACAATTTCCACGCCAAAAAACGAGACTACATTTAGTAATGCATGTCTATTTATTTATCAACTTCTGATGTTCCTCAGTGTTTAGCTCCCCACACTTTTTATATTTTTTACCAGAACCACAAAAACATGGGTCGTTTCGTCCAATCTTCACTCCGTCTATAACTGGCACCGGTGTATCCAAAGAAACTGTTCCTCCAGAACCCAAATCATCCTCTCTTTTCTCTGTTAAATTTACCTTCTCTGAGAAAAAAGTTTTTTCATCTCTTATTTGAGGAATTAATTTAATTATCTCTTCGCCAATAGCTCTCTCCATCTCCTTGAAGAGTTTCAGCCCTTCTCGTTTGTACTCAACTAGTGGGTCTCTCTGTCCATAAGCACGCAAATTTACACTTGAACGCATATAATCCATTACTTCAAGGTGCTCAACCCAAAACATATCAGTCGTTTGAAGTATCACCGCCTTAAGATTCTTTATATAGGACTCGTCAGAACTATTTAATTTACTTTCTATTTGAATCTTAAATTCTTCTGGAGAATCAGCCATTACTTCCTTTATGTAGTTTGTAACTACCTCCTTATCCCCCAGCAAAATATTCCTTCTTCTACCATACATTATTTTTCTTTGGAAATTCAAAACGTCATCAAACTCAAGAACATGCTTTCTAGCATCAAAGTTAAATCCTTCGATTTTTTGCTGTGCACTTTCAAGCGACTTAGTTATCAGTCTATTTTCAATAGGTTCATCCTCCTTTATTCCAAGTTTACCCATCATATTTTTGATTGAGTCACCTCCAAAAACTCGCATCAAATGGTCATCGAGCGATACGAAAAAGGCAGTTTCTCCAGGATCTCCCTGTCTTCCAGACCTTCCTCTTAGCTGGTTATCTATTCTGCGAGCATCATGTCTTTCAGTTCCTAGAACAAATAGCCCACCGCTTGCTTTAACTTTTTCATAATCTTCCGGAGTTCCAGGGTTCCCCCCAAGTTTTACGTCCACACCTCTTCCTGCCATATTCGTTGCTATCGTAACTGCGCCCACTCTACCAGCCTGAGCAATAATTTCTCCTTCTCTACCGTGATTCTTGGCGTTTAGTATTTCATGAGGAATACCTTCTGCCTTTAGATATTCAGAAAGCATTTCATTTTTTTCGATTGAAACAGTACCGATAAGAACTGGTTGCCCATTTAAGTGCCTAGCTTTTACTTCTCTGCTTAGAGCCTTGAACTTACCTGCTTCTGTTTGGAAAATAAAATCATTTGTATCTTTTCTTTGAGAAACTTTGTTAGTAGGAATAGAAACCACGTTCAAACCATAAACCTTGTAAAACTCCTCTGAAGAAGTTTCCGCAGTTCCTGTCATTCCTGAAAGTTTTTTGTACAGTCTAAAATAGTTCTGGAAAGTAATAGACGCAAAAGTTTTTGACTCTTTTTGAACGCTCACACCTTCTTTTGCCTCTATAGCTTGATGTAATCCTTCTGACCATCTTCTTCCAGGCTGGAGTCTTCCGGTAAACTCATCCACGATTACAATCTCGTTATCTTTAACTACATACTCTTTATCTTTTGAGAAAAGTGCTCTTGCTCTTACTGCAGTTTCTAAATGGTGTACATATTTTATACCTTTCTCGGTATATATATTTTCTACACCCAAAAGTTCCTCAGCTTTGCTTATGCCAGAGTCAGTTAGTGATATTGTTTTGAATTTTTCATCCACAGTATAGTGTTCACCTTTATCAAGTTGTTTTGAGATTTTTGCAAAAGTTGCGTATAAGTCCTCAGAATCCGTGGTTGGTGCAGAAATAATAAGCGGAGTTCTGGCTTCATCGATTAAAATTGAGTCTACTTCGTCAACAACAGCATAGTTCGGCTCTCTCTGTCTAAGATTTCTTTCTTCATACTCTAAGTTGTCTCTCAGATAGTCAAAACCGAACTCGTTATTTGTTCCATATGTTATATCTGCCTCATAAGCTTGCCTTCTAGTAACAGGTCGCAAAAATTCATTAACAACTTTAAAAGAAGCAACTTCATCTCTCTTTTCATCCAACTCTTTATGTGTAGGGTCGTATATAAAAGACTCGCTATGATTTATCACGCCAGTAGAAACTCCAAGAAAAGAATATATTTCTCCCATCCACACAGCATCACGTCTTGAAAGATAGTCGTTTACAGTAACTACATGGACCCCCTTTCCAGTTAAAGAGTTTAAGTATGCAGGCAGAGTTGCTACCAAAGTTTTTCCTTCTCCAGTTCTCATCTCCGATATGCCCCCTTGGTGCAAAACAATTCCACCTAAAAGTTGCACGTCAAAATGTCTTTGTTTTCTGCATCTTTTTGACGCCTCTCGAACAACAGCAAAAGCCTCTGGAAGAAGATCGTCTAAAGTAGCGCCATCTTCTAGTCTCTTTTTAAACTCTGTAGTTTTGTTTTTTAGGTCGGCGTCAGAAAGTGGCGCAATAGAAGCCTCAAAATCGTTAATTTTAGTCACCAAAGGAGCAAGCTCCTTTAGAGTTCTTTCTGAATCTGTTCCAAATATCTTTGTAAATATGGACATAATGTAAGAAGGATTTTATCACAAAATACAAAAAATCGCACGTAAGTGCGATTTTTTGAAACATCTGTCAAATTGACGAATGTTTTTAAGAAGACTAAGCTCGTTTCTTCTTTGCTGCTTTCTTCTTCTTTGCTGCTTTCTTTTTTGCTGCCATGATATTTGTTTAATTACTCTTTTAAAAGTAATCTAAAAATTATTTTTTTAAAGTTTGAAACGATAAACGTTTCCCGACCTGTGATAATTATATTACAAAGAAAAATAATTTGTGAATTTTTTTTCACAAAAGTGTGGATAACTAAAAAAAATAATTTGAAAAAAATATTTATAAATATTTTTTTCAAATTATTAAATTAATTATAAATTTTTTAAATTTAATTTTTATTTAGAATATGTTCAACTAAATAAAAATAGACCTGAAGAATATTTACATTCTTCAGGTCTATTTTTATTCACGTCTGTAGATGACCAGTGGAAGCAAGCTCCAACAAATATTTTGTGAGTGCGAACCACTGGTCATCTACGGAAACGAGTAAAAATATTATATGTAAAATACACCTTAAATGCAAAAATCCCCTTGCGGGGACCTTTGCAATATTTGTTGTTTTGAGCAAGTGCATTATTGCGTAGCAATCCTGCATTCGCACTCACCAACTCACACTAACATGCTTTAAACAAACTTGCAATATGCCTACTTAGATAATTCACTTATATAGTACTCTCCTTGTTCTTTAAATGTAGGATCATCAGCTATAATACTTCTCAATACATTTATAGCATTTTGTTTTTGACCCATAGTTGCATATACAGATGCTAGTGAAAGTTTAGTGTCTTTATTCTTTGGATCTGCAGTAAGTCTTACATTAAGTATATTTAGCGCACTCTCATAGTCCCCCACATTTACATAAGTACTTAGAAATCTGTTATCAGAAATAATAACTTGTGGATCAAGTTTTGAAGATAATTCCTTGAGTACAGAATCATTCTTTGTATATATAGCGGATATTGCATAAAGTATTGTAGACTCTTTTGATTCAGGTTTTGAATCATATGCTTGCTTAAAGTACTGAGATACTTTTTGAAAATCCTTTTTACCCAAATGTGCAGAGCCAAGTTCAAATAGAATTGTTTGTTTTCTTGGAGAAACCAGCAAAGCTTGCTCTAAGTATTTTATAGCTTCATCATTCTGTCCAATTCTATTGTAAAAGCTTCCAGCAAAAACTAAGTACCGCGCATCATTTGGCACCTGCTTAATTTTTTCTTCAAGTTTAGTTTTTGCCAATTCATAAAATGCTTGTTTTTGTTCATTTGTAGAACCAGTCTGTGCTCCAATAACTTGAGCTGAACTTGTAACAAGCTGTTCTAGTGTTTCACTGCTACCGAAAGAATCATAGCTGAATGCTTCCTTAAAGAGGGCTAAATTTTTATCTATACCCCCCTCGGACTGTGGAGAGATTGCCTGAATCAAAGTTCTGTTTGCAAAAAATGCTGGTAGGTTTACAAAATATAAAGATGCTAGTGCGGCAACAACTACGACAGGAACGGCTATGTAGTTAAATGTTTCTGCTCCGATACTCTTTGTGTAAAAACCTCCATTTGCACCAACAGTCCTTTCATTTCTAGAGTGTACATATGCAAGAACAGTGAAAAACATTATGTAACTAATTAGATTGTCAAAAACAAATAAATTGTGAAAAACGTAAGCTACTACTAGTCCAGTCAGAACACTTTTTTCTGAATTCTTTAAATCAGATTCTTTTCTCCAGATATAATATAGAAGAGCTAGGTAGATAAAGGCGTAAGATCCAAAACCCAAAACCCCACCAGCAATCAACCAATCCAACACTACGTTGTGAGTACGATCAAACCACTCTTCCTGCCCAAACATTTGAGGATCATAGTATTTATTAAAAACGAAGTTAAAGTTTTCTTGACCCCAACCTAAGACAGGTCTTTCTGCTATACCTTTTAATGCCATTGGCCAAACAAAGTATCGCCCTTGAGTTTTGAACTCCGAAAAACTAAGTGTTGAAAATCTAGATAGAACTGGATTTTTATTTACAAATTCAGCTTTTCTAAACGCGAAGAAACAAATAACCAAAACCACAAAAGCTCCAATCACATACATGAAAGCATTTTTAAGTTTTTTACTTTCTCTCTCTTTCCACAGAATAAGTAAGGAAGTAACAACAAGTCCACCAATTATACCAAGTATTGCGCCTCTAGTAGCTGTAAAATACAATACAACTGATTGAAGCAACACGAGTAGTCCATAAACCCATCTCTGCCACTTAGGAAGATTTGAATCGAGAAGAAGGTAAATAGATAAGAAGATAGTGAAAACTAAATAGATTGCAAGATATGCAGCATTTCCAAAAGTACCGTCTACACGAACACCTCCCTGGTTTATTGTTGCCAGACCTGAAACTTGAAATAGACCGTACACTGACATTATTCCACTTGAAACTAGAATCGTATTAATATATTTATTCCAAAGATCTTTAGTATTTATTACTGAAGAAACAACAATGTAATACATGAGTAGATGGGCCAACAAAACAAACCCCTCCATTCTTTCATAGTTACTCCACAAACTTTTGTATGGATTCGCACCAAACAAATCTGCGATAAGCATAATGAAGGTGAAAATGAATACTGACTTAGTTATCCAAGTCATTTTAGGTCTAACACTTTGATCAATTAGAGCCAACAAAATGTAAGCACCGAACATTATTTCCACAACAATTCTAAAAGCAAAACCCTTTCCGGAAATGAAAGGAAAGAACATTGATCCCGGAACGATAAATGGAATAAAGGGAATAAATAAAAGGCCTAAATAAACTACCCACTTAAGTATATTTTTTGTTGTTGTCATGCAGAAGAGTATAACAAATGCCTACTACTCCTGCTAGTAAAACCCACTAAAATACAGTAACATAAAGGCAATTATGAGCGGACTCAAGATACTTGGTTTTAAGGCCCTAAAATGGCTGGAGCGCTACACAAAGACTGATATGTTATACCTCGCTCGAGGAGGTTTTTGGCTAGGAGTAGGGCAATTTGTAGCTTCTGGGTCTGCTTTCGTGACATCACTTGTTTTTGCCAATCTCCTATTGCCAGATACATACGGTATTTACAAATACGTTCTATCTATTTATGGACTACTCACCATTTCAACTCTTTCAGGCATGGACTCAGCAGTAACCCAGGCAGTAGCCAGAAACTATGAAGGGACTCTCGCACCAGCAGTAAAAGAAAAAATAAGGTGGGGGTTTATTGGCTCCCTACTTTCAATTTTAATTGCCGTCTACTATTTTATCCAAAGCAATGTAACTCTAGCCATATCTTTTAGTGTTGTAGCAGTATTTGTACCATTCATAGAAAGTTTTGACATGTACAACTCATTATTATGGGGCAAGAAACTTTTTTCAACTCAAGTCACCTACAACGTAATTAAGAAAATAGTATCTTTGGCAGCAATCATACTTACTGTATTTTTAACAAATAATATTTATATAATTTTATTTGTATATTTTATATTTACCACAGTTCCAAGTGTGTTTATATATTTCAGAACTAAAAAATACCACCAAGAAAACAACAACGTGGATCCGGAAGCCATAGGTTATGGAAAACACTTGAGCCTAGCTTATATTATAAGCACTGCACTTTCAGAATTAGATAAGATACTTGTCTTTCAGTATGTGGGGGCAGTTGATTTGGCTATTTATACTTTAGCGACCGCGCCAACTGACCAAATTAAAGGATTATTTAAAAATATTAATTCATTGGCAATGCCAAAGTTTTCAGAAAGAACTCCTGAAGATATAAAGAAAAACATTTGGCATAAGGTTAGAATACTGACCTTTAGTATGTGCTTAATTGTTATAGTGTATATATTAATCGCGCCTTACTTTTTTAGCTTCTTCTTTCCAAAATATCTATCTTCAATAAGATACTCACAAGTTCTTTCCCTATCACTAATACCTGTTGTCATATCAGGATTCATATATACCGTCCTTGAGTCTCAGAAAGCAAAAAAAGAAATATATCAGTATAATTTTTACGGAAATATTTTTGGAATTGTAATACTATTCCCTCTTGTTTACTATTTTGGTATTTGGGGAGCCATATCATCTAGGGTTGTAACTAGATCTTTTTCTTTCGTTCTAGCAAGTATATTAGTAAAAAGAATTTCTTAAATTTAAAGCTTTTTGTAGATATAAATATCCTTACCGAAGTTTCTTATTCTTATAAAATCAAGATCAAAATAATTACCTAAGTTATAGTCAACTGAATGATACACCTCGCTTATATTTGTAAAAGACATTACCAGCTCTAAAGTAGCCTCGTTTGCTTGTTTTTCCTTAATGTAATATAGATCGCCGTTTGCCTTTGAATGAGTATACTCTTTACTAGTTAAATCAATAACTACTGGAGAAAAATTGGAGTTTAAATCATATTTAATTATGTTTTCACACTTGCTTGCACAGAAATTATCTTTAGTGTACATAGACGATTGCTTGTTTTTTGTAAGTTGAAGTTCAGATACTTCGTTTATAATGACCACTTTCTTAGATGAAAGTTCACTGTTTACCCATTTATATGCCTCATTATAAGTAGTTGGCACAGAAAAATAATATATTGTTAACAAACCAAAGAATACTGATACGATTCCGAAAGCATAGTATATTTTTCTAAATTTTATATTAAAACTACTAATCATAAAAACCAAGAAAAAAACTAGTGGAAACAGGTACCTCAAGCTTGAACGAAAATCAGTTGTCCAATTTGCAACCAAAACTATGACAAAAAAATAACACCAAAAATACAGACTTGACGTCACGAGCATCTTTTTGTTTTTGATCCCATCCCTAGTAGAAAAAAATAAGGTAATAATTAGTAACGGAAAAAGTAAAATAATTTTAATAAAGTAAGTATAGAAGGAACTGATAAAATTTAATTTTGAAGATGTATCAACTAGTATAGGATTGTACTCAGAAAAGATGCTGACAATTTGATTTCTAATACTCTCAAAATTAAAAATTGTTATGAGTATATACACAACAACCCCGACTAAAGTGTAAATGAGTATTTTTTTAAGTAATTTTCGGTCAGCTCTAAAATAAAATATCAGTATAGGAATACATATAAGGGAATAAAAATTAAGTGGAAAGTTTGATAAAGCAAGAAAAGAAAAGAATATGCAGTAGAATATACTCCTATACAAAGTTTTCTGATCATCTACACTATCATAATTTAGTGATTCGTATAAATAGTAAAAAGAAACTACTACCAACAAGGTGCTCGATACCCACATTTTGCCAGTATGCAATATCGCAGTGGTTATAATATTGGTGAAAAGTAGAGTAAGTAAAAATATTCTTGCTTTAGCATCCTCAAATTCTTTCTTTAATATTTTATTTACAAAATACAGCAAAGCCAGAGAGAAGAAAGAGCTTAGTAGTCTCAGCGAAAAATACATAACGCTCGGAGACTGTATCAAAAACATTTTTAGTTCACCCAAACTTAATCCAAAGAAAGGTAAAAGCAATGAGATGAAAATAACTGAAAAGAAATAATTGGCAAGATATGTCAGAGTTCCATAAGGTACATCATTATTCATGGGCACAATTGTATGATTCTCTAAAGCCCTGAGTACACCCCCGACATAATACATTTCATCGTTTACAACATTAAGCATTGGAAATGCATGCCAGGTGCCAATAAAAAAACTAAGTCCAATTAGAAATATAAAAACAGCTTCTATTTTTAAACTAAATATTTTCATTCTTTTTAACTATCATAAAAAAGTTATCTCTGAGGTTTATGGGTATATAGGTTTTGGAAAGGAAACCTGTACTATTAGCTTTTGTTAAAAAAATTCTCAAGCCGCTCCATTTATACAGCATTTTTATTACATACTGAAGAGTAAACTTCTTTCCAATTTTAGTGCTTAAAATAACTTTAAACCCATTCTTCACCATATAGTTCCCAAGGTTTTTTGGTGAAAAATAATTAATATGTTCTGGAGGCATTATAAGTTGCCAATGTTTACCCAAAATTTTTGCCCACATACTCTCAGCGTCGGGAGTATTAATTATTACTACCCCACCCTTCTTCAAAATTCTTTTTACCTCGGAAATTATTTCTTTGGGATTTGGTACGTGTTCAATTACATCAAACATTGTAATTACATCAAAGCATTCATCTGAAAATTTTTGTGAAATTAAATCTCCTGTAATTAAGTTGAGACCTAACTTTCTACCTTTTTCAGCAGCGAAATCTGAAAACTCTACCCCAGTTACTACAAACCCCCTTTTTTTTGCGATATTCATAAAAAAACCAGTCGCAGCACCGATATCTAAAAGACTGCCACCCTTAACTCCCATACCATCCAAAATATCTAAATACTTATTAAATGTAGGAATCATTGGCTCCTTATCTGCATCATAGTCCACATAACCAAAACCTTTTTCAGCTCCACTGAAGTAAGAATCATCATATACTCCAATTGATTCTGGAATTGGACTAATAAAAATCAATCCACAATTTAAACATTTATATAGATCAAAACTATTTTTACTAGTATAAAAAGATGCACCATCTCTACCACAAAGGGAGCATGTTATTTTGTTAGTCGTATTTTCCATGGTGCGATTATTCCTTCACTAATAATATGACTTGATATTTTTGACTCTCCTCCCACTCTATTTACAAAAGTAATAGGAATCTCAGTAAAATTTGCTCCTGCCTTATACAATAGGAATTTAAGTTCCATAATGAAAGCGTAACCAGACATATCCATTTTACTCATGTCGATTTTTTTTAGCATGCTCGCATCTATAACATTAAAACCACTTGTACAGTCATGAATGGGCAAGGAAGTAATTAAGCGACAGTAAAGATTACCAAAATAACTCAGTAGCCTTCTCCAGAGCTCCCAACCCACAGTTTTTCCACCCGTTACATAGCGAGAGCCTACGACCACGCCGAATTCATCTGATTTACCTAACATATCGCCTAAATACTCTGGATTATGAGATAAATCCGCGTCCATCATAATTACATTTTTCACTTCCCCATCTTTTAATACTTCTCTAAATGCATCAATGTATGCCCTACCTAATCCCATCTTTTTTGGTCGGCTGATTAATGAGAGATTCTTATATTCCTTCTGTAGATCTTTTACAAGGTCGCCAGTGCCATCCGGAGAACTATCGTCAGAAACTAAGACGTGAATTAGGGGTGAGAGTTTAAATATTCTAGGCAAAAGAACTTTAATATTATCCTTTTCATTGTATGTTGGAATGACAATTATACTTTTCATAAAAATTAATTAAGTAGGCTAATTTTTTGTATTAACTATATAAACGATAGTATCATCAAATGTAGCTACTTTTTTAACAAATGACATATTATCAAGCTTTAATTTAGTTTCCCTATAAAATGAATACTTCGGATCAAGAATAATATAGTCCATATTATACATATTAAAAATTTCTTCAAGTTTCATTCTTTTAATATTCTGGTATTGATACAGAGTGTTTTGCACTTCATTTTCAGGCACTCTAACCATATCTGTTTCTTCCCCGATTCCAAACAATGACAATAATTTATTTTTATTCCTATTGTAAAAATACGAATCAACATACCTATTCATCCATAGTTCTTTTTCACTCTGCAAAATATATTCTTTGTTTACATCCAAATTAAAAATGTTATTAATTATCCATCTCTCAGAAACTTCCCTATCTTTTATAGGAAATATTGTGGCATATAAGTTAGTATAGACTTTGTTGTGAGTATAAACCGGCACTAAGTTTTTATACTCTCCGCCGAGTGAGTATACAACTGAATTCTTGGGGGTATTTGAATTCAACCAATCAAAGACTTTGGAATACTCTTGAAGTTCAGCAAAAGACACGGGATTAACTTTTTGATTTAATATAAGTGTTATTTCATATTTTTGTGAGTAAAACAAAAAGAAAAGTATAAATATTACAGGAGCAATTAATAAATTTTTCTTGTTCCTACTCAGATCAGAACTAAGAATGGAAGAAATGACTATCGACAAAACTATAATTACGCAAAGTATTGTTACGACTAAATAGTGACTGGAAAACTGAAAATATATGCCCGTAATCAAATTATGCCAATTTAGCACAACAGCCGATACCAGAAGCACCCAACTATATACGAGTGACTGTTTATATATGTATTTTCTTGTAAGGTACAAAGAAATGGCTGTAAAAAATACCAGCAAAATATTCGTCCATGCACCCGGAAAATGAGTTTTTATAACTCCAAACCTAGAAGACCCGTCAACATATCCAGATAGGCCACTTGATATAAATGACATATAAATAAATGGCACCAGAAACACCAAAAAGTACGGAAGAAAATTAAAAAACGTATTTTTTAAAATTTGAGCACTTCTTTCACTGTAGGCCCTATACATAACAACTAGACCGTAGAGGACCAAAATTGAAGTCCAATAATATGGTGTTACGAATAGGAGTATTCCGGATAGGACCCCGAGAATTGCGTGTACTTTTTTCTGATTCACACCATCTCGGTTAATAAGCAGAAAATTCAAATAGTAAACTGCTATCAATAAAAGACTGATATTTAATTGCGGACTAATAGGTCTTCCGAAGGTTTGTATAAACAAAATAAAAAAAATAGAAGTAAATAGTATTGATAAATATTTACTCCTTGTATTCTGAAAAATAATTGCGTAAACAAGAATGTAGTCAATAAAAATAAATAAAAATATACTCAAAAGCATAGCGAGAGACACAGAACTTCCAGATAGAATTGCGATTGTGGCCACTACAGCTTCAGGCAAATTTGCCTGAATAGCCATATCATTCATGTGTTCAAATATGTACGGATTTCCAGTAAGTACACCGTTATTTAGAACTGCATTGATTCTTGCCGCATAATGCAACTCGTCTTCAACAAAATACGGATAAATAGAATTAAAATCAGCACTGGGTATTGAAAAAATAGCAATAATTCTTGGAGAAATAATGATTACAGAAAAAATAAGGGCGAAAACTATTACCAATCTGTACTTTATTAAACTTGTCATTTATTTTTTTCGTGCCACAACGACTATGCCCGTTCCGAATGGCAAGGAGAACAGAGGAACTAACTTGCTTTCCAAATATACTAAAAAACTAAAAATAGAACTGGTAATTCCTGACTGATTAAATGTACTAGTACCAGTAAAACCTAATAACCTTACTACCATAGCTGGTAAAAACAAAAACATATTCCAATAACTTGAATACTCCACCTCAAAACCGCTACTATTCAACAAATTGACGATTTGTTTTCTACTATATCTTCGGAAATGCTTATGTTGCTCATCATGAATACTCCATAACCACATAAACGCAGGAACTGTTATTACCAAAGTTTTATTTTTATTCAAAATACCAAAAAGAGAGTTTATTGTTGCCTTGTCATCTTCAATATGCTCAAGAACATCAAACATTACAACTAGATCATACTTTTTATCACTATTAAAAAGTTCTGAAGTATTGCTAAATACTTTTTTATACCCTCTTTTTTCACACGAGCTTATCGCATCGCTCTCGACCTCAAAACCATCCACTTCACCATATTTATTTAAAAAATTGAACATTCCCCCATAACCAGAACCGAAATCCAGAATACTAATATTTCTCTCTTTGACAAAACTCGATAGCATTTTTTGTGCAACCATTCTTCTACCCCTATACCACCATGAATCCTCCATGTCGTGAAGGATTTTAAATGCCTCTAACTTCATAAATATCTAATTTTAATTCGAATAAATGCAATTATAGCATAAATACCATCTCTCAAAACATTTAGTTTAGCGACTCTATTCTTATAGAAAAATTCTGTCCAGATAACCGGAATTTCAGAAATTCTAAGTTTACTTTTTTTAGACATATACAAGAATTCCAAATCCAGAAACCAAGTTGACTCCTTACATTCTAGTAAAACCTGCACAGCCTTCGTATTCATAAGTTTAAGACCACATTGCGTATCCTTAATATCTAAACCAAAAAATACATACTGAATTACATTAAATATTCTAGAAGTAAATCTTCTGAAGAAACCCCGATTTACCAGTTTCTCATCCATAAAACGTGAACCTATAACTATGTCAGCCTGATTCTGTGTAATAATTTGAACCATTTTATGAATAGAATCTGGATTTGCTGACAGATCCGCGTCGATAAAACCAAAAATATCACCCCGACACAACTCGGCTGTTTTTCTAATGGCAATGCCCTTCCCCTTTTCCCCAATTGATAAAAAACGAATTTCCTTCGATAAAATACTAGTTACTTTATTGTGTGTATCATCAGTAGAACCATTGTCAGCAATAACAATTTCCCACAGAACTTCACCTGGAAGTCTAGCTAAGGTGGACTTTAAAACTAGAATTGTATTCTGAATTATCTCTGCCTCATTATAGACAGGCACACAAAGTATTAATTTCATATTTACATATTTTTAATTACCAATATCTTTGTCAACATAATACAAGATTTGTTATATAATCATACCCTAAAAAATATTAAACATTTAATTCTCAGCCTCAATAAATTTAATTATTTTTTTGGCTCTATTGCTCCAATCATATTTAACGACATCATGTTTGGCCTGAATTGATATTCTACTTGCCAGTTCAGGATCTGATAAAACTTTACTGATTGCCCCAGCTAGAGATTTTGAGTTGTCAGGCATAGCAAGCACGGAATTCGATTCATTTAAAATTTCTCTAATAGACGGAAGATCTGAAGCCACTATGGGCTTACCAGAGGCCATATATTCAAGTAGTTTAAGTGGTGATGTGTATTCAGATGAGATCTTTGAATTCTGTGAATTTGGAACGACCAGAACATCCGCTGCCTTCAAGTACAAAGGAACTATTGATCTCGAGCCATGGGGGACGATAATTACATTGGCGAGCCCGCTACACTCCAGCCTTAATCTACTTAATTCTGGATCTACACCTCCCACAAAAACAAAAAGTTTATCTTGCATTTTTTTTGCGACCTCAACCAAAGTATCAACTCCTTTCCACTGGTAAAAATGTCCCGTATAAACAACAATCTCCTTATCTTGAGGTAGAGATAACTTATGCCTCGCCTCTTCACTCGTCACTCCACTATCATACATTTTTACATCTACTCCACTTGGCACAATATGAATTATTGAATCGCTTACACCAAACTCAACAAGTGACTTTTTTATATACTGGTTAAGAACAAAAAACATTTTAGGTTTTTTTAGAATATAACGGAAAAGAAACTTCATTTTTGGAATATCATGAACTTCTAGACAAACGAAGTCGTCATGAGAAAAAATGAGTGGCACCAAAAAATCTCTTGTATAAACAATATCACCTTTTTTTACAACATTTCTAAAAAATAAACTCGCTATAAAAGTTCCAATATCTAACCAATAAAAAAATCTTCCGAAATTAAATGTTCTACTTAAAAAATCTGAACTTGATACTTTCTTAATATCAAAATTTTTCTCTATTTTGTAGTAACCAAATGGTTCCCCTATACCATCGGAATCCTTTCTATTGGGCACTAAAAGTTCTACAGTATTACCCAAACGACCAAACTCTTCACACATTTTCATTATTGCATAGCCTTGTGCCCTAGGAGTTGGTATTCTAACGTTTGTAATATATACAATTTTCATTTTATATGTGCTTCAAAAACTGTTGAGAATGCGTCATTGGGTTCTCATACTTTGAAACATCTGCATCCACCATCATTTTCACAAGTTCCTTAAATGATGTTTTTGCCTTCCAACCTAAAATATTTTTAGCTTTTGTTGGATCACCTAAAAGATAATTCACATCTACTGGTCGCATAAACTTTTTATCTGTCTTAACATAATCCTTGTAGTCCAAACCGACTTGAGAAAAAGCTTCTTCGCAGAACTCTCTAATAGAGTGACTCTCACCCGTTGCAATAACATAGTCATCTGCCTTATCTTGTTGAAGCATCATCCACATAGCCTCAACATAGTCCCCTGCAAATCCCCAGTCTCTTTTAGCATCAAGATTACCCAAAATTAACTCTTTGTTGTAACCCATTTTAATTCGAGCAACACCATCTGTAATTTTCTTTGTAACGAACTCAATACCTCGTATAGGAGACTCATGATTAAAAAGTATTCCTGAACACGCAAATAAATTATAACCCTCCCTATAGTTTTTTGTTACCCAATAACCATAAAGTTTTGCTGCGGCATAAGGACTTGCTGGTTCAAAAGGAGTTACTTCACTTTGTGGTTGGGGTGCGTTTCCATACATCTCAGAAGTAGCCGCCTGATAAAATTTTATTTTAGGGTTTATAAAACGAATAGCATCAAGCATTCTAGTTACACCCAATCCAGATATTTCTCCAGTAGCTATAGCCTCATCAAAAGATGCTCCAACAAAACTTTGTGCAGCCAGGTTGTATATTTCATCTGGTTCAGCAACTCTAATCGCATTCATGATTGAAGACTGATCCAATAAATCCATTGGAATTACAGTTATATCTTTTTTTACATCCAAGTAGTGCAATCTCCAGAAATTTCTAGTTGAAGATCGTCTGTAACCTCCAAAAACCTTGTACCCCTTACTTACTAAAAATTTAGCCAAATATGCACCGTCCTGACCAGTTATACCTGTAATTAGCGCTCTTTTCATTTTACTTATAGTTATTTATTACTTTCTTAAATATCTCCAACTTTCCTTTTGCAGTAAACTCTATATCTATTTTCCTTGCCCATTCAGAGCTTATCTTTCCCATGTTTAGTCTAGTTTCTACAGGCAACTGCGACATTTTTAGTATTGCCTTTGAAAGTGCCTCGGTATCATCTATAGGAACAATAAAGCCATTTTCTCCCTCTTTTACAATCTCAAACATTTCACGATTGGCAAATATTACCACAGGATTCCCCAAAGCCATACCCTCAAGTATTGCCATAGTAAGACCACATGCACGAGGTGTATTTTCTAGATCTGAAAAGGCATCTAATGATTTCAAAACTCTTCCCAAATCAAGTTCGGACAATCTTCCAAAAAAATGTACCCTGTCCTCCACCCCTTCTTCCTTAGCTAAATTTATCCATTTTGTTCTGTCTCCAGAACCACCACATATAACAGCACCTGCATTATGACCCTGCTTCTTTAGCATGCCGATAGCCTTTATTAAATGATCATGTCCCTTTCTAGCTTCAAACGCCCCGACATTTCCAATAAGAAACTGGTCACGTGGCAGTTTCATCAAATCTCTTAGCAAACCCTTATCATCACCAAGATCAAGTTTTAGCACACCATAATCACTTCCGTCATATACGTAATCTATTTTTTCTTTTGGAGCGTATGTAAGCGGTCCTCTACAACAATACGGACCAGGGGCAATTATAAAATCTGAATTTTTTAAAAACTCTACCCAATAGTTTCTTCTTTGAATTTCATCAAGGTTCTTATTTACCCCCATGGAAATATCATGTATCTCAGCATAAGTATCAAAAATAACTGGAACTTTATTTCTTCTGGCAACTTTTGAAACCATAAAAGTCTTTACAAGTGCAGCCTCAGACAAAATCACGTCTGGTTTAAACTTTTTAATTACTCCATTCATTTGAACCCCATAAGCAGGATATAGAATTGTCTCCATACTAAACCTAGACAAAATCTTTGCATAACTTAGTAATAACGAAACATATAAAGTGGGATTTGTGACGAAATATTTTACCAAGTAAATAATTTTTTTAAATTTGTTTGGTTTTGAACCAAATTCAAAAAAGTACTCCGCACCGGCACCTAGTTCATCAGCATTTTCAGGTCTCCATACAAAAGTTAGAGCGACTTGATGTCCCAATTTTTTCCATTCGGCAGCGCAAAGAAGTGAAAGTTTTGGAACCCCACCGTATGGTGGTGGCATACTCTCTCCTGTAGTACCTGTTATAAGTATTTTCATATTATTTATTTAAAATATTAACAACCTCATGAACCACTTCCGACACATACTTTAGTTCTGCTTCAGTTATATCTGTTCCACTTGGAAGGTATAGGCCGTCTTTTGCGTATTTAGAAGCAAGCGGACATTCATCTCCAGTTACATAACTCTTTTCAATAAAAAGTTTCTGCTCGTGGTAAGGCACAAAGTCCTCTCTTGTTTCTACCCCTCTTTCTTTTAAGAGTTTTATAAACTCACTTCTTTTTCCAGATAATTTTCCTTTTAATACAATATGAAACATCCAGAATACTGAAAAAGCATAAGGAGCCTCAAACGGCAAAATAATATCTTCAATATCTTTTAGATGCTCCAAATAATACTCACCCATAAATCTCTTGAGTTTTATTATTCTGTCTATTTTTTCTAACTGACCTACTCCGATAGCTGCTTGAAGGTTTGCTAGTCTGTAGTTATAACCAATAGATTGATGCATTAGTTTATGTTCCTTACCAAAAGAAAGTGCTTTTGTGTTTCGTATTTTTTCTGCCCAAGCATCGTTGTTAGTTGTAACCATTCCACCCTCACCAGTTGTGATTATTTTGTTTGCATACATACTGAAACATCCAATGTCTCCAATACTTCCAACCATTTTACCTTTGTATGTTGCGCCATGTGCCTCTGCAGCGTCTTCAATAACAAAAAGACTATGTTTTTTAGCGATCTCCATTACAGGATCCATATCTACCGGATGACCAAACAAGTGCACCACCATGATCGCTTTTGTTTTAGGAGTTATTTTTGCCTCAATAAGTTTCGGGTCAATATTATATGTTTTTTCATCTATATCTATTGGAACCGGAACAACTTTTTCATATAAAGGAGCAAAAATACTAGACATCATAGTGAGTGTTGGAACAATAATCTCATCTCCCTCTTTAAGTCCTAGCGCGATAACAGCTAAGTGTAGTGCTGCCGTACCGCTACTAACGGTTATGGCATGTTTAGTTCCTACATACTCTGCAAACTTTTCTTCAAACTCTTTAATATACCCCCCTTGAAAACTAGAAATATTTCCGCTTGTTATAGCATCATTTACTCTTGTTTCTTCCTCCTTTCCTAAAAGTGGTTTTGAGACTGGAACAAACATATATTTTTAGAATAATTTATCCTCTTCAGCTAATCTAAATGTATCATTTTCATACTCACCACCCTGTCGTGGGCCTAGAGTAGAACTAATCATTACTGAGTCCTCTAGCGCTTTATAAGCATGCCAAACTGGAAATGGATGAGTGATAAGATCCCCCGCTTCAACTATCGCTTCTTCAACTGTGCCGTCTTTATTTTCTTTTGTTCTACAAATTAGTTTCCCGGAAATTATATAGTCATACTGCATTGTCTTGTTGTGGTAGTGGTTACCACGAACTGCATCTTTTGCAAAAGTAATATAAGTCATGGCATCTACATTAGTATGAGTCATCATATCTCGTATCATTCCTCTGTCATCTTCAAAATTTATTTTTGTTTTCTTGATATTCATATTTTTATTTTAAACTATTTTTGGCTCTGGAATCGGAATAATAAATTTACCCCCCTTATCTTTATACTCTTTTAAATTCTCCATTATTTCCTTACTAAAGTTCCAAGCGAGAAGAAGAGCATAGTCAGGTTGATGAACCAAAAGTTCTGAATCTGGAACTATCTTAATATGACCTCCTGGAGTATATCTCCCGATTTTAAGTTTAGATTTTTCAGTAGCAAATGAAACATGCCTGTTGGTAATTCCACAATAATTTAACAAAGTCATGCCCTTTGCTGGAGTACTTACTATCGCAATAGTTTTACCTTGCGAAATAAGATCTTTAACTATATGCATCAAATCCTTTCTGTTTTTTGCAACTCTATTTGCTAGATCTTTCATAAGCTCTTCAGAATGTAAACCGATTTCTTTTTCCTCTTCCAACATTTTTGTAACATTTGGATCTATAGTTCTCAAGCCTTTTTTACCAATATAAACTCGCATAGAACCTCCATGTATCTCTGATTCTTCAATGGCAAAAACTTCCATACCAAACTTTGAAAAGAAAGGTATGAGTGGTTTTACTGACAAATAAGAAAGATGTTCATGATAGATGGTGTCGTACTCCAAATGATGAACTAGATGTTTAAAATAAGGAGATTCAAAAATAAATACTCCGTCATCAGTCAGTATTTCTTTGGCAGCTTTCATGACTTCGTTTAAGTCGTCGATGTGAGCAAATACATTTGTGCCAACAATAACTTTTGCCCTACCTTTTTCTTTTAAAACTTTTGGAACGCTTGTTAGACCAAAAAAGTCGCAAATAGTTTTCACACCATTTTCGTTCGCAATTTTTACTATATTTGGTGCAGGATCAACCCCAATAACATCACACCCAACATCTCGAAAAGACTCAAGAAGAGTCCCAACATTACTTCCAATATCCAAAACCACATCTCCAACTTTTAAATCCAGTCTTTCTTTTACACTTTGTGCGAAGTTATTCCAGTGAATTTTACCTGTTCTGGTTGTTGATGATTCATATGGATAGTCAAACTGATAAAGAATTTTTGGATTAACAACGTGTGAAAGTTGTGAAAGACCACAGTCTTTACAAAGTAGCACCTTAAGTGGATACCTGATTTCCGGATACTCCAACTCTTCTTTTTTTCTAAACTGGTCTGCCGGTGGTGAAAATCCAAGATCAAGATACTCTATCAAATCACCGCTATCGCACATTCGACACCTTGTAACTAGGCGATAAAAATCCTTTGTATTCTCAGTCTGTATATCCTTGTATTCATCCATGAGTTTAATATTATAGACCACAGTATGCCAGTTTTTTCACACTTTTGCAAACAAAAATACAGAGCTATTTTTGAAATTTTTTAAGGTAAAAACCCTTAAGTCCGCCAAAAACCACGTCTTCCTTTATATACAAACCTTCCCAATAACTTTCAAATTCTTTTTTTGTTCTGAGGTAGCCAGCAAATGAAACGGGCTCCTTTTTAAAGTGCCAAACCATCTCTCTTTTCTTTCTGTTAAAAATAGAAAATACAGTCAAAAGTGTAGTTGGTATATATATTAATCTTTCAACTCCTGATTCATATATAGTTTCAAAAATATGTCTCCATTCTGCATCTGTAAAGCCAGCATCCAGTCTGTACATCAATAGAGCTGTCGAAGAATTTTGTAAGTAAGTATTCTTTACGATGTTCCAGTCACCCTTCACAATATCAAAAGTTACTATTGCTCCTGCTTCGACAAAAACTTTGTTTAGGGTATCTACATTTTTTTGTGAGTACTCAGAGCAGTAAATGTTTACCTCTGGCATTTGTTTTTTAATCTGGTACTCGAGTCC
This sequence comes from uncultured Candidatus Saccharibacteria bacterium, assembly GCA_964608465.1. Lineage (GTDB taxonomy): Bacteria > Patescibacteriota > Minisyncoccia > Phycocordibacterales > DATDWN01 > C7867-006. The sequence goes on along the minus strand of CAZSNI010000008.1, from coordinate 2,900 downwards.
GGCGCCTCCAACACCCACAGAAAAAACCGATTTAATATTTTCTTTTTTCAGCAAAGAAACAATATCTTTCGCTCGCTCCACAAGCCCGTTGTCCTGACCGTCTTTAGTAACTTTTAACTCAACTGACTTGAGCCATTCTTGCCTGTCTGATGAAACAGAAAAGTGTGGATGGTTTTCACGAAGCTCATCCCAAGATTCAACAGAAACAAGTGCATTGTCTTTCAAGTGATTTTTGGAGTCGCCAAAAACTTGGTAGTGCTTCATAGTAAACCGAACTGGTATAGAGTTTATATATTTCAAAAAGTTCTTCATTTTAAGTAAATTGTCTATACAGGATACAATAAAATGTCTTTTTACTCTCTATTGACTTTTGAGTATAAGTATGATACTTTCATATACGGACAATATTCGTCCCAATTTCAGGAGAACAGCTGTGTACGTACACGTCGTGTTCCTCTCGTTCCGAAACGAAGCGAGCGAGGAGGAGAAGAATCGAATGGCAGCGATGCTGAGGTTTCTCAGCTGGAGCGCCAGGGACTCGGGTGCATCTCACTGGTCGGCGAGCGAAAACAACGATAAGCGCCCCAAGCCTCTCATCGGGGGTCGTGCAGTGGACATTGTGGTCATGGGGAACTTCCCCAATCACGAAGCCTTCACTGTCTGGCGAGACTCATCCGACCACAAGAAATTTACCGAGGCTCTCGGCAAGATGCCTGTCGACTGGCTCGTCGGTGATGTGATCCCAGTGAACCTCGTGAAGGAGGGGTAGAGGCGTAAGCGACGCAAAGCGTGTGCGGGGTTCCGCTGGAGCCCTGCGCATTTTTTTATACTAAATTGAAATATCTTTTATATTTCTACAGTCGTACACAGTAGCTGACATACTTCTGTCAGTTTTTTTATACACAGAAACACAAGAGTCAAAATATTTTTGGTACAAACTTGTTGGATCAATACGAGGCACATCCAAAACAAAATAATGTTCTTTGTAAGTATTTAGAGTTTTAATTTTTTCATTTATATCAAACTTTGGATCCACGTAAAGTCGCTTTCTGTACTTCCCTATTTCCATTATTTCATTTCCCCCATTGTCGTTGTAAACTGTAACCATTTTTATATCTGGGTTGTTTTTAATATATTCAACTGACTCAGTCAAAAGTTTAGGTGCTGATCCATTCCAATGACCAACCAAATATTCTTCTATAAATACCAAGTTGTAAGCAAAACCTAATGGAACAAGAAAAACAAGAACGAGTTTTCTGTAATTTGGTTTAAACTTTGCAAATAAAATAGCAAAAAAGGTAATAATCCACGACGACATGATGAACAAGAAAGAAACATAAAAACCTAGTGGACCCGAACCCCCAGAGAACGGATACAAGAAATTCCACCTTAGATGCAGTGCTCTGTTTATCCAGTCAGACTTTGGATGAAGAGGTGGAACAAAATGCGGTAGCGACTGCATTAAAACCAGAACGAGGGAGACCATAATTCCAAGATAGAAAAACTCTTTAAATCTTCTGCCATCTCCTTGAAATATTTTAGAGATAACCACCGAGCATATAACAGCAAGTGGCAGAACTAGTAGTTGCATGTACCTGTCTAGAGCACCAATAGAAAAGTCGAACAAAACAACATAGAAAACAAGAGAAAATAAAATAAAGAATACAAAAACTTTTATTCGTTCAAAACTATTCTTACTTCCTAGAAATGGAACAAGCACTAGAAATGGCGATGCGTAGAGCACTGCCTTAATGCACTGAATCAGAGTTTGAAACCAGCCTCTTTCTAGAGTTGCAAAGTGCTCCCAGTAAGTTAGTGCTTTTGCTAGGCTGAAAAATGGAAAAATATACTGAGCTAAATACAAAAGTAAACCTAAAACAGAAACTCCAAGGACCAGTCCTCCAAAATATTTGATTAACTTTCCAACATTTAGTAAATGTTTCTTAGACCATAAGAAATCCGCCACTATTGCTGCGACTGCCAAAAGAAAACTCACCTTAATAAAAAATCCAAGCACACAAGAAACTACAAGTAACGCACCCCACCAGTATTTTTTATTACCATCGGAATTTAGAAACTTAAAGTAACCAATAAGTGCAAGTAGAAAGAAAAACGGCATTATCTCGCCGTCAGTATCCACCATAAGAGATGCCAGTACAGAAAAATAAGAGAAAATCCATATAACAGATGCAATCACAGCTTCTCTTTTGCTATACAAAATTTTCACGAGCCAATACAGAAGCAACAAATTTACTGTTCCGAAAAATAAAGGTATGAACCTAAAATTTGTGTTGTAACCAACCACACTTCCCCCAACCCCATAGATAAACTGTGAGAGTGGTGGATGTGGGATTTCAGTATCACTTACTATTTCTGGGTTAACTATACTTGGCCATTTGTATTCGTCTTGATGTAATGGAAGCCCTGTACCTGGCAAACGTAACCCCACAAAAACCAACACGAGTAGCACGAGAACTAACCATTCAGAGTTTTTTACTATTTCACCTATTTTTTTAATCATTTGAAAAAGATCATAACAAAATTGGTCATAATTTGATACCTATTGATTATTTATATATATGTGCTATAATCATAAAAGAGGATAACCACATGATCGCATTTCTGAGGAAACTCTGGGGATGCCTTACTGTGTGGCATCTCGAAGAAACGGAAACTGATGACGCGGACGTCATCATCACCCACGCGGGTGGAGAGAACACCAAGGGCGAGCCGGGCCTTATCAACGCCTATCTCGAAAGGGTTGTCAGAGAGATCTACGCCCGTAAGCCGCTTCCGATCGTCGCACAAGGCGAACTGGAAAGATGCCTGGCCGATCTCCCCCTTGTCGGGCACATACCCCGCCAAGCAGAATCAAGTACCTACATCGACACTGTCGATGT
>CAZSNI010000007.1:0-28733 GCA_964608465.1 uncultured Candidatus Saccharibacteria bacterium | reverse complement strand
CTAAGCAACACTTTTAATAATGGATACCAAAAGCTAAGTATTTTACAAAGGATAAACCCAGATATTACACAAGGTAATAACCAGATTGTCCTCGCAGAAACACTCGTAAACACAAAATGCTTAGTTGCTTAGAGATTTATATTCTTGAACCTAAAAACTAGTTCGAAAACCTAATTAGGACTCTTTTCAACGAACGCAAAACGAATACGTGACTTAGGATGGCAGTTTATCACATAAAACTTTTTATGTCAAGCCCGCCATTTTGGACCTTTCTGTGACAATTTATCCAGATGGGTATAGTATAATAAAACTATATGAAAGAAAAGCCCTTAGAAGAAAACGAGAAAGACGCACTTTTTTTGGACACTACCTTACGACCGTCTAGGTGGGACGACTATATTGGCCAAAAAAACATAAAAAAGAATCTGCAAATTCTTCTGACTGCAGCAAAAGAAAGAAACCACCCACCAGAGCACATACTTTTTTACGGTTCCCCAGGTTTGGGTAAGACAACACTAGCTCACCTAATAGCGAAGGAAATAAACGCCCAGATGAAAGTAACGAGTGGGCCTGCTATTGAAAAAGTTGGCGACCTTGCTTCAATACTTACAAACCTTTCACCTGGAGATATTCTTTTTATAGACGAGATCCACAGGCTAAACAAAACCATTGAGGAGGTGCTCTACCCTGCTATGGAGTCAGGATCCCTAGATATTATTATTGGAAAAGGGCCATCTGCGAGAACTATCCAACTCGAGCTTCCTCCTTTTACTTTGATAGGCGCCACCACTCGTATTGCCATGATATCTTCCCCTCTTCGTTCCCGCTTCTCTGGAGGAATCTTTAAATTAGAGTTTTATACAAACGACGAGATACAAGATATTATCACTCGCTCTGCGAAAATCCTTGGCATGGATTTAGGTAGTGATGCTGGAGCTGAAATCGCAAAAAGAAGCCGTTTTACACCTAGAACGGCAAACTATCTTCTTAAACGAGCGAGAGACTTCTCTCAGGTTCACAAAAGTGAAATGACAAAGGAATCAGTAGACGAGGCACTTAAACTTTTAGGAATAGACGAAGTAGGACTAACTCCAGCAGACCGGGATGTACTACACACAATAATAAATAAATTTAGTGGTGGACCTGTAGGGCTCAACACCCTGGCTGCAGCAATGTCAGAGGAACAAGCAACAATTGAAGAGTTTAACGAACCGTACTTAATACAACTCGGCTTCTTAGACAGAACACCTAGAGGAAGAGTTGTTACCGTTAGTGGATATGACCATCTTGGAATAAAATCACCTGGAATTTAATTATATATAAGATCTTATACTATCGTACATTAGTTCGAATAATACATTTAACGCATATATAACACCTAGTAGAATCCCTAGCCCTGCAACAATAAGGAGAACAACATTTTGTTTGAATATTTTATTTTTCATATTACTAATTTTAACATTATTTTTGGATACAAAAAAACCGCCAGTGTCTTTCGCTATAAAATAGAAAAGTCTTAACGATTGAGTGGTTAGGGGCGACAGCCGCCCCTCCCACGCGCCGGCGATGGCGCTACTTCGACCGCTTCTGGGCGGACTTCATGGCGATGGCCGCCGTCGCGCCGACGTCGTCCTGGCCGCTGCACGTCGCGATGTCGATGAAGGTCGTGGCTCCCCTGGTGCCGTTGTGTCGCCTCATGAGTCGCTCTCCCGTCAGGACCACAGTCCACACGAATGTGCGAATAGAAGAACTGGTCCTTTCAATATACTATCAACTAATATAAATCCCGCAAGTGGGTTCTTGATTCTTTGTGAACAAAGAGATATCCTTGTTTCTATATGGCAGGACATAACAAGTGGTCAAAAATCAAAAGACAGAAAGAGAAAACTGACGGACAGAAGTCCAAGATTTTCGGCAAGATGGTGAAAATGATTTCAGTAGAAGCAAAGAAGGCAAACGGCAATCTATCTTCCCCAGGTCTTAAAGCAGCTATAGAAAAAGCAAAATCTTTCAACGTTCCAAACGACAACATAGAGCGAGCTATAAAGAAATCAGCAGAAGCCAAAGAAATGGAGCTTGTAGTGTATGAAGCTTACGGACCTGGAGGATGCGCAATGATTATCGAATCTTTAACAGATAGCAAAAATAGAGCCAACCAAGAAATCAAAACTATTCTTTCTAAGCACGACTGTAGTATGGCTGGTGTAGGTGCCGCGTCGTGGGCCTTCTCTCACAACATTGGTGAGGAATGGATCCCAACATCAACAATCCCCCTATCTGAAGAAGATGGAGAGAAACTATCTAAACTTATAGACGAGCTTGAGGATAGTGATGATGTGCAGGATGTATATACCAACGCAGACTAAATATGAAAATAATCTCAATTGACCCCGGATATGAAAGATTAGGACTGGCGATAATAGAGAAAGAAAAGAATCAGAGAGAGGTTTTACTATTTTCTGAGTGTTTTAAAACAAGTGCCAAACTTCCCCATCACGAGCGCCTTGCACTTATTGGCGACAGAATACTTGAGGTAATAAAAAAGTGGAAACCAGAACAGTTGGCAACTGAAAAACTTTTCTTTGCCGGTAACCAAAAAACTGCTCTCCTTGTAGCAGAAGCTCGAGGAGTTATTTTATACACGGGAAGCTCGAAAGGTTTAGAAATATTTGAATACCGTCCAAACGAAATCAAAATAGCGATAACTGGCTATGGTAGTGCAGAGAAAAAACAGATTATGGATATGACTCGCAAACTTATAAAAATCGATTCAAAAACAAATTCTGACGACGAACTAGACGCCATAGCCATAGGTCTGACACATTTTGCAATAAATAGGTAAGTAGATTTCGTTGACTCATAATTTTTTTGGAACATCGCGGAAGCCGTGAATAGCTGAGCGCGAAGAAACCCGCGAGCACGCGGGTATTCTGTTTCCAAAAAATTTATGAGGAGAAAGAAATCTAGGATCTCAACATTTTCAAAAAGACGTCCTGTGGTATATCTACTGATCCTCGTCCCCGTTCCTTCATTTTCTTCTTTCCCTTTTTCTGCTTCTCTCGTAGTTTCATTTTTCGAGTAATATCTCCACCGTACATATGCTGTGTAACGTCTTTACTAAAAGCCGATACAGTTCGAGATGAGATAATTCTTCCGAGTGCCTTTGCCTGAACTTTCATTACGAACATTTGTCTTGGAAGTAGGCTGTGTAATTTCTCAACCATTAATTCTGACTCAACCTCTACGATTCTTCTTGATATCACTCTAGAAAAAGCAGGTAGTACTTCATCTGCAACCAGTATATCCATTCTTACCACATCAGCTTTTCGCATTCCTTCTATTTCATATGAAATTGACGCAAACCCACTTGTAGCACTTTTTAATTTATCAAAAAAGTTTCGCATAAGTTCACGAAGCGGCATCCGTAGTCCAAGTCTTGTTCTATCATCTCCAAAGTTCTCTGATTCCCCTATCTCAGCTTCGTGTTCATACAGAAGTGGCATTAGGTTACCTAAATGCGATACCGGAACAATGATTACGCAGTTTACCCATGGCTCTTTTATTTCTGAAAGTATTCCTTCATCTGGAAAGTTTGATGGCGAATATATTATTTCTGTTTTTCCTGCCTTAGGACCACTTTTATATGTAACTTCGTAGGTAATCGTCGGCATAGTTACTACAAGTTCCAAACTAAACTCCCTATGAAGCCTTTCTGAAATAATTTCCAAGTGAAGCATTCCCAAGAATCCACACCTAAACCCACGGCCTAATACACCTGAAGACTCTTCTTCGAAGGTATATGACGAGTCAGAAAGTTTCAGCTTTCCTAGAGCTTGTTTCAACGTAGTAAAATCATCCTGACTTTCCGGGTATATAGAAGCCCAAACTACAGGACGAGGTGACATATAACCAGGCAGAGGCTCCATGGTGTCGTTTACGCTTGCTACAGTATCTCCAACCGAGGCAATTCCAGGCTCTTTAATGCCAGTTACTATGTAACCTATCTCACCGACAGAAAGTGATTCAACTGGTTTTTCGTCTGGTGAAAATATTCCAACCTCAATAGAGGTAAACACCCTTCCAGAGATTTTGAATGTAAGTTTTTCGTTTCGGGAAACTTTTCCACTCATAACACGAATAAAAACTATTACCCCTTTATGTGTTGAGTACTTGAAATCAAAAATTAGAGATCTGAAAGTTTCCACATTCTCAACTTTTTTAGGTGGCGGAATTCTTTTTATTATTTCTTGTAGCAAACTCTCAACACCTTCCCCTGTTCTCCCTGACACCGCCAAGATTTCATCCTCTGTACAATCCAAAAGTTTTATCACTTCCGCTTTTACATCATCAAGCCTTGCTAGTGGTGAATCTATCTTAGAAATAACAGGGATTATTTTAAGTCCTGCTTCACGCGCCATTCCTAGAGTTGTTAGTGTCTGAGCCTGCACACCCTGTGTAGCGTCTACCAGAAGAATTGAACCCTCTACCGCCTTTAGTGCTCGAGAAACCTCGTATGAAAAATCTATGTGGCCAGGTGTATCGATAAGGTTAAGTATGTAGGAATTACCCTCATGAACGTAGTTCATTCTAACCGGCTGCATTTTTATAGTAATCCCCCTTTCACGTTCAAGTTCCATAGAGTCCAGAACCTGATCCTGCATTTTTCTTTTTTCTATAGTATGAGTTATCTCTAGCATTCTATCTGCTAGAGTCGATTTGCCGTGGTCTATATGGGCTATAATGCTGAAATTTCGTATTTTATCCATTGACCTACATTAAAGCACAAAACTATCATTTTTGCCTTAAAATTTGGAAGTTTTACTATAGTTCAGGGTCTGGAGCAATAACTGTAGCCTTCCAAATCTTATGGTGAAGAGTAGTCCAAACCTCTTTAAGCTCTGTGCTCTTAAGAAGGTATAGAACAGCTACCGCACTCAGTATTCCCGTAACTCCTGCAAAGAATCCCTGTAGGAAAATTCCCATCAAAGTATCTATATTTAAATAATTATCAAAAATGTCCAAAGAAACATAAGCAACAAAACCCATAATAGTTGATGCTCCTACTATTTGGAAAAATGTTCGCAGTACTGGCTTTGAAAAAGTTGGAAAATTGTAAGTAAAATCCCACCAGTGAATAATCAGATTAATAAACAGTCCGACAGAAAAACCAAGTGGCAACATAAGTACCGCAGTTCCAGGCAAGTCAGACACTTTCAATAAAGACTCCATGAAAAACTTAAAGTAAGTGCTTGTGTTAAACAAGTGTATAAAATAATAACTTCCAATCACAATTAAACCAGCCGATAGAACATTCATGACCAACGGTCTTTTTGTTTTGCCTTGTGAGTAGTATGAACGAACAAAAAGTGTAACTAGATTTTGTGCTACGAGTGATACTGTAAAAAGTGCGAGCGCTGCTGCAGTGAGTCTTGTATCCTCCCAGTTAAACCTCCCTGCTCCCAATATTGTTCTAACTATCTGAGCTCGCAGAACGATAAACAAAACTGAGATAGGAACTGACCAGAAAATAATATGTCTACTTGAAACAATCATCTGCTCAACAAACTTATCCTTTTGTCCTCCAGAAAATAGTTTAGTTAACGTAGGAAAAGCTGCCAATGAGTAACTTATACCAATAATACTAAAAGGTACTGACTGAAGGTTGAATGAGAAGTTGAAAATAGAAATAGATCCAACCACAAAAAATGATGCGAAAGAAACGAGGAAAAGTTCAGCTAGCTCGTTTGCTGAAACAGTAATGGTTCTAGGTAGAGATGTTAGTGCAATTTTTTTAATAAATTCAAATTTAATCGGAAAACTAAAACGAGGGAACATGCCCTGACTTACTATAAATGGAATCTGAATAAAAAAGTGAAGAAATGCTCCGGCAATTACTCCGTAACCCAATCCTGACAATCCAAAAATCGGGAAAAGAAATTTTATCCCAAATATAATTCCGATGTTATAGAAAACTGGAGATAGGGCGTATAGAAAAAATCTTCTGTTTATCTGAGTAATACTTGCAAGCAAATTTGAAAAACCCAAGAATACAGGCGAAAGCAGAAGAATTCTCGTTAGTCTAACAAGTTCTGGGAACTCAGCCTTATCCGCAAAAAGTGGGAAAAGTTTTGCCATTAAAAATGGAGTAGCAAAATATGAAACGACCCCTACCACAAACATGAAAAAGAAGTAAAAAGTAAAAACCGAGTCAATAAAAGCTTTTGCTTCTTTTTCTCCTTTCTCAAACCTCTCAATCAAAAAAGGTATCAATACTGAAACAGAAACTACGGAAGCAACAGTTACAAAAAGAATATCTGGTATTCTAAATGCCGAGTAGTAAATATCAAGTACATTTCCAGCACCAAACTCTGAAGCGAGAATTCTATCTCTAAATAGAGCCAGTATCTGTGAACATATAGCAAAAAAACCTAGTAGATAAGCCGCCTCATGGAGCCCTGCAACTTCCTTGCTTATAAATGACAAAAACCTTTTTACCATTCACACATTATTGCAGAAAAACAACAAAAAAACCATATTTCTATGGCTTTTTTTGAAACTCCCAAAAATTTCACAATCTGAATGAAATCCGACGTTGAGGGTTTGAAAATTTGAGGAGATGTACATTTGGTACATTGACGAAAGTTTTCAAATTCGAGAACGAGGAGTTCGTCAGATTTGAGATTTTTATTGGACTTTTTCTTTTATAGGTAACTCCTTCCCCTTCTCCGGCTTACTATCCGCAGCATTAGTGAATATTGATTTGCCTTCTTTTAGATTTGTTAGAATAGCCTCCACCTCTTTACTGTCAGGATTGGATACTCTCAAATCTTCAAATTGTTTTAGGGCCTTATCACGATTTTTAGTTGCTTCATATGAAAGTCCTAAGAAGAACTTTGCATTAGCATAGTCAGGAGTCATGGTTGTAGCTTTCTCAAGAGCAACTATTGCTCCTGCAAAATCTCCTTGGTTATATTTTAACAAACCAAGCTGGAAGAAAATTGCTGGGTTTGTAGGATCTATTACCGAAGCAGATGTTACAGATTTTATCGCTCCAGCTATGTTTCCATTAGCCACTTCAATTTGTGAAAGTAGGAAGTATGCATCTAAGTAATTGTTTTTAAGCAATACCGCTTGTGTTGCATAGGTCTCAGCTTGCTTAAGATCATTTCTATTAACAGCAAGTCTTGCTAGGAGCATTAGTATCCCAGGATTCTTAGGGTTTCGCTTTAATGCTTCAATGTAAGTTAGTTGTGCTGTTTCGTATGCACCGTTTATATTAAGTGCCGGCAAAGATACTGCATCGTAAACTCTTCCAAGTGAAACCCAGTTTAGATAGTTTGCAGGATCTCTTTCAGTTGCTGTTTTTGCAGCAGTAATCGCATTTGTAAGAGTATCAGTAAATTGCTTCTGAATTTCCTCTTGTTTAACGGTTTTTGGATCCTGAGACAATACTTCATTCAATTTAAATATTTGAATCTCAGAAAGAGACCGGTAATAAATATCGTTTGGAACAGCAAGTATTGCCTTTAACATATAGCTCTCTGAAGCCTTACTATTATTTTCTGTGTTCAAAGCATAAGAACTCTTTTGGAAATACCAAAGTGATAACGAACTCCTAAATAGTCCGTAGCCCAAAGAAACCATAGCCACAAAAGATGCAACCATAATTACTGAAGAAACGAAACCTAGCTTAGGATTTACATTGAACTGTCTTTTAACCACAGGCACTATCCCAGCCACATATATTGAGGCAAAGAAAAGACCAGTGAAAAAGAATGTTAGAACAAACACTGCTGTACTTGGAACGTAGACAAAGAATGTCATCCAAAGTAATAGAGATGTAAAGAAAGTACTAATTACAAGATATCTATTTGAACCGTCTTCTTGTCTAACAAATATAGATTTAATTCCAAGATAAACGTAGAAAAACAAGAATAGTAACCAAGATAGTATGCCCAATACTCCAGTTGTAACTGTGAGTGTCGGTATTAAACCAATACCATTTGCAAAATCAGTGTTCCAAAAAACTGAAGCCACGATATCTGCAGGCTTATAAACCTGCAATTGATTAGCAAAAGTATTTGGACCAGAACCAAACAACGGTTTCTCTCTGATCGTATTCTTTGCTATATCCATTGTAGTAGAAAAAGATGGTCGAACTTCAATGTTTACAGCACTTAATTTATTAGCCAAATATGTTCCAATTCCATTTCCCCAAATTACAAAAACTACAGACAAAACTAGAACTACAGTAGAAATTTTAGGAACTTTTGACAATCTCTTGAACCAAGTTACCATCATGATATTCTCTGGGTAGATTGAGAACAATCTAAATAGAATAAACAGAAATGATACAACTCCCAAAATCACCCAAACAGCCTTAAAATTAACTAGTGCAACAAAAAACAATGAAGCAACTAGACCAACATATAGAAGTGTTTTTACCAGCTTTCTTACTCCCCTGTTCATCTCAAGAGTAACAAGTGCCAAAAGTGCTGAAGTTGCAAAAAGTATTGCCACGTTGTTCCAGCTTCCGAGCATTGTCGCTGTGGTACTAGTGAAAATCCCAAAAGATAACGCCTTACCAACTGACAAAATTCTAATCAATGCAAAGATGCCAAACAATAATGCAGAAATACCAAAAGCCATATATCCCTGCATTATTTTCTTTCTATCAACAAACAGAACTGACACAAGAAACATATAAACAAAAGTCAAAACCATAAAACCAACTGTGTTTATATCAAATGTGTATCCAAAAAATGCCATCCTTGAAAAACCATTTGATATTCCAGCAAGAGTATAGACCACTGGAATCAACCCTGAAAATCCTAAAATATATCTAGCTGGCTTAGGAAGATCAAGTGATCCATTCAAAATACCTGAAACAATATAAAGTACTGCAGAAATAACAACTCCAAATGCGAACAGTAAACTTGTTCCGAACTGAGTGGAAATAAAAGATATTGGAAGGAAGAACACCGGCAACAAAGCGGTGACTACTAACAAAATCCAGTAGGAAACCTTATTTAACAATGCAGCCTTTGAAGGGACAACATTTATTATATTTTCATCCATATTTTTCTAATTAAATTTTAAAAACTATTAATAAATACCTATATATCATAGCAAAAAACAGTCATTTTTTGTCCTTTAAACACTTAATATGTTGATAAGAAACTACTAATTTAAGAGGTATTTACTTTTATTAGAAAAATAGTATAGTGGGAACAGGTTTGTATTGAGTAGTCGCTATATTTTACTTTGTGAAATATAGAGGAAAGTCCGAACATTGAGCTATTTAGTTAGCAAAGGTAGCGGGTAACCCCCGTCTAGGGCAACCTAAGAGGTGCGAGCAGTGACGTCCAAGGCGAAAGCTTAGGAGTTCCTTCGGGAATAACCTAGTAGCAATACTAGGATGAAACGGCAAAATCCTTACCCCGATGCAAGGCCGTGTCCACTTTTAGTGGAAGTGCCGCTTGACCCCAAGAGTAATTTTGGGGCTAGATAAATGACTACTGCCAAACGTAAGTTTGTTACAGAATTCGGCTTATAGATACAAACCATTAAATGAAAAATCGCTCCGAAAGGTGCGATTTTTCATTTATCTACCCACAAGATAAAGTTGCTTTGCTTCGGATGCTGTTAACACCCGGTTATATACCCTAACCTCATCTATAGCTCCATCAAAATATCTCTCACTTCCTGAAATTGACCGAGCGCCAATTGTAAAATTATTAGCAGCATCTGATTCAAGACCCCCCAAACCCATGTCTGATATTTGATAAGCACTTTCAACCCCGTTTATATATATTCTCACATTGTTTGTGCTGTTAACTGTACCATCCCAAGATACAACTACATGTGTCCACTCATTTAAAGGCGCGACGTTGTTCACTGTGGTATATCCTATATCTGTTGCGATAGTGTCTCTTAAGAATGAAATTCCATTTGTTGCAGTTACATTATCAAAATATATATAGGTTAAACCTATTACACTGGCTGTATCAGACTTTGCGACTATTGTTGCCCTACCATTTCCAGCAGACCTAGGTTTTATCCAGGCCGAATAAGTTAATGCCGGCAAGTCATCAAGTGTCGCTCCTGAAAAAGCATTAACATAATCGTTTGTTCCATCAAAATTTAGTGCCTGTCCGACCTTACCGGCAACTTTTGCTGTAGATGTCGCCATGTTAACCAAATATCCATCATTACTATTTCCACTTCTGTCATATACCCTATCTGTTAAGTCCAGACCATTAAATGACCAGAGTCCAACTAGGCCTGACTGCAATGTGCTTCCACCAATAACATTTTGACTATAGTTTACTTTTGTTCCCACACCAGCATTGTAAACTTGTTTTATTTCATTTGCAGTTACTACTCTTTCATAAACTCTAACTTCATCTATGGAGCCGTCATATAACCTTTCGTCACAACCAGTCCCACCGTCTCTTGCCCCAATACAAAAATTGTGGGGATGATCCACAGAGGAGCCATTGTTTGCAGATATGTTATCTTGTGTACCCGTCTGTACACCATTTAGATACCTCGTCATATTTCCATCCCTATCAAACACGACGGCAATATGTGACCACTCGTTCAGTGGAACTTGTGAGCCGTCCAAAGAAGAGGTTACAATAACAGCACCTCTAATTTCAGCACAGATATACTGCCCGCCAATTGATAAGTGCCACCCATTCTCATCGTCACCAATTTTACTAACGACCGAACCTCTTGCGTTACAATTTGTTGCTCCAGCTTCTGGCTTAATCCACGCCATTGCAGTCCAATCTCTAGTGCCCATATCATACTTTCCTCCAGTTGTCCCACCGCAGTTAGCTTCTGTACAAAAAAGTTGGTCATCTACGGCATCCATATTTATACTCTGCCCAACTTTCCCTACAGTTTTTACTGGACCACTCAACAGACTGAGTGTATTTGCAGAAGTAGACCTATCATATGCAGTGCTAGCAGTCATTTCCCCACCATCCAAAGTCCAGTAACCTATCAAACCGCTTGTGACAATATTTTTCTGGGCATTTGCACTTCCCACCGTAATTAATCCTGACCTATACAAATTCAAAACTTCTGTTCCTGAAAGTGGCCTGCTGTATATACGTACATCATCCATCCCCCCTGAATATAAATCACTAGCTACAGGGCCAGCATCAAACTCTTGTCCCAGCGACCACAAGTCAGTACCTGTAAAAGTATCACTGCTGTTGTGTGTGCCCTGACTTACACCATCTACATACAAAGTTCCTGTTGCTCCACTTCTGGAATATACAACATGGTGCCATTTACCATCCACAACACTTCCAGAACTTGAAAGCTCTGTGGCATCTTGTGTTCCATCATAAACACGAATACCGAGTGTGTTATCAATAAATAATTGAGTTTGGTTTCCAAGTGCAACAGTGTTTATGGCAAGCACAGTATCAAAACCAGCAGTCCAAGTGGACTTTATCCAAACACTAAAAGTAAATGAAGTTTCTACCACATCATCTGCCACACCATTTATGGAAACGTAGTCACCGGTGCCATCAAAATTTAATCCGGATCCAAACTTACCGTTTCCCCACCCACTACTTCCAGACGCTGGTGCTGAAAATGAATTAAGTGTTCCTGTATTTCCTCTGCCAGAAAAATCTGTAGCTACAGTAGACGTACCTTCATTAAAAGACCAGTACCCCACCAACCCTAGATTGTTTGCTGGTTTTACAATTGTTGCCGCTTCTACATTTGGTATAACAAAAAAGAATGCAGATAGAAAAATAAATATTATTTTTTTATTTAGAATTATATTCATATTATCTTCCTAAAAGATAAAGTTGTTTCATCTCAGAAGCTGTTAATGCTCTGTCATATATTCTAACCTCATCTATCCTCCCATTAAAGTATCCCGGTGCTGCATCCCCTCTTCTACCTATTCTCCACGGTTCCGTATTTGAATTAGGATAAGAAATTGATCCTGTAAGCGCAGAACTACCGACATTTACTCCATTTATATAGTTTATAATATTTGCCCCATCATAAACACAAGCAACGTGTGCCCATTCATCCACAACCAGAGTTGATCCTTGTGTTGATGTTGTATTGCTTATTGAACACCTAATCCCTGTGCCTTGTGTTCTCATTTGGTTACTTATTGTTAAAGCATCATCATTTGAAACTATTTGAGAAGCCGAAGCTAATTGATCCGGTCTTATCCAAGCTGACATTGTTATTGCACTTGTCGGGAAAAGTGAAGCGGGTGTTCCTAAGTAAACATAGTCAGCTGTGCCATCAAAATCCAATGCCTGCCCAACCTTACCTATGGTCTTTAAAGTTGAGGTCGCTCTACCGTTTACATACCCATCATTTCCATTGCCACTTCTATCATAAACCTTGTCACTCAAATCTTTACTATTAAATGACCACATTCCTACCAAACCGTTATTGAGTGAACTGCCACTAATACTATTTTGTGAAGCATTTATTTTAGATTCGCCAGACTTATACAAAGTGCTTATTTCACTAACACTAAGTACACGGTCATATACCCTCACCTCATCTAATTTACCGTCGAATAGTCTCTCTATACATCCTCCTCCACCATCTCTTCCACCTATACAAAAATTGTGTGGATGATCAACCGAAGCACCATCATTTGCTGAGATATTATCTTGTGTGCCGGTCTGAACACCGTTTAAATACCTCGTCATATTTCCATCACGATCAAACACAACGGCAACATGAGACCACTCATTCAAAGGAATAGTTGCCCCGTCCAAAGTAGAAGTCACTATTACTGCACCTCTAATTTCTGCACATATAAATTGACCACCTATTGCTATATGCCAGCCATTCTCATCATCACCAATTTTACTAACAATTGA
Organism: uncultured Candidatus Saccharibacteria bacterium; assembly: GCA_964608465.1. GTDB lineage: Bacteria > Patescibacteriota > Minisyncoccia > Phycocordibacterales > DATDWN01 > C7867-006. The sequence goes on along the minus strand of CAZSNI010000007.1, from coordinate 15,852 downwards.
ACCTCGTGCATTACAGTTCGTGCCCCCAGCTTCCGGTTTAATCCATGCCATAGCAGTCCAATCCCTTGTTCCCATATCATACTTTCCTCCAGTTGTCCCACCGCAGTTAGCTTCTGTACAAAAAAGTTGGTCATCTACTGCATCCAAATTAAAACTTTGCCCAACTTTTCCTATATTTTTTTGTGGAGTTCCCGCTTGGGTTAATACATTTCCTGACGCAGACAAGTCAGTGACCAAAGAATTTCTAGAGTATGAACTGTCCATATTCCAGTATCCTATTAATCCATTTCTTATTAAATTATTTTGTGAAGCATTTATTTTTGTTGAACCCGCTAAATACAAGTTTCTTACTTCATTTACAGTAAGTGCTCTATTGTATATACGCACTTCATCTATACTGCCTGTAAAATCTTCATCCGTAGTTGGTTCAGCAGTTCCAATGTTTACAGGAGTATATCCAGGTGCTGAGCCACTTGTTCCATCAGATACACCATTTACATAAAAAGTAACACTACCAGCATTATTTACAACAACCACATGAGTCCATACATTTTTTTGTATAGAAGTATTGTTGTGATGATCGGCTCCAGAATAATAAAAATCAACTAGGCCAGTAGTATCCCTATAAAATAATCCGTTGAATCCAGATGCATCTGATATCATTCCTTGATAGTCAGCACCTGTTTGAGGCTTAATCCACATAGAAATGGTATTTGTAGTGCCAAGAGTTAAACCAGAAAATGAAACGTTATCATTTGTTCCATCAAAATTTATTCCTTTACCAAACTTGCCATTTGTCCAACCACTTGATGCTGTTGCTGGATGAGCCATATTTTGGAGTGTTCCATTTCTTCGGTTACCAGAAAAATCTGTCACTTGTGTAGATGTCCCCTCATCAAAGGAATAATAGAGTTGCAAACCTAGATTATTGGCAGGTTTAGAAAGAGTAGCTCCATATATACTTGAAAATGAAGGTATCAAAAATAAAACTACTACATATACAAATATTTTTATTCTTCTAATTTCCATGAGTTTGTTATTTTGTCAAAAAGTTCTTTTGAATCCATTGAACTACTTATTTGATACAAATTTTTCCTATACACAAACCACCCTTCGTAACTTTTGCCTGTTGAAAGATTGTTATTGCTCTCAAACACGACCATTTGAACTTTTATTTCATCACTACCTATCTGAATTTCTCTAGATTCTAAAACTGAAAGAGATGGTAAATCTTTCTTAATTCTTTTTATGGTCAAATCCAAATCTTCATCAAATGGTGTTACTAGAATTTGTAATCCTTGTGCCTTATCTATCTTTTGCAGAAGTATGGTTTCCCCAACTGAGTCAAAAAAGTTTCCAAATGAACTTATGGTGTACTCATCAGGATAAGAAAAACCAAAACCTAGTATTGTGTGTTTGTATTGTTTATCTCCAAAATAAGCATCAGTTACTGTTTGCCCCTCTCCTAGTGGCAAAATTTCCACAGAATCATTCTCGTTCGACAAACTATCTACCACACCTACTTTTTCATCTCTAAATGCAAAAAAAGCCCAGCTTATACCGACCAAAACCAAAAGTATAATTGTCCAAAAAATTTGAGGGTTATTTTTCATTTGTTTCCAATCCTAGACTTACATTATAACTAAAACAGGGTGGATTGTATAAAGCATTTAGTTCATATATATTACAAATAGAACTGTCCCTTGAAAGGAGGTGAAAAATGACAGTATGTCTTATCGTTCCGCCGTCCGTGATCCTGTCGAAAGAAAGGACTTTCCCGCATCAGGGAATTCTCAGCGTAGCAAGTTCCCTGAGAAATGCTGGGGTTCCTGTACACATTCTCGACTTGTCGGGAGTAGTGGACTACGAAAAAGTTGTGGAAACTTACGTTGGAGAGAACAACACGACCACGTTTGGCTTCACAGCAACTAGCCCTCAACTCCCTGCTTCGGCAAAACTCCTTCAGGTAATTCGTGAAGGACGAGCCGATGCCAAAGTCATTCTGGGTGGACCACATGTCACCCTGATAAACTCGGCGAGGCGTCGCGAAATCTCTAAAGGTTTTTCCGGACGAACACGGAAACACTTTGACGAATTGGCTCAACTCTTCGACACGCTTATTACAGGTGACGGAGAGAAAGCAATCTTCCGTGCGTTGGAAGCGCCGGATGAAAAGCTTATCGACGCCGATGACCCGAAGTCACCCTACTGGCTTACAGCAAACGACTTGAACCTTTTGCCCTTGCCAGCTCGTGACCTCGTAGATCTTCAAAGCTACGAGTACTACATCGATGGAGTACGTGCAACCACAGCCATAACACAGCTTGGTTGTCCGTACGGTTGTGGTTTCTGTGGAGGACGGTACTCACCGTTTCTTCGCAGAGTACGACTTCGCAGTGTGGAGTCGGTGGTGGAAGAATTCCGTCACATCTACACCGTGCACGGTTTTCTCGGAGTAATGCTCTACAACGATGAAGTGAACGTGGATCCGAATATGATCCAACTCATGATCGCTCTTCGCCGACTCGGAGACGAGCTCGGAATCGAGTGGCGACTGCGAGGGTTTGTGAAAGCGAACCTGTTCACTCTCGCGCAAGCGCAGGCAATGTACGACGCTGGGTTTCGAGAAATCCTGGTCGGATTTGAGTCTGGCTCGACAAGAATTCTGCGTAATATCAACAAGCAGTCAACGCTTGAAGAAAACACGCGGTGTTTCGAAATCGCTCGCAAAGCTGGTCTCAAAGTAAAGGCACTCATGTCTGTGGGTCATCCAGGTGAAAGCGAAGAAACGATTCAGGAAACCGAGGAGTGGCTTCTCGCCATGCACCCTGACTCATTTGATATCACCCGTATCACAGAGTACGCTGGTACACCTTACTACGACGACTCGGTGCCTCACGCAACGATTCCGAACGTTTGGACGTACACGGCAGTTACTGGTGATCGCCTCCATGCTGAAGATGTGGATTACCTCCACGACTTCATCTACTACAAAGGTGACCGCGGTGACCGTATGGGACTCTCCAAGTTCCTAACTTTCACCGACCACCTCTCTTCCGAGAAAATGACTGTGCTCAAAACCGAAATGGAAACGAGGCTTCGCGAAAAGCTCGGGCAACCATTTCAGGTCGACGTGCCAGGAATCCAGTTCGAACATTCCATGGGAATGGGCGTACCGGACCACATCCTTCGGACGACAAAGTAGCAAGGGCCCGTACGGCAGAACCGTACGAGCCCTTTGTTTTTAATACAGTATTTACATACACGAAAATTTATAGTATAAATCCAAAAGGAAGGAGAAAGCTTGATCATAAGAGGCAATAGCCAGAAAGCCAACCTCGATAGATTCATGAAAGGTTGGGTCGTCGGGCACATGCACGGCGATGAAGTGAACGGGACTCCGGAGCTTGAAGTAAAGCTCTGGCACTACGAAGGACCCATCGACTACGGCAAGAAGCAGTTCGGTGGGACTGAGCTCGTCGTAGTCTACGGAGGAAGACTGACGTTCAACACGGAGACTGTGGTGAATGGAAAGGTCACCGCCGAAACCTTCACCGTCGGTAGTAAGGATGAGCACGAGTACATCATCTTCCCTCCAGGAACCACAAAGGAAGTCGTGGTCGAGAACGCGCCGGCGTTCGGCGTAACGGTTCGTTGGCCATCTGGTCCGGGGGTGAACCAAGTTCTCGTGAAGTAGTCCTGAGGCGCGAGTGGAAGTGGGACCCCTGGTCCCGCTTCTTTTTTTAAATAAAAACTGTTAATCTGCAGGTACAATGAAACCTTTAAAAGAATACTCCCTCTGGCTTGAGCCGAGCGGAGATGAGTTTAAAAAAATAAACAAGGTTTTATCAAAACTACAAAAAGAAACAAAAAGTGTAGGTTTTAAACCTCACGTTACACTGCTTGGTGGACTTTATTATAAAGAAGATTCTCTTAAAGAAATGCTTTCTGTTTTTAAAAAAAATAGAAGATTTAGAATTTATCTTAAAAAAATGTCTTCTGGGAATAATGAATTCAAAACAATTTTTATAGAATGCCAAAAATCTAAAGAGTTGCTAAATCTAAATAGACTATCTCAAAAAATATTTAAAACAAAAAAACCTTTCAAACCACACATGAGCATCGTGTACGGTGATTTTAATAAAGAAAATAAGAAAAATATTAAGGGTAGAATAGAATCCCTTGGTGTTAATTATTTCTCATTTGAAGTAAGGAGTATTTCTCTATGGAAAGCTTTTGGCACGGCAGACAAATGGAAAAGACTAAAGAGGGTAAACTTACAGCCTAATTGATTTTAAATATTTTCTGACTTCGGAACCGAAAGTTTTGCTTTCCAAACTCAAATCTATCATTGCCTTTAAAAAATCAAGTTTATTCCCCGTATCCTTTATACTACCAATACATTGATACGCGAGTATTCCCTTTTTTTCGGCGTACACCTTTAAAGCATCAGCAAGCTTAACCTCTCCCAAAATATGATTCTTGACCAAATTCTCTAGGTAAACAAAAATGTCTGGAGTTAATATATATTTTCCTGTAAGAGCCAGTCTGCTAGGAGCAAGTTTTGGCCCAGGCTTTTCTATTATACTTCTTACCTCATGCAGTCTTTTGTAAGATTTTTTTATATCCACAACACCAAAACGAGAAGTTGCCTCTAGTGGGACTTCTTCAACAGAAACAACGGGTCTTTTTTTATCCTCAAAAACCTCTATCAATTGCTGTATAAATGGCTTCTCCCCAAAGCCCAACAAATCCCCCATACTCACTGCAAAAACTTCTCTAGGTTTAATGTATTTTTTAGCAAGCAAAATAGAATGTCCATCCCCTAAAGTTTTCTCTCTTTTTATAAACCTAAACTTCATTTTCTGAATTAACTCCCTAAACTCTCTATACTCCAATGGAATGTCTTCTTTTTTATTAAAAGCTTTTTTGGAATATACATCGTGATGTTTTTTAGATAAATACTTTGGTATAGCCTCTTTCTGTGAATTTATTATAAAAATTATTTCTTCTATACCCGACTCATATGCCTCCTCCAAGAGATATTGTAAAACTGGTCTGTCGACCAAATATGCCATCTCTTTTGGGTGAGTGGTAGATGTTGGCAAAAACCTTGTGCCCAAGCCTGCCATTGGCACGATTAGTTTTTTAACTTTACTTTTCTTCATTTTAAGAGACGAACCTATACTTTATTATTGTCCAGAGTATTCTAAACCCGTGCTTCCAGTTTATATGCTTCCCCTCCTTATAGCTTCTAGGATAATAATGTATTGGAACGTCCACTACTTTATACCCCTTTTTAAAAATTTTACAAATAAGCTCATTATCAAAGTCAAAATTGTTTGTATTAACAACAATAGATGTAAGCACCTCTGCCTTAAAAGCTTTGTAGCATCCTTCATACTCTCCGTGATACACACCGTATAGAATATTGGTTGTCCAAGTGATAGCAAAGTTCCCAAGCCAAGCAAAAAAGCCGACAAGAATCTGTTTATCTTCCTTCATCTTATTTTCTTTCCTTACACCATTTGTGACGTCTGCCCTACCTTCTAAAATTGGTTTTATAACCTCAGAATAATCCACAGGATCATATTCCAAATCAGCATCTTGAAAAATAACAATATCTCCAGTAGCTTCTTTAATCCCGGCCTTGAGAGCACCCCCCTTTCCTCTGTTTGGATCAAGTCTTATTACTTTTATATCCGTAATTTTTTCTAGAATATTAGGGGTTGAATCTTTAGATGAGTTGTCTACAACAATGATTTCCTTATCTATATCTAAACCCACACTTTTAACCTTACCAATTATTTCACTTATGGTTCTCTCTTCGTTATACGCCGGTATTATTATAGATAACTTCATGACCTCTATTGAGTAGATGTTGCAACATTTGTCTGGGTTCCTACACCTAGATTTACAGAAGATATTTCTATTATTTTATTTGAAGTTGGATTATAAAGTATAGCTTTTCTATTTGCCTGGTATATCAAAACCTTATCACCAATCTGTGCATTAGCAAAAAAAGCTTGGTCTTTTAGTCTGTCTAGGTTTGTTACTGTTGCAACTGTTGCCTCTTCATCTGTAGGAAGCACTGTTAACTTACCCACTTTTTCGATTATATCTGCAACTTCATTTTTTGCCACCTCTTCTGGGCTTTTTTTAAGAGTGTTTATCTGTGTGTACATATAAGCAATAACAATAAGACCTATTACAAGTAGACCAAGTAAACTAAAAAAAATATTTCTTGTTTTAGTGGATTCAAACATAATTACATTATAAACCAATAACTTTATACAAACAAATACATTATTTTTTGAAATAATCTACAAGAAACGACACGAGATATAAACCAGCCGCGATTATGTACATCGATTTTAATCCAAAAACCATTGAACTGTATTCTAGGAATCCCCCAAACACTGCGCCTGCCAAATTAACGCCGTACATAGAACCAATGTTCTCCTTTGAAACTTGTTTAAAGGTATACGAGAAGATAATAGCGGAAAAGAATATTGGTAGTGTTGCTACACTCGTAGATAGAAGCCCCCTCAACCAGTAACTCATACCGAGAAAATAGTCCGGCGGTAAAACATAGTTTAATAGAAGTGACAAACCAAGCAATACGTACACTACTGTAATATTTTTTATTTCTTTTTTAGAAACAAAAAGATTTGCTAAGTACAGCATGGTCAATATCGAACCAAATACAAAAGCGTTCACTGACCATGTGGAGCCGAATAAAAGCGATAGTGATGTAATAATCTTTGTTTCTAAAAGTAGAAAAGCCGAACCAAGCACAAAGAAATTTAAACTTGTTAAAGATAAAATGTCTTTCCTTTTTCTAAGAAAGATAAAAATCATTACAAAAGCAATTGACACTAATATACCAACGGCTTTTAAATATGGAGATGGAATGTTTCTGCTTTTTAAGTACAGGTATGGCCAATCATCCGATGGAAGTGAAGGTTCATTAATTGAAGATGGAACATTAACTCTAGTAAATAGGTTTGTGTCTAAACTATCAATTTCTTTTTGAGTTAGTCCTGGACCCGCTAGAAATGCCACATTAAATAGCGAATTATCACCCCAGTAAGCCACAGAAGGAACGTCTGAAAATGCAACCGATGCGATCCTTAAAAGTCTTAAAGCGAACTCCTCATTCGGAGCTGAAAATTTTAGAACGGCTATTCCCCTTTCTGAAAGATGGGATTTTATGTCTTCTAGTGATTCGACCGTATAAACAAAATTATCCAATCTAACAGTAGACATCGCAGAAAGTAATGCGTGTGAGTCTAAGGTGCCCAAAATTATCATGTCATATTTTTTATCTGTTTTCTTTAGAAAAGTACGAGCGTCATCAATATATACTGTGACATTTGGGTTCTGATATGGCTTAGCAGGATGCGAATTCACTCCAATTTCATATACCTTTGGGTCAATTTCTACAGCATCAATATTTGGTACATTCACACTATTTGCTGTTGCTACATCATTTCCACTCCCAGCGCCTAGAATTAAAAGGTCGTTTGGTAAGGAAAAATGATACGGTAAAAGATACTTCCATTTGGCCTTAAGATTATTATTGAAATCTAAAGCGTGCTGAAAGAAAAACCTATTCACATAAACCTGTACGCCTCCTTCTTCAGCGTTCTTCGTCTTTATAGAATAATATGGAGACCACGTCTCATTTTTAGATGAAACAAAAACAGAAGCAATCATTATTAGCGTACAAATAATACCGATAGTAAAAAATTTATTATCGTTTTTAATAAAGTATAAAGTTACTACACCAACAATCACAAACCACAATATTGGATGACCAAACCATCCCCCAATCATCGTCATGAGACCAAATAACACGACCCCAAGTATTGCTCCTAGAAGATCCAGACCATATGCTTTCTCCGCTTTAAACTCCGACATTAATAGTCCAACTTTCTGACCAAGAAAGGTAAAAACTACTGCATTTATAACAAAGACAAGAGCTAGTGTAGCGTAAATGTTTAAACTTAAGTCAATATTTCCAAAGTTATTTCCTCGATAATGAAAGTTCCACAGCCATTCTCCACCTTCACTTGGAATAATAACTTCTAGCCACCTAAGAGAAATATAAAATAGTACTGACAATAAAAGCACAACGGGAAACCACTTAAATAAGTCACTTACTTTTTTGGAAATAATCGCACCTACTCCAATACCCAAAAAAGATGAAATTAAAACTATATTTGAAAAATACCACAGTGATAAAATATTTGATGGTAGCCACCTAATAAAAAGCAGTTCCAGAAACAATACCAAAAAACTAATTAGTACGAGCCCTAGTTTATTTGAGAACTCTGTGTTAATTTTTTGGTTCATTTAGAATAAATTTCCTAAGATCCAAAGCATCGCTTCTTATAGGGTTTATCTTTAGTGCTTTGTTCAAAACTCTCAGAGCCTCCTCGTTTCTTTCTAATCTATGATACGCTAACCCCAGGAAACTATATGCTTCTGGTGTTTTATGTCCAACATCAATAGCCTTACTCAGATACATCAAAGCAAGTAGAGAGTTCTCTGGTCTATTTATCGAAAGTTCCCACTCCCCCATAATCATCCATATCTTTCCATTACTTGGTCTTTTTGTAACCACATCAAGGAAAACATTTCTTGATAAGTCTAGTCTGTCTAGTAAATTAAATATGTCGGCAGCGGCAATAACATCTTTCTCATGTGGTGATTCCAATAAATAAGATAATTTACTGTAAGCATTCTCTGGAGTAATTAGATTTTTTTCTATAACCTCTTTATTTTGCTCACTATTCCTAACGAAAATAATTGAAAAAGCATCTCCATATACAAAGGCCCATTCCGGATCTTTCATTCTGTTATACATGAACTGCCTAAAACCATTACCATTATCATACTGGTAAAAGAAAATGACATTAAAATTATTTTTTGTGTCTAATTCCTTCCAATACTCATCATTTTCAAAAGCCGGAATATATACTTCGTCCCAGAATTCTGGAGAATAGGCATCTCCAAATCTATTGTCAGAAAATACTTTTTCCTTTGGATACAGATTGTATATTAAGTAACTACCAATATCAGCATCATTGAATATTGGGCCCTTTAAATTGTTTTCATTGTAAAAATTAATACCGCCCATAGACATAGAAGCTAAACCTATTCCCCTATCATAACCGGCAAAGTATCCTGAAAAGCTTAGGTAAATTAAAATTGAAATTGCAGAAAAAACAAATGCGGATGATAAAAAATTAAAACTGCTTTTGTATTTAGAGAAAATTAGAATTAACTCCTCTTTAAATCTTACAAAATAACTATTCAAAAATGCAGGTACAGTAAACAAGAAAACTAACGCGAACATAGCTATACTTCGGAGTATAAAAAAACCAAGAGTCGCCGTGGCTAAAACAGCCAGCAAGTAAAAAATCTGTATTTTTTCCCTATTCTTATCTTTTCTATTTTTATAAAGATAAAAGCCGTATAAAAATATGCTAATTAAAGTAAAATATACAGAAGGTTTGAAAAGCGTAATGGATATATCCTCATACGGAGCTGAATGTTTTTGATACTCAGAAATAGACCTATTTTCACTAATTTCAAGAGTTATATCTGGGTACCGATAAAATACCCCTTCAAAACCCCTTGGGTTAATAAAAGAGACCACCACCACAGAGATAAAAACTATTAATAGTTTTTTAACAATTAAAGAGTTTTTTAGATCCTTCCAGTTTAAAATAACCTTCTCAAACAAAAGTCCTCCCACCAGCATAATTCCTATACTAAAAAATACATGCATGTTTACCCATAAAAGTTGCAAAGGGATAAGCCAGTATATTTTTCTACTTTCTGGTTTACTCTCAAAATACATGAGCAAATAGAAGTACAATGAGATAAATAAATAACTAAATATTTCAGGTCTTAACCCTGTTCGCTCTCTTAGTATTAGTAATGCGGGAATAGATATAAAAACAACTAACCAAAAATCAGCCTTCCTAAGAGCGGTTCTGAACAACAGACCAAAGGCTAGTAACATTATGAGAGTTTTTATGATCACTAACCCTCCCCAATCAAATAAGTAATGTGCGATGAAAAAAATTACCCCAGAAAACCAATGGTGGTTATAGAATTTATAGTCAGGCTCGGTGTATGAAAAAACGTTTTCATACAAAATATCCCAGTTCCCTCTTAATACTTCCTCACCAATTTTAATCTGCCTAGGCAAATCGTCTGCAGCGGGCATATCTATTTTATGCACTAAAAATGATGCATAAAAAGTTAATAACAAAATAAACACTGCTACTTTTATTTTGCTCAATTTATTACTCATATAAGGCTAAAATTTTCGTGAGTCAAACTCTTTATATGTCATTCTAGAAATTTCTGCGATAGTTTTAGCGAGTTTACCCATATCTTTTCCTTTGGTCATAACACACAAAAGATATGGGTTATTTGGATAGTAAACCACACCACAGTCATGTAGTTGTTTTAAATCTGTACTATCATCAAACCTTTCCCCAAACTTGTGTGCCACCTTAACTCCACTTGGAACCCCGGCAACAATGCCATCGTGGTAGTCTGTATCTGTTAGTAGTTTTAAAGCCATTTCGGAAGTTTCCTTATTGGTAAAATACGATGAATTAAATAACTGAGTAAATATACCTGCGTAAGATTTCACAGTAATTGTTTCATCCAAATTTGATTTTGGATCTATAACTCCCAGATCTATAAAAGTATCTCGAAGTATTTGTGTGTTACTAGATATAGAGTTTAAATATCCGAGCAAAGCATAATATGAATTATTGTCCGAGTATTTTATTAAAAACTCCAGTAACTCAAAAATAGTATAGTCTACATTTTCTTTTGCAGAAATTTTGGGTGGTATAGATTGAGATATGTCTTGATTATAACCCTTAAAGTAAATTTTAGTTTTGAGAATATCTTTTTCTGGTTCTTCTTCTGCTAAAGTAAGATACGAAATCATCATAGGTAGCTTAAGAAGACTCGCAGGAGAAAACTTTTCATACTCGTCCACTCCAAAAGTTGGACCATACTGTAAATCTCTGAAATACACTGAAACTAAATCAGCATCTCCATTTTTCTCTGCTACTTGTATATAAGTTTCAAGTTGACCCTTAAAGGCAACGTAGTTTCTCTTGTTAACAACCTGTGTTGCTCTACAAACAATCTGCGGGTTTAAATGGGCAAGCTTTTTATCTTCACAATTTACATCGGTATTTTTTATGTCTACTAAATAAGTCACGCACAACAATAAAAACATGATGAGTAAACAGTAAAAGCGACCTTTATATTTAGAGCTACTATTTAATGATAATTTTTTCATATTTAATCCATATTATAATACATAATCAAAAACTAAGCAGGCTCTCCAGTTTGACCTCCTTCTGGATCAGGAGTTGGTGCTGGGGGCGGAGCAGATTCGGGTGGTGGCTCGTTTGTAGGATCAGGTTCTGGCTCTGGTTCCTGTACTGTATCCGGTGTAGTTGTTCCATTATCTGGTTCAGGTGTTTCTAGCACTGGTGGAGTAGATGAACCTGTATCACCTTCTGGATCAGGACTTGGTGCCGGTGGTGGATCAGATTCAGGTGGTGGTTCATTTGTAGGATCAGGCTCTGGTTCCTGTACTGTATCCGGTGTAGTTGTTCCATTATCTGGTTCAGGTGTTTCTAGCACTGGTGGAGTAGATGAACCTATATCACCTTCTGGAATCAATACTGGAGTTGTAGTGCTAGACTCAAACAATCTAGCCATCTTTACAGCAAATGCAGTCCAACTAAATGTCACATCAATAGGAGCTTCTTTGTTTAGTATGATTGTAAATCCATTTACAGATTTCCTTGTTACCAAGAACCTTATGTCATTTGAGAATATTTCTTCTTCTAGATTCTCTTCTGTTCCACTTGCCAAGTCAAAGGCTATTGTTGCACCAACTATTGGTTGTTCTAGATACTCTCTATCGAACAACACTTCTACTTCTTTTTCCCCTTCCTTGATAACTGCAAATCCAGCTGTGTCAGTTGTAAAGTATGGTCTTCCGATAAACTCTGTATCAGAAAGTATAGATATCATATCTGCTATCGAAGATATTTGATCCACCTTCAGTCCACCATTTAGAATAGTTAGATTATTTATTACAAGTCCTTCTGTGCCAAACAAACTATCCAAATCAACAGTTGTTCCTTCTAGAGTTGCAAGTCTAGTATTTAGGTCATCTACATCCACTATAATTTGACCTGTCGTTGAAGATAGATTATTTAATGATTCAAATATAGAAGTAGTTGCTGTCTCATCTGTTGAACTTCCCATAATCATGAGCAGAGTATCATTAATACTTGCAAGTTGTGTGCCCAAACTTAATCCGCCCACTTCTATATCTTTTGCGGACACAACACCACTAAATGCACCGTTACCGAGAGAATCAAATACTATACTTTCTGGAGTTGTAGACGCATTTTCATCAGTTGTACTTGCAAGTCCAGATATTTTCAAGACGCCTCCCAATGCTAGACCAATATTTATGTCGTTTCCAACAGCTGACTCAATATTATCAACCATCAAACTTTCAGAGGTCAACCTAGGAGTAATGACCTCAAGACCTGCAGCGACTCTATCTACAAGAATATCTGAAGAGAATGTAGTTGTGGTACTTGCTGTTGCTTCTCTATTTCTAATCAAATTACTTAAGATAACCTTGCTTGATTCTTTGTTCAAGTCAGTGTTTGGTGGTCCGAGTTCTTCGCCGTTATAATAACCATTTTGAATAAACATCATAACAATACCCATACTGTGTTGTGGGTTACCGTCATCTCCATCCCAACCACTCATAGCACGACCAATAACGGGACCGGCTTTTGTCGCCTTCATACCAACACCGGCTTCTGATGAAGAAGTGATAAAGTCTCCCGGTTCAATAATACCGTTTTCTGTACTTACTCTTACTGGTACACGTCCAGCCAAAGCTAGTATAACCGAAGAGGTTCCAGGGTCTTCATTACTTCCCATTGTTAGATTTGGATTTGTAGAAATTACACCCATAAGTCCAGGATCGTATGGTTTTGTAGTTTTCTTTACTCCCGCTCTAAGTGTAGGGTCCAATGCTACGATGTCCGCTGGCGCTATTTCCGGGTCATTTGTTGAATATATTTCTGCAAGGTCAGCATTTGTGTTTCCAGAAACAGTAAACACTCTTACTTCTCCTCTTGAACCATTTCCTCCCGCACCTCCAGATGTGGCAGTGTTGTTTGCCGAAGCACCTCCTCCTCCTCCTCCTCCTCCAGGAATACCTCCAATACCTCCGTTACCTCCGTTTGCTCCAGTAGAAGAACCCCCTCCGTTACCTCCTGTTCCTCCAAATCCTCCTCCGGAACCAGATGAGGCATTAATACCAGCGTTACCATTTCCACCACCAGAAGTACCTCCTCCTCCTTTGTTAGTAGCAACAGTGGTATGATAACCTCCTCCTTGACCTCCGGCTCTGTTTGCAGCAGTTGTGTTGATAGAAGCACCTCCTCCTCCACCACCTCCTCCCCTTACAGAACCTCCTCCTTGGAATGCGTCGTTTGCTGCAGCAGTAATAGAAGCACCTCCTCCTCCTCCTCCAAATGAAGCAGACCCTCCGGCACCAGTTGCACCCGTTGACGCGGTACCTCCTCCTCCTCCTCCGGATGATGAGTTGTTGTTTGCTGCACCTCCACCAGGACCTCCACCGGCACCACCAGCAGAAGCAGTTGCGTTTGTACCAGCGGAAGTTATACCTCCTCCTCCTCCTCCTCCAGAACCAGCCGAAGCATTTCCTCCTCCTCCTCCTCCTCCGTATGCAGTAAGGAACGCACCGAATGTTGTATTTCCTCCTCCAGAACCGTCTCCTCCAGTTGCGGCGTTTGCTGGTTTTGCTGCACCATTACCTCCTGTACCAGGCGTTACTGCAATATTTGCACCAGCACCTCCAAGATCAGAGACGTTATATGTTGCAGTTCGGTAAGCACCTCCTCCTCCTCCTCCTCCTCCGGCTCTGTTAGTACCAGTTGTTCCAGATGAACCCGCACCTCCTCCTCCTCCGGCTCCCCATGCTTCAACGATAATAAGAGTTGCACCAGTTGGAACTGTATACGTAGAACCTCCTGTATTTGTAAAGTATTCAAATGAAACGTCTCCACAAGCACCTATCTCCATACTTCCAGCACCATTTGATTTGAAACAACCTTCAGCGTCAGCCGCAGGAAGAGCCCAAACAGTATTTGAAGACACTGTTGTTGTAGCTTTGAATCCTGAATAGTTTGAGGAATCTGCGTCATTAAATCTCAACTCTCCACTTGCTTTTGTTTCTATGTTTCCAGCAGCTGAAATTGTAAGCGCTGTTTGTGATGATGTTGCAAATGTTGTTGGAGATGATGTTGCAAAGTATAGTGCTCCACCAATACTTCTAAATGTCCAAGCGTTGTCTGTTGCAGAGCCTGATAGAGCAAGTTGTGGTGCTGTAGTTGTAGCAAAGTTTGCTAGGAATGCAGGGGTAGATGTTCCAACTCCAAGTTTTCCAGAAGCGTTATCCCACTTGAATGTTGTAATACCATTTAATGCATTTGATGTGTTGAATTGGATACTTCCTTCAGAACCTGCAGCAGTAGCGGCACCTGCGTTTATAGTACAATCTGTTCTTGAAGAACCTGCGTTATCAGCACAAGACACGCCTGTTCCTGTAAAGTTTAGAGTTGTTCTTACTGTAAGTGGAGTAGCTTCATCTTGTATTGTTGCGTATCCACCACCTCCACCACCAGATGTATCAGACCAAACTGTTCCATTTGCAGCGACTTTCAATGTTCCCGCTGTTGTTGTGGCAAGAGTCAAAAAGCCTGTATTTAAATTAGTAGATGATGCGTTTATAAATGAAGAAGCAATTGAACCTGTAACATTAAGTGCTGTTGCTTGAATTCCAGCAGAGAATGTTGATGTGGAATTTTCATTTAGATATATTGAACCCGTACCAACTTTCAGAACCCCGTTTACATTCAAGTTGCCTGCGATAGTAGATGTTGCATTCGCTCCGGTAGCCGCAACATTAAGTGCCCAAAGAGTTGTTGTTCCAGAAGTTCCGTTTATTGAAAGTGCTGACAATGTTGATGTGCTTGTTCCAGCAACGGTTGTTGTAGACAGATACAGACTTCCTCCTGCGTTTCTGAATGTCCATTGTGCTAGTCCTGCTCCTGCTGAAAGTGCTAGTTGTGGTTGTGTTGTTGAAGCAAGTGTTAGTCCGTAGAATGGTGTTGTTGTTCCGATACCTACTCCGTAATTAGTTAGTCCACCTGAACCGTTTGAGCGTCCAAAGATTGTTAGAAGTGAGTTTCCGTCAATCAAAGCTGAGTAACTCTCTTCTGTTCCAGCAGATGCTGCACTTGTAACAGGCATGTCTGTCCATGAAACAATTCCAGAATCAGCCTCAAAGTTTGTAGCTCCGATAGTTAGGTTTGGTATTGATGTGATACCAGTTGAGAAGTCGTAGTTGATTGCACCGTTACCAACGTTAAGTCCACCAGCAATAGTTGAAGTTGCTGTTGTTGATGTAGCTGAGATGTTTGTAGCAACGATTTCCCCTACTACTGATAGTCTTGCGTATGGTGATGATGTGCCAAGACCTAGTCTATTGTTGATTGCGTCATAGAAGAATCCACCTGTTGATGATGCTTGTGTAAGTCTTAGTCCATCAGAGAATACAACTCCACCATTGTAGAATGTTGTTGTAGCTGTTCCTCCATTAGCTAGAGTGTTAGAGAATGATCCTCCACCTACACAAGTTCCGTTGATTGCATAACATCCGTTAGTGATGTTGAATCCTAC
>CAZSNI010000006.1:33061-36510 GCA_964608465.1 uncultured Candidatus Saccharibacteria bacterium | reverse complement strand
GCTGCTATACCAGCAAAAACAATCCAATGTTTCCTCACCTCAAGTATTACTGTTTCTTGCGAATCTAAATGTAAATTTTCGTATGACATATTAGTAATAGTAGATTGATAATCCTGCAAATACAAACAGCACTATAGATATGAAGAAGAAAAAGCTTTCTGCTACTACTATGCCCGGACTACGCATTCCGTATGCAGACCAGTGATAAAGCAAAACGCCTGAAACGATAGAATATAGAATGAAAAAAATAGAAAGTACGCCGATCAAAATTGGCTTGCTTACTAAAATACTTATATGAAGAGTTGAAAAGCTGGGAAGTGTAGAGGGCAATACAATTGGTATTTCCATATATAAATATTATAACAAAAAAATTCAAAAGTTAACCCTTATTATTCAAAAAATTGTTCTTAAGTTTGTTTGAAATTACCCAAAACAGTACCAAAACAAAAATACTAACACTTATTAGTGCAATGTTTTGTAGATAATTATTTATTCTTTCATAGTAACTTCCAAGATAGTAACCCAATATAATGAGCCCTAGCGCTTTCGGCGCTGTCCCAAGAAGTGAAAGCCAGAAAAATTCTTTGTAAGAAACTTTTGCTATTCCAGAAGCGATTTGGATAGTCCCCCCTAAACCATGACTAACCTTACCGATTAGAAAAGTTTTAATTTTATGTTTCCTAAAATGATCTTCGATATATTTTTCACTACCTTCGTCATAGCCGATATACTTACCGATCTTCTTTATAAATTTGGACTTACCCCAAAACCTTCCTATGGCATAGTAAATTGAATCCCCTATCATATCGGCAATAATTACCACAATATAGGCTATCCAGCCGTTCAAGTATCCTAGACTGACCAAAAAACCTGAAATTATTATGATTATCGGACCCTCAAAAACTGCTATTGGGAAAATTATCCAATATTTATAGTGCTCAAGTATTGATAGCAACTCTGTAGGGGAAGCAAACATCTATTAATAATCTCAGTTTTTAGACGATATTGCAAACCTAAAATTTGACTACAAACCTAAAATTTGCTTTAATAAGAGCCTAATTGCCGGCATTTAGCCGGTTTTCAAATCAAAAAAATGCAAATAAGAAACATCGCTATCATAGCCCACGTGGACCATGGAAAAACTACTCTTACTGACGCTTTGATGCGCCAGACTGGGATGGTAACCGACGATACTTCCACCATGGACTCAAACGCTCTAGAACAAGAGCGAGGTATTACAATTTATGCCAAGAACACATCTGTTTACTACCCTGCTCCAGACTCTGGAAGAGAGGTTACAAAAATCAATATCGTAGACACACCAGGCCACTCTGACTTCGGTTCTGAAGTTGAGCGAGTACTTCGTTCTATCGATACAGTGCTTCTACTTGTGGACGCCCAAGAAGGACCTATGCCTCAAACTCGTTTCGTACTTAAAAAATCTCTTGAACTTGGACTAAAACCTATTGTTATAATCAACAAAATCGACAAGCCAGCCGCTAGACCCGACGAAGTGCATGAAATGGTACTTGAACTTTTCCTTGAACTTGGAGCAAACGACGAACAACTAGATTTCACTACTGTTTACGCGATTGGACGTGAAGGCGTAGCAAAAATGAAACTTGAGGATGAGAACAAAGACCTTACTCCCCTTTTAGAAACAATTCTAAAAGAAGTTCCGCCTGCAACTGGTGACAAAACTGCTCCAGCAAGACTTCAATCATTTAACTTGGCTTATGACAACTTCCTAGGAAGATTGGCTGTTTGTAGAGTTTACGAAGGAACAATAAAAGTTGGTGATACTGTTTTTGTAAAACAGCACGGCGAAACAGACCCAAATAAAATGGTATCTGGAAGACTTACAAAACTTTTTAGTTTCGAAGGAACAAAAAGAACAGAAACTCCGGAAGCTTCTGCAGGAGACATTGTTATGATTGCAGGACTTCCAACGGTTTATATTGGAGATACTATATCTAAAAACGAAGATGCTGAGCCTTTGCCTTCTATCAACATTGACGAACCAACCATCTCTCTGAACTTTTTGGTTAATGACTCACCTTTCGCTGGTAAAGAAGGAAAATTCGTAACAGGAAGACAAATCCGCGACAGACTTGAAAAAGAATTGGAAATAAACGTTGGACTAAAAGTAGACTGGAACAACAACGAATACTACACAGTGTACGGACGTGGAGAACTTCACATCGCTATTTTGTGTGAAAACATGAGACGAGAAGGTTTTGAACTACAGGTTTCTCAACCACAAGTAATTATAAAAGAAGTAAACGGTGTAAAGACAGAGCCATTTGAAGAAGTAACTATTGACGTTCCAGACGCTATCGCAAGTGCTGTTATTTCTAGACTGACAGAAAGACGAGGAGTTTTGATGAACATCAAACAAGGTCATGGAACACAAAGACTTACTTTTGAAATACCTACTAGAGGGTTACTTGGTTACAGAGGACAGTTCGTAGTGGATACAAAAGGTCTTGGAATACTATCTTCTAGATTTATAGAGTTTAGAGAATATGTTGGGGAAATAAACAGAACAAGTTATGGCTCAATGGTTTCTATGGAAAAAGGAAAGGCTCTTGCTTTTGCACTAGACAACCTACAACAACGAGGAACACTATACATTGACCCAGGAACAGAGGTGTACGTTGGAATGGTAATTGGAAACGTATCAAAAGGTGAAGACCTTATCGTAAACCCTACAAAAGGAAAACAACTTACAAACATGCGTTCATCTAGTTCTGACGGATCTGTTTACCTAGCTGCAACTGTAAAACTAGATATTGAGAAAGCGATGGAAATTATGTCAGGAGATGAATATATCGAAATTACTCCAAAGTCAGTTAGACTTAGAAAGAAAACATTGAGAAAATAAGGGTCGACGTTAAAGGCCTTGGAGTGTGTAGCGCTACACCCTCCAAGGCCTTTTTCGATGCGAAGAACGAGTCGTCTAGCGGCGCTTACCGCGACAGGCGCGTTTACGGTTGTTGTACGGGGGCTTCTTCTTACCACGCGACTTTGCGAATCGATTCACGCACTGGTGCGCTTGGTAATGCCTCTTTGACCTCAGCCTGAACAACAGGTCGACGAGTCTCCGAAGTTCGTCAGCGTAGCAACGTTCAGGCTGTCTGAGATCGACAACCCTCTCGATGACACTGAAGCCACCCTTCAGTCTCCTGCAAGCGAAGTCCGGCAGTGGTATCGTCCTCTGCCTAAGTTCACTAACCACGAGATACGTAAACTCACCAATTGCCCTCTCAGCAGCCTCTGGCATCAATCTCTCCGTGGCGAACGGTTGATCGGACTTGCACTAATTCCTTTGCATATATAACCACTTATTTGTTTTTTAGGCAACCGTGCACAGCCGAGCAGTCATCGTATGATGGCAAGAAAAAAGAGCGTGGTCGCGCGAACGCGACCCGCCCCTGTGTGCTTGTGTT
>CAZSNI010000006.1:4722-32961 GCA_964608465.1 uncultured Candidatus Saccharibacteria bacterium | reverse complement strand
TATTTCATTTACATTTCAAACTCTCCCACTTTTGTACGCTTAATATGAAAAGTTGTTGCCAATGTTCCAAGTTTCAAAGCCGTGTCAGAAACAAACTGACGCACATAAAAACCACTTGAAACTTCAAGTAATATTTTGTCTACAACAAACTCATTTGTATCTACTGCATTTAACACCTCCTGCCATTTTGAAACTATCTCCTCTTGTCTAAAGTCCCCTTTCACCAAAGATATTTTCTTTACAATGTCATTCAATAAATCTTGTTTAGAGATAGTCTTTCTTCCGACAAACCCTGCGCCTACAATCTCTACTTCATGACTTGGAATTTGTACTTCCCCAATCTTGCCCTCTCTTGCCCATTCAAAAAGTGGCTTGCCTTCAACTGGTTTTGAAGAATACGCTGGATACTTTTGTTCGAACCTACCAGCCGATTTCAATATGTATTCTTGAATCTCTTCTAGTTTTGGAACTTGTAATTTAGAATTTGTAACTTTACCCAAAACGTCGTGCGTATCAGTTTCTATCCCCCACAAAACCTCAACTTCATAAGTTTTTGAAAGTTTCAAAAAATTTTCTTTTGAATTTACAGCATCGTTCGTAAGTAAAATAAGCAAACCCTCTGCCATAGGGTCGAGCCTGCCTGCATAAGTTATTTTTGAGTTCTGAAACTCTGAATGGTCTATCCTGAATCTCTCTAGTCGCTCAAGGGGCGTCTCACCAATATTTTTGTTTACCAAATGCACGTCTATTTCTTGTGAACTCGTCATATTCTGATACAATAACCCATATGAGTGATAAATCAAAACCCCTGAGCACCGAAAGCTACAAAGGTGTTCGTGACTTTTATCCAGAAGACCTATTTATACAAAACTACATTTTTTCTGTATGGAAAGAAGTTGTAGAAAAGTTTGGTTACGAGGAATACTCCGCTTCAATACTAGAATCATCTGAACTATACAAAGCAAAGTCAGGTGAAGAAATAGTAAACGAGCAGACATACACTTTCACCGACCGTGGTGACCGTGAAGTTACGCTTCGTCCTGAAATGACTCCAACCGTAAGCCGTATGGTAGCCGCGAAAGCACAAGACCTTTCTTTTCCTTTACGTTGGTACTCAATACCCAACTTATTTAGATACGAAAAGCCCCAGAGAGGCAGACTGCGTGAACACTGGCAGTTAAATGTTGATCTTTTTGGCATAGACAACAGCAACGCCGACATAGAAATAGTAAACATCGCCTACAGAATAATGCGACGTTTTGGAGCTAAAGATGAGGACTTTATTATCCGTCTAAACGACCGAAGGTTGATGAAGCAGCTCTATGAAAAGTTTGGGATGTCAGAAGAGAATTCTTACAAAGCATCAAAAATCATAGACAAAAAAGATAAAATCTCAGTCGACGCTTTTAAAACGGCTTTTGAAGAAATCCTTGGAGAGAAAACTGAAGAATTTATAACATTACTTGAGTCACACGAGAAACTTCTAGATTTTCTGGGTGAAAGCGACGTAACAAAAGAAATAGTCGCGACTATTGAAGAACTTCTGGCTCTAGGAGTAAACAACTTGGCATTCGACCCTACACTTATGCGTGGTTTTGACTACTACACCGGTATGGTTTTTGAAGTTTTCGACACCGACCCAGAGAACAGCCGTTCAGTATTTGGTGGAGGAAGATACGACGAACTAATGGATATTTTTGGTGTTAAAAAAATTCCTACAGTTGGTTTTGGAGCTGGAGATGTAACCGCGAGAGACTTTCTCGAAAAGCACAATCTACTTCCTATATATAAACCTCAGACTCATCTTTATATTTGCACAGTTGGAAATGAATTCACAAGCCACGCTCTAGACCTTGCCGACGAACTACGAGATATGGGAGCAAATGTCGCCGTAGATCTGACTGACAAAAAGCTTGGAGACCAGATCAAAACAGCAAGCAAACAAAAAATCCCTTACGTGATTTGCATTGGTGAAGATGAAGTAAAAACAGGTATCTACACCATAAAGAATATGGAAACTAGAGAAGAAAAGAAAGTAAAACTAGAGGAGGTTGCACAAAATTTAATGTAGAATCTCTTTCTCGCATATCTTTTCTCCAGACCGTTCGCTTTTCCAGCGGAAAGCTCACTTAGTCCTCGGCCTCTATCTGTCAATGAGCTCTCACAATGTTCGAGTCGTTGACAGAACCGTGCTAGAGGTCTGCGGGGTCTTGCGAAAAGATATGACTCAACGAGACACTCATTAATTTCTCACTTTACTTTTCCAAGACATTGCGCAGAAAATTAGAAAACAAATACGAAAATTGAGTTAGTCCGAAGCACTCACCCCTCTGTAAGAAGGGCGACCAGCGGGAGTCTGCGAAAGGACTTACGGATTGAGTATATTGTTTTCTTGATTTCCGAGCAAAGCAAAATCAAACCTTTGATTTATGCGGGTCTTAGAAAAATAAAGGGAGAATGGATAAATTTGATTTCTTTGTTATACTAAATTTTATGAGAAAGTTAGTGTTTGATATTGAAACAAAGAACATTTTTACTGATGTTGGCAGTAACGACCCGGCAGATCTAGACATCTCTATCGTTGGGATTTACGACTACGAAAATAATAAATACGAAACTTTTGTACAAGAAGAGTTCGAGAGAATGTGGCCATACTTCCAAAAAGCAGAAATGCTTGTAACCTTTAATGGTGACCATTTTGATATTCCCCTTTTGAACAAGTACTACAAAAAAGCAGGTCTTGGAGATCTGACACAAACACTCTCACTAGATATTCTTAAGGAAGTCCGTCAGGCATATGGCAGAAGAATGAAACTAGACCAAATTGCACAAGGAACTTTTGGCATTCAAAAAAGTGGACATGGTCTAGAAGCAGTAAAATGGTGGCGCGAAGGTAAAATTGATGAGATACGAAAGTACTGCATTGATGATGTGAAAATAACTAAAGATGTTTTTGAGTTTGCAATGAAAAATAAAAAACTTATGTTCAAAGAAGGGCCTTTTACGAAAGAAATTAAATTAGAGACTAAACATTGGGAGCCTATCCCTGAAATCAAAACTCAATCGTTGTTCTAATTGAACTTTCAAATTTGGTTCATTTCGTTGTTAGACTTCAAAAAATACTCGTCACCTTACTATTTGTAAGGCTCCTCGCATTTTTCTCGTCTGCCTAGAACTGAACTCAAATTTCAAAGTTCTAAATCTCTGGTAATATAATTTTATGTAATCGAAAAGGACCGTCACATGTGACGATCCTTGCCCCTTAAGGGCGGTGGTCTTGCTCGCATCATCGGCGACTCCTTTTTGTGGCCCGCGGGATGCGGGCTACGAACGGCGGGCTACGGCCGGCGGTAGGTCACATCGAGTGTGACGCTAGCGCTGGCCGCGCCGTCGCCGCGGGATCAGGCGGACTGGGCGGGACGGCCGGCGGCGACGTTGGCGGAAACGGGAATCCACATGTTGACGCTGGTCTGGTCGGAGCGGAAGTTCGGCATGATGCGGTACCTCGTAGACGATGATGATGGTTGTGGTGAACGACCCGGCGACACATTTGATCGCGCTAGGTTCCTAAATATCCTAGCATACTATTGTATTTACGTCAAGTACTTTTTGTGTCAAAATCAATTTTCTTTTTTATTGTATTAAAAAATGGCTTAAAATAAGGCAGTAAAATAGGGTTCAAATATTTTTTGTTTAGGAAAAAGGGCCCAACTTGGGCCCCTGTTCCCGACTTCTGTATAAGTCGGGGGCGATCTTGCGTTCATACGGGTGACTCCTTTCTGGTCAGACTAGCGCGGATTTGCCGCATCTCTGTGGGCGTTAAACCCGTAATCTAACCCGAGTTGACTTCGGCGCCGATTGACGTGCTTCAGGCCTGGTCGTCGGCCACGGGCTCGGCGGCGGGCGAATCGCTGGCATCGGCGGCCGGTTCGGCGGACTCGGCGACTTCCGGGACTTCTTCGACGACGGGCGAGTCGCCGGCGACTTCTTCTGCGACGGGATCGGCGGCCGGTTCGGCGGCTGCGGCTTCTTCGGCGGCGGGCTGGTCGGTCGTCTGGGACTGGTCGTCTTCGGCCATGTGGCACCTCTTTCTCGGATCACTCTATAACAGACAACAATTTACGTCAAGACATCACAAATTTTGTTAATAAAAAAAAAGGGGGCACCCGGTGCCCCCTGAATATTGTAGTCGCGTGGAGTGATTGGCCTTATTTAGTCATTCACGAACATACTCTACCCTCCTCCCAGCTTCGGAAAAGGACGATTCTGGACTCCCCTCCGAGTCCTACGTCGTCTCGACGACCTTGGGACCCATGATCCCCGGGTCCTTCAGGACCGGGTCCCAGATCTCGGGAAAGAAAGTGTCGTCGTCGATCATTCCTGGCCCATTGCTTCACCTCTAGAGGCAAACGAACGCCCCACATAATCCTATCACAAAACGATAAATTGCATATCTGGTTATTCCCTAGTAGAATAGTCACATATGAATATGGAAAAATTATCTGTGCCGTTGGCAATAGTTATAGCGGGAGGTTTAATAGCGGGTGCGTTTTATTATTCAAATTTACAAAATGCAGAGGAAATAGCTAAAGCAAAAACTATCCCTCAAATGGTTACTGGTGGTGAAGAAATGCGACCTGTTACAGAAGCAGACCACATACTTGGGAACCCAAATGCAGAACTTATTTTTGTTGAGTACTCAGATACAGAATGTCCTTACTGCAAACAGTTCCACTCTACACTCCGAAGAATGATGGATGAGTATGGCAAAGATGGAAAAGTGGCTTGGGTGTACAGACACTTCCCAATTGACTCCCTACACAAAAAAGCAAGAAAAGAAGCAGAAGCTTCAGAATGTGCTAGTGAGTTAGGCGGTCCAACAAAATTCTGGGAATACTTGAACACAATTTACGCAAGAACAAACTCAAACGACTCACTTCCAGAATCAGAACTACCAAAAATTGCTAAAGATATTGGATTGGACGTTACAGCATTTAACACTTGTCTTTCTAGCGGAAGACACGCTGCCAAAGTTCAAGCTGACTACGATGATGCTGTAAAAGCAGGTGGAAGAGGAACTCCAAACTCAATCATTGTTTCAAAAGATGGAACAAAAACAGTAGTACAAGGTGCACAACCTTATGAAAATATAAAAAGTATTATAGACGCTCTATTGTATAAATAGTCTAAGCTACACAAAAAACCACCCAAATCGTTTTATTGGGTGGTTTTTTGTTGTGTGTTATTTCAATCCGCAGTATTTACAATCCTTATCGCCACAATCACCTTGAAGAAACTCTCCTAACCAAACTGACTCTACTAGTTTCTCTACTTCACTTTTCACTCTCTCCACGTCCATCTCTTCAATCGGCAATACAACTGTTGGGCACTTTCCAGACGCATTAGGTTTTACGAATATTAGTGCTGGCTCAATCTCCTTATCTTTGTAGTTATGACTTCCAGTTAAAAGAAGCTTATAGAATACCAGCTGTCTAAAGTAGTTTCCATCAGAACTTTTTGTCTCACCTTTTATACTTGCTACACTTTTTGACTCTGTAGTTTTGTAGTCAAAAATCCTAGCCTTGTGATCGTCCACAAGTATTGCATCCAACTGGCCGTGTAAGTTAAAAGCAACTTCCTCACCCTTATGCTTTACCACAAACTCTTTCTCCTCCCATTTTTCAACAAATGTTTGTCCCTCAAATGCAAAGTAATCCTGAAGTTCTCTAGCCACATCCACTGCATAAGATTTAATTTCTTCGCGAACAATATCTTTTTCAAACTTAGGCAAAAGAGAAGTTTTGAAATATTCCTCGGTAACTTCTAGGATAGTTTTTTCTATATTCTTTGCTGACCTGTTTTCTTCTCTCCAAACCAGCGACAATGCTTTGTGCATGGCAATACCCTTTTCCGAAGAAACGCTTGGTGCTTCTGGGATTTTCAGAATACTTTTATAGAAAAACTCTCTACCACAATTCATAAAGTGGTTTAGCGCAGTTACTGAAAGACCTTTTTCAACTATCACTCTTTTTGTGTATTCCTGTGCTTCTTTTAAACGTAGTTCATCGAAATATCCGAGTGGAAGCTCTAGAGGTCTTTCCTTGATTCTTTCAATGCTCTTTATTTTTATATGGTCAGAATCTAGTTCATCTATGAAACGTAGTGGAGTGAGCTCTCTACCACCAGAGTTTTCTTCTGGGACCACTAGCTCCACATGTTTCTTGGCTCGAGTCATTGCCACATAGAAAAGTCTTCGAGAGTCTTTGATTTCATCACCGTCATCTTTTTGAAATGAGAACACGAATGAAGTTCCGAAATTATGGCTCATCCAAGACTCTTCTGTAACATTTGGCATTATGACGTAGTCGTACTCTAGACCTTTTGAAGAGTGCGCAGTAATTATCTGTACTTTTGAATTTATACTTCCACTTCCTATTTTTATAGATTTACTTTCTGCAGTTTTACGGTAGTTAAGTAACTCTGCCACAAGTTTTTTAGGATCAACTATTGAATTTCTCTCGGCAATATCCTTCGCGAGGTCTACAATACTTCTCCAAACTTCTGCGGAAACCGGACTTTGTTTTACAACCTCTGAATATCCAGACTTGTCTGAGATAAGAATAAGAAAGTTTATAACACCAGCTGTATTTATTTCATTAAGTAAAGTTTGTATTTGTGGTATTTCTTTTTCTATCTCTACTTCTCTACTTCTTACTTTGTTAATAAAATTCAGCGACTTCTGAAAATCCATGTTCCACAAACCTCGCACCACTGTATTACTAAGTGCTTCTGTGTTTGTTGGGTCATTTATAAACTCCAAAATATCAAAAAACAAAGTACCTGTCGGCGACTCAAAAATATTTACACCTCTCTCTGCAGATGCATTTATGCCATTTCTCTCACATACAGACAAAATATGCTCAACTTCTCTGTTTTTTCTTACTATTATCGCTATGCTCGCCTCACTATCTTCTTTTTCTAACTCTTTTATTCTTTTTACTACGTACTCGTCTTGTGTATGAGTGTCTGGACTGTTTACCACGTCCACCGGTCGCTCTTTGCCACTTCCGACTAGTTTTACCCTAAGGTCTTTGTGTTCACCCTCATCATAGTTGTTTTCAATCATCTTGAAAGTCGCATCCAGTATTGCCTGATGACTTCTGTAGTTACTTTCGAGCTTAATAACTTTCATGTTCTTCCACTTACTCTGGAATGTCAGAAAGTTTTTAACAGATGCCCCCTGAAAGCGGTAGATAGCTTGCTTTTCATCTCCAACAATAAAAATATTTGGTGTATCAAAAAAGTCTACAAGCTTCATAACGATAGTGTTCTGAGACTCGTTTGTATCTTGATGTTCGTCAATATGCACGTACTGAAATTTTTCTTGTAGTTCTGAAAGTAACTGCGTGTCTTGATCTAGCGCTTTCAAAAGTTCAATAAGCAAGTCATCATAATCCAGTAGTTTCTCTGCTTTCTTCTGCGCTTCGTATGTCCTATACACTTCTGCAAACAGAACCGTTCTTTCACATTTTTCTATTTTACCAATAGAATCTGATTTTATTTTGCCCTTTGTAGGCCCTCTAGAAGAAATGCTCGCTGGGTCACTCTTAATTCTTTCTATCTCTAGCTTAGCGAATTCTGAAACTTTGTCAGGATCTTGGTTTTCCTTTTTACTATCACTTATTGCTTTTAATATTTTCCCGACATAGTAGTCCGGTTCTCCGAAAGGTCGTAGTTTGCCAAACTTTTCTGTTTGCAAAATTTTACGAATCATACTTTCAGACTCAATATCTGTAACTTGTTTTGTTCTAAACAATTGCGGGAAGTGGTCTGGAAATTCCGAAAAAACTGAACCAGCAAAAGAGTGAAATGTGTGAATGCGTACTTCATCCGCGCGACTGCCAATAATCTGCCTTAGTTTTTTCTTCATTGACTTCACCCCAGCATCCGTAAATGTAAGAGCCAAAACGCCTCCAGCAGTGGCCTGTGTTTGTAGTAGTATATTTGCTATATGCAGGGTCAAAATCGTTGTCTTGCCCGTTCCAGGACCTGCCACAACCATGACAGGACTCTCTATGGCATCCACTGCCTCTTTCTGCGCCTTATTTAGGCCTTTGTACTTTTCCTTAAAAATATTAGTTAGATTTTCTGCTGACATAACCATAGAATACCACGAATTCTGAGGTATAAAAAAGCCCAGAGACAAAGTCTTCTGGACGCCTGTCCGTGGGGTCACAGTGCGACCCCACGAGTATACCTATTTCTTCACTCCCTTTTTCTTGAGAAAACCGACGGGATTTCTCGCCTCTCTTCTCTCTGTCTTTGCGAGTAGATCCTTCACTCGATTCCTATGCTTCCTCCTCTGGCTTGGTTTTACGTGATCCAAGAGACTGTTACAGTCCAAACAGAAAAGGTGATCCTGAAAGACTGTAATTCTCCGACTTCCACACCCTTCCTTATTGCATTTCTTGTTGTGGAGTAGTGTCACGAGAATCTCCCGCCTGATACTAGCATATATTTTACAAACAAAAAATCTCGTGGGATTGGAGCCAATATTCTGGCTCCTCCACGAGATCACTACTTGGTGAGGAAGTACGCTGCGAGTCCCGCAAACGCAAATCCGAGTAGTTTGGAGGAAGTGAAACCTCCGTTTATAAAGAGATGGTAAGAAGCAGGCACGATGACCTGAACAACCATCATAAAAACGAAGTAGGTGCTGACAGTGGATACAGTCGTCTTAGCAAGCCCGTCGTTGAAGGTAAGCACACCGAGTGCCGCAGCGACAGATGCTGAAACGGTGAAGAACCAGTCCATCTTCATG
Organism: uncultured Candidatus Saccharibacteria bacterium; assembly: GCA_964608465.1. Classification (GTDB taxonomy): domain Bacteria; phylum Patescibacteriota; class Minisyncoccia; order Phycocordibacterales; family DATDWN01; genus C7867-006. Next base: position 24,140 of record CAZSNI010000006.1, on the reverse strand, counting down.
AACTCCGACATTCTGAAGTTCATGATGCCAAGTGGAAGAAGTGTTGTGAGAACAAACACCTCCATCACCGCCGTTGAGACGAACACGTTCTGGATACCGCTCCTCTGCATGAGAATTGGCCAAAGCCCAAACATAATTCCAGAAATCACAGCTTGCGAGAGAACCTCTCTCATCCGCACCTCCCGGCACTCAAAATACAGTACAATTAAATTCTAGTCAAACTAAAAACACCCTCAATCGAGGGTGTTTTTAATTTTTAATAGTAGTTTCGAAGTCGATTGATCTTATCGTGCTGACGAATTTTCTCATGCGCCTTGGCTTCAATCTGTCGGATTCTTTCTCGAGTAACTCCAAACTCTTTTCCTACTTCTTCAAGTGTGTGTGTCACACCATCGACAAGTCCGTGACGAAGTTCTAGAATTTTTCTTTCTTTTTCTGGAAGGTCATTTAGTATTTCTCGAACTTGGTCAGAAACAATTCTTCGTGAAGATTCTTGGTCTGGAGAAAGTATTTTGTCATCCGCCAAGAAATCCCCAAGTTTACTTTTACTATCATCCCCTTCATCACCTATCGGTGCTTCAAGAGAAAGTGTAGACTGGTCGATTTTCTCGATAGTGTAAACTTTATCAACTGACAAGTTCATTTCAACTGCGATTTCTTCTGGTAACGGATCTCTCCCCAGGTCTTGTGAAAGTCTTCGTACAACCTGTTTGTACTTCGCAATTGTTTCCACCATGTGAACTGGAACACGAATAGTTCTAGACTGGTCAGCAAGTGCTCTTGTAATAGCCTGACGTATCCACCATGTAGCATATGTAGAAAACTTGTAACCTTTCGTCCAGTCGAACTTGTCTACCGCTTTGAAAAGTCCCAGGTTTCCCTCTTGAATAAGATCAAGAAGTGTAAGGTCTGCAGATCGGTTCGCGTATTTTTTAGCAATTGAAACAACCAAACGAAGGTTTGCTCGTGCCAAAAGTGTTTTAGCCTCTTCATCCCCAGCCTCAATTCTTTTCGCCAACTCCTTTTCCATGCCTCCAGAAATAAGTTGATACTGACCAATTTCTTTTAGATACATTTGGATAGAGTCGTAAGAAGATTCATTGCCTCTGCCGTATGTATATTTTTTTGCAACTAAATCATCGTTGTTTCCAGCATCAAGCAACCCTCCTCCTTCCAAAACATCAATACCACTTACAGAAAACTTTTCATAAAGTTCCTCAAGGAAAAGAATGTCATCCTCAATTGTAGGAAACTCTTTCAAAATCTCATCATAAGTTATATACCCTCTCTCTTTTCCCTTGTGAAGAAGTTTAGCCATCCCATCACTCTGTTTTTCAGCTTTTTTCACAGGTTTCACTGACTTTGGAACAGTTTTAGCTGCCCGCATAGCAAGTGATGATTTGTTCTTCTTTTTTAGTCGGATCTTTGGCACAGAAATCTTTTTCTGCTTTTTACCTTTAACTGCAGTTTTCTTCACCACTTTTTTTGCTACTTTTTTTGTAGACTTTTGTGGTTTAGATTTATTATTTTTTTGTTTTTTATTTTTCATTGTTTATTTTCAAACGCATTCTTGATTGTCTTTATTGTGTTTATTCTTTGTGTTATCTTCTGACACTCCTCTAAAAATCTCAGAACTTCCCCACTATCTCTTTTTTGCTCGGCTTTCTGCAAATTTTCCATTGCGAGAGAAAGTTCTTTTTTTAAATATTCTTCTTCAAGTGAGACAAGGAGTTCATCAATATCTTTTTCTAAATTGTTCTTACTATTATAATAAGTTTCTGTCTCAAATAATAGTAGCTCCTTATCTTTTTCAAAAATCTTTTCGAGCTCTGACAACCTTTCTCCGATTATTGACCTTACTCTACCCTCCACATCAATTTTTTCTAAAATATTTCCTGCATCTTTATTTTCTCTCTTCCAAACAATTATTCCTAGAATCTTTCTCTCTATCGTATCTACTCTCCTACCTGGTGGAGCTGAACTTTTGCCTGGACTGAATCCACTTTCCGCCACACCAACTTTTTTGAGATCCTCCCATAAAGCCTCTTCATTTATAAAAGTTTTTTTCATTATTACTTTTATCCAATGGGCTTGATCTGTTTTATCTTTCATTTGGGCTATGTATGGAAGAACTTTCTTTCTTATTTCAATTGTTAGGTCCTTCGGATTGAGATTCTTCGAAAGCAATGTGTCTACATAAAAATCAACTATTGATTTTGAGTTTCTAAAACACTCTTTCAAAACTTCTGGTTCTGTAGAAGCCAAGTCCGCCGGGTCTTTGCCAATTGGCATCTGAACCAATTTCAAATCCATTCCAAGCGAAAGTGCTATTTTTGCACTTCTGTCTGAAGCATTAAATCCAGCAGAATCAGAATCAAAAGACATCATAACTCTCTCAGAAAGACGACGTAGTTTAGTTAAATGCATTTCTGTAAGTGCGGTCCCCGAAGATGCCACTGTGTTTGTAAGTCCTACCTGATGCATCATTACCAAGTCCATCTGACCTTCAACTAAAATAGAATAATCTTTCAATTTTATATCCTTCTTAGCCTTATCTAACCCAAAAAGAATTTCTGATTTGTTGAATAGTTCCGTTTCCGGAGTGTTCAAATACTTTGGAGACTTATCATCATTTACCAGTATTCTTCCAGAGAAACCGACTACTCTTCCAGATGAGTCTGAGATAGGAAACATTATTCTGCCACGAAAAGTATCGTAGCATGAAGAAACAACTGACAGTGCGCCGTCCTTCTTTTTTATTAGTCCGACAGCAAGCATGTCTTTTTCCGTCACGCCTTTTTCTTTCAAGTAATCATAAAGCGGTCGCCAGTCTAAAGGTGCGAAACCTATTCTAAAACTTTTAATTGTTTCGTCCGTTACCCCTCTTTTGTGCAGATAATCTAGTGCGTCCTTATTCTCTGACAACTTTTTCTCGTAAAAGAAAACTGCTTTTTCTAGAACAGAAAAAAGTCTTTCTCTTTCAGATTTCTCTCCTACGTTATAGTTTTCTAGTTCAACTCCCGCTCTTTCCGCCAAAACTTTTAATGACCCAACAAAATCTAGCCCTTCAAACTCTTGAACAAAAGTGAAGATGTCCCCTTTTGCGTGACAACCAAAACAATAGTAGTTTCCCCTATCTGGAGACACGAAAAAGGAGGGCGTCTTTTCGTTATGAAAAGGACACCTACCTTTAAAGTTCGTTCCTGCTTTTTCGAGCTTAATGTAAGTCGAAACAAGAGTAACGATGTCTATTTTTGATTTGATTTGATCTACTGAGGACATTTAGTTTTGGTTTTAAAACTCTTATCTTCAGATCCCAAAATCTTCATAATTTGAATGAAATTCGCCGTTGAGAGTTTGAGAATTCGAGGAGCCTTACAGATAGTAAGGTGACGAGCATTCTCAAATTCGAAACAAGAAGTTCGTCAAATTTGGAGATTTTACTGGTAGCGAGTACTTTCGTCGAAAACAACTGGTCGTTCCGCTCTCATCTTCGCAATCATATTCGCCTTAGCACTTCCCTTGAATCCTGTTCCTGCTGGGATTAGTCTTCCTAGGATAACGTTTTCCATTAGTCCCGCTAGTTTATCTGCATTTCCTCTTATTGCACTTGAAATAAGAATTCTAGTTGTGTGCTGGAATGAAGCAGCTGATAGGAATGAGTGTCGTGAAAGTGAAACATCTGTAATACCCATCACAACTGGTTCTGCTGTTGCCAACTCTTTTCCTTCTTCCTTCATTTTTGCGTTCTCTTCTAGAAGCAAGTTGTTTTCAACAATATCTCCAGACACAAAGTATGTATCTCCTGCTGTTTTAATTCTCTTTCTTGAGAACATTTGTCTTACGATAGTTTCAATGTGTTTTCTTGAAACGTTTTCTCCTTGTAGTTCGTAAGGTTTATTGATTTCGTGAATAATGTAGTCAACAGTTTTGTCTTTACCAGCGTACTTGAATAGCTCATCGATATCCGCTGAACCGTCAGTAATAATATCTCCCTTCTTTACTTCATCACCTACTCTTACCAAGATAGTTCTGTTTAGTGATGTTGAGTAATCTATAGTATCTTTTGTTTTCTTTCTGTCTTCTAGAAGTGGAGTAACTGTAATGATCTTCTCCTTATCAGTGATTTTGATATCTGTAACTGTTCCAGAAACAGAACATACAACTGATGGGTTCTTTGGTTTTCTCTTTTCGAATAGCTCTTCTACACGCGGAAGACCAGAAACGATATCTCCAGAAACTGACGCTGTTCCTCCGGCATGGAAAGTTCTCATAGTTAGCTGTGTTCCAGGCTCACCGATCGCTTGTCCAGCAACTGTTCCCACTGCTTCACCAAGTTCAACAACTTTATTCTTACCAAGATCAGTACCGTAACATTTTATACAGATACCATTTGGAGTTTTACATGAAAGTGGAGAACGTACTACAACTTTTGTAACACCAGAACTTTCGATTTTCTGCGCATCAACTTTACTTAGCAAGTGATCCTTTTTGAAAAGCACTGTTCCGTCTGACATAGCAACATCTTCCGCTAGGAATCTTCCCTTTATGTGCTTAGCAATTGGAGTTTCAATACTTGCGATAGCAAACTTGTCGATAATAACTCCTTCTTTAGTACCACAGTCCTCTTCAGTAATCATTGTGTCTTGCGCCACAACGAACATTTTTCTTGTTAGGTAACCAGACTTCGCAGTGTTTAGCGCTGTATCTGTTAGACCCTTTCTTGCACCGTGAGTAGTAATAAAGTATTCAAGAGGAGTAAGTCCTTCTTTTGAACAAGAAATGATTGGGAATTCGATAGTCTCTCCAGCCGTATTTGTAATAAGACCTTTCATTCCGGCCATCTGAGTAATGTTACCCATTGTTCCTCTAGCTCCAGAAGATACCATGTCGATAACTGAACCGTTTTTAGGAAGAGTTTCTGGCATAAGTTTTTCAACATCTGCTTTTGCTCCGTGCCAAATTTCAATAGTCTGTCTTAGTCTTTCTTCTTTTGAAATAAGTCCCGCGTTAAAGTGTTCAACAATTAGGTCAGACTTCGCCTTAGATTTTGCTACGATATCTTTCTTTCCATCAGGAATAATAATATCGTCTAGGCCCCAAGTAACTCCAGAGTGAGTTGCGTATTTGAATCCGAAAGATTTTATCTTATCGATGATTGTTGGAACGTTTTCGATACCATACTTCTCTGTTAGGTCGTCGATGATAGATGTAGTTTTCTTTTTGTTGATTTCTACATTTATAAATGAATAGTCACTTGGTAGTACAGAGTTGAAAAGTAGTCTTCCAACTGTTGTTTCAAATATTTTTCCATCAAACTGTGCATATTTTGCTGAATCACTTGGAAGAACTTTGATTTTTGATCTAAAAGATACTTCACCTAGGTCGTATGCCATGATAGCAGTGTTAGGACTCGAGAAGAATTTTCCTTCACCTTTCTCACCAACGATCTCTTTTGTCATCCAGTAACAACCTAAAATAATATCAAGCATTTTTGCAGAAACTGTTGGATCTCCTGAACCAGGTTTTAGAATGTTCTTGTCAGAAGCCATGATTTCTCTTGCTTCAAGTTGTGCCTCATCTGAAAGTGGAACGTGAACAGCCATTTGGTCACCGTCGAAGTCCGCGTTGAATGCAGAACATACTAGTGGGTGTAGCTGGATAGCATCTCCTTCAATAAGGATAGGTTTGAAAGCTTGAATACCTAGTCTGTGTAGAGTAGGTGCTCGGTTTAGTAGCACGTATCTGTTTGAGATAACATCTTCAAGAATAGCCCAAACTTCCGCTATACCGTCCTCGATAAGTTTACTTGCTCCTTTAATGTTGTATGCAAGTTCTCGTTTTAGAAGTTCAGAAATAATAAATGGTTTGAACAATTCAAGAGCCATGTGTTTTGGAAGTCCACACTGGTTTAGTTTAAGCTCTGGACCTACAACGATAACTGAACGTCCAGAATAGTCCACACGCTTTCCAAGTAGGTTCTGTCGGAAGATACCTCTTTTACCTTTTAGGTTGTCAGCAAGTGACTTTAGAGCTCGTCTTTGTGATTGGTTAAGCGCAGAAGTTGCTGAACCGTGTCTGATTGAGTTGTCGATAAGTGCATCAACAGCTTCTTGTAGAATTCTTTTTTCGTTTCTTAGAATTACGTCCGGTGCTGAAATTTCTTTCAGCTTCTTTAGACGGTTGTTTCGGTTAATAACTCTTCTGTATAGATCGTTTACGTCAGATGTAGCGTATCTACCACCATCTAGAGGAACCATCGGTCGAAGTGCAGGTGGAATAACTGGAATAGATGTTAGGAACATCCACTCTGGTCGAATGTTTGAAGCAATCATTGAACTGATAACACTTATTCTTTTGTTTATTTTTCCAATTTCCAAACTTCCAGCTTTTTCTAGCTCTGTGTTTAGTTGTGAAAGAAGTTTATTAAGGTCAAGTTTTTTGAAAATGTTGTATATAGCTTCTGCACCGATACTTGCCTCAAACATTGTTCCGTATTTCATTCCAAAGTTGTAGTATTCAACTTCATCTAGAACCTTACCCTCTTGAATAGAATCAATGTCTCTTTTTGCTTCAAGCAACATCTCTTTCAATTTTTCTCGAGTCTTTTCGTCTTGAAGAGACTTAACTTTAGATTTGTATTCTGAATCCAGATCCTTTAGGTATCTTGTTCTGTCTTCCTCAGATACTTTAGTGATTATGTATCCTGCAAAGTAAACAACCTTTTCAATATCAGCAACTGGAATACCAAGAATAAGTGAAATTCTACTTGGCATTGATTTTAGGAACCAGATATGAGAAACAACAGTCGCAAGTTCAATGTGACCCATTCTCTCTCTTCTTACAATTGATCTTGTAATTTCAACTCCACATTTTTCACAAACAATTCCCTTGTATCTTATTCCTCTGTATTTTCCACAGTAACACTCATAGTCTTTATCTGGACCGAAGATTTTTTCATCAAACAAACCGTTTTTCTCTGATCTTTGTGTTCTATAGTTGATAGTTTCTGGTTTCGTAACTTCACCAAAAGACCACTCCTTGATTCTCTCCGGCGAAGCAAGTTTCAGTGCTATTGTTTCGAAATCATTTGTATCTGTATTTGTTCTTGTTTTCATATATTTTTTTAATTAGATTAAACGATTTGTTTATGACCATCTAATAATTCCTTCGACCCTCTTTTTATCTGAACATCTAGCGCTAATCCTCTAAGGTTATTTAGAAGCACGTTAAATGATGCAGGAATGTTTAGCTGAGTAATAGGTAGACCTTTCACGATTGCGTCGAAAGCTGCTGAACGTCCTACAATGTCGTCTGACTTAATAGTTAGAATTTCCTGTAGAGTGTGTGCTGCTCCATGACCCAATAGTGCCCATACTTCCATTTCTCCAAATCTCTGACCTCCGTTCTGTGCCTTTCCTCCAAGTGGTTGTTGAGTAATAAGAGAGTATGGTCCGATAGATCGCATGTGAATCTTGTCTTCTACCATGTGGTGCAGTTTCAAGATATACATATAACCCACCGCAATATCCTGCGCGAAAGCTTCTCCAGTTCGTCCATCAAAAAGTTTCATCTTTCCAGTTTCTGAAAAGCCTGCTTTAACAAGTTCCTCTTTGATTTCATCTCCAGTAGCTCCTGCGAAAGGAGGAACAATAGCCTGGTAGCCAAGTGTGTTTGCAGCAAGACCTAGGTGAAGTTCCAAAATCTGACCAATGTTCATACGTGATGGCACTCCAAGTGGTGTCAAAATAACATCAATAGGTGTTCCGTCTACCATGTATGGCATATCTTCTTCAGGAAGGATTTTTGAAATAACTCCTTTGTTTCCGTGTCGTCCAGCAAGTTTATCTCCAACTGATACGTTTCTTAGTTGTGCAACTTCAATATGAATTCTCTTTATGATTCCAGAGTCTAGCTTGTCTCCTTTCTCTCTTGAGAAAACTTGCACCTTTACAACTCTTCCTCTTTTACCTCCTTCCATTCTCTTTGAAGTATCTTTAATGTCGTGAGCTTTCTCTCCGAATAGAGATCTTAGTAGTCTTTCTTCTGGAGTAAGTTGTGTCTCTCCCTTTGGAGTGATTTTACCGACTAGAATATCTCCTGGTCGCACTTCTGCTCCAACTCTAACAATACCGTCTTCAGCTAGGTTCTTTAGTTTTGCCTCTCCAACGTTTGGAATATCGCAAGTTGTAACTTCTGGTCCAAGTTTTGTGTCTCGAACATTAACTACGAACTCGTCTATATGAATTGATGTAAATTTACTATCTTTGATAACTCTTTCAGAAAGAATAATCGCATCTTCGTAGTTACTTCCAGACCATGACATGAAAGCTACCAGCATGTTCTGACCAATAGCTGCTTGTCCGTCTTTACTTGAAGAAGTATCTGCTAAAACTTGTCCTTTCTTTACCTTGTCTCCAACATCAACAGATGGTCTTTGGTGGAAAGCAGTAAATCCGTTTGTTCGTGAAAACTTTACAAGTTTGTGCTCTATATCCTTACCCTTACTGTTTTTAATTGTGATCTTATCTCCATCTGCGTGTGTAACTGTTCCATCTTCATCAGCAATAAGTAGTCTTCCAGCGTCTTTAATACCATCTGCTTCCATTCCAGTAGCAACTAGAGGAACTTCTGGCACTATACAAGGCGTTGCTTGTTTCTGCATGTTCGATGCCATCAGTGCTCGGTTTGCTTCGTCGTGGTTTAGGAAAGGAATCATTGAAGTTGCAATAGAAAATGCTTGGTTAGTAGCAACGTCTATGAAATCAACCTTGTCTCTTCCAATAGTTCCAGGCTCTCCCTCAATTCTCACCTCAACATCATCAGCTAGAATCTTTCCAGATTCATCTATAGGAGTTGCGGCGTGAGCAATAGCGTAACCTTCTTCCTCAGAAGCGTTAAGGTAAACTATTTCAGAAGTTACTTTTCCATTCTTAACTTTTGCGTATGGAGTTTCGATCATTCCGAAACTGTTGATTCTTGCATAGATAGCAAGACGAAGAACTAGACCGATGTTCGGACCTTCTGGTGTATGAATAGGACAAATTCTTCCATAGTGAGATGTGTGAACGTCACGAACTTCGAAACCTGCTCGAGTTCTATTTAGACCTCCAGGTCCTAGAGCTGAAAGTGTTCGAAGGTGCTCGATTTCTGCAACTGGATTTTCCTGAAGCATGAACTGTGAAAGCTGGTTTGTTGTGAAAAATTCTTTGATTCTTGCTTGTAGAGGTCGAGGTGCAACAAATTGTACAGGCAAAGTAACATCTGTCTCTATTGTAGACATTTTATTTTGGATGTTTCTCTTTATCTGTGCAATACCCTTTCGGATGTTTTGCTGGAACAACTCTCCTACGAATCTAACTCGTCTTGAACCTAGGTGGTCAATATCGTCTTCGATAGCGTTTGGAGTGTTGTTAAGTTTTGCAACATGAGAAATGATAACGACAACATCTGCCACTGAGATAGTTTTTCTCTTTAGCTCTTTGTCATCCATTCCTAGACCGAATCTCTTATTAAATCGGTGTCTTCCTACTGGTGAAAGGTCGTATCTCTCCTGATCAAAAATAGAGTTAACGAATTCCTTTGCGTTTTCTGCAGTTGCTAGATCACCATCTCTTAGTCTCTTGTGTATGTCTATATATGCTTCATCAACAGTTTTTGTGTGATCTTTAAGTAGTGTCTTTTCGATTGAGTTTCGTGCGAATTCATCACCTTTAAATAGTGCTTTGATCTCCTCGTCATCTTTTACTCCAAGCACTCTAAGTAGTGTTGTTGCTGCAAATTTTCGCTTTCGGTCGATTCTTACTGAAATAACTCCCTCACTGTCTGACTCGATTTCTACCCAAGCACCTCGAGAAGGAATGATCTTAGCCCCGAAAAACTTTCGTCCTTTGATTTCTGTAGCTGTAAAGAATACTCCGTATGAACGAGCTAGTTGTGGAACGATGATTCTTTCGATACCAGATATAATGAATGTTCCGTGAGAAGTCATCAGAGGAAAGTCGGCCATGAAAATCTCTTGTTCCTTTTCTGTACCAAGGATATGGTTCTTTAGTCTAACTCTAGCCTTAAGAGGGGCTTCGTATGAAAGTTTGTTGTCCTTTGCATAGTACTCGTCATACTTTGGCTCTGACAACTCGAAACCTGTGAAATCCAATGTGAATTTCTTTCCTGAGAAGTCTTTAATAGAAGAAAATTCCTCAAACACCTCTTTAAGACCCTTTTCTATAAGCATCTTGAAAGACTCCAGTTGTGGCTCAACGAAGTTTGGTGTTGGGATTAGCGGTTCCTTGAAACGACTGAAAAACTTTTGTGGACGAGCAGTTTTTGATTTTTGCATAAAAATAATATTTAACCCCAAACATTAATAAATTAAACAACCGAGCGAAGCCGAGCAGTGGTCGCATGACCGCAAACGAAAACGAACCACCCCTTCTTTGGATGGCTATTTGGAAACTCTTAACCTGTTAGCGATTGAAATGCAAAATAGTTATAGAACTATTAAAACCCCAATAAATTCTACTAAACCCTAGATTCTATCTTGCCCCTGCCGAAACTCAATCATGTGAAGCAATTAAGAGTATATGTCAATGGTTATATTTTGTCAACAAAAGTCAACAAACTTATCCACATCCTATTAACATCAGGTTTGACTTGGGAGTTCTAAAACCACTACTTTTTACCCAAACTTAGGATTCTTTTAAAATGTGCCTCAGAAACTGGCTGAACTGACAATCTACTGCCCTGCTGTGCTAAAACTATCCCTTTTAACTCTGGATCGAACTTTATTTGAGCTAGTGTAACTATATTTTTAAATTTATGGTCAAAAGTAAGGTCCACACAAATCCAAGTTGGACTCTCCTTTTTAGACTTTAGGTCGAAGTGCTCATCGTTTTTGTCGAACGCCGTCATATCTGCGTGTGGTTTGCCGACCACCTTTGCACATCCCACTACTCCCATTGGCTCCTGACTAGAGTGGTAAAACAAGACCCTATCACCGTCCGACATTTTGTCACGCATAAAATTCCTTGCCTGGTAGTTTCGAATACCAGTCCAAGGAACTCCCTGTTTTTTCTGTGCTAACTTTTTACTATCCTTTTCGAATTGATCTATTGAATAACAGTCGGCCTCACTTTTTACTAGCCAGTAACTTTTCAATTTAGTAGTGCATTTTATAAATAATTCCAGAAACAATCGCTAAAGATATGAGACTCTGTGCAGAGTTTATTGCTACCAACTTCCATGTCTTTCTTTCCCATATGGCTGCATTTGCAAATATTGGGAAACTAAATCCAAGCCAAACTATAAAAACAACTCTTAAAAGCCCAGCATAAGAAAATACTAGTAACTGTGGAATCATATAGTAGAAAACTGTTGCAATTAGCACATTTGAAAGAAAGTTGGCAAACAAAGGCTTTGCCATTCCCATATTTTTAAATTTTTCAGCACTTGCTGGGTTGAAATCCATTAGTCTCGCCCACTCCTTACCAAACAAAACTGTGAACCAAAATGCTCCGAAAACAAATATTGCTAATGCTGATAAAAATATCGTTAACATAAATATTAGTTGTTAGTTTTTAATCTCTGTAAACACCACGCCCTTTGGTAAAGCAAATTTTGATGAATCCCCGCTCCAAGGTTGGCAATCATAATCGCCGATTTGTTCTGCATTCCAACTATACTGTCCTGAAGTCCCAGTAGAAGTGTCTCCACTTACTTTATTATCTACTTTAACCTTGAATCCTTTGCCTTGCATCATGCTTGACCATGTATATGTGTAACCACCTGTAGAAATAAATTCACTATCAACTTTCATTCCCGAAACAGTTGTGTTAAATGTTCCGCGAGTATCCGTTCCATCTACATATACTGTACCCTTGCTATCAATTCCTTCTACAGACTGGTTAACAGTACAAACGTATGAACCGCCTTGCTTAAGAAAAGCGTCAAAAGACATTTTCTTTCCAGATGAATTTTCTACAGGTGTACTAGGATTTGGTTCGCCCACCGCAATTGAATTTGTGTCTTTCACAGATTCACTGGTACCTCGCATTGCATAATATGCTCCACCCAGAACCACAACAACTCCAACTACAATAGCTATTACTTTATTACTCATATTTTTAAGCTAATTTTAATTACCCAATTATACCCCCGTCTATTTAGTTTTGAAAGTGACTCTTTCCCTTTTTAGTAGTATGAGTTTTTTTGCACTTCCACCTCTGTTGTATTCCCCTACTTTTCCATCTGAGCGAATGACTCTGTGACAAGGCACTGTTTTGTCATAATTTCCTTTCATAATACTTCCTACAGCCCGACTAGCCCCTGGGCTTCCTGCATATTTTGCCACTTCTCCATATGACATAGTTTTTCCACGAGGAATATCCCGAACCACATCCCGCACCCTTTCAGCAAATGATTTAACTTTTATTTTCATTATAATTTTCTACTATCGTAGGCCCAGTGCAACACTGCCTGTCTTTGCTTTCTATTGCAAGAAAAATCTCCTGGACTGCATTTTAAAGTTATCTGAGCAATGTGACGCCGTATCGCTCTCCAGCGTTTTACTTGTTTCAAATCTTCATCAGGAACTCTCCTTCCCATGTAGTATCGGCAATACCATTCAAACCACCCGCGAGGATCTATTTCGTTTATCCAACCCTTCTCTCTCCATACAGACAGTGGCTGACTGGCATTCACTCCAAAAAAATTTATTTTTGGATCGTGCTTTTCTTTACATAGTTTTGCTTTCTTCCACCATTCTTTCGGATATTCATCTGTCTCCGCAACATCTGTCATATACTTCCCACCAAAAACACCAAGCTCTAGCATTTCTTTTGGAGTTAGTTCTGGCTTAAAGTCCTTGTGAAAATTTTTACCCACAGGTTCCGACAATGTGTATTCGTAACCTTTCTGCATTTTGTTATTTACTTTTGTTGTTTTCATTTTAGTATTTCAAAAATTTTGTTTTTTACACTTCCACCCCTTAATAAAGTGACTTGTGACTGAGATACTCCAAAGTATTCAGAAAGTGCTTTGACCACCGCATTGTTTGCCTTACCGCCCACAGGAGGCTCTTTTACTGACACTTTATATACCAGCATTTCTTTTTCCAGACCCAAATCAAGTGTTGCCTGTGTTTGTCTTTCTACACTTTGCATCTTTGAACTTGGTTTTACTTTTACTATTATTCTCATTCTAAATAACCTTAAAAGCTAAACTAATTCTATCATTTTCATAAATTCCTTCCTTCTTTCTTATATCCTTCTTCAAGCACACTAGATACCCTTTTGATTTTTTATGAGGAAAAAGTGAAGTGCTCCATTCAGTCTTACCCACTTTAGCAGAAACTTTTATCATTCCCTTGCCGTATTTATTTCTGATTTCTTCACTTGTTTTCACGGGAACATTAACAAAATGCCACCCACCAACACCTGGCCAGAGCCAAACCTCAGTTTTAAATATATACGATTTTACCATTGCTATTCTGCTAACTTGTATAGTACAGGATACACTCGTGCGGCAATTTTTGCATACCCAGTATCATTTGGATGAATAGCGTCAGCCATATACTCATTTTTAGTTATAAGCCCATCTAGAACATTTGAAACATAAGCTGACTGTGTTTTTTCTGCCAACTCTTCAAACCTTTCATCAAACTTGTCGTTGATTATTCCTCCACGAACACCAAGAAGCAAAACAACAGCTCCGCGACTCTGAATATTTTTTATTATCTTTTCTAAATTAGTAAAAGTAGTATCTATTGGAACTTTTCTCAAATAGTCATTACCTCCCAAAAGAAGTATAACTACTTTTGGTTTGTATTTATCCAACTGATTTAATCTAGATAGCCCATCTGCTGTTGTGTTGCCTGATACACCCAAATTCACAATCGGCTTTCCAATTCTTCTAGATAGTATCGAAACAAAGTTTGTGCTGTCACTAGTTGCTCCAACACCGAAAATTAAACTGTCCCCAAAAGCGACAATGTCTGTGCCACTAGATGGATAATTCTTAATTTTTGTACTCCCACCAAATACAAAATACATAATGACTAGAACAACTACGCCCACGCCTAGATAAAGAAACTTTTTATTCATGAAAATATTTTAACACATATAAATCTCGTTGAACCACGACATTTTTCTAGACTCTACGGAAGCCGTGAAGAGCTGAGTAGAAAGAAAATTTCGAGCACGAAATTATTGTGTGTCTAGAAAATGTTGTGGTGAAAAAAGAGATTTAGTATTTGCGTATAACGCCCCGTACAATTGCTGCAATCTTTAGATCATAAGTAGGATAAATAGGTGCGTAGTTTTTATTTGCAGGTTTTAGATACACAGTAGTTCCCTTCTTTTTGAAATACTTCATTGTCCAACCACCATCTACCTCTGCGATAACAATATCGCCGTCCTTTGGATCACCTCGTCTTTCAACCAAAACCAAATCGCCTTCACGAATGCCTTCGTCTATCATTGAGTCACCTTTTACTTCTAGTAAATATGTTGAGTTTTTATTTCTACCTATCAAATACTCATCCAAGTTAAGCGACTCTGTGTTGTCCTGGTCAACTGTAGTTGGGATCCCTGCTTCTACTAAACCAAGTAGTGGAGTTTCTCCAAAAATTTTAAGTGGAGTAAGCTTGCCGTTGCTGTCTTTGTCTAAAACTTCATCCTCAACTAGTTTGTTTATAAGTTTATAAACAGCATTTTTAGACTTGAAGCCAACAAGAGACATAATTTCTTTGTAGCCGGGCATTCGTCTGTTAGTTCGATAGAATGCCAGTATTTTATCGCGGTATGTTGAGTATTTTTCTGTAGACATATTTATGCAAGTGAAAGTGTTCTAAACATCCAATTTGATCTTGATCTCTTTAAGTTCGAAAGTCTAGTAAGAACTTGTTTGTGTTCACGAGCCTCTCGTGCGTATGAAAGTCCTCTAACTATTTTCCTGTCTATTATAACATTTAATGATTCTAGCTGTGCTCGTAATGATCTCTCTAAGTTTAATTGTGTCATATTTTTTATTAATTATTTTATTAATCTAAACCCTGGTTTTTGTTATATATGTATTGTAGTGAACTCGGGTTCACCAGTCAATTAAACACAGAATAAAACTGTGGAAAAGTATCCGAAACGAAATAATTCTCATTCTTTCACTACTTGACATATATATAATATTATGCTAATATATGATTTAGGAGAATCTCACATGAGCCAGCAGCACAGCCGTCGTGTCGAACTGCAGATCAGCCCCGAAGTCGCCGTCATCGCCATGGGCAGCGTGAACCCCACGGTCTTCACCAGCGAACCGTGGCTCGATCCGAGCGTCCCGCACCTGCGGACGTTCAGCTCGAGTCGGATGCACATGCTCCCGCCGGAGTACAAGGCCGCAGTCAGCCAGTAGACCGCCGGCCGAGCACACCAGTCCTGGGTCCCCATCGTTTGGGGACCGAGGGCTTTTTCTTTTTCAAAAATTTTTGTAATTAAAAACCTCGCATTTCTGCGAGGTTTTTAATTTGATTTATCTATTCTTAATTTTTTCGATTCTTTCTTGTAACTTACTTATTTTTTTATTCTTTTGCTCTTCTCTTTTTTCTTCTTTCTTTTCTTTGTTATTTTCTCGCTCTACTTTCTTTCCCGACTTCCAATTGTTGTATGCGTCTTTGCTTGCATTTGCAAAGTCTAGTCCTGTCAAAGCTTTTCCGTTTACAACTAGAACCCAGTGATAGTCAGAAGACATTTGCACCCAATCCCCTAGTTTGATTTCCTCTACCTTGTAAACTCCATCAGCTAGGTTTGAAAATGTGTAAACTCCGTTTGCATCTGTAGTTACAGTTTGTGCAACAGGCATATTTTTCTTTTTGCCCCACCACCAGAAGTTGCCTCCGTAAAGTTTCATTGTGAATCCTGAAATTCCTGCCTCTCCACCATCTCTTTTAAAGTTTGTGTTTGCGTCATTGTATGCAACTCCAGAAATTGAACCTGAACCAGGTGTTGGTGTAGGAGTCGGAGTAGGTGTAGGTGTTCCTGGATTTATAACAGACAATGGCTGACATGTTCCGTTCACTGCGCTGTTAAATTGATCTCCAGAATATTTTGCTTGGAAGTAAAGTGTTCCAACAGTGTTGAACTGTATAGAGTTAGACTGCGATACTACTCCATTTGTAACTGTTTTAACACCAGCATCAACCTTGTCTGCTGTACATGCGTTGTTTGTGTAAACTCCGTATGCCACTGTTCCTGTAGCGTTTGCTGTTAATCCTGAAAGTAATGCTGTTTGATAAACACTTGTTCCAACTAGAACTGTTGAACTTGAAAGTGTAGTGTTTATTCCACTAGAAACTGATGTTGCTTGAAGACTTACACAGTTACTAGTTGTAGATGCGTATACATCACCTTGTCCTCCGTAGAAAACTTTATATGAAAGACCATTGCTTCCAACAGTTGTCGTAGATGAATCTGCTACTCCAGAAGCTAGCAAAACTCCTGACTGAGTTGTTGCTGTTCCCGAACATGTTGTGTTTGGATACAAACTAAAGTCTACTGTACCTAGTGCTACTGGACCAGTAGTAGAAGCGACTGTAGTTTGAGCTCGTACCGCAGTTCCAATACTTGCTGTAGTAACAACTGCATTACTACCATTTTTAATCTGAGTATCTATGTTTGGTACTGTTGCTGCAAAAGCTGTAGAAAATGTGAAGGCGTAAGCCGTTACAACAAGTGCAGTCAGCATGACCGACATAGAAATGTTTGAAAATACTAATCTTTTTGTTTTCATTATTTTATTATTATGTTAATTAAACTGATTAGTACAGAAAAGTCCGTACTGCCATTTGAGACGACAGCACGGACCCTTTCTTACAAAATATTGCATTGACCCAGGTCAATTTTTATTTCCTAGATTAGTTTGATTTAATTAGTTGTACTGTACCCGCTTTCACCGTAGGCGCAGCCATCGTAGAAACTGTAAAATCTGCACTTCCCATCATTGGCATTGCTCTATACATATGCCCACCCATTCCATATCCACCTCTGTCTAGTGAACCTTTTAGTTCTCCAAACTTCATTCCGATAGAGAAAACCCAAGTGATGATGATAATGCCAAGTAGCCATCTTAGAAGGTTGTTACCTCTATAGCCACACATGTTTCCACATTGACCGCATCGTCCATCACCAGAACCACAAACATCACACATATTTTTTTCTGACATATTTATTTTTATTACTCTTAATTCTATACAAATATTGTAACACACAAATCTTTCATCAGAATCTTTTTTCCACTTTTTCCAACAGAAAAGCGGTGCACATTGCACCGCTTTTTGCATTCACATATAGATCGATAGGTATGAGTCTACTTCACGTTTGGAAGCTCTACCTTATATGGGTCACCCACGACGCTGTAGTTCTGCCTGGGCAACCTGCGAGCCGCCCGCTCTCGGTACAGAACGTAGATAACTCCCACCACCACGCAAGACCCGTGAAAGATGATGACGTTCTGCGCCCACGCAGGCAACACCTGCCACAGATTCGAAGCTATCGGCCCAGCCGACGAAGCGAGATTGACGAAGAGTCCCATGCCACACCCCCACAGTATTTACCCACAAAAAGAGATATAAATCAACAAAACAAAAACCAACATTTCTGTTGGTTTTTGTTTAGCCGTTAGTTCGACTTGGTCGCGGAGCTTTGCCTTTTACTTTCGGCTTTATACTCATACTCTTTCCACTTTTCTTCGCACCATTGTTTAATGTATTAAAACTATTTTTTTGCATAATTAAATTATATCACAAACTCACATCCCTTATGTACTAAACCTTTCAAAAACTTTTCACAAAATACTTCCTTCTCCTCTCCTTTCATTAAATCTGGTGCGAAAATTTTCATGTTAAATGGAAACAACTCAAATGCAGTTTCTTTTTCACCAAAATCTACGCCAACACCCAGCCCCACTGTCGTGTCACCAAAATTTTGGTCGAAAACAAAATTCCCTAGTGAGTAGAATATTGCCTTGCCTTTATACACTTCCATATTTTCTACAACATGCGGATGGTGACCAAAAATAATATCTGCTCCACTGTCTATAAGTTTGTGCGCTATAGCCTTTTGGTTTGCATTGTTTGTCAAAAGATATTCTGTACCCCAGTGAATATTTACAACCACCAAGTCATTTTCGGCTTTTAATTTTTTAACTAATGGATAGAAATTTGAAAGTGGAACAACCTGCACTGTCTCATCCATGCCAACAAAAGCGACTTTTTTACCGGCGATTTCTTTTATAACAAAACTTTTTTCAAGTTCACTGTCACCAATATATTCTATACCCGCCTTAACTAAATCCTGCTTTGTACTTTCAAAACCAACTTTGTAACAGTCATAACTGTGATTGTTAGCAAGTGTTACCATATTAACTCCAATACTTTTAAGTCTCTCAGGTGTATCGGAAGCAAACTGAAAGTTATAAGCTTTTTGTTGACACTTGGACCTATCCATGGTTACTATCGGCCCTTCTAGGTTCACAAGAAAAACATCGAATCCTTTCAACTCTTTCAGATCCTTCTTTATGTATTCGAGCGGGTCTCTTCCTTTATTCTGAATAATGTTCCTAACTCCTCGGTCAAACATCACATCACCAAAATTCAAAACTTTTACCGAAGTCTTTGGAAAAATTATTTCTTTAGTTATTTTGCTCAAGTAGTGGCCATCTCCCCAATTAGGAACAAATAATATAGCCACAATGCCGGCCAGCACTAGTAAAAATAGGAGTTTCTTCATCCATGTATTTTATCACAAAAACAAACGAGCGAGGCGGATCTTAAGATAGTTCGGTTTCTTCTTCTTTTTCATTAGAAAATTGTAAACGGGAGCGAGGGAAGTTGTGTTGCAGTCATGAAATGCATCCAGGATATCGTCTAGTTCCCCACGTTTAAGTTCTCTCCTCAAATAGTCTACGTCAGGACATTTGTTTTCTAGTTTCAAATCCTCAATATGCGAAACTATGGTTTCCTCTTTTACTCCACGAGCTGTCGCAATATCTTTTAGAGGTATTTGGTTTTCTAGCATTTCTAAAGTTATCTCGTGGGTGCTTTTCTTCATTTCTTTTTCCTTCTTTTTTATCTTCACTTTTTCTTCTGGTTCTATTTTTTTCATCCAGGCATTCTGCGCTTCAATTATTTTAGAGCGAGGCAAGTTCTTCAAATCCTCTACAGCATCTACTGAAAGTTCTCGGAACTTTTTATCCATTTCCAAAACTTCTGGGTCCACAAGGAGTGCCATGTCGTTGAAACCAAGTAACTTCATGCCTTCGAGCGAGCGCACACGCGAAAGCGCCACATAGCCCATGCCTTTTACAAAAGATTTAGTCAGATCTACTTCCATACTATCTAGAGACATTCCCTGACTTTTGTGAACTGTTAT
>CAZSNI010000006.1:0-4622 GCA_964608465.1 uncultured Candidatus Saccharibacteria bacterium | reverse complement strand
TCAGATCTACTTCCATACTATCTAGAGACATTCCCTGACTTTTGTGAACTGTTATAGCCCACGCTAATCGGAGCGGATATTGGTTTATTTCTGCCTTAACTTTACCCTCTTCTTCAATTTTCCACGACTGAGTAACTACGGATATTTCCATACCACTGTTTGTCAAAACAACTGGTTCGCCAAAAGAGTTAAACTCTTTTACCACACCTAATGTTCCGTTAACATACAAACCTTCTGGATGGTTTTTAGTAAACATTACCTTGGCGCCAACTTTGAGTTCCAACTCTTCCGGTGACAGACAACTTTTCTTTAGTGTCTCCGAAAGTCCACTCGAGCCCTTTGTTGTCATGTAAAACTTTTTAGATGTCCCGGGTATCAGGTCTAAGTGTTTTTTGTTCACCACATCAACATCTATGTTGTGTGTATATAGCCGTGTAGAGTTTCCAGACTGATCTGTAAGAACATTTATTCTAGACTTTAAAAGTTCTATGGTGTGTGTTGTGACTCTGTTTTCCCGAATCTGGTTTAGTATAGAAAGATATGTATTGTCTTTTTGTCTATGCTGTTCTTCTAAATAACAGATAGTAAACTTTGACGCTAAAAAACTTTGTGATTTGTATGCAAATTCAGATTCAACAGTTTTTCCAAACGGCTCGTCTGAAAATGTTCTGTTGTTTCCTGTACGAGTAACAGGTGGCAACTGAAAAAAATCTCCACACAAAATAATCTGCATTCCACCAAAAGGCTTTTCGTTATGTTTCATTTGTCGGCAAATCCAGTCTATAAGATCTAGTCTGTAGTTGTGAAGCATTGAAACCTCATCAATAACTAAAACTTTTGTTTTCTCAAACCTTTTATACAAGTATTGTCTCTCCATCAAATCGTCTATATCGTAGTCTGTTAGTGTGTCGCGTATTCCAAGTCCGGACCACGAGTGAATAGTCATGCCACCAATGTGAGTTGCTGCTATACCTGTTGAAGCAGTGACCGCAACGTCTACCGCGTGTTCGCGTAAATATTTTATGTACTCGTTAATTACATATGTTTTTCCTGAACCAGCGGGCCCAGTGATAAAAACATTTTTACCCAACTTTAAAATATCCAGAGCCTGACTTTGCAACATCCCAACATTGTAACAGATTAAAAATAATCAAAACAATTTTCGTATGTTTATACTTGACAAATGCACTGAATATGCTATAATTATAGTCGGAGGGCACTAGATGCCAAGCAAGATTCAGGACATGGAACGTCGTGTAGGCAAGGGTTTCGCAGACAGGCAGAATGCTGTCGTACTCACGATTGGTGAGTACCAGTTCACGCGCCGTGTTGTGAACAAGAAACTCGAGTGTGGGTACACACCCGCTGTCTCTCGTCTCAACAAGGTGGTGAAGAGACACTACTCGTCGTTCAAGACCGTCTCTGCAATGGCAAGGGCGGTCAAGTGCTGGGACCTCGAGTCATTCAAGCATGTGGGTGACGTGACGGTATACGTCTTCATGTGCGTGATGAAGTACGCAAAGATTGATCCCGACGCGTGGCTCGACAGCGACTACACAATCGCCACCACCTGCAGAAACCACAAGAAGAAAGCGAGGAAAAAGCACAAGAAGTAATCGGCGGGAACAAGAAAGTCCCCCACCCGACCAAGGCCGCGAACCGTAAGGTACGCGGCCTTCTACATTATTTGACATAATACTGTATTTACTATATAGTAATATTGGATGGTCAAGGAGGCCACATGACTCGCGAACGCAAAGAAAGCACTAAACGTCAGAGAATGTGGGAAGCCCGTGCTCTTGGGTTTCTCGATGGTATCATCGCAGTTGAAGAAGAGAAGAGGATTAATGCGAAAGCACAGCTCAAGGCCGAAGAGGTCGACGAGCTTCAGCCCGCGTAAGCGGCAGACGAACTCTGCACGACACGCGGGTTTTTCTGTATAAAAAATATGAATGAACTATTGACAAATAGTCTTATATATGATAGTAAGTAACGCAGGAGAAACCCATGTCGAGACAGCCCAGACGAATCGAAGTGAGACGCGACGCACCACCGGAAGAGGTGGCGGAAGAAATGGGACTGGAGTACGACTTCGAACTCGTTCGAATAGCACTTCAAGGACCCGCTGCCTTCGCCGTCGAAGGCGGTCGTGGTCGCATTCGTGCAGACATGTCGCTGAAGGAGTTTCTCGGGTTACTACCCGGAGACGCCCGACGACGGTTTGTGGAGTTCTACGCACCACTCTACATCGACAAGAACCACAGCGTTTCAGCATAGAAGAAACGCTCACCCCCGCCTGCAGAAGATCCCCTCTTCCGCGGGCGGTTATAGTTTACTTAGTTTTTTTACCGAGCTTCCACTCCTCAATTTTTTTATGATCACCGGACAGCAGAACTTTTGGGACTCTGTATTTTTTTCCCTTGTATTCAAAAACTTCTGGTCTTGTATATGAGTCGTGTGAAGATACCCGAGTTTCTTCAAGTGAATTAAAATTTCCCAAAACTCCCTCTACTTGCCTACTAACACAGTCCAGCACAACCATTGCAGGCAACTCTCCGCCAGTTAAAACAAAAGGTCCGACTGAAAGGTCCTCCATTTTGAAAGCTTTTTTGACTCTCGCATCTATTCCTTCGTATCTACCGCAAACAAGGACAATGTCTGTGATACTGTTTTTTGTTTTCTTTGCGATTTTTTTAGCATACTCAGTTGTGAATTGTTTTCCTCCAGGAGAAAAGAAAATAATTTTTACCTTACCTTTGCCTATTTTTTTCATAGCTTTTTCAATAGCTTTTATAGTAGGCAGTGCTTGGATCACCATACCAGGTCCACCACTGTATGGTTTTTGGTCCACTCTTTTCCACTTATCATCTGAATAGTCGCGAGGATTATAGAAAGAAACTTTTATTTTCTTGTCTTCTATGGCACGCGAAATAATAGACTCGTTTAGATACGAGTCAAAAGCTCCTGGGAACAGTGTAATTATGTGAAATCGCATTTTAATAATTTCATATTTGGCCAATTTCTTTGTCAGAGTTCAAAAAATAATTCTCATCGTACTAAATGTACGCCTCCAATTATTTTTCTCCTCTTTCGCGAACTTGTCTCAAATCTTTAATTATTACATTTATAACATAAAAAGCATCCTTTATCAAGGATGCTTTTTATGTGAAATTTTATTCAAATTTACAGATTTAGATCGTTCATCGCGTCGTCTAGAGATTTAGTAGCACTACCGCTCTTAACCTCCCCCATCATTCCGGCAGGCTCGTTAATCTTTAGGTTAACTCTTGCGTTGTTTTTCATTCCAACAACTCGCAGAAGTGTTCGGATCGCTTTTGCTGTGTTTCCCTCGCGACCGATTATTTTACCCATATCGTCCTTGTTTACATCCAAAGTCATTAGAACGCCCATCTCATCCACAGTTCTATTTATCTTTACATCATCAGGATTTTCAACAAGAGCTTTTACGACAAATTCCAAAAATTTTACATCAGTTTCCATAGTTTCAATCAGTTAATTGTAATTCTTCTACCAGTATATTTTATTAACAAAAAGGCACTCAGTCAAACGAGTTGTTCGACAAATACTAAGCAACTGGAGTCTCTTCTGTAGAAGCTGCCGCCTCTGATGTAGTTGGGTTCTCTGCTTTTGTTTCTTCAGAAACAACTTCGGATGCAGTATCGACTGGAGCGGCTGCTGGTGCAGGTGCCGCTGGAGCTGGAGCTTCTGCAGGAGCATCTTTTACGATTGCTTTTTTAAGTGGCAATACGTTCACTTTCTTTCCAGTTACGATTTTCTTATCGATAAGTAGGTTGTTTACTGTACCTGAAAGCTGAGCGCCTTTAGAAACCCAGTATGTAATTCTGTCTGCTTTAAACTCAGACTTCTCTCCTCTTCTAGCGTCGTAGCTTCCTAGGTTTTCTAGGTATTTACCACTTTTTGTAGAGTTTTTTGAGTCAGTAAGAACTAGACGAAATGATGGCTCGTGCTTTCTTCCTACTCTTTGTAATCGTATTTTTAACATAGGCAATATACTAACAGAACAGGCTCAAATGGTCAAATAGAATAAGATTTGCTAGTATATGGCTACTTATGAAAAAGGACTCCCTAATAGGGCCAATTAGCGTCAACACGAAAGGTGTTGGTTTCTTTGATCCTAACCCAGAAGAAAAAAACAGAGAGAATAATATTGAAATCCAACCACAATTTGTAAACCGGGCTTTGCACGGAGACACTGTTGAAATAGAACTTACTGGTGAGAAAATAAAAAACCGTATACAAGGAAAAGTTGTAAAAGTTATTTCTCGTGCAAAAGATGAGTTCGTGGGGGTAATAAAGAAAAAGGACGGCAAAACTTTTGTTATACCAGATGACCAAAGGCTATATGTAGATATTTTCTTACCAGAAAATTCTGAAGTAAACGAAGAAGAAAAAGTTCTAGTAAAAATCGTTGACTGGGACACACTTACAGGTGATGTACTCAAGGTTATCGGTCACAAGGGTGAGAACAACACAGAAATGGAGTCTATTGTTTTAGAAAAAGGATTTAGAATCGAATTCCCTCACACAGTAGAAGTAGAAGCTGAGAAAATAAAAAGTGAGTATAAAAATGGTTTTGAAGA
>CAZSNI010000005.1:36155-37673 GCA_964608465.1 uncultured Candidatus Saccharibacteria bacterium | reverse complement strand
GCCCTTTATTGCTTCTAGCGACAGTTTGATTGTGTTAAAAAGTGGCTCTGGTAAATTTTCAAAATCATACCAATCCCAACTCTCACATTTATCCGGCTCTGTTACTTTTGCTTCACCACTTTTCCAGTCAGCAAGAAGAGTTAGGTTTACATAATGTTTTGGAGCAAAAGATTTGATATTGAAAACTGAAATAAATCTAATATTTTCAATCTCAAGTCCAGTTTCTTCCATAACTTCTCTTTTAGCACCCTCCTCAAAACTTTCCATGTATTCTAGATGTCCTCCTGGCCACGCATAAACTCCAGGAACGTGTTTACCTTTTCGTTTTCCAAGCAACATCTTTCCATCCTTAACTATCATTACCCCAATCCCCACCAACGGTCTTTGTTGTTCCATATTTGCCATTATACCAGATTATTTTTCGTATATTTTTCGAATAATTCGTTCATTTCTTTACTTAACTCTTCTGGAATATTTGCTCCTAAACTTTTTCCTCCAGAAATACTATACGCATGAACTTCGTCATCCAGCACATTTTCTCCATAGCCACCAGATTCAAGTAACTTTTCCCTAACTTCTGTCGTGTCGTAGCGAGAGATAATTTCTAAAACTTTTTGTTTGTATTCTAGGTTTGTAAAATAAAGTCCATGCGCTGTTTCGTGCTGTAAAAGTTTTTCAAAACTTTTTGACTCTTTATGAACTCCAATAATATAAAAAGGATTCTCCTCATCTTTAAACATATCAAGAATTATTTGTTCAGCCTCTGACAATGGATGAAACTTGCCTTCATAAAAAGGTTTGAGTATTTCTCCTGGGATATTAAACCCACTCCAGTCAGCGTAGTATGTGAACTCTCCTGTTTTTATTCCATTTGGAGAATTTTTTACATACCATTCTTTATATTCATCCAAAGAAAAAACCATTCCAGCAAACTTTGGTGACTCATAGTGTTCTTGAAAACGCAGAAAAGTAGAAGTGACTTCTAGTTGAGTCTGGAATGTAAGTAAATGCACTTTGTCTGCTACTAGCCTGTGTTCTATCTGCATATTAGTTCACTATTTCTGTTTCGCAATCTACCAAAGAAAGGTTTGGCTCATAGACAATTTTCTCTGGGTCAGCATAAACATACACACCGCCTTCTTTTTTCATTTCCCCGAAACCTGGAGCAACCACACCTTCACTAAAGCGAAGTCTAAGTTCCTCGCTATTTGTCACACCTTCAGAATTTGCATCCCAATTTAGTTTTATAATTCCGTTACTTAATTCAGTATCTGGGTCTGTTACTCTTCCAGAAATTGATCCTTCTTTTACATCTTTCTCTGCTGACACCAATCTAAAAGATCCAGAAACTTTTTTACCACTGACTTTCAGTACCAAGTCACTACTAGCGCCATCTTCTGTATTTCTTATGTAACAGAGTTTCAAATTTGTTTCTTCCTTATTAAAAAATAAACTGTAAGCCAAAATTATTAAAATCAATACAATGAGACCAATCGCTCTACCAACAAAAAATTGTTT
>CAZSNI010000005.1:33131-36055 GCA_964608465.1 uncultured Candidatus Saccharibacteria bacterium | reverse complement strand
CACGAGGAGGGCTGGACAGTACGTCCGGCTCCCCCGTTTTTTTATTATTTTTTTATTTCCGTAACAAGTTCAGGTTCTGCTCCTACATTTATTACTTTAAATCTCAATCTTCCCACTAGCTGTCTCCGTGTCGTCAAAACATCAACAATCCATTTACCTTGTTCCAAGTTGTTTCTAACAGAGTAAGTTCTAAAACCTCCCCCTCTCCCGCCTATTACCTGAAGATCAACTGTATTTTTTACTTCCCATTGTGCAGTTTTTTCGTTGTAGTATCTCCATTCATGTAGAACAGTCGTGTTTAAGTTAGAAGGTGAAAATATTGCACTATACGCGTAGACTGGATCACCATAAACTTGGTGATATTTTTTATAAAACTCAAAATATTCTGCAACTCCTCTATCTTCATACTTTGTTACATAGTTACCTCCACTATCTCTTTCTATAGTGTGATAAACACCAGCATCTTTCAAAGAAAGTGGTATAGGTGGGATAAGGTCTGTTAGATACAAAATATTTATCAAAACAAAAATACCACCTATAAGTCCCAGTAGAGATTTTTTACTATCAGAAAATCTATCTTTTATTAATGAAAACAATATAAGAATAAACAATGAAATGTAAGCCAAACTAATCAAGCCAGAAAGTAGAAAGACTTCCAAGCCTATCCTACGCAAAAGTATTGGAATTATAAAAATTGAAAATGAGTATACAGACAAAAAGTACAAACCGATTTGGAAACTTAGTCGGATATAGTGTCGCTTCAAAACCTCGTTCGAAATAAATGCTGCACCCAGAATTACAATAAACGGCCAGGTTACAAAAATGTCTGCACTTCTAAAGTATGAGATCAGAAATGTAGACAAAATTCCTCCGAACAAAAACTGCAAAATATTCACAAACCAAAAATGTGGCTTAGTTGGATCTAGTTCGTCATCTCTATATCTTTCTTTCAAATGTATTACAACAATAAATACACCTATAAAAAATAGGTGGGCTGAAATATAAATACTTGTCCAAGTAGCATCTAAGCGGCTAATAGTAAGCAGGTCAAAAATGAACCCGAAAAATAGCGAGAAAGACGAAACGGGTCTTTCGTATTTTCCATACCAGTCTCTTATGTAGGTTATTATAGACATAAGACCATTTTATACTCTTTTATCCATATTGACAAGTGGTATAAAGAATGCTATTCTATATGTGGAGGAATTTCTCGATGTGGATCCTGCTCTCGCTCTTGTTCATGGTCGTAGGGTTGCTGGAAGTCTCGAAAATGATCGGACTGCCAACGACCGAGCACAACCAGATGCGCATGATCATGGGTATGGTGGTCACCGCCCTTTCATTCGTATCATTCATTATCGCGTTCGCTTTCACGGCGACCAAGACGCCGCCGAGGAAGAACGTCCCTGTTCACCCCATGCTCCAACACAAACCCCGGCGCTAAGCGCCAAACACTTCGACTCAGGTCGACCTACCGCTCGCAGAGACTTTGCTTCTCGCGAGCGGTTTCTGCAATATAAAAACCGCAATCTTCTAAGATTGCGGTTTATATTCTTCTAGTAACCCAGATCCTCTCCTACGAGTATCACTCTTATCTTTCTGCCGTACATTGGGTTCTCCCCGTGAAATGTAAATACTTTATTTACTTGTGTGTGCATTTTGTATGCACCCATCATTCTGTTATCTTCTAGAGGAACTACATGCTCGTACAGTCTTTGTGTTGCTTCTAGTATTGTTGGAGAAATTTTCTTTGTACTCACTACCAGAATAAGGTTTGGAGAAGTAAAAACAATATGAGGCAACTGACTACCGGTGTTTGATGCGACAACAAACTCACCTGTCTCTGCAAGTCCGTGAACACTACCTAAATAGTAGTCAGACAACACAGCAGTCTTTCTGAGTTCTGTCTGTTTTACAGGATCTTTCTCAGCCAGTATTGCCTCATGCAGATTGTTCCATTTATGTTGACCTGACTTTAAGTAATCCACAAATCCAATTTGCTCCAATGTTACTGACGCACCGTTCATTATACTTGCACCTTCAGGAATTAGTTCCTTAATTTTCTCTAAAGCTTCAGCTTTTGTATCTACATATATTGCTTCTACGTTTTTCTCTGCTAAACCTTTTGTAGTTTTCTCTATTGTTTCTTTTGTTGCTAGTGTCGTGTAGTTCATTTTTATTATAAATTATTAATAGTGTGGTAAGTATACAGTACATTACTTTACTTTGTAAAGTATTCGGAGATATGCTATAGTGTTATCCATATGAAACCAAAGTCTGTCAAATGCCCCATAACAAAAGTAGCTAGTCTACTTTCAGATACATGGACTATGCTTATAATGCATTTCTTGATTGAAGGTCCAAAAAGATTTTGTGAACTAGAAAAGCTTCTCGACGGCATCTCTACTCGAACACTCACACTAAAGCTCAACAAACTTGTAGAAGATAAAATGATAGTAAAAATAAAAGATGGTTCTTACTCTGCAACAAACAAAGGCAAGGGACTTAAACTCATAGAAGACTCTATGCGAAAATACGAAAAAAAGTATATGTAAGTTTATACTTATTTTATCTTCTCCTCCTTAAGTCGAAATTTAATTATTTTTGTTATAAGCGGAACTGGAAGTGGTTTATCATATGGAAAACGTATGCAACCTTTTGAATAACTAATCCCCTTCTTTTTCAACTCCTCTTCAACTGCTTTTATTCCAGATGGGGCTGGATAGAAACCCAAATGTCCTTTCATTCCAGCAAAGTGAATAAAATTTTTACCATTTAGTTCCACAGTTGGCATTCCGTATTTAATCGACTCAACACCTTTTGGTACGAGCTTTTTTGAAATTGCACGCATCTCTTTTACTTTTGATACAAAATCTTTCTGTGTTGCTTTTATATATTCGTTTATATCTTTGTATGTTTTCATA
>CAZSNI010000005.1:0-33031 GCA_964608465.1 uncultured Candidatus Saccharibacteria bacterium | reverse complement strand
TCACTTCTCACCTCAGTACGAGTAGTAGAAAGAGAGTTGTCTTCATGAAGAGTTACAGAATCATCATCAATAGTTCTCCAGAAACTAGGCCAGCCAGTACCAGAGTCATATTTGTGAGTACTAGAAAAAAGAGGTTTACCAGTAACTACATCTACGTATATTCCATCTGCTTTGTTATCCCAGTATTTATTATTGAAAGGAGTTTCAGTTCCGTTTTCAGCCACAACATGGTAGGCAAGCGGATCCAAATTTTTAAGTGCTTCTTGTATTTCTTCTTCAGTATAATTGTAACTATTCTTCTGCATAGATGGTTTTTTCTCAGTCTTTGTTTGCTCTGATTTTAGAAACTCTATTGCAGCATCCTTGGCCCAAGTTTCTTCAACAAACCCTGCTCTGCCAGAACCTTTTTTATATTGCTCGTAGTATCTGGATGCTTTTTTATAATAGTCCTGGTGATACTCCTCTGCTTTGAAAAAAGTTGTGAAAGGAATTATTTTTGTCGCCACTGGCTCATCAAAAACTCCACTTTTTTCCAGTCTTTCTTTTGAATCTTTTGCAACCATTTCTTGTTCGCTATCATTATAAAAAATAGCAGTAGTGTATTGGAAGCCCTTGTCTGCAAACTGTCCTCCACTATCTGTGGGGTCAATGTGTGACCAGTAAATATCAAGAACTTTTTCTGTTGAAATAATACTCGGGTCAAATGTAACTTGAACTGCTTCTCTGTGTTTTGTGCTACCGCTCGAAACTTCAGGATATGAAGCAGAAGCGACATCTCCACCTGCGTATCCAGATACGGCATCTACGATCCCCTTTTCCTCTTGAAAATATGCTTCAGTACACCAGAAACACCCACCAGCGAGAACGATCGTTTTGTACGAACCGTTAGAACTCAAAGCATTCTGCATCGATTCATTTTTTGGAGAGAATTTTTCAATAAGAGAATTTTCTAAATTTATTGTGGCTCCATAACCCGAGTCCAGAATAAATGTTTCAAGCTTTTTATCATAACCTGTAAGTATAGCCGCCCCAACAATAATAATCAGAACACCAAATGCTTTTTTAATATTACCAGCAGTGTCCATGTGGGCACTTATTTTATTTACTATATATTGTCCAAAGTATGCGATCACCAGAAGTGAGAATGCTAGACCGAGTGTAAACCCTAGAAGATATACCAACCCAACAAGAAAAGCTGAAGGCAACACTGTTGCAATAATAAACAAGTATGTCGGAGAACAAGTAGTGAAAACTGGTCCAAGTGCCAAACCAATAAGCGCATCGCCTTTGTAACTTTTCTGCTGATATCCGGTACCTATTACTTTGTTTCCTGCAATACTTATTTCATTTATGAATGGAATTTTTGACCATAGTGCAGGAAAACATATTCCTAAACCAACCAGTATCACCACTACACCTGAAAAAGTAGACCAGAATGATTGCGGGATAGAAATGAAAATAGTTGTAGCCTTTAAAAGTAGTGTGAAAAGTATTACAGACAGTGAGAGTGACCCGATGACTACCATAGCTCTTCTAGATATACCCTTTGAGCCTTCTTCACTTGCACCAATAACCACAGGTAAGAGTGGTAGTATGCATGGTGCTAATACTGTAAATACTCCTGCCAAAATTGAGATGATGAAGAAAATCATTTATTTTATCTCTGATAGTAGACTACTTAGTTTAGGGCTGCCACTCCATTTTTTTATCATGTTTCCGTCCTTGTCTACTTGAACTAGTGTGTGCTGATATGTAACACCATACTTCTTTTTAAGTTCTGTTTCTTTATCATAGTCTAGTTTCAAAATACTTACTCCAGATGGAATTGACCCTGCATTTTTCTCAATATCAGAATTTAATGCGCGACATGATGGACACCATGATGCGTGGAAAAACAGAACAACGTCACCTGATTCTGCCATAGCAAGTTTCTCAGGAGAGTAAGCCTCGTATGAACCAACCTTTAACATAGTGTCCGTCGTTGCAGTAGTATCTTCAGTATTCACCATCACCTCTTTATTTTCAACAACCACCATTTCATCCGCTTTCTTTTCCATCATAGCTTCCTTATCTCCACCACTTAATGCAAAGTATCCCCCGCCCAATACCACAACTAGTGCCAAAATAATTCCTGCTGTTTTATTCATATTAATGTTTATTATATATTTTTAATAACTTAAGTATATATAAAGCAAAATAGATGTAAAGTAGACTTTACATCTATTTTGTGGACAACTATATTTTGCTTTATAGATTCTTATCACTCCAAATCCTAGTGCCTATCTTTACCAGAACCATTACTATGAGCGCCACTACAAGCCACGGATCAACTTCGTGTGTGTAGCCCTGTACAACTATTCCCAAAGTCAGAACTCCTGCTCCTGCCAAAAATGCGTTTCTTCCTGCAAGTGTTCTGTGTTGACTATCTCTTTCATCAAAAGCTTGTTCTCTCAAAATAAAACTAGCAAATATTCCGAACAGTCCGAGTGCAATAGCCAGCATGCACATAACCATCATGTCAGGCATCCAGAAGTGAAACGGGTTCAGAAGCAAAACAGCAATCACAACAAGGCCTCCTGTAACAATTGTTTCTTTTAAGTTATTTTTCATATGATATTTTGAATATTTTTTCAACAGGCACTTTAAAAAAACCTGCTATTTTTAAGGCTAGTAAAATTGAAGGTGTGTAGTTCCCTTTTTCCAAAGCAATTATAGTTTGGCGACTTACACCCACACCCTGTGCCAACTCTTCTTGAGTTACACTCGAGTCTGTTCTGTATTTGCTAACTTCGTTTTTGATTTTCTCCTGCATAGACTTAGACAAATACTATAACTTAAATTACCCAATGTAAAGAGTGCTTTACATGGTAAATTTTATAATAATTTATAAAATTATATTTATTTAGCTTCTACTATCCACTCGATACCGTATTTGTCACGGAACATTCCCGCGTAAGTTCCCCATGGGCTGTCGCTTATTGGCCCTTCTACTTGTCCTCCCGCTGACAGACCACTGAATATTCTTTCTGCATCTTCTCTACTGTCGGCTACCAAATGAATCTTACTTCTATTTTCGTTTTCATTTACTTTACCCATAAACTCAGGAACATCGTTTCCGACTAGCATGTTTGCGCTGCCTACTGGCAAAGTGATCTGCATGACCTTGTTTGCTTCTGCTTCAGGGACTTGGAAATCTGGGCCCGCTAGGTCTTTGAATCGAACTATTTTTGTAAACTCTCCACCGAAAACTGATTTATAAAAATTAAAGGCTTCTTCGGCATTGCCGTTGAAGTTTATCCATGGGTTTAATGTTGTCATAGGGGTAGTATAGCAGAGGGTTATTTAAAACCAATACCACCAAGAATAGTCGAGCTATAGTCTCCTCCCTCTTTTACTTTAAAACCATACCCTGCAGCAAACATTATATCGGTTTTAGCTTCTTCTTCAGAAAGTTTCTCTAGTTTTCTTCCGTCATATACAAAAAGTACACCACTACGCCTGTTGATAATGTTACCAACCATAGTATCATCAGCCTTACTTCCAAGAGGGCTCATACAAACTCCAACTCTGTCATCTATTTTGCCGCCATTAATCTTTCCACTTTCTAGTATAGAATTTACACCATCAGGACTGTTTGCAGATACCCAGCGTACAAGAATCTGTTTTATGCTCCCATCATAACCTGCATCAATAATTCCTTGATAAAAATCAGAGAAAAACTTTCGAATTCCTTCAGGCGGAAGACTGGATTTGAATCCATGTTCTAACCTCCTCTCATGCATCATTCTCTCTGCCTCATAAAGGTCTTTATCTTTAAACAGGGCATTTAAACTGAAATCACCTCTTCCTATTTCATCAATGTAGTCCATAAGTTCACGAAAAACCTCATTCGGCATAACAACCTCTAGGTACTCACTTTTCTCTGGTGTATTTGGAGTTTCAAAACTCATGAAAGTAGTATACCAAAATACTATATTAGTTCTCGAACTTTCTCGATATCAAGTTCAACTCTAAAATCTTTTAGATAGTTTCCATTTGCATCTTTCTCTGCATCGTTTATCCAAACCTGTTGCGGTGTAAACCGATACATTCGAACTAGCCCCTCGACTTCATCTAGTTCCTCTGCAGTGCCCTTCATATAAACCCCTTCGCCCTCACCCTCTGGGAGAGTTGAGTCATAGATAACGACAAACACTCTTTTATCTCTTCTGATGTTTTGAGAATGAACACTGTCCTCGGTTGATCCCCAATAGAAAACTAGTTCTTTGAGGGGCGAGTGAGCTACTGGTGAGTTCCAAGGAGAACCATCCTCGCAAACTGTTGCGAGTGTCATGTATTTTATGTTTTTCAGTATTTTTACTGTGCTTGTGAGATGTCGTGGTTGCATAGGGATTCAAAATTAATCCAACATTCTAACAACAACCCTATTCCCATCTATTGAAATTACTTCTGCATATCCGTGCATTTCCTGTGTTGTGTTTGACGCAAGCATAATTACTTCTCCAACATGAGTTGTTCGTGGAATTACTGTTGATTCAAGTTCAACAGTTCCATCGCCATTATGTTTTGGATTCATTTCATCTGGTGAATACATGCCTCCCATATATCCTTCTGGTGTTTTTATTGGTTCAAATTTTTCCATATGGGTATTATAGCAACAAGAGAGGAGCACGAACAAATTCGTTTGTTCAGTGTCCGAACGAGGTTGCTATATGGTTACGTAGTATATCCATATAGCAAGGGGTTAGAGTTTTATCCTAAAGAATATCTGGGGACCCCATCTAGAATCTAAGGAGAAGCTTTTGATTATTCTGTCTTTATAATGTTTTGAAATATTTTCTGCAAAGTTATTTGCAACTAAGGCGTTTCTTTCTAAATACTTAAATCCACGTTTTCGCAATTCATCTTCTATTGCGGACATTATTAGTCCAAGCAGACCCTTACCACGGTATTCTTTTTGTATTATAGTGTCCCACATCCAAGCAGTCTCTCCTGGTTTAGCTGGACTATCATCGGTTTCAGGCTCCATTGGTTTTGCATATGTGAATCCAATAACTTTTTCTGCATCTTTTAATAATACAATTATATTGTTCTTATCTAAAAAATCTTCTTCAAGCACTTCCATGTTAAAAGAATTTTCTTTGAATGCTTCTTGTTCTAAAGCAAGAATCTCCTTTTTGATTTTTTCCCAAGATAATGAAGTTTGGTCAAACAATTCAGTTGTTCGCATATTAGTATTATAGCAGGGGTTAGAGTGGGAGGAAGGAGTTGTTGAATTAAGGAAATATTTCCATTTCAAAATGAGTATCTGTTACACCCGTATCTTTAAAACCAAATCTGCGATATAGATTTTGTGCTTTATTCTTTTTTAGTACCTGAAGTCTTACTGGAATATTTCTTGATTTTGCATCATCAATAGTTTCTTTTATTGTCTGACTACCAATTCCCCTTCCTTGAAATTCAGGAGAAATAACTAGTTCGTGAATAAAAATATGATCACTCAAATGTTCAATCCAAATATATCCTGCTGGAATGTTATCTTCCAAAATCATTTCATGAGTCTCTGGTTTCCATGAATTACCAAAAAATACATCTTGAACTTTTTCGTCCCAACTCCCAAACTGATCGACAATGGTGTCATGATAAGCCGCGTGATGGATTTTGCGAATGAGATTTTCGTCGTCGCGAGTAAGTGAGCGTTTTGTGAGGTTCATGGGGTTAGTATAGCAAGGTTCTGAAGTGGAGAAAGAATGAGTTACTAATTATTTTTTATTCCCTCAAAATACTCGCGAATGAATTTATGAAACCTCTTTGCTGATTCCTCTTTTTGTTTATCCGTTCTCTGCAACATATATAAATATGGAACCATTATTGCTGAAGCATAGATTATAAATATATCATCAAAAAACCTATTAACTGTTGTACCACTGCCCTCCTCATAGCCCTTAATAAAAGCTTCAAAAAGTTCTTTTTTACCACTTAGTGCCCATATATCTGTACCAACTCTATATAATGGTATAAGCATATGATCTACTACCCATTCTTCTTTTGGAGGGAACGTATCCATCAAATAAAGATTTCCGTCAGTAAACACTGCATTATGACTATGTATATCTCCTCCATGAACAAGTTCCTCACTCATTTCTTTCTCGAATAAATCTTTATGATCTATTCTGAAAGTCTCGAGAAAATCACAATATCCCCTAGACTCTTCTTCAGTAATAAATTCAGAAACTGAATTCATCCAACCTCTTAAATCGGAGACTCTCATTTCAAATTTTTCATAAAAATTATACTTACTTTCAAATTTTGTTTGAGCTCTTTTTAGACTTTCAGCAAACTGTTTACCCATTAAAAAGCTTTCGTCTTCTGTTATTTCACCTCTCATTAATTTCTCAAACAAAAGATCTTCAGTATTTACTCTATTCATTAATATTACAACCTCTTCCGCACTATCGATGTCATCAATAACCACCACCTCTCCATCTACAACACTAACCCCTAAAATATCTGTGTATATTTCTGGACTTAAAGAACTATTCCACTTAAAATCTCTTTTTGTAAAATCAAATCTACTTTCTTTTGGAGCCAAATCTCTAAAACCCTTATTAAAAAATTCATTATCGTTTTTGTAAAATTTGTACACTTTTTTATCAAAAATAAAAACATTTGAAATAACAGTTTCAATATGTTTTGGAGTTGAATTTTCTCCTGGGAATTTGCCCGCTTTCAACAACTCAATAAGAGGTTTCTGAGAATACATATTAAAAATACTCTATCATTTTTTATTAATAACATAAAGCGCGGGCGGCAAGGGGTTACCTCGCCGTCCGCGCTGGGGATCACGCACACGCATGGACCGCGTCGATGATCATGTCGTGGATCCTGCCGTTGGACATGATGTGGCCGTTGATATCGCCGTTTGCGTATTTCAACGGCGTACCGAAAACGTCCGACACCATTCCACCGGCTTCCTCGACAATGATGTGACCGGGAGCCGTATCGTGATGCTTCGTACCAGGGAAGAGAGTGCCGGCGAATTCGCCGGTAGCGACTGCAGCTTCGATGTAGCCGATGCTGCAGAAGTTCACCAGTGTGACGCCCGCATCCTCGAGGTGTTGGCACACCTTGAGGATGTTATACTGGCATCCTGGCCACGAAACGTAGCCGACCACCAGACGGTCTTTCCGCGTCTTTGCACTTGAGACCTTGAGTGGAACACCCTTGTTCATCCACGCGCCCTTGCCCTTTTCGGCGTAGTAGATGCGGTCGGTGAACGGGTCGTAGATCACCCCCATGACCGGCACACCCATGTAGAGCAAGCCGAGCATGAATGTCGATACGGGCATTCCCCATGTGTAGGGGAACGTTCCGTCTATAGGATCACAGACGATCTGCCACGGATTATTCGTCCGGTCGCTCTCTTCCTCGCCGACGATGTCGACTTCGGTTGAAAGCTTGCGAACGTGGTCAATGACGAGTCGGTTGATCTCAGTGTCGGCAACCGTGAGCGGTGTCGTGTCAGTCTTCACCACACGTTCCATTCCGAAGTGAGTGAAGTAGGTCTTCATGACGCCGCCAGCCAGGAATGCGATCTCGCACATCTGACTCAACTGAACTGGTGCACGCATGGTGCCCTTTCCTTGGTTAAATTAATGTTACAGAACTTTCAATATAATTATAGCATAATCATATGATTTAGTCAAATATATCAAATCATTACAAAAATCTAGAATTTTAGATGATTCTTTACTGCGTCCAATACTAAATAAATCCGAAATTCTAAATGTAGGAATCGGTCACGGATAAATTTGTTTTCGCCAAAACAAATTTTCCTCGACCCCGACTCGCGACAACCTCTGCTGAGGTCG
This sequence comes from uncultured Candidatus Saccharibacteria bacterium, assembly GCA_964608465.1. GTDB lineage: Bacteria > Patescibacteriota > Minisyncoccia > Phycocordibacterales > DATDWN01 > C7867-006. Next base: position 25,160 of record CAZSNI010000005.1, on the reverse strand, counting down.
TAAACCGCTCCGTCTTTCGATTCCCTACGCAGAGTCCCCCAGACTCTGCTATCTCCAGACAACAAAAAAACTCCTTTCGGAGTTTTTTCTTTGCTGGGAGACAGGGAATCGAACCCCAATTAAAGGCTTCAAAGGCCTCTGTCCTACCGTTAGACGATCTCCCAATATTTTTCTATTTCTGCGTTCCTTACAGGAACTGTACACCTTTCACATTTTGATTACAAAACGCTCAAGGTCTTGCGAAGTGATACCTATCACTTCTCACCCACCTCGGCCCGTCGGCCTCCGGTCTTGCGCTTGGGACCCTTATCCCAAGCTCACCCAATATTTAAGATACGGGAATTATAATAACATTTTTTAGAAATTTTGCCACATATTGCGTTTAATTTTATAAAGAAGTATCTTTTTGAAAGAGGTACATGCAATGACTGAACTTTTGAAGCGTTTGCCGATCCGAAGTCCGTACTTCTACATCGAAGTCCCGCGTCGGGACTTCTACGTCGGGCTGGGCTGGTCATTCGAGGGACAGCACCGCCCAGTAGTTCGAGGAGGTATATCCCAACTGGTGGAGAGAACTGAGGCGTTCAGGGAATTCAAGCTGCGAATCTCCCTCATCATCTCGATAGTGTTCGTGTGCGCGGTTCCGCCACAGCACAAGCCGGCGGGTGATGCCTGCGCTGACGACTGGCCGAACATTCACAACGTGAGGCCTATTTTCGTGACCTACTTCTTCGACTCGAAACCAAGGGAGATCCCGGTTTGGAGTAAACTCGTAAGAAGGGGGGTTATAAGAATTACCTAAAGACTGTACGAGCTCGTTCCCTCACCACTGCCCGACACTGGAGACTGCCCGTCTCACCAGAGTCGAGGCAGTTTTCCATATATTCAAAATGCTTTATGTCTTTATAATGCACTGTTATAATATTCCAATGAAAGAAGACAAGAAAACGCTAGACCGAATATATGCAATGAGTTTTGCTAGTGTTTATCCGCACTATGTTACAAAAGCCGAGAGAAAAGGTAGAACTAAAAAAGAAGTGGATGAAATAATTTTCTGGATGACTGGATATACCTCGAAAAAACTAGTTGCTATACTAGAAAACAAAAATACTTTTGAAAAATTTTTCGCTGATGCTCCTAAACTAAATCCAAATAGAGTTCTGGTTACCGGAGTCATCTGCGGAGTAAGAATTGAAGAAATCATAGATCCTCTCATAAAAGAAATTCGTTACTTGGATAAACTTATAGACGAACTAGCAAAAGGCAGACCGATGGAAAAGATTTTACGAAAATAGCGCATAATTCCTTGCTTGATTTCTTCATCTCAGAAGTATAGAGTTTAGGCATATTAGTTAACCTAAAATATCATGCCTGTACTTTTTATTTTGTTTGTTATCGCTCTACTTGTACTAGTAATTAGTATTAGACAAATTAACCAATACCAAAGAGGTGTTAAATTCACTTTTGGTAAATTTACTAAAATCATGGAACCAGGATGGAGAATTGTTATTCCAATTTTCCAGTCATACCAAAAAGTTGATATGCGAGTAAAGGCGGTAGATGTGCCGGACCAGAATGCTATAACTCGCGACAACGTTTCAGTTGCTGTGAATGCTGTTATTTACTACAAAGTCTCTTCTGCAGAAAAGGCAATTATAGAGGTGGAAGATTTCTACTATGCAGTTTCCCAGTATGCCCAAACAACAATGAGAAACATTGTTGGAGAAGTAACTCTTGATGAACTTCTAGCGGGAAGAGAGAAAATTGCCGATAGAATACGAGAAATCGTAGACAAAGAAACTGACGCTTGGGGCTTGAAAGTTAACAATGTTGAACTAAAAGATATAAAGCTTCCTGAAAACATGGAACGAACAATAGCTAAACAAGCGGAAGCTGAGCGGGAGAAACGAGCGGTTATCATAACTTCCGAAGGAGAACTTGCTGCAGCACAAAACATGGCACAAGCCGCAAAAATTCTAGCAGGCTCAGATGGCGCACTTCACTTGCGAACACTTCAAGCTATCAACGACATATCTTCAGACCAGTCTAACACTGTAGTTTTCCCTATCCCAGTAGAAATATTGAGAGCTTTCTCAGGATTCAAAAAAGAAAATAATTCATAATTTTCTATTTGTTCCTCTTCCAGAATTCGCCCCAGTCTTTTAGAAAGTCCGAACTACTCCAGTCTTTTTTGTGCCCTACTCCAGAAATAACTTCAATACCATGTTCCTGACACGCTCCCCACTCAGGAATACTTTTTTCATCTATCCTATCCCCACCTTTTGTAAAAACGTGTGGCTTTATTTTCTTTAGTGCGACAGTTACAGTTGAATCGTTTTCAATTTCAAAAGGGATTACATAATCCACTCCTTTTATATATGAAACGATGTGACACCTTGTTTTCAAATCCATAAAAGGCTTCCCCTTTTTGTTGTTCAGAAAGTTATCGCCATTTACCACCACTACCACTGTGTCACCGTAATTCTTTGATTCATGAATACAAGTAATATGTCCTGGATGTATAGGGTCAAAACCCCCAGAAGTACACACTATTTTACCTAGCGAGTCTTTTATCAGGTCAAACTCTTCAAAGGAGATTACTTTTGCAGGTTCCATACACCCACATTATATAATTTATTTACGATACTCCAAAATTTCTCCTGGCTGACAGTCTAACGCTTTGCATATTGCTTCAAGTGTAGAAAACCTAACTGCTTTTGCTTTTCCATTTTTCAAAATAGACAAGTTCGCCATAGTAATACCAACTTTTTCCGTAAGTTCAGTTAGGCTCATCTTTCGTTTAGCCAGCATTACATCTATGTTTATTATTATTGCCATATGATTTTATTTATACCCTCATTATCCTTTTCAGAGTTTTCTCATACTTACTTGCCACTATCGAAATAGCGCCCGATACAACTATAGCGAGTAAACTCATAAATATCCCTCCAGTAATATCTTCTTCAGGCCTAATTATGATCAGATAACCCATTACCCCCAGCACAAAAACCAGCAACACTCTTCCACTCTTTTTTATGATTCGCAAAGAGTTCATTGAGTCAATGGATACAACTCTATTCTTATCGACATTCACGATAAGTCTATATGCTTGATAAAGAGCAACAAAAAAAGCAATAGAAGCCGTATAGACATATGCCAAAAAAGGATCTTTGAAATAAACTTCGAAAATAGTCGAATCTATATTCCTACCTTCTAGATGTGGTTCCCATAGCATAAAAATTAAAACGAATATTCCCACAACAATTATCAGAAATTTCGAAAGTGTTATTGTTTTTTTATTCATAGTTATACAGTTAAATCGTTTTCGGCTTTTATTTCAATCACATTCTTTACCAATTTCTCAAGAACTGCGGCAAATACAGCAACTACTAGTGGTGCACATATAACTACAGTTCCAATAGGCAACATCCCGGGAGCATCATCCATTTCAGCTATCTGAAAAAATAGAGGCATTGCACCAAAATATATTACAGTCATCGCGATAGCGGAATATTTTATATTTCTAAGAGCTTTAATTGTTACAACCTCGAACGCTTTATTTTTATCAATGTAAACTAAAAGCATAAATGCATTGAATAACGCAAAAAAGAATGGCACTGCTGAAGCATACATTAAAATAGAAACTACATATGCCGGATAAACAATACCTGGGAACTCAGCATTTACGCCTTCCCCCATTGTTGGCACCGCAAAAACGCAGAATGCAAGAACTGCAAGTCCCATAAAAACCAGAACTCCCTTCAAGAAAAGTGTTGAGCCTTTTTTCATAGTAAATTGTTATTGATAGATCATAATAGTAACAGCTTATATATTGAAAAACAATATATATTTATTGTTTAATATATATCGGCACAAATCAAGTTTCGTAACAAAAACCCTTCTGTTTCGTCAATACATATATACAAAGTATAATAATTATATGACAAACAAAAACTTAATAACTGGAATTATTTTCGTAATAGCTCTTGCAGTTGCAGGCTCTTTTTATATGTTTAATTATTCTAATAAAGATACACTAAAAAAAGACATTGACCCGACACCTCAGAATGTCACTCTGACTGGAACATACACTTGTCTACCCCACTTGGACACAAAAGGACCACAAACCATGGAATGTGCTTTCGGCCTTCAAGCTGAAAATGGTGACTACTATGCAGTTAACTTTGGAGCATCAGGAGATTCAATGGATCAGTTTAGAGCAGGAGAAACAATAACTGCAGAAGGTTTTGTAGTAATTAAAGAAGCACTTAGTGCTGACCAATGGCAAAAGTATAATATGAAAGGAATCTTTACAATAACAAAAATGATTTCACCTGCTCCAGGAACTGCAGTGCAAGGCAAAATAAATATTGACCAGGTGTGTAATGAAGCTCTTATATACATGACATTTACCGACTCAAAAGCATCTGACAAGTTCGTCGCTGAATGCAAAGAAGGTAAACACCCGCAAGTTATTGAGGACTATAAAATAAGAATGGGGCTAGGTGACGGGGCACAAATATAGCAAGAAATAGCCCTTTACAAGTTTTTTTCAGGTTATGGTATTATTTAGACATTAATACATAACTGAAAAATATGAACCCTGACGAAAACCAAACAAACAATGGTGCCCAGAATCAAGGCGGAAGTGAGCATAAAGACCCCGTACTAGACTTTACAAAAGGAAACAATAGTACAGTTATGGCGGTTTTAGCATATATTGGTCCTCTAGTTATAGTTCCATTTTTGATGGAAAAGAAAGATGAATTTGTGAAGTTCCACACAAAACAAGGTTTAGTTCTTTTTGGACTAGAAATCGTTATTATGATTCTTGGTAGAATGATGTTTCTATGGATGCTAGGTGGTCTGTTGAATCTAGCGGCAATTATACTTTCAATTATTGGAATAATAAATGTAGTTCAAGGTCAAAAGAAGGAATTGCCGGTAGTCGGCTCGCTAGCACACAACTTAAAGATATAAGTAAAATAAAAACCGCCGAAAGGCGGTTTTTATTTTAACTCTAAGAATGAGTTGATGTAGTGCGTAGCTATTCCACCAAAACTCTTATCATCTATGAACTCCTTTTCAATAAGCTCAACTTGCTCATCGTAGTCTTGTCTAGTTTTTTTATGGAAAGTTATATATGGAGGAGGCACATCCCCTGTTTCTTGAGCAATAACTACCCTCGTACTATATTTGTTTGCCACCTTCATCTCATCCTTAGAAATTTCTATAGTGCCATCTTTCCCATGACTAAAGTTTCTATACGACATAATTATTATTTTACTTCCCGATCTTCTTTCCAAAACTGAGAGTAGATGCTCAAAAGCAAAGGCCTTTTTACCCCTATATATAAACTCTGGAGTTTCGTCTAAAGTTCCATCATAAAACTCTGGAACAACTACACTAAAATACAAATCAGTATTGTTTAAAATAGTAACTGTTTGGCTGATTAAATTTAGGAAATTATTTAAAACTTTCTCTCTGTCGGCAAAATACTCGTCTAGCAAATACACCTCTACGTCGTACTGAAAACCTCGAAACTTTTCTTTGTATTTTTTATTAAAGTTAATTACATAGTCCAAAATCACATTTGCCTTGTATGAGTTCCCGGGCTGTGCCCAGTTCTGCCAACCTGCTTCTGCATCAACCTTTACACCTTTTTTATTAGCTTCCGAAATAAAATCTCGAAGAATCTGGTCAAACTTTTCTTTTGCCAAGTCTTTCTCCTTTCCATTTGGCATAACAAAAATGTCTAAATAAGAATCTATAGAAATATAAATTACATTTATGCCGTTATCTACCGCTCCTTGAATTATTTCGTCACGATACTCTGGAGTAATTTGAAGTGTGGGAGTCCAAAGCCATGTACCGTTTTCCAAAAGATTATCTTCTGCACTTACACTATTTCTTTTAATTAGACTGCTGAATACATTGGAAACTTGTGTATCTTTATCTACAAAAGAAAGATCTTTATACTTTGGGTCTATCACCTGGGCATTTATCGTAATGTTTCTATCTGAGTACTGTCGTGGGTATACGATAGCACTTCTTTTACTTTTTTCCGCAACCTGTATTACCCCAGGGAAAAAGGTGGAAACATTTTTTTCATTCTGTGTTTTAACAAATACATACGAAGCAAAAAGTAGTCCTCCAAAAACTAAAACGAAGGCAAAATTCTTCTTAATATTTTTTTCGTCAAAATTATACATTTAATATTTACTGATACTCATTTAATACTATTTTGACAGATTTACTAGTGCTAATTCAAGCGGTAGTTGTGTAATATAACTTCCAGAAGTTTTCTCGAGTGCTGTTAAAAGTTCGACCAAAACATTTGAAGATAGTTGCCCTTCTCCTTTTGCTAGCTCTTTAACAAAAACAAACTCTTTTTCAGACAACTCATCTTTAACCATATTCTCTGTGCCAAAACGAACAAGCATTACGGCTCGTACAGTATGCAGTATGAGTTTTATGAAAACAGTCATATCTATATTTTGCCCAACTGCTTTTTTCACAGTCTCTAGTCCTAGATTTAGATTTTTGTTTACAATACTTTCTACTACACTATGAACAAGCTCTACTGCTGGAGCGCCTGTGACCAAACGAACCTCTTCCTCGTTAATTTTTTTGTCGGTCATGCGACCACTGCTCGCCTTCAGCGGTTGCACGCTATATGAAAGTATTTTCTGTAGTATACCTAGCGTATCTCTAAATGACCCGTCACCTAAAAGAGCAATAAGCTCTGCTGAAGAATCTTCAATAGAATTTCCTTCTTTTTTACTAACAGTGATTACGTGTTTCTTCAGCACCTCCTGAGATGGTTTTTTAAAAGTATAGACTTCGCACCTAGAAAGAATAGTTTCAGGAATTTTGTGCGTTTCTGTTGTGGCCAAAATAAAAACAACATGCGCAGGAGGTTCTTCTAGGGTTTTTAGCAAAGCATTTGATGCAGATTTGGAAAGCATGTGGACCTCGTCCAGAATGTAAACTTTGTACTTTGATTCAAATGGTAAAGTAAAAACAGATTCATTTAAACTGCGAATATCATCCACACTAGTATTAGATGCAGCGTCTATTTCGTAGATATCGTTATTGCTAGTTCCAATACTATTAGCAAATATTCTTGCAACAGATGTTTTACCCGTTCCACGAGTTCCTGCAAACAAATATGCGTGAGAAATATTTCCAGATACACTTTCTGCCTCCAAAACTTTTACAACATGATCTTGGCCAATAACATCGGAAAACTTAGCTGGTCTGTATTTTCTATATAGTACGTCTGACATTCAAGTATTATAACTTATTTAGATATTTTTGAAAAAAGAAACAGGCCACAGCAGGATCGCTCCTGCCGTGGCCCGGTATGGTAAACCCCTGTGACCCCTCCAAGTCAGTGGGTTGTTGTCGGTAGTTTTGTAGTGGTGGATTTTCAGTAGATCGAGGTTTCCTCGCCTTTGCAGGAACCTGTCATTTCGACTTCATTCCATTACATGACAAGAATCGCTCGTCCATCTACCTACTTGTAACCCTTAAGGATGAGATGCGTATCGTGCAAGCACGTTGTGGGGGTTCCCACTTATTTCGACCTCTCCCTCCAGGCTCCACTCCAAAACCTATCACCTTCAAAAAAAATTGCAACAAAAAACCGCATCGATTCTTTGAGCGAATCGTGCGGGGTGTGGCCTGGGTGTGGCCACGGTGTGTGGCCTACAAGTAGCGCCATCATCACCGTGACCATCCAGGGAATTTACAACTGTGCCAACTATCGACAAGAGGTGGTTTCGGTTTCCACCTAACCGTGCCTGCGACTTCCGTCGCTCAGCGTGATCTTACTTCGGGGGACTGTCCATTAAGCTCCTCCAATCTACCTTGTTGAGTTTGGCCATGCCCGGGCACTTGATTAGGCTTATCCTGTGCCAATTGGGCTCTTGGCGACGACTGCGGGGTCCGCAAAATGTATAGCTCAGGGAACCCGCAATTCGGCCAGTGAGGAGAGACTGCTCCTCGTCAGCTTGAAATGCAATCAACCTGCATCATGCTCCCAGTCTGCGCTCTGACTGCAAGTCGGGTACAAGGGGGTCTTTCGACCCATCAGTGACTGGACATTTCAAGGTCCGCTAGTTAGGTTACCACCATCTTAAAAACTGTCAAGTCGTGTGGGTTTTCAAATATTCTTCCACGATTTCCGCCACTTCGCCTGCTGTTTTTGTTTCCATTAATTTAAGTCGCAGTTCTTTTGCTCCATCCCAACCATTTACATACGCCTTGTAGTGCTTTTTCATTATTGCAAAAGACTTATGAGGTAAAAGCTCCTCAAAAAGTTCTGTGTGTTCAACCATTACACGCAGTCTGTCAGGAATACTTACATCTTCCCGCTTCACTGTCCTACTGAAACACCACGGGTTTCCAAATATCGCTCGCCCGAGCATGACACCATCACATCCGGTTTCTTTTACCTTTCTTTCTGCATCTTCCAAATCTGTCACATCACCATTTCCAAAAATTAGTGTCTGGCTTTTGTTACCTTTTGAATCTATAAAATTATCTCGTATCTCAACAGCTCTTTTTACGTGTTCCCATCTGGCAGGAACTAGAGACATTTCTTTTCGTGTACGTGCATGAACAGTTACAACTGCAGGATTTGTTTCGAGTATAGCCGGCAACCAGGTTTCAAGTTCATTTTTGTTATAACCAATTCTTGTTTTTACTGATACAGGAATATTTTTTACTTCCTTCTTTGCACCCTCCATTGCAGAAAGGATTACTTCTTGCGATAGTTTAGGGTTTTTAATATGTGCTGAACCAGCCCCCTGCTTCTCGATGCTCTTGTCAGGACAGCCCATATTTATATCTACTCCATCAAAACCCATATCTACAGCGAGTTCTACAGCTTTCTGCATCATCTCAGGTTTTGATGTAAAAAATTGTGCCACAATAGGTCGCTCTTCATCTGTGAACGCCAAATCTTTTACTAAGTGTTCAAACCCACCAAGAAAAAGTCCATCAGCTGAAACGAACTCAGTCCATATCACATCTGGCTTGCCGTACTTTGCGATGATACGTCGAAAAGCTGGGTCTGTTACATCTGCCATTGGTGCCAAAACCATTATCCCGTTTGGATTTTTCTTTTTTAGCTCTTGCCAAAAATTCATATGATTGACTATAGTATATTTATATTATATATACAATATAGGGGAATTATAAAACCATGAAGAAAAAACTCATCATTTTTGCATCAGGAAACAAAACCGGCGGCGGTTCTGGTTTTGAGAACCTGGTGAACGCATCGCGTGACGGGAGACTCAATGCCGAAATCGTTATGGTGGTTTCAAACCACGATAACGGTGGCGTAAGAGAGAAGGCAGACCGACTCGGAATTCCATTTCGACACTTCCCTGCACCGTACACGGCGGACAAGTACCGCGAAGTGACAGAGGGTGCTGACTTCGTTGCTCTTTCAGGATGGCTGAAGATGGTTGAGGGTCTCGACCCAAAGATCACTTTCAACATCCACCCAGGCGACACACATCAGTTTGGTGGAGCTGGGATGTACGGACACTACGTTCACGAAGCGGTCATCGCGGCTTACAAACGTGGTGAAGTTACCCACTCAGCTATCACTATGCATTTCGTGACAGACGACAAGCAGTACGACCGAGGGCCTGTGTTCTTTCAAGTTCCTGTCGAGATACTTCCAGACGACACAGCAGAAACTCTGGCGAAACGAGTGAACTCCGCCGAACACTTGTACCAACCAGTAGTAACTAACGCTGTCGTTCATGGAAAGGTACGATGGGACGGGACAGACCCAAATACCGTCGTCACCTTCGAGTAACAGTGGCCCTGAGCCCCGCAATGTGCGGGGCTCTTCAATTATTTCAATTTATAAAAAAGTTTATTGCCGTAACGTAAGTCAATATACTGCACAGGAAGAAAACCAGAACTTGCAAAAGATAAATCTGGAGATTTAAGCAATGTCTCTAGGTTGTTATAAGCGAGTGATAAAGATTTTTTAACATCAAAATAAATTTCTCCGCCACCAAACAAAACTAGAGAATACTCATCTTCTCCTTTTCCTAAGAGGTACAACGGTTTTATGTTTAATTTTTTTATTGCATCAATAAAACCGTTGATCTCAGTAAACTGTGTAGACGAGGCAATAAATCTTTCACCTATCGGAGACTCTTTTGTTACTAACCCGTAATATTTAAAATATGCGTCCCCAGAAAAGTTTGGGGCTTCTGCAAAAATAGTGCTGAACAAGTCTATAAAGTAGCACTGCTCTTTATCCTGTTTCAAAGCATCAGTTGTTGTGGAAACAATGGCAGTGCTTTCTCTGCACCATATAGCAACTGGTTTACGCTCAGTAATTTCTACAACTAATTTATTCAAACCTTCCAATGAGACACTAATGTTTTCTATTCTTTTAAATTTATCAGACAGATTGTTCTCTAAATTATTTTGTGGATACAAAAAGGAATTATTCTTAGGGAAAAGCCAAAAGAATGAACCATGCATATAGTCCAAAGCTTCTTCTTTTATTTCTTTTTCCGTAACCAAAAGTCCACCACGAAGTTCGACCTCCGATATTCTTAATTTTGGTAAATGAGAGATATACGAAACTATTCCAACAAATATAACGAATATTAAAAAGAAAATTCCGTATTTAATACGTTTTTGTCTTCTTCTTTTTCTTAGGGTTTCTTCTCGTTGAGGAAAACTGTTTATAACCATCCGTTCATTATACCAATTTTTTAGAGATAACCTGCTGTCCTCCCATATATTTCTGTAAAACTTCTGGAACTCTAATAGAACCGTCTTCGTTTTGGTAGTTTTCAATGACCATGATAAGTGGTCGCCCTGAAAGTGCAGTGTTGTTTAAAGAGTGGACAAATTTCATTTTTCCATCTTCATCTCTGTATCTGATATTTAGTCTGCGAGTTTGAAAGTCATGAAAATATGACGCCGAGCCAGTCTCTCTATAAGTATTCTCTGAAGGTAACCATGCTTCTATATCGTATTTCTTTACCTGTCCTAGACCCAAATCTCCTCCACAGTTAGCAACTACGTGGTAAGGAAGCCCAAGTGCCTCCATAAGTTCCTCTGTGTTTCTCTGTATCTCCTCATGGTATTTTACAGACTCTGCATGTGAAGCTTCACACAAAACCACTTGTTCAAATTTATAAAACTCGTGTACACGAATTAGACCCTTTGTATCTTTGCCATGCGCACCCGCTTCTCTACGATATGCAGGAGAAAATGAAAGTATCTTCATTGGTAAATCTTTTTTCTCTAAAACTTCATCCATGTAGTATCCCATAGTTGCCACCTCTGCTGTTCCAGATAGGTAGTCACCATCTTGTGTTTTATACAAATCCTCTTCACCTTGTGGAAGATATCCTGTTCCCATAAACACTTCTCTTCTTACAACAGAAGGCACCATCATTTGTCTCCAGTCACCTTTTTTAATGTAGTGATCTTGCACAAACTGCCAAAGGGCAAACTGAAGTCTAACTGCATCATTTTTCAAAAAGTAACCTCTAAAACCGGAAACTTTTGCACCACGTTCAAGATCTAGCATATCTAGGTTCTGCATAAGTTCTATATGATTTTTTGGAGTAAAATCAAATTTTGGAATTTCACCAAAAACTTTTACTTCCTTGTTTTCTTTATCGTCCACTCCCTCTGGAACAGAAATATCTGGAATATTTGGAACAGCAACCATTAATGTTTGCCACTCTAGCATAACAGCCTTAAGTTCATCTTCTTCTTTCTGAAGTTCTTCTTTAAGTAACTTCATTTCTGAAATCATAGTAGCTTTTTCACCCGCGTCTGTAGTTCGTACCATTTTTTCACTAACTGCGTTTTGCTCTGCACGCTTGTTCTCTATTGCAAGCATTAGTTCCCTTCGTTTATCATCCACAGTTAAAAGAGCGTCTACATTAAAATCTATGTGTTTTTTCTTGGCACCTTCAGAAACTAGGTCCTTATTCTCCCGTATGAATTTAATATCTAACATAATATATATAGTATCAAAAGTATTATAAAAATACACTAAAACGACGGTGGCGGCCCCAGAAGGGCCGCCATGCATGTCAGAGCGATGTAAGCAAAAGAACGAGTACTCCCGTAAAAGCGAAAGTGATGGTCGCACCCATCGAGTAGCAGATGGTGACCATCTGCGAACGATTGTAGCCGGCCCGAACGATCTTTTGTTCAAGCAGACCGATCAGACAGACTGCGACGAGAGTAGTGATGGCGCCAAATGAAACCAGCAGACTCCCACAAAAAACCCAGTGTGCAGGCATTGAACGCCCTCCCCATATATTTATACAAAATATTGAACAAATATCAAATCTATATATACTTTGGCTATGCAAATTAGAGACCTTCCAAAAGAAGACTTCCCTCCTCTGCTTCTCGAGATTAATGACCCTCCAAAGTCATTGCGAATTGTGGGCGTTCTACCAAAAACAGAAAAATACCTCGCTGTAGTTGGTTCCAGAAAATATAGTGAGTATGGCAAGGCTGTATGTGAAAAACTTATTGAGGGTTTGGCGGGTTACTCTATCACTATTGTTTCTGGACTAGCTCTTGGAATGGATTCTATTGGTCACAAAGCGGCATTAAAAACTGGCATTCCGACAATTGCCATACCTGGTTCAGGATTAGATGAGAAAGTTTTGTATCCATCCAGTCACAGAAACTTGGCAAAAGAAATTGTAGAAAGTGGAGGTTGCCTAATTTCTGAATTCCCTGATGATTACCGCCCACGTCTTTATGATTTCGCAAAAAGAAACAGAATAGTAGCCGGAATGTGTCACGCGACACTTATTATTGAAGCGGAACTAAAATCTGGAACACTGATTACTTCAAAACTTGCAACGGAATACAACAGAGATGTTTTAACTGTGCCGAATTCAATTTTTTCTAAAACTTCTGAAGGTCCGCATATGCTACTTCGAATTGGCGCAACGCCCATCACCTCTTCAGCAGATATTATTTCTGCACTTGGACTTACACCGCACGATAACTTGTTTGAAAAAAAAGATTACAAGAATTGCTCAGCGGATGAACACGAAGTAATTAATTTGCTTTCAGAACCGAGATCTAGAGATGAGATAATAAGACTAATAGGAAAACCTGTTTATGCAACCCAAACAGTACTAGCAACTATGGAAATTAAAGGACTCATAGAAGAGAGCATGGGAGAGCTACATTTGAAGTAAGTTGTTTTTCGTGGTATAGTGCTTGATGGAGGCACGTCGTGGCAAACGTAATACTGGCGACAGATGTGGCAGTCTACTCTCGGGAGAAATCACTGGGGGTCAAAGGAGGACCTCTCAAGAAGCACTCTACTCGCAAAGGGCCAGTGGAACTGGCACCGGCAGTACGGGCCCTCGTTGAGGAGGAGGACGGAACACAGAACCGTGTGTACGTAAACGAAATCCTTTTCAAGGGTTCACCGACAGGGCACTTCGTCCTTTCGGAAGCAGTACAACAAGAAGCAGATCAGACCCTCACTCGGCACGCCGAAAAAGGTCCGCACCAGATCAACTGGTAATGCACATGCGCTCAAGCCTGGCGGGAAATTTTCCGCCAGGTATCGCTTTATATAAACTCTCCTAAATTTTATTTTCTCCGAGAACAGTAAAGAAAAATAATTAATTAAATTGGACAAAAAATAATTTTAAGGTAATACTAGAAAAACAAATATGAAATTACTTATCGTAGAGTCACCAGCAAAAGCAAAAACAATTTCAAAATATTTAGACGGCAAATATAAAGTTGTTGCGAGTGTTGGTCATATACGAGATCTACCAAAATCAAACAAAAAAGCTATCGATATTGAAGGTGGATTTATTCCTCACTACGAAATTTCTAAAGGAAAAGAAAAAGTTGTAGAAGAAATCCACGAGCTTGCAGACAAGGCCACAGAAGTGCTACTTGCAACTGACCCCGACCGTGAAGGAGAAGCTATTTCTTGGCATATTGCACAAGCAACAAAACTTAAGAACCCAAAAAGGGTTGTTTTTCATGAAATTACTGAGGAAGCTGTAAAAGAAGCTATCAAGCATCCTCGTAAAATAGATATGAATCTGAAAGAAGCTCAGGAGGCTAGACGAGTACTAGATCGTTTGGTGGGATACGACTTATCTGGGGTTATCTGGAAAAAAGTTCGTTATGGACTTTCTGCAGGTCGTGTTCAATCACCTGCCCTAAGAATAATAATGGAGAGAGAAAGAGAAATTCGCGCTTTCAAAAGCCATACTTTCTGGATTATTTCTGCTGAAGTAGCCAACTCAAAGAAAGTGAATTTCACTGTAGTCTGTGAAGAAGAGCCAACAGACAAAAAAGTTTTGGAAAAAATAATTGAGGTTAGTGAAAAAGGAGGAAAAGATAAAAAATGGAAAGTTATTGATGTAAAAGAAAGTGATGTTAAAAAATCTCCACGAGCACCTTTTATAACTTCTACACTTCAACAAGCTGCGTCTAGTAGACTAGGTTTTGCCCCTAGTAGAACTATGGGAATTGCACAGAAACTATATGAGGCAGGACACATAACATACATGCGTACAGACTCTACAACACTTAGTCAGAATGCATTAGCTCAGATAACTGAAGTTGTTAATAAAAAATTTGGTAAAGAGTATCTAGACATAAGAACATACAGTACAAAAAGTAAGAATGCACAGGAGGCGCACGAAGCAATACGCCCAACACACTTTAATATAGAAGACTGCGGAATAAACGACGAGCAGAAAAAACTTTACGAACTTATTTGGAGAAGAGCAGTTTCTTCACAAATGAAAGACGCAGGAACACTACGCACAAAAATAACTGCGAACGTTGAGGGGGCAGAAACTCCGAACTTTTCAATTACAGGTACACAAGTAAAATTCCCTGGATGGCTACTTGGCGACCCTGCATCTCGTGGTGACGATGTTGAATTACCAAAGGTATCGGCTGGAGAGAAACTAGACTTTATAAAAGTAACATCTGAAGAAAAACAAACTGAACCACCTGGTAGATACTCTGAAGCTGGACTTATTAAAGAGCTTGAAAAAAGAGGCATTGGTAGACCTTCAACATACGCATCAATCATTAAAACTATTGAAGACAGAGGCTATGTTGAGAAAGTAAACAAAGCACTAGTCCCAACTGACACTGGAGATGTTGTTTCAAGTTTCCTAGAAGAAAACTTTGGAGAATACATTTCTGATAGTTTTACTGCAGACATGGAAGATAAGCTCGACCTTATCGCAGAAGGAAAAGCAGAATATGTAAAAACTTTGAAAACTTTTTACAAACCTTTTCTAGCTGATGTGAAAGAGAAAGACAAAATGGGCAAAGTAACAACAATGGGAATTGCGGACCCAAATATGAAATGTCCTGTATGCGGAAAATCAATGATAATAAAACTTGGCAGAAGTGGAAAATTCCTCTCTTGCTCTACATACCCGGACTGTGAAGGCGCACTTACAATGGATGGTCATGAGATAAAGAAAGATGAACCAATTGGGACAGACCCTGAAACTGGTCTTGGAGTATATATACTAGTTGGTAAATACGGACCATATGTACAACTAGGTCAAAGAGTAAAAGGTAAAGGAAGTAAAAAGGCAGTAAAGCCACGAATGGCAAGTATTCCTAAAGAAAAAAATCTTACTGAAGTTACTATGCAGGACGCAATGAAGTATCTTTCACTTCCTAGAGTTTTAGGAACACATCCAGAAACTGGTGAAAATATAATCGCCAACATTGGAAGATTTGGACCTTACATAGCACACAACACAAAACCTAAACCAGACTTTAGATCACTAAAAGTTGATGATGTATATAAAATAGATCTTGCTCGAGCACTTGAAATACTAAAGGAAGTCAAAAAACCTAGAGGTTTTGCTAGAAAGAAAAAAGACTAGAAAAGGCCTCGACGAGAGTTTGCGGCACGCAGTGCCTTCTCGAGGAGACCTTAATTGATCCCATATTTATAAGCGTTACGCCCGCACGATGGGCAGAATGGCAGTTCCCTATACCCCTCAAGGAGCGAAGCGATATTGTTATCTGGCGTGTCCAGAGTAACAATGGGGTGAAACATGGCGCACTCGATAGTCTTCATGACCTCGACGCTGCCGTAACCATTTTCCAGAACAACTTCAGGTTCAAAATATGGATTTTTGACTCCACACTTCATGCAAAACAGATGCTCTAGATTGGTTAAACACTGACAACCAGGACACCTGAGATCCTCTCGGATAACTCTTTCTTCCCTTTCATCCGACTTACTCATGGTTCGAGGGCTCCCCTCCACACATCTCGGCGACCCGTGTCTGGATAAGCGGTTCAAGAAAGACTACATACTGCACTGACGCAGCACGATACCCAACATAACCGCAAACGACTCCGAAAAACGCCAGAAGACAGAGGTTCAATCTCAGGCTCATGGTGCACTCCATCTATATTTATAAACAATTTTTAAACTTAGTCAACGTAAAATTTGTATTTAAGACGAATTTGGTTACAATAAAAATATGAACGATATTAAGGAAATATTCTCTTTGGTTAAAGAAATAAGTGAAAATGACAAAATAGCCATACAAAAGGCTTATGATTTTGCGAAAGAAAAACACATAGATCACAAGAGAAAAAGTGGCGAACCATATTTTAACCATCTTTTTGGAACAGCAAAGAATATTGCGAGTCTTGGTATGGACACAACAACTATTGTTGCTGGTTTTCTTCATGACACAATAGAGGATACTGGGGTTTTGCCGGAAGTAGTAGAAAAAGAGTTTGGAAAAGAAGTACTTTTTTTGGTTGAAGGAGTAACCAAACTTGGGAAAATAAAATACCAGGGCACAAACAGATACAACGAAAGCATGCGGAAACTTTTTGTGGCGATGGCACAGGATATAAGAGTGCTTATTATTAAACTATGCGACAGACTAAATAATATGCAGACACTCCAGCATGTTCCAAAAGAGAAACAAATGCGAATCGCAAAAGAAACTTTGGAAATTTATGCTCCGCTCGCTTACCGCCTCGGTATCAAAACTCTTCAAAGAGAACTTGAGGATTTAGCATTTTCTTATGTCTATCCAAAAGAATATGAAGAGATTAAAAAAATTCTGAAGAAAAAGAAAGAAGAGGTAGAAAAACACCTAGACAATTTTGAAAAATCTCTTAAAAAAGAGTTGGCAAAAAATGGAGTTACTGAGTTTAGAATGGATCATCGCGTAAAAAGCTTGTACTCCCTATATAAGAAACTACAAAAGTATAAGTGGGACGTAGAAAGTATTTACGATATTTCCGCACTCAGGGTAACCGTTAAGGAAATTTCGGACTGCTACAGAATACTTGGAATAGTTCACGGTGCTTGGAGACCACTCCCAGGAAGAATTAAAGACTATATTGCATCTCCAAAACTTAACGGGTACAAGTCCATACACACCACGATCTTCACAGGAGATGGTGGAATCATAGAAGTTCAAATACGTACCGAAGAAATGCATAAGGAAGCAGAGTACGGAGTTGCTAGTCACCTTTCATATAAAGCCGGAAAGCAAACTACTAACTGGATACAGGAAATGGTTGAATTTCAGAAGGAAGCTGGAGATGATTTTCTTGAACATGCTAAAAAAGATTTCTTTGAAGAAAGAATCTTTGTATTCACACCTATAGGTGATGTAATTGATTTGCCAAAAAATTCAACAGTTATAGACTTTGCGTACAACATTCACACTGACGTAGGCAATCGCATGGTTGGAGCAAAAATAAATGGAAAGTTTAGCGCAATAACCACAGTGCTACAAAGTGGTGACAGGGTTGAGGTTGAGACAAAAAAGAATGCTAAACCAAATAAGAAATGGCTGGAGAACTGCAAAACCACACTAGCCAGAAGAAGAATAAATCACTACCTAGAGAATAACAAATAAAATTAAATTGAGAAATTTTTGATTGAATATATCTCCTCTTCAGTATTATCATCTTTCTTTATTTCTTCAGGAGTTCTGTCATCAAGAACATTTGGATTGTTCAAATCCTCAACTGTCATTTCTACAGCAGTAGAGTCTGCTATGTACTCAGGAATATTTTCATTCTTTGGAGGAACCGGGTTGGCCTCAATATGTTTGTCCAATAGTTCTGTAGGTGAAGATGCTTTATTTTTCTTAAGTAATTCAAGTATAGTTTGCAAGTCATCGTTTGAGAAAAAATCTATCAAAATCTTTCCGCCATTCTCTCTTTTTTCTATTGAAACTCTAGTGCCAAGCGTTTCTGTAAGTCTTTCTTCCATCTCTTGAGTTTCAGGATCAAGTGTTGCGCCTTTCTTTTTTATTTTGTCGTATGCTATTCGACGACCTATAGCCTCTGCTTCACGAACAGTAAGTTTCTTGTACATTATTTCCTTAAACAATGTGTTCTGTTCTTCTGGTCTGTCCCCAAGCATCATAAGCGGTCTAGCATGACCCTCTGAAATCTTACCCTGAGAAATAGCTGACAAAATTTCCTCCGGGAGAGCCAAAAGTCTAACTGAGTTAGAAACATACTCACGACTTTTGCCAACTTTTTTACCAATAACTGCATGAGTAAAACCAAACTCATCTATGAATCTTTGAAATGCTTTTGCCCTATCCACAGGATTCAAATCCTCACGCTGAATATTTTCAATGATAGCGAGTTCAAGCTTCATTAAGTCATTACTCTCATCCCCTACTTTTATAAGCACGGGCACTTGAGAAAGCCCCGCAAGTTTTGAAGCTCGTAAACGTCGCTCTCCTGCTATAAGTTCATATTGAGTTGAAAGTCCGCCATCTTCTCGCGGGATTTCTTTTCTTGTTACAACTAGTGCCTGCAAAACACCGTATTGTCGAATAGAGTCAGAAAGACTTTGAAGTTCAGACTCACCGAATTCCCGCCTTGGCTGAAAAGGGTTTGGAACTATTTTATCTACATCTATCCAGAATATTGAGTCGTTGTAAAATTGTGACATGCTGAAAAATTAATATGTTATAAAATGAATTTTATCACGAAATTGATTTTTTTGGAAAATAGAGATAAACTCTTATTCATTGCCGGAGTGGCGGAATTGGTATACGCGCGCGACTCAAAATCGCGTCTCGCAAGGGATGTGGGTTCAAGTCCCACCTCCGGCACAAATGAACAAAATCTTGGTTATCCTTGGAGCGACAGCTACAGGAAAAAGTGACTTGGCTGTAAAACTCGCTAAAAAGTATAATGGCGAAGTTATTTCCGCAGATTCAAGACAAGTTTACAAGGGACTAGATATTGGTACAGGGAAAATTACAACGGAAGAAATGCAAGGCATAAAACACCACATGTTGGACGTCGTAGATCCAAATGAAACTTTTACAGTAGCTGGGTGGCAAAAACAAACTGAAGAAATCATAGAAAAGATACTAGACAAAAATATGTTACCGATAATCTGCGGTGGAACTGGCTTTTACATACAAGCAATAGTTGATGGGCTGGTTTTACCTACGGTTCCACCAAATGATGAACTTCGAAAAGAACTTGATATGAAAACTCTGGAAGAGCTTCAGAATATTTTAGAAAAAACTGACCCTGAAAGGTATGCAAATATTGATACAAAGAATAAGGTTAGACTTGTTAGGGCAATAGAAATTGCTGAATCACTTGGTAGCGTCCCGAAAATTCACAAGAAAGACTCAAAATACGAAATTCTACAAATTGGTTTAAGAGTAGATGATGAAGAATTGAAATCAAAAATTAAAAATAGAGTTGTTTCAAGAATAAAAAAGGGTATGGTTTTGGAAGCAGAAAATCTACACAAAAACGGCTTGTCTTTTGAGAGAATGAAAGAACTTGGTTTAGAATACGGCCTTCTATCTTCCCTACTTCAAAATGAAATAACGGAGCAAGAGTTTGAAGAAAGACTCCAAACTGAAATATGGCAATACGCAAAACGACAAAATACTTGGTTTAAAAAGGATGATAGTATCAAATGGTTTAACCCGAATGAAACCGAACAAATCGAGTTTGAGGTTAAAAGTTGGCTGAGTTAGGAATTTAGAAACTTAGTTGGAATTCCATCTAAATCTCCACTACTCATAAATACTACAAGGTCATTGCTCTTTGTAATCTTTGAAAGTTTTTTTAGAGCAGATTCACAATCCTTCACACCATATGCTTCTTTTTTTGTTTTGACTAAAAAACTAGCGATGGCCGTAACATCAACAGAATTTTCCTTTGCCTCAGTTTCTTTGAAATGTGGGCTTATAATTATTGCTACGTCAGAATGTAATAAAGAAGTTGCGTAGTCATTCTCAAAAATTTTACTCCTACTTGTAGCAGATCTTGGTTCAAAAACAGTTACTACTCGCCTTTTGGTAAACTTGAGTTTTAATCCCTCAAGAGTCAGCGTAACTGCAGTTGGGTGATGAGCGTAGTCTCGAACGATAGTTACCTCATTTGAATTTACACCAAACAACTCCTGTCTTTCTTTTGTGCCCGGAAAATTCAGAAAAGCCTCACGTATTTTGTTGTGAGCAACTCCTTCCAAAAGTGCTAGGGTAAAAACAGATGTTGCGTTGGCAATATTGTACTCCCCATACATAGGTAGCAAGATATTTTTAAACAAAGGAAAACCTTTCACTTTTAGTGAAAACGTGGTTCCCAGTGAGTCAACTTTCTCAATTTTGTAAAAAGCATCAGATTTTTTTGAGCCTCCGTATGAATAAACTTTTGCAGGAGTAGTTTCTATTCCAACATTTTTTAAAACAGACTCGTGAACAACAGCAAAGCCACTTTTCGGCAAATCGTCAATTAAAAATTGAAAAGCGATTTTGTAATCTTCGAATGATGGGTAGAGGTCAAAATGGTCGTGTTCAATACTTGTTAAAATTATAGACGTGCTGTTGTAACGTAAAAACTTTGGAGCCCTGTCAAAAAAAGCACAATTGTATTCGTCTCCTTCATATATTATATGTTTGGATTTTTTGGAACCAAAACCGTAACTATCTCTGTTATTTTGAAAAACTCCTCCAATCATATAAACCGGGTCTTTGCCCGACTCTATAAAAACATGTGTAAGTAGTGCGCTTGTTGTAGTTTTGCCATGAGTTCCTGCAACAACTAAAGATCTTTTGTCTTTTGAAATTTGAGAAATTGCCTCTGCGCCAGAAATCATTGGGATATTTCTTTTTCTTGCCTCTAAGACTTCTACAGAAGATGGTGATTGAGAATTCCCCACTACAAGTAAGTCGATATTTTTAATATTCTTTTCGCTTAATGGCAGTTTTTTTATTTTATGATTATCTAAAACAGCACTCATTGGCAAATGAAAAGCGCTGTCACTTCCTGAAACTTTACAACCATAATCCTGCAACATGCATGCAACTGAAGCCATTGCTTTGCCACATACGGCTGAAACATGAACTCTTGAGCCCTTTTTAACCTGACCAAAAATCCTGCCTCTTTTTTCTGCATCAGGAAGAATGTTTCTTTTTGCTAAGTAGTAGTATTCGTAATTTTTCATATTATGAGCATATCAAAGGGGGTGGAGAAACTCCACCCCCTTATCGCGCACGGTGCAGAGCCTCGCGAATGACGTTCCAAGAAAAATCGGAAAATCTTTCGCGCGACTCGACAGTGTTACCACAGAACACGCGGTTGGTCAGAATGCACATGGTCAGTCTCGGCTTCTCCGAGAAGAAGATTCGGCATCCCGTGTAGCCCGAGAAAATCATAGGACCCACGGTGGGTCCGAGATTTCTCTCCGTAACTGGAATATCGAACCCCAATCCCCACGGCTTTTGTGCAGTGTCATCCACCCCCTCCAGATAATTCCTGGAAGCGATGGAATAGAAACCGGAACGAATAATCTGTTCCAGAGTTCTGTGGAAGATACTAACTACTGTTGAGGCGTCCGAAAACACCCCAGCAATGGATAGACACTCCGCAGAATGGGCACTGGTTACTAGATCGAAGGCTACTCCTCGAGTGCCGAGGACCGAAGTCGTCGGAACAAAAAGCGATGCGTCCATTCTGCGTCGCGTTGGGTGGAAGAAAAGAGTTTGCGGCTCTACCCCACAACAAAGCTCAGAATGAAACACTTCCTCCAGATTTGCACCGAACAGTTTCTCCAGCACTACACCCAGAAACACACTTGAGTAGTTGTCGTACCCGAACTTTCGGGTCCATTCCCCAAAACCTTGGGCTAAAATGGTATCCCTAAGCGACCCGACTTCCCCCTTGCGGAGTTTGTCATAATCAAGGTAAAACGCATACTCCTTGGCCAGATATGACATAAAATGCCACAACCGCCTATCCCCGCTATTTGGAACCGCGAGGAACCTTGTGAGTTTATCGTCTGGTGAGATAACCTCCTCAGCAAAAAGCCTAAGGAGGAGAAGGTGCGTCAACGCCTTCGTAATGCTCGCAATATCGAAAAAGCGAGCACCCGTTGAGACATGACTACCACCTTTGAAACTTGCCTCGTACGGACCCCTCACACAGACATCGAAATCTGTGAAGAGGCCCTGCCTTGCGCCATCTTCAAACATTCTCTCGATGTCCATGGTTTTCAACCTTCCGCGTATCAGTATACTTATATAGTTTTTTAATACAACAGCATAAAACTGGCTAAATATGCATTTTTGCCATATATTGTTAGTGAAATGGACACAACAGACTTAGTCTACAAGAAATTGGAAAGTTGTGATTTTAAGGTCTCAACTGACACAAGGAAGGACCTGACTGGATCTGTATATTTTGCAATAAAAGGAGAAAACTTTGACGGAAATAAGTTTGTAAAAATAGCATTAAAAAGTGGTGCGATGGCTGTGGTCACCGATGACAAAAAGTATAAAGGAAAAAATATTTTTGTTGTAAAGGATGTACTCAAAACACTTCAGAGTGTGGCGAGCAAATACAGAGATGAATTTAGTATACCGATTATCGCGATTGGAGGGTCCAATGGAAAAACTACAAGCAAAGAACTGACGCGTGATGTGCTTCGAACAGAATACGTTGTTCACTCGACAGAGGGCAGCTTCAACAATCACCTAGGTGTTCCGCTATCCATACTATCGCTAAAAAAAGGATCCGAAATTGGTGTGTTTGAAATCGGAGCAAACCATCCGAACGAACACACGGATCTTTTGAATATACTGAAACCGACACACGTTGTTGTTACAAATAACGGGCTAGATCATTTAGAGGGTTTTGGAGGAGCAAAAGGAGCAAGACGAGGAAATGCAGAAATATATAAATGGGCAAAGAAAAACAAATCAGAAGTTTTTGTTAACAAGAAAAACAAAGACTTATTGATTGATTCTAAATATACCAAAAGGACAACTTACCTAAATGAAAAAATAAAAGTCGTAACAGAAACACCGCTTACTTTAAAATATAAAAATAAAATCTACAAAACAAACCTGGCTGGAAGTTATAATCTAGAAAACATTGAACTTGCAGTAGCAATAGGTGAATACTTTGGAATCAAGATTTCAAACTCCTTGAATATTGTAAAAAAGTATCAACCGACTTTAAAACGCTCACAGATAGTAGTTAATAATAGCAATAAGTTTATTGTGGACTGCTACAATGCAAATCCAACAAGTATGAAGTTGTCGCTTGAAAGTTTCTACAAGTCGTCAAAAAACCCAAGAGGCGTGATACTAGGTGAAATGTTGGAACTTGGAAAATACTCTAAAAATGAGCATAAAAAAGTTTTGAATTATGTATTTACTAAAAAAAATGAATTGGTTGTGCTAATAGGCGAAGAGTATAAGAAACTTATAGAAAATAATATTGGGAATTGCCTTTGGTTTGCTGACTCAACCAAGGCAAGTGATTGGTTTAAAAAGCAGAATTTTAAAAAATATACATTTTTGCTTAAGGGCTCTAGGGGTTCAAAGGTGGAAAAAGTGATTGAATAACTTAATTGTAGTTACTTTGCCACTATGTTTTAATTAGTGAGGAGGACCGACATGGCCCATGTACAGACGCCGACGCCCCAGCCGCCCCCACCCCCACCGACACTTCCGATCCGGATGTGCATCATCGGGTGCGGACACCCGGCCGTGACCACCGAAGGCACCTGCGAAGTCTGCGATGAAAAGTAGCAGACCACCACCGACCACCCACTGCCGCCTTCGCGGTAGTGGGTGAACTCATATATAAAAGATTTTGAATAAATTTCTCTAAACGTTTAACAAATGAATACTTTAAAAAATTTGATTTAACTGAAAGTATATAGTAGAAATATAAGCGGAGGTACTCACCGTGGAGAGTTGGCACGAAGGACCACCTCTCTTTTCTAAGGAGTGGTGGCGAGAAATACGAAGAATTCTGGTGGTTATAGTAACCATCAGTCTGTTCACGGCTCCCTACTGGGTGCCGTACCTAGCTTATATCAATAAAAAAGTTCACCCCTTCCTTCGCCTCTTTTTTTGAGGCACACCCGCGCAATATGCGGGTTTCGTCGTTAATTTAAATAAATAATGTTTTGTGCTAATATAAGTCGCACAAGGGGGATTAGTTAAGTGGTATAACAGCGCTCTCCAAAAGCACTGTCGGGAGTTCGATTCTTCCATCCCCCGCAAAAAAGCGAAGCTTTTTGGAGGTTGGGATGAGTAAAGTCTGGGAGACTTTATGTGAAGAATCGAAGCCCGATTGAGATATTTTGAAAAAATATCCAATTGGGGTACTGCTCCTGTAAGGAGAGATTCTTCCATTATTTTACTTGTGACCGATTCTTCACACAAGAAAAAAGCGCCAGACGGCGCTTTTTTCTTATTTCTTTGCTTCTTTGAAACTAACTCGCTTTCTAAGCTTTTTACTATACTTTTTAAGGTCGATTTTTCGCTCGACTTTCTTCTTGTTTTTTGAAGTCCAGTATACTTCCCCTGACTCCTTGTTTCGTAGTGGTATTAATCTATCTTGTGACATAGTTATCATAAATTACCAGAAATGAACTCTAAATGCAAGGGGTTGTAAAACCGCCATTTTTTGTGCTAAAGTAATAAAGTTTTACAATGCGTCGGTGGCGGAGTGGTCAATCGCACTAGACTGTAAATCTGGCGCCTTCGGGCTTCGAAGGTTCGAATCCTTCCCGGCGCACACCACAAAAAATCTCCTGAACGGAGATTTTTTGCTAGGCGTGCGAGTCGGAG
>CAZSNI010000004.1:0-41836 GCA_964608465.1 uncultured Candidatus Saccharibacteria bacterium | reverse complement strand
GCTCCCGTAGCTCAATGGATAGAGTACCGGTCTTCGGAACCGTGGATGTGGGTTCGATTCCTGCCGGGAGCACAATAATTTATTCGAATGAATAAAGAATTATCTATTCCAAATGAAGTAAGAAAAGTTATAGAAACACTCGAGGATGGGGGATTCGAGGCTTTTTTGGTTGGAGGATGTGTTAGAGATCTGATATTAGACAGAACTCCTAAGGACTGGGATGTAACGACAAATGCGACTCCTGAGAAAATAACTAGACTTTTTCCAGATTCTTTCTATGAAAATACATTTGGAACAGTTGGAGTAAAGATAGAGTCAGAAAATGAGACACTAAAGGTTATTGAAGTTACCCCGTATAGACTAGAAGGGGAGTATTCCGACAATAGACACCCGGATACTGTTATTTTTAGCCAGAAAATTGAAGATGACCTAAAAAGGAGAGACTTCACAATGAACTGTCTTGCATATTCTGTCTTAAAGAATGAGGTTATTGACCTTTACAATGGAAAGATGGATATAAAAGACAAGATAGTTAGAACAGTGGGGGAGGCGGAACACAGATTCAAAGAAGATGGCCTTAGAATTCTCAGAGCAATACGTCTAAGTACTGAACTTGAGTTTGATATCGAGCCAAATACAGAGAAGGCTATACTAGAAAATGCTAACTTACTTGAAAATATCTCAAAAGAGAGAATTCGAGATGAGTTTACAAAAATAATTATGTCAAAAAGCCCAATGAAGGGGATTTTGACCATGAAAAAACTAAATGTTTTGCAATACGTGGTGCCAGAACTAGAGGATGCTATAGGCGTAGAGCAGGGAGGTATACATGCTTATGACGTATGGGAACATCTGTTGAGGTCATTACAGCACTCTGCAGATAAAGAGTACCCTCTAGAGCTAAGACTTTCTGCACTCTTTCATGACATCTCTAAGCCAGAGACTAGAAGGGGCGGGGGAAAGAATAAGCAATGGACTTTTTTTGGTCACGAAGTACTTGGAGCAAGAAAAACTAAAAAGATTCTTGAAAAATTAAAGTATCCAACAAAAATTATTGAAAAAACTGTATCAATGATTAGATGGCATATGTTTTTTTCTGACACAGAGCAAATTAGCCTCTCAGCGGTCCGTAGAATGATTGTAAATGTTGGACGAGATAATATATGGGATCTCATGAATCTACGCATATGCGACCGTATAGGGGCTGGTAGACCCAAAGAAGACCCATACCGTCTCCGAAAATATCACGCAATGATTGAAGAAGCTCTTCGGGACCCGATTTCTGTTGGAATGTTAAAGATTGATGGTAAAAAAATTATGGAAATTACTAAAATTACTCCAGGACCTAAGATAGGTTTTACTTTGCATGCACTTTTAGAGGAAGTTTTGGAAGATCCTACTAAAAATACAGAGGAGTATCTTGAGAAAAGAGCTTTAGAGCTATTTAATCTACCTGAGAATGAACTAAGAGCGCTGGGAGAGGAGGGGAAAATGTCAAAAGAAGAGGCTGATGAGCAGGAAATAAAGAAAATTCGCTCTGCGCACAAGGTAAAATAAAAGGCAGGATTTGAGTCTAGTTCAAGGCGGAACAAAAAATATGAGGAGGTGTATGTAGAAATACATTGACGAATATTTTGCAGTTCCAACGAAGAAATAGGCCGAATCTTGCCTTTTATAATTAAAAAACCGCCCAATAATCAATATTAGTGCGTTATCTTTGCACGAATACTCATCATTGAGCGGTTTGAAGAGAAGACCTACACAGCATCCGTGAAGCTAGATGTTGTAACTGAACTCCAAAGATATAAGTAGATAGCGAGGGTTCGTTTACACCTATTTCTTGATTGGAAACCAAGTAGTCTTCTAAGAGGGGAGTCGGCCGACTCCCAAAATGGGTCGCACGACAAAGAACAAATTGCAGAACGTCAGTCCGATACAGGGTTTATTATATCGGACATCTAATCTACGTTCTGAAATTAGTTTATGTCTTTTAAAAAATAATGTAAAGGACACATCAAACAAAACTGTGGAAAACTAAAATTAGATTTCAATTTCTATAGAGACAGGGCAGTGATCCGACCCTAAAATATCTGGATGAATTCTTGCTTGTTTAACTTTTTCTTTTATTTTATTACTCACAAAAAAATAATCTATTCTCCAACCCACATTTCTTTCTCTTGCACCACCAAAGTTACTCCACCAAGTGTAAAAACCATTTCCTTTTGTGAAAAGTCTAAATGTATCTACAAAACCAGCTTTAATAAAGTTATCAATTCCCTCACGTTCCTCAGAGGTAAAACCTTTTTTGCCAACGTTTTCCTTTGGGCGAGCCAGGTCGTCCTCTGTATGGGCAACATTTAAATCCCCACAAAAAATAACTGGTTTCTTCTTTTCAAGCTTTTGTGCGTATTCTAAAAATGCCTTGTCCCAGCCCTTGTGTCTTAGGGGAATTCGAGACAAATCATCTTTTGAGTTCGGTGTATAGACAGTTATAAGGTAAAAAACCGAAAACTCCGCAACTATTATTCTTCCTTCAGTGTTTGGATCGCCGTATTTATCCTCTAGTTTGTATTTTTTTAAAATATCAGTAGGAAAATCTAGTACGACAGATATTGGTTCCTCTTTTGTAAAAATAGCCGTACCACTGTAGCCCTTTTTCACAGCAGAATTCCAATACTCAGAGTAATCAGGTAAATCTACCTCACTTTGATCCTGTTGTGCCTTGGTTTCTTGCAGGCAAAGAATGTCTGGCTTGTATTTTTCAACAAAAGGCACAAGTAGACCCTTCTTGTGAACCGCACGTATTCCATTTACATTCCAAGAGATAATTTTCATAAAAGTAGTTTAACATAAAAAAATTATGTAAATGAAAAGCTCGACTCTCACCAAACGAGTTGATGTGAGCCGAGCTGATCTCGGTGTCGTCGTCCTTCTAGGCCGACGTGTGACGAGCGGGTGGAGTCACCACCATGCCGGAACGAAGCCTGAACTGGCCCGGCCGGAGACCGAAGTTCCCGTGGAACTGGTTGTCGAGCACCTTGAGGGCGACGACCACGGGCTTCTGGACCTGAGTGACGACCTTACCGGCTTCGGCGTGCTTCTTCTGGCATCCGAGGTTCGGTCGGTGGACGCGACCCGGGCGGCCCGCGGCAGGCATCGAGTCGGCAAACGAGACGAACTTGCGGCAATCGAGACAGATGTGGCGCATTGGAACCTCCTGTGCTTGGCGGAATGCCAAACATAACTTACTACGTATACTATAGCATAGTATGTATATATTGTCAAGTAATTCAATACTATCTTTTATGAAACTTTTTGTGGGTGTCTCGTAGGTGCTTGTCAGTCACATGGGTATAGATTTGCGTAGTTATAATACTAGAGTGTCCCAACATCGCTTGGACAGAACGTATGTCTGCTCCATTTGAAAGAAGCCCTGTAGCAAAAAGGTGGCGAATTGTGTGGGGAGTAACTTTTTTAGAAATTCCGGCCTTTATAGCATGCTGTTTAACAATTCTCTCTACTGATCTTTTAGTTAGAGCGCCTGTTTCAAGAGTACTTTTGTTTTTAGATTTTTTCTCTTCATCCTTTTTCTTTCTAACCTCAACGCCCACCTGAACAAAAAGCGCATCGTTGAAGTCTTTTCTTTTTGTCAGATAATCCCGCACAGCCTTTTTAGCTGTATCAGAAAGGAAAACCACTCTGACTTTTCCTCCTTTTCCTCTCACAGAAAGCTCATCAGAACTTAAATCTATATCTGCTGTCAGTGCACAGAGTTCAGAAACACGAAGACCAGTAGAAAAAAGTAGCTCGAGTATCGCTCTGTCGCGCAAATCTTTGAGTTCTGTTCCCTTAGGGGAGTCGAGAAGTCTTCCGAGTTCGAGGTCGGTGATAAGATCGAGAGACCTTTCTCCTACCTTTGCTAGTTCAATCCTCTCTGCAGGCAAAGTTTTTATTTCTTGGCGGGCTAGGTATTTCAAGAAAGCACGAAGGGCAATCAGATAGTAGTTCTGAGTTTTTTTCGACAAGGTGTCGTTTGGTTTACGCTTGTCACCAATAGTTTGTCTGTTTAACCATAAACGGAACTCTCGCACCGACTGATCTGTTATGTTTGCTGGGTTGTCATTTTTGGTAAAATCCATAAAACGACTAAGGTAGTGGTCGTAATTTTCAACAGTTTTAAGGGATCGGCCTCTTTCAATCTCGATATACTCCAGAAACTGTTGCTTTAGTTGTTTAAGAGAAGCCATTACCAAAATATTATACCAAATATTGTGCGACACGGTTAGTATTGGATTCGATATAAAAAGGCTTGCAAATGCCTATATTGTGTGATATCCTATTGGGACAATGCTTACAAAGACAAAGAAATCAAAAATCGTTAAAGAAGTCCAAGTACACGCGACTGACACTGGTTCTCCAGAGGTTCAGATTGCTATTTTGACTAAAAGAATTGACGAACTAGCTTCTCACTTGAAGAAAAATGCTAAGGATAACCACTCTCGAAGAGGGTTACTACAAATGGTTGCAAGTCGAAAGACTCACATGAAGTATCTAGAGAAAAAGAATCCAAAAAGATTCAACGCCCTAAACAAGAAGCTTGGTCTAAAGAAATAATATCTCTTGAAAGCAAACCTTCGGGTTTGTTTTCATTTAAGCAACAACTTCGTAGCATTGTATTTTAAATAATATACAATTAACTTGTCAGTTAATTTTAATATTTGAACGTTATTATTAATTTTTTATAAATTATGAGTGTAATTAAACACAAAGATCAGAGAGTGGGTATTTTTATAGACACCCAAAACCTCTACCATTCAGCAAAAAACATTTACAACACTAGAGTAAACTTTGACCAAGTTGTAAAAGACGGTTTAGCTGGAAGACAACTTATTAGAGCAGTGGCTTATGTTATTACCACAGAGGCAGGGGATGAGAAAAATTTTTTCGAAGCTCTCGGAAAAATGGGAATAGAGACTAAAACTAAAAACCTACAGATTTTTTCTGGTGGAGCTAAAAAAGCCGACTGGGATGTGGGCTTAGCGGTTGATGCAATAAAACTTGCACCAAAATTAGATGCAATAATTCTAGTAACAGGGGACGGAGATTTCGTACCGCTAGTTGAATACTTGCAAGTAAACGAGGGTTGCCAAGTTGAAGTTATGTCATTTGGAAAATCTTCTTCTAGCAAGCTCATTGAAGTTTGCGACGACTTTATGGATTTAGATCAAGATCCTTCAAAATACTTATTAGGCTTTGGTGGAGGGAACAAAAGAAATCGTAGAGTTCCTAGAATTCCCCTAAAGTAAAAGATTGTTAGTTTTTAATTCAATAGGATTTTGTTACAATTAAGAAAAATGAATCCTGAAGAAAATAAAAAAAAGGAAGAAAGAATACCGATAAAGTCTCTTAGAACATTCCAAGGGGATGTTCAGGAGGCCATATCAAAAAACAACTATTCTGCAACGACGATTCTGGTAAAAGAGCAAGTAAGAAAACAAGAAAATCCAATAGAGACTGCTGAAGTTCTAGGCAAATCAAATGCAAGAAACAAAACATTTATAATATTTGGTATTTTTTTTATTGTAGTCGGCATAGTGTCTGTTGCGGCCCTGTATTACATAAAATCAAATGAGGAGGTTGTAATTGAGAAACAAACAAAAGCAATAATTGCTTTTACCGAGGAAAGCCCTGTGTCGATGACAACTGTGAATAGAAAAGAAATTTTTGAAAAAGTTGTCGAAAATAAAAACAAAAATGGACTTGTTGTAAATTCAATTATATATATAAACCCTTTGCTGAACGACAATCAAGTTTCTACAGAGAACCTTCTTTCAGTTATTGCCCCTAGCATGCTTCCATCTCTTACTAGATCTTTTGATAAGGAATACATGCTTGGTGTTTACTCTTATGACACCAACGAACCTTTCATTATCCTCACTGTAAAAGATTATTCGCTCGCATATCCAGGAATGCTCAAATGGGAAGAATCGATGGCAAATGACTTAGGAGAGATCTTTAACTACACACCGAATATATCTAGCACAACTCAAAAGCTATTTATCGATGAAGTTATAAAAAATAGAGACATAAGAGTTTTGAAGGACTCAGTTGGAAACTCCATACTTCTATACTCTTTCATTGATAGAAAAACATTAGTTATTACTAAAAATGAGAATATGCTATCTGCGATTGTAGGAAAACTCATAATAAGTAAACAGGTTAAGTAACAATTGCATACAAAAGTCAGTCTGGTACAATAAGCCTATGACTAAAGATACAAACCACTTTAAAGAAGTATTGACCAGAGAATCAGTAGAACTAGAAAGACAATTAGGTACTCTTGGTAGAAAAAACCCAGATGAAGCTGGGGACTGGGAAACTGTAAGAAAAGAAGGTGACGTAGACGAGGCAGACGAATTAGACGTAGCAGAGGGAATAGAAACATATGAAAATGACAATGCAGTTCTTGGTCAACTTGAAATACAGTTGAAAAATGTAACCGAGGCATTAGCTAGAATAGAAGACGGAACTTTTGGAAAATGTTCTGTTTGTGGTAATGATATAGAAGAAGATAGACTAGAAGCTAGTCCTTCGGCTACCACTTGCAAAACTCATATGTAGGAGTATGCTACCGGCATATGGTAGCTAAAATCTACAGCGCTCAGGCAACACTACTTTCAGCTCAAATTATAGATTTAGAGGTGGATCTCTCTCGGGGGCTCCACTCTTTTTCTATAGTAGGATTAGGAGATAAGTCTGTGGACGAAGCCAAAGACCGAGTTTCATCAGCAATAAAAAACTCAGGTTGGAAATCTCCAAAGAATAAAAATCAGAAAGTTGTTGTGGCTCTCGCTCCTGCAGATGTTAAAAAAGAAGGGCCGATCTTTGACCTTCCTATTGCTCTTGCATATCTTATAGCGTCTGACGAGATAAAAGCAGATACTGACAAAAGACTTTTTATAGGCGAGCTATCACTTGATGGAAAACTTAGGGGAGTTAAAGGAGTTTTACCGATAACTCAAAAGGCCAAAAAAGAAGGTTTTAAAGAAATATTCTTACCCAAAGATAATGTAGAAGAAGCGGGAAACATAGAGGGGATAGATGTTTATGGCGCAGAAAGTCTGCTAGATGTAGTAAAACATATAAATACAAAAGAAATCCCGGATGAGAATTTCTCTAAACAAGAATTAGAAGTTTTTATTAAAAAAATTGAAGAGAAAAAAGAAAAAGAAATCGATGTTGATTTTTCTGATATAAAAGGCCAGGAATCAGCAAAAAGAGGACTGGAAATAGCAGCGGCAGGAGGCCACAACATAATTATGTTTGGACCTCCGGGCACAGGTAAGACCATGCTTGCAAAAGCCTTTTCAAATTTACTTCCCGAACTCTCGTTCGATGAAAAACTAGAGGTGACTTCAATATATTCCATAGGAGGAATGTTACTGGATGGAATTATAAATGAACCTCCGTTTCGTTCCCCTCATCATACTGCGTCTTATGTATCACTTGTTGGTGGAGGAGCTAACTTAAAACCTGGAGAAGTAACTTTGGCACATAAAGGGGTTTTGTTTATGGATGAGTTTCCAGAATTTGATAAAAAAGTTCTTGAATCACTTAGACAACCACTAGAAGATAGAGTGGTGACAGTGTCACGTGCCAAAGGCTCTGTGCGTTATCCAGCGCATTTTATTTTAGTGGCAACAATGAACCCTTGCCCGTGTGGAAACTACGGGGTAAAAGGCAAAGAATGTGTTTGTTCTGCAGTTGCAATAGAAAAATACAAAAGAAAACTTTCTGGACCAATAATGGACAGAATAGATCTTTGGGTAGAAGTTTCAAAAGTTGAATATGAAAAACTAACAGACAGTAGAGACCTGCACGAAGGAACACAAAAAATAAAACCTAGAGTAGAAAAGGCTCGAAAAATACAAGAAAAAAGATTCTCAAATTTAAAAATTAAAACAAATGCTGAGCTCTCTTCAAAAGATCTAGTAAAAACCGTCCCTCTTTCAGAAAAAGTAAAAGAGTTATTAAACGAATCTGCTAAAAAACTGGATCTATCTGCACGCTCCTACCACCGAATCATAAAACTAGCTAGAACTATCGCCGACCTAGAGGGAAAAGAAGATATTGCAGAAAATCACATACTTGAGGCTCTACAATATAGACCAAAGAAATACTAAAGCTTTCACAATTTAGATGAGATACGAAGTTGAGGAATTGAAAAAGTGAGAAGCCTTACACACAGTAAGGTGACGAACTTTTTATATTACGAAACGAGTAGATCGCTAAATTTGGAAGTTTTAACTAGAAGGGATTTCGAGCACCTCGAATCTCGAAGTGTAAGTGTGTGCCTGTTGATTTTCCAGTACTTCCCATTTTTCCTATTATCTGACCCTGTGAAACTCTGTTTCCAGCAGAAACACTAAGTGAACTTAGATGTCCGTACAAAGTTTGTGTACCATTTGCGTGCTTAATAACAATATACGTACCATAGCCACCGTTATAACCAGTTCTAGCGACAATTACTTCTCCTGAAGCAGCTGCTAAAATATTTGCTCCGTAACTAGATGCTAGATCTACTCCGTTATGACCATGAACTCCTTGTGTTTTAATACCACCGACAATAGGTCGCATATAGTATCCACTATATGTTGGGCCAGAATAATTTGATTTGGCTGTAGTTTTCTTTGTACCTGCAGAAACAGCCACCAATTCACCGTCTGGGATCACAATAACATCACCAATAACCAACTTAGAAGACTTTGTAAGGTTGTTGTATTGCAAAACTTCGTCCAAATCACCCTTATGTAATTTTGTTATACCAGCAATAGTCTCACCTGACTTAACAACGTGTTTAACTCCGGAAATAGGTAGGATAATCAAAGTCTGCCCAGGAGTCAGTTTGTCTGACTTAAGGTCGTTACCCCATCGGATAGTGTTTACAGTAACCCCAAACATCTTAGCTATAGCAGGTAGTGTATCCCCGCCATGCACGACATATACACTAATTTGCTCATCATCAATCGTTCTAGACTCGTCCACAACCTGTATTTCTGATGTTAGGTATGAATCTTCGATTATAGAAGAATCGTCTTCAGTAGAGGATGCTGAATGAAAAGGTGAAAGTGGGGCCTGTAGCAGAGCAATGTTCTGAGAGTTTGAAGTAGAGACTTCCTGAGCCTCAACTTTACTGCTACTACTAAAACAAGATTTAATATCAAAAATACCACAGGCAGAAGCCTGTATAGGTAGTGCCAAAGACAGTAAAACTGCCGGATTAATGGCCAAAAAAGCTAGTATTTTCACCACATTTTTGGTAGATCCCACCTGACTGCAATTTTTTACAAA
The DNA here is from genome assembly GCA_964608465.1 of uncultured Candidatus Saccharibacteria bacterium. GTDB lineage: Bacteria > Patescibacteriota > Minisyncoccia > Phycocordibacterales > DATDWN01 > C7867-006. The sequence continues at coordinate 32,485 of CAZSNI010000004.1, read as the reverse complement.
AGCTGTGCTGGCGATTTTAAGACCTGACCTAAAATGAGGATCTTGTGTGGACCTCAAAATAAGCTAAAATTTAATTCAAATTCAGAATCTCCGTATAAAATATGGCTTAACAGAGCCATATTTTCTATCAATATTTCCGTACTTATCTATTATATATAGTCTCAAACTAGGGTCAATAGGAGTTATAAACAGGTCACAAAAGTAAGTTTTTAACAAATGCTATAATCAAATCTCAATGGACTATCTAAAAACCTTAAACTCAGAACAGAAAAGTGCTGTTTTAGCCATAGAAGGACCTGTTCTTATAGTTGCGGGTGCAGGTGCCGGCAAAACAAAAACCATTACTCACAGGATTTTACACCTAATGCACAGTGGAGTAAGACCAGAGAACATCCTTGCAATAACATTTACTAACAAAGCTGCTAAGGAAATGAGAGAAAGGGTGGTGAGCCTAATGAAAAGTGACCCGAATTTAATACACCTAAGAGGAGGGGCTCCGTTCATGAGCACTTTCCACTCACTAGGGGTTCAGATAATAAAAGAGAACTCGGATGTATTAAAACTTCCAAGACATTTTACAATTTTTGACACCTCAGATTCCAAAAAAGCTATAAAAGAGTCCATAATCTCGGTTGGTTTGGACCCAAAAGACCACTTAGATAAAGTTAGACATATTATATCTGCTGAAAAGGGAAGGGGTGTGGACATTGGCGAATACAACGAAAGAGGCTCATATGATTTTTCCTCAGAACTGACAAAAAAAGTCTGGACTAAGTATGAAGAAACCCTAAAAAAGGAAAGTGCCTTAGATTTTGACGACTTACTACTAAAAACCCTCAAACTTCTTAAAAAGTACCCGGAAGTACTAGAAAAATACCAAGATAGGTTCAAATATATACATGTGGATGAATACCAGGATACAAACAAAGTGCAAAATGACATTGTAGAAATGCTTGCGAAAAAACATAGAAACATATGTGTTGTGGGAGACACGGATCAGAATATATACAGCTGGAGAGGTGCCGAAATAAAAAATATGCTTCATTTTGAAAAAACATACTCGGAAGCCCAGACTTTCTTTCTGGAGCAGAATTATAGATCAACAAAGAACATTCTTGCGGTCGCAAACCTTATAATAGAGAAAAATGACTACAGAATCCCTAAAAAGCTCTTTACCGAAAACCATGAAGGCGAGAAAATTTCTATTTTTGAGGGAAGAAGTGAAGTGGACGAAGCCCAGTTCATAGCTCTGAAAGCCAAAAACATCATTGAGAGCGGTGTCAGCCCTGAGCACATTGCTGTTTTATATAGAGCAAACTTTCAATCTAGAGTTCTGGAGGACGCCTTTCTTGCATTTGGAGTGGATTATCAGATGCTTGGAACTAAGTTCTTTGAAAGAAAAGAAGTTAAAGATGTGGTGAGTTTTATAAAAGCCTCTTTAAACACCGACTCAACAACAGATTTAATGAGAATAATAAATATTCCTCCTAGGGGAATAGGTAAAACGACCATTTCTAAAATTATTGAAGGGAAGGAAGCTGAACTCCCAGAAAAAACCAGGGAAAAACTTGCAGAATTCAAAAGATTACTGCTCCAAATAAAAGATGCGCTTTTAACGCAGAAAACCAGTGAAGCAATTAAGTTTGTCATAAAAGTAACTGGTATGGAGGATTTATATAGCACAGGACAAGAAGAAGACACTGAAAGACTAGAGAACATCATGGAACTCGTATCTCTGGCGTCTCTTTATGATGAAAATACTCCAGAGGAAGGGATTGAGAAGTTTTTAACCGACAGTTCTCTAGCCTCAGACCAAGACTCTCTAGATGGTAAAAAAACTGGTGTAAAACTAATGACAGTGCACTCATCTAAGGGTTTGGAATTTGATTTTGTATTTGTCACAGGACTAGAATCAGATCTTTTTCCTCACAGAAGAATGGGAGAGAGAAAATCCGGTGAAGATAACGAGGAGGAAAGAAGGCTTTTCTATGTAGCAATTACTCGTGCTGGAAAAAAGCTTTTTTTGACTTGGGCAGTAACACGTACTATATTTGGAAATAGGGAAATCAACTCTCCTTCAGAGTTTCTGGATGACATTCCTGAAAAATACACCGAAAAAGAACATTATGGGGAAGATGAGTCTCCTAGAAAACCTTTGTTTAGTATAGACTTCTAAAATGCTTAAAAAGAAATCACTCGGTCAAAATTTTCTTAAATCACCTAAAATAGTAAGTGATATAGTTTCTGCCGGTAAAGTAACAGCAGATGATACTGTTTTAGAAATTGGCCCAGGAGAGGGAGTTATGACAATGGAACTATTGAAGCAAGCAGGAAAAGTGGTGGTTATAGAAAAAGACCACAGATTAATACCGATACTCCAAGAAAAATTTGAAAGGGAGGTAACAAATGGAAACTTAGAAATTATCGAGGCGGATATACTTGAGTTTAATATAGATCAAACTGAAATAGTAAAAAACAAGTATAAAATTGTTGCAAATATTCCTTACTACATTACTGGTCAAATAATTAGAAAATTCTTAGAGGCAAAAAATAAACCTGTGAGCATGACACTGCTCGTACAAAAAGAAGTTGCTGAAAGAATAGTTGCGAGAGATAAAAAAGAAAGTTTACTTTCACTTTCTGTAAAAGTTTTTGGGGATCCAAAAATTATTCGAACCGTTGGGAGGGGAGCGTTTAGCCCGGCTCCAAATGTAGACTCGGCTGTAATAAACATAGAGAATGTTTCAAATAAAAACATTGAAGGCATGGAGTCCAAAGATTTTTTCAACGTAATACACTCGGGTTTTGCTCACAAAAGAAAACAATTATTACCTAACCTCTCGAACGACTTTCCGAAAGAAAAAGTTATTGATGCATTTGAAAAGCTTAGTTTAGATTTAAAATCCAGAGCTGAAGATTTACCTCTTGAAATATGGTTAAATTTAACAAAAATTTTAGTAGTATAATACTGAAATGATAAACAAGATTCTAGATACCATCAGAAATCAAGAGGTAAGCATAACTGAGTGGATTTATGGTTTCGTTGGTATACTCTTTGTTAGGTTTATTTTTGAATCTATTTCTAGCCCATCTAGTTCTGGAATAATACCGTCGGACCCTTACACACTAGTACACTATAGTTTGTATTTTCTTGCGGTAACACTCGGAACAATACTTATATACGGCCATATAACTTCTGACTATAAAAATTCTTCAAAAATAATACTTTTTGGACTGCCACTTATCTGGCTTGCGCCAATTATAGATGTCTTTGTAAGTGGAGGAGTGGGTTTCAGAATGAGTTATATATTTGATACGGGATCAAAACTTTTATTTGATTTTGTAACTTTTTTTGGACCAACTCTTACAAAGGGCGCAACAGTTGGAATACGTATTGGAATCGCAGTTTCTCTTATTACAATTGGGTATTTAATGTGGATACAAACAAAAAATAAAGCTAAAACAATACTTGGCGTTGTTTTTATTTATATATTTGTTTTTATTATGGCCACACTCCCAGGAATTATTTATACATTATCAAACCCAAGCCCAACACCTGTTGAAACATCAGAAGTTATTAGTTTTTTTGAGAAAAATATACTTCGCTCTACCATTTCACACAACACATTAAGAGAAGGTTTTTTGTCAGTCTCTACTACAAGATTTTTTGAGTTGGGTTTTGACAAACTTATGTCTCAAATTCTTTTTATTATTTCAATTTTTATCGGGGGATTACTTTTTTGGAGAATTAACAAAGAAAAATTTTTATCAATTATAAGAAATTCTAGACCTGAAAGAATAAACTTCTACACCGCATCGCTTTTTTGCGGAATAGTTTTTGCATACTTAAACAGACTAGGGAATGCAATAGTTCCAATAGATATATTTGGGGGTTTTTGTTTATTTATCTCTTGGACGGCACTATGGATGCATGCTGTACACCTAAACGACATATATGATATTGAGATTGATAAAATATCAAACACCGACAGGCCTCTAGTAAACAACTCTTTGAGTATTGTGGAGATGCGAGACATAAGCAAACTTTGGTTAGGAATAGCTCTCGTTGGGAGTTGGTGTGCGGGTTTTTACCCATTTTTTATGGCGCTTGTATACATTGCATGTTCATATATATATTCTGTGCCACCCCTTAGACTTCGTAGATTACCTTTAGTTCCATCTTTTTTGATTGGAGTTGCTTGTCTTGCAACAATACTCGCTGGATTCTTTTTTGTATCAACAAGAAAGGAAATATATGCATTTCCAATTTTTTTGGCAATCGGAATAGTAATAATGGTAACCTTAGCAATAAATTTTAAAGACATAAAAGATATTGACGGAGATAGAACTAATGGAATAATGACAATACCAAACTTGTTTCCTAAGTATGGAATCAGAATAGTCGCTCTACTTTTTTCGATAAGCATATTACTTGTGCCAATTTTCCTTAATTTTTATCTACTTTATATTATATCTGTGCCTGCATCCATAATTGGCTACAAACTCTTAGTCAAAAAACCGTACGTAGAAAAACACATATTTACCCTGAGATTTTTCTTCCTTGGAGCGATAGGGATTTGCTATTTAATCATATTTTGGCTTAACAGTGTTTATAACTTGGTCTAGAATTGTGTTATTATATATTTATGCCAAGTAATAAAATACTTACTATTTTTATATTATGTTTTGGTATTGTTGTTTCTGTATGGTTTGTTACATCAAAAAGACAAAGTTTATCTCAGAATAACGCGATAAATAACAATAATGGCGTAAAAGCAGAACCTGCAATTGCAATAAAGAATACTGACTACGATTGGAAAAAAATACTAAATGATAGTGCTCCAAAGAACCAAAAAGTTGTCGATCTGACAAAAACAACTGCAATTGGAGAAGAGGGAACGACCTTAACAGACCAAATGTCTCGAGATTTTCTATCTCAGTACCTCATAGCTGTAAAGAATGGGACGGAAGTGACTCCTGAAGTCGCAGAACAAATTGCCCTAAACACCTTATCCCTGCCGGATTACAACCCTATTTCTATAGTGTATATCAAAGAAAACTTAAAAATAGTCAAAAAAACTGATCCAGTGAGTATTGGAGCATACAGAGATAAAATAAACCAAGTACTTATTCCTCTATACTACAACCTGAAAGACAACCCAATGACTATTCTTATAAATAGCCTACAATCTGAACAGGAAACTGAGCTTAAAAAGCTAGACCCTATAATAGCCATTAATAAAACGGCCATTAAAAGCCTCCTAGAAATAGAAGTTCCGGAGGGAGCTATAGGATTTCACTTAAATTTACTAAATGCTTCCTCTGATTTACTTACAGATCTTGAAGCTATGCGTATTGCTTTGTCTGATCCAGTAAAAATTTTCACATCTGCAGGCAACTATTCACAAAATATGATCAATTTTGGAAATGCTGTAATAAATATGAACGAATATTTACTAAAAAATTCAACGGTTAAGATATTCTAGTTTTAGTTTTCAACACATTTCCTAGTTTTACGAGGATTTCTTTAATATAATAGTATACAATTAACTTGTATATTTTAAATAAATCATATATGAAGAAATTTCTAGCGATAACGATGATTTTATCTTTGTTGTCATTTGTTGCTCCTCAAAAAACTTACGCGCAATATACTGACCTTGCAAACACAACAAAAGAGTATGGTCTGGACTCTGTTGCGTATATGGTGGCAAAAACTGTAACTCGAAAACTTACTCAGAAAACCGTAAACTGGATTAACAACGGCTTTAAGGGAAATCCTGGATACTTAACTGACCCAGAACAGTTTTTCCTTAATGTTGGAGATGACCTAGCATCTCAATTCCTCTCACAAGCTGGAATAAACAAACTTTGTAGCCCATTCAAAGCTCAGGTACGACTTGCTCTTGCAAAAAACTACATAAATGACGACAACAACTACTCTTGTACATTGAGCATTTTGCAAAATAACTACAACGCTTTTACTCAGGACTTTACACAAGGAGGATGGCAGGGATGGTTTGAAATAACACAAAACCAACAAAACAACCCTTATGGAGCTTATCTTGCAGCAAAAAACTCTTTATCGATGCAAGTTGGTACTGAAATCGAAAGCAAGCAAAAAGAAGTTGAGCTAGGTAGTGGATTTTTGAGTTATAAGAGATGTCCTAGGGGAGCTATAACCATAACAGACCCAGTAACACTTATTCCTGGTTGTTCTGTAAAAGAAGAAACAGTTACTCCGGGAACAGTTATTAGTGACCAAATAAAAGAAACTTTAGGAACAAAATGGGGAGAATTGGTTTCTGCTGATGAATTTAACGAAATAATTACAGCTCTTGTGTCACAACTTATTGAACAAGTTGCAGGAAACGCTAATGGACTTTTGGGTGCAAGTGAAACAACAACTAGAAACAATGGAACTCAAGCGCCTTCTCTTGTTGACCAAATCGCTGCAGAACCACAACCAATAGTAAACTATCAAATAAGTGCTTCACCGGGGTCACTCAACTGTAGTTCAACAGGAGGAACATCTGGAACAGGAGTAGACACTGACGGGGATGGAATAATCGACTCATACACAGGAGGAACTGGAGGTTCTACAAGATGCACAAGTACGCCACCATCAGTTTCTGGTTTACCAGCCTGGCCTATTGGTTCAGGTGGAAGTGGAGGACATTCTTGTCCAGCATACACACCAGACCCATCTGTAGACTGCACCAGAGTAAGCAGTGGAGCTGTTTTGGCAGTTCTAAACAACTATCCTCCATCAAACAATGGTATGAGATTGGCGGCACCATTAATTCGGTCTCAGTTCGGAGGTGTGCTATTGCAACACCCAATAAGACTGGATAAGTTTGATTTTGGAAATGGAATGGTAGTGGACGTAATGATTGGTGCTGTTGGAAATGCAGGACCAGATGGTGAAGATTCTCTTGCTGAAGGTGGTTGGGGATGGGGACCTGAATGTGCTTGCAACAGAAACCCTTCTGGAAGCCCGGCAACAAACCCACCAATCCCTCTTCCGGGTGTAGGAACATATACTCTTACAATGCAAATTGTAGGCCGCGGCTCTGTAACAGATAACATAGATACGTGTGCAAATCTATCTAGTCCAGCTACAACAACTTGTAGCAAGCCTTATCCTATTGATTCTTTTGTATCCCTAACTGCTATCCCTGATATCGGCAGTGGAACAACTTTTGCTGGTTGGACAGGACCGTGTGCGGTTTTTAACCCGAATCCACAATGCCAAGGGAATATTACAGGTAACGGAACGGTTGGAGCGATATTTAGGTAAATAGAATGATTAAAAAAATCCTATCACACATCTTAATACTCGTAATGCTTGCGATGATATTTGCACCTGTTTATGTTGGTGCACAAGCAACGGGAGGGGGGACAGTAAACCCACCACTGGGTGAAGCAGCAAATACAGGAATAGGTAGTTCCGTTTGGACATACTTCACAAATGCACTTGGAGATATTTTTGCTTCTATATTATATATAGTTCTTACAATAATTGCCTTTATTCTTTATATAGCCGGAACTTTACTGGACTTCGTACTTAAATACACAATAATTGACCTTAAATTAAACTTGGAAAGCCTTACTGGGATAAACATAGCATGGAAAGTTATAAAGGATTTAATGAATATTGCATTTATATTCATACTTATATACAAGGGAATTGAGCTCATCATCGGTGTTGGTAGTAAAGAATCAATAAAAAACTTTATCTCGGCACTAGTTATTGCCGCCCTTCTCGTGAACTTTAGTTTATTTTTCACCAGAGTACTCATAGACGCATCTAACATAGTGACTCTTGGTTTTTATAAAACCATAGTTGAAAGTAGTGGCGGATCAATACCAATAACACTACCTACAGGACAAACCGCACTTAACATTACAGGTATCTCTGTTCCTTTTATGACAAATTTGGGTCTTACCACTTTCTGGGGTACAGATGGATTTGATGCTGTAAGAACTTCTGTGGGTGGAAATTGGAACATGGTACTTACTCCTCTAATTGGAATTTTTCTATTCCTCATTACTGCAATGGTTTTTGTAGCTGTTGCAGCAATTTTTATTATACGTTACATAGTGCTAATTATTCTTCTCATACTCTCACCAATTGCCTATATGGGTTCGGCACTACCATTTTTAGGTAAGTATTCAAAAGACTGGTGGTCTACATTTTCGGGACAACTTCTTTTCGGTCCCTTATACATGATTATGACTTGGATAGTACTGACACTTATGAGCACAAGTGGTTTTATTTCAGCAAACAGAGCTACTTGGGGTCAGTTAGTAAATGGAGAACAGATTGCTGCAAACCTCCCTTATCAACAAAGTCCGATTGGTCTTGTTTTCAACTTTGCAATACTTATTGGACTTATTGTCGCATCACTAGTTGTTTCTAAAAGATACGCTTCTCAAGGTTCAAAGCAACTATCAAAGTTTACTGATATGGCTTCTGATAAAGCGGGCTCAGCAGTATTCGGCGGAACTGCATGGATCGGAAGAAGAACTTTGGGCTACGCTGGAAGTGGAATAGCAAGTAGTGCTGACCTACAGAGTGAAGCTTCCAGATCAAGAAAAGGTGTTTGGGATTCTGTTGCTGGGGCAACTGCTAGAACAGTATTATATAGTGCCAGAACAGCAAGGGATGCAACATATGATGGTAGAAATGCATCAGTTCCGACCAGTATGATAGGGGATGTTATACGAGGTACACTTGGAAGAACTGAAAAAGGGAAGGCTATGGGACTTAATGATGTAAACACAGGAAGTATCCCAATAATGGGTGGAGTAAGCGATTCACTTGGAGCAGGAAAGGGTGGAACAACAACATATGAAAGTGAAAAGAAAGAGAGTTCAAAACGAGTTAGGGATAGAGAAACTGCAGATAACAACGAACTGGCCGTAGCGCAAGCTAAGGAGAAGATAAAAACAGGATCAATAAATGGAGCATCTGCTACTGAAATAGAAGAAATGGAAAAAGCACTTGCAAAACTTACTGATAAGCAAACTGCGGAGTTGGTTGATGGTAATAGGGAGTTGCTAGATAGTCAGAACTTTGCAAATGCATTGAGTATTAAACAACTTGAAGCGCTTAATAAAAACGACTTACTAGATGATAGCGATAAGCAAACTCTGAAAGATTCTAGATTCTTTAGTATAAATCAGGGTATGCAGACAATGAGAACAAATCCTGGAAGCATGACAGCCGCACAAACTTCAGCTCTGCATAAAGAAATAAGATCACTTGGAAAGTCCGAACTTGAAATGCTTGACTCTTCTTACTTCTCCGATGATACTTTTGTAAACAATCTTAAACCATCACAAATTGAAGCTATTAATAAGAGCGACAATTTCTCAACTACACAAAAAGAGGAAATACACAAAGTTAGATTTTCAACTATTATTACAGCAATGGGTGCCGGAGGCGCAGGAATTGTTGTACCAAATAGCCCGGCAGCTAGCGCAATTAAATCACTTACTGATTCTGAATTAGAAACAATAAATCGCGACTACCTGACTAACCCTACTTTCGTTGCACAACTAAAATCTAGTCAGATAGAAGCAGTAACAAAGAGTAACGACTTCACTAGAGTTCAGAAAGATAACTTAAAAGCATTAAGAAGAGCCCCTCTGGATGCAGCACTTGCTGCTGGAAATGGAACAGTGGCGATTGGAATAGTGCAAGGTATGAGTCCAGAAGAAGTGGCAGCACTTGGAAGAAATGCTGCTGGGCAAAGTATTATTAGAGATGCCTATTTACAACCTGCTTATACACCAAATATGCTAAAGAGAATGGCAGCGAAGATGACGACAGGTGACATACAAGCATTGAGGGGGGATTTGTTATCCGCTGGAGCTGGCACAAAACAAGATACAATAGACTGGCTGGAAGATCCTGCAGGCGGAGTAGTAGATTTTAGTTAAAAAATATGTCATTTAATTTACAACAAAAAAAAGTCGCTTTTGAGAAACTTTCACCCAGTGAACAAACTTTTGTGATGGATAACGACACGACGGAACAGATAGCAGAGTACCTTAAGCAATCTGGATTAGATGTCAAACAAATAAACTTAGCGGACAGTGAAGTCCTGAATGCAATGTACGGATTACAAACCTTAGATGCTGCAATTGAGAATATAACTAAAGTTAGTAAAAAAAGTGGTGATGAACTTACAATCCTAAAGTCTAAACTTGAGGAAAATATATTTAGCAAAATTCAGTCTGCAAACTCTGGAAGTAAAAAAACTGATGTGATTTCAGCCAAGAAAAGGGTTGCGGAAATTGTTGGTAAGTATGGACTTAGCACTAGCCAAGCAACAGTACTAGAAAATGAGGTTATGAGTGTAATAGAAAGGGATAAAAATGAAAAAATTACTGCCCTAGATCTTGTTAACTTACTAAACATTTCAAACTTACTTTCAGAACAAATTGTTTTTGAACTTGAAAGTAGAGTGTTCGAAAGGGGAGTAAAGATAGGCGAAAAACCAGAACCTTCGAAATACGTAGTTTCAGAAACAAAACAAACAGCTCCACAAACTGAAAGTTTTGGTGGAACCTTGAACGTTCCTAAGGAAATGATGAAGCCAGCAATGCAAAATGAAGCTTTAGACAAACAAAGACCTTCAGATGGAATGGTAGTTGGTGTTCCTAGATATGCAACTGAAGATATATACAAACTTGCCCCACAAGAAACAAACATTGCACCGTCATCGGGGAATTTGGTTAGCAACAAACTAAACAATGTTACTCCTACTATCAAACCGATAGAAACAAAATACGTGAAGGACCCGTACAGAGAGGCGTTGGAGTAACAGTTGATATATTTAAAACTGAATATGAGATATCAAGTACCACAATTCATAGATGTTGAGGACAAAGTCATTGGACCCTTAACTGTAAAACAATTCATCTACCTCGCTGGAGGTGCGGGAATGTCTTTTGTGGTGTTTAAATACCTTCCTATATATATTTCCATACTACTCATAGCAGTTATTGCTCCTGTTTCAGTTGCACTAGCATTCTACAAAATAAACAACAAACCTTTTATCGATTTTATGGAATCTGCATTTCTTTTTTACACTAAACAAAACCTGTATATCTGGAAAAGGGAAGATAAACAAATTTTGAGGCAGGAAAATGCACCCGTAAACCAGCCTGCTCAAGTATATGTTCCAAAAATATCTGACAGTCGACTAAAAGATTTAACTTGGACGCTGGATATTAATGAAAATCTAAATCCATTAACTGGAAAAGATGGAAAAACAACAAAATAATTTTATTTTTCTGTTATAATAAAACGTATGGCAGTAAACTCAAAAGCAACACAAGAATTTGTTCCGATAAAAGAAGTTCGCGATGGAGCAATAATACTAAAAGATGATTCACTTAGAAGTGTTATACTTACTTCTTCATTGAACTTTAGTTTAAAATCTGAAGACGAAAGAAAAGCAATCGTTCTACAGTTTCAGGATTTTCTGAACTCCTTAGATTTCACAGTTCAAATATCCATACAGTCCAGAAGACTGGATATACGGCCTTATATAGCCCTTTTAGAGGATAGATACAAGGAGCAGATGAATGACCTTATGAAAATTCAAACTAGGGAATACATTGAATTTATAAAAAAATTCACAGAAACAACCAATATAATGACAAAAAGTTTCTTTATAGTTGTTCCTTATGACCCAGCAATGATAAACATAAAATCTAGTTCTGGATTTTTTAAAAAAACATCTAGTGCCGAAGCACTACAAAAAAAAGAAGTGAGCTTTGAAGAGAACAGGACTCAGTTAGAACAAAGAGTTTCTGTTGTTGAACAAGGACTCTCAAGGTGCGGTATTCGTGTAGTAAGACTAGGAACAGAAGAGGATATAGAGTTGTTCTATAAGATATTTAACCCCGGAGAAACAGAGAAGCCAATTAAAACCTCATAAATATATGTCGCTATTTGATTTTTTAAAACCAAAAAAGGAGGAGAAGGAAATATCAACAATTCTTCCGCAAGAAATATATGACTCTGGTAGTCTAGAACTGAAAGATGTTATTGCTCCTAGTGCACTAAAGGTGTCTCCGAAGGAAATAAACCTCGGGGAAAAAGTTTTAAGATCATTCTTTGTAATTTCATACCCTAGATTTCTTTCTGACAACTGGTTTTCACCAATAATTAACCTGGACAAGATTTTTGATGTTTCTATATTCATTAAACCAATTGAAACTTCTGGAGTTTTAAGAAACTTCCAGAAAAAAGTGGCTGAGGTGCAAAGCCAGATCAACGCTAGGGAAGCGAAGGGGTTAGTTCGAGACCCGATGCTCGACACAGCTTACCAAGACCTAGAGAACCTTCGTGACAACCTGCAACAGGCCCAGGAAAGACTTTTTGATGTAGGGCTATACATTACTATGTATGCAGACTCTAGTGAAGAACTAGACAAAGTAGAGTCAGAAATAAAATCTATCCTAGAAGCGAAGCTTGTATACCTAAAACCAGCACTTTTCCAGCAAGAACAAGCCTTTAAAGCAGCTATTCCAATTGCAACAGATGGTTTGCAAGTTTACAGCAAAATGAATTCTTCTCCGCTTTCATCTCTTTTTCCTTTCGTTTCTTTTGACCTAACTTCAGACAAGGGAATTTTGTATGGAATTAACCGGCACAACTCATCTTTGGTACTTTTCGACCGATTTTCACTAGAAAACTACAACTCTATTACTTTTGCAAAATCTGGTTCAGGAAAATCATATGCAACAAAAATAGAAATTCTTAGAACACTTATGTTCGATACAGATGTTATAGTGCTCGACCCAGAAAAAGAATATGAGTATCTAGCAGAAGCGGTAGGTGGAAGATTTTTCAATATTTCTCTTAACTCAGAACACCACATAAACCCATTCGAGCTTCCGATTCCTGGGGAAGGTGAGTCATTTGCTAGTGTATTGCGTTCAAACATAATCAACCTTGTAGGACTTTTCAGAATCATGATGGGAGGTCTTTCTCCAGAAGAAGATGCGATTATTGATCGTGCAATCACAGAGACATATGCACTGAAAGATATTACTGCGGATTCTAATTTTGAAAATGTTGAACCACCACTACTTTCTGACTTCGAGCTAGTGCTTTCAGGAATGGAAGGAGGGGACTCACTCGCACAAAGACTTACAAAATACACCAGAGGAACATGGGCAGGTTTTATAAACAGACCAAGTAATGTTGATATTAACAAGAGATTTATCGTTTTCTCTCTACGAGACATGGAGGATGAGTTAAAACCTATTGCTATGTATATCATCATGCACTATATCTGGAACATGATTCGAAAGAAGCTTAAGAAACGACTTTTAGTTATCGATGAGGCTTGGTGGATGATGAAATCTGAAGATACAGCTTCTTTCTTGCTATCTTTGGCAAAAAGAGGAAGAAAATACTACCTAGGACTAGCGACTATTACCCAGGACGTGGACGATTTCCTAAAATCCCCATATGGATTACCGATTATCACAAACTCTTCTATCCAAATCCTTCTAAAACAATCTCCAACTGCTATAGATAAGCTACAACAAGCATTTAGTCTTACTGATGAGGAAAAATACCTATTACTTGAGTCTGATGTGGGGGAGGGAATCTTCTTTGCTGGACTAAAACATGTTGCTATCAAAATTATTGCTTCTTATACAGAAGATCAGATCATCACTTCTGACCCTTCACAAATACTTTCTATAAAAAAAGCCAGAAACGACTTAGAGAGTAGTAAATAACTGCATAGGTGTAGTCTGCAAATATATTTGAAAGTAGTATAATTTAGTTAATGGAAGAAAACGAATCAAAAATTAGCAACATAGAGTGGGGCTTGGTGATTGGTACATTATTTACTATAGACGCGATTCAGATAGTAATCGAATGGTTACTTATATGGATTGCAGGTGCTAGTGTAATAATAAACATCTGTATAGACCTGGCTGTTGGGTTTGGTTTTGGACTCTACCTGCAGTTAAGAGGGGAAAGCTTAGCTAATCCAAAACGGCTCTTTGGATTGCTCGCTACTTTTGGTTTTGAAATGATACCCCTGGTCAGCGAACTACCTCTATGGGGACTTGATGGTATATACAACATGATGATCTCAAAGAGCGATAAGATAATCGCGGTTGTTCCAGTTGCAGAAAAAATAGTAAGGACAGGTGAAAAAGTCGTACAGTTCGTACCTAAAGCAAAAAGAGTGATAAACAGAAATATGCGAGATGATGAACAGAAAGCCGCTTAATATTGTGTATAAAGTAATATAATTATTCTAAACTGGGTGCTATGATTATAGAGATGAAACGTGCTATTTTTATTTCAACTATTTGCCTCTCCTTTATTTTATGTTTCTTTGGCTTCTCTGGAAGAGTAACTGGTCAGGGTCTTGGTGTATCTGAAATATTAAATATTCAAATGGTGCCAGAAATACCCAAAGCAGGGGACTCTGTATATGTTTATCTAACTAGCTATGCATCGAACATAGACACAGCAACAATCACCTGGAAAGTAAATGGTAAAACTATAAAAACTGGAGTTGGGGAGAAAATATTTAACTTTACTATGGGACTAGAGGGACAAGTAACAACCTTGGACATCACAGTAAAAACTACTGACTCTGGAACAATACAGAAAAACTTCAAGATTAGACCTGCTAGTGTTGACCTAATGTGGGAAAGTCACGGTTTCGTTCCTCCTTTTTATAAAGGTAAAGCTCTTTTTGCACACCAAAACAAAGTAACCATAATAGCTTTTCCACACATACTCGGTTCAAATGGTGCAGAGTTGAATCCTAAAAATCTTGTATACAAATGGAAAAGAAATGGTTCCGTTATAGAAACTGCATCTGGTTTTGGTAAAAACAGTATTACTCTCGAAGGTTCTATTATATCTAGACCAATGACTGTAAACGTAGAAGTATCATCTGATAGTGGGGAAGCTTACGGAAGTATAGTAATTAACCCTGTAGAACCTTACGTGGTTATGTATAAAAAAGACCCGACTTATGGCATCCAGTTCCAGAAAGTTTTAGATAAAAGTTTGATTCTAAATGGAATAAACGAAATAACAGTCGTGGGTGTACCATTCTTTTTCGACAGAGAGGCTCACGCTTCAAAATCTCTTGTAAACAGTTGGTTTATTAATGGCAATCCTCTAGGTAATGAAAAAAGCCAGTGGATCCAAACATTCAGACCTAGTGACGGGACCAGAGGTTCATCGAACATATCTCTAAATGTTGAAAATCTAGATAAAATACTACAATCAAGTTCGAATACCTTTAGCCTGGTTTTTAATAACGAAAACAATTAGTTTATGTCTTTAAAATTCATTAAAAAAACAATACTGTTACTAGCACTAGTTCTTCTCCTTTTACCAGTAAGTAAAGATGTTTCAGCGCAGGCAACTCAAACTGTTCCAGACTATGCTGTTTTAGTTCCACTTCCTGGCACAACCTTTAATTGTAATGTCGTAAATAACCAAGGGGTTACAGTGACAACAGAATGCTCCAACTTAGAAACCTATCTACCTAACGCCTTTAATTTAACTATTGGTATTGCTGTGGCACTAGCATTCATCGTTATCACGGTTGGGGGAGTGACATATGCTACATCGGATGCGCTTAGTGGTAAATCTAAAGGTAGAGAGCTTATTGAGAACGCTCTGTGGGGACTTTTGCTAGTTATTGGTGCTTATGTAATTTTGCAAACCATAAACCCACAAATTCTTAGTTTTAGGTTAGGCATAGATAGATTTGTTGTCGCTCCTCCAGGACCGGGCGGTACAGGAGGAACTGGTGGTACAGGTGGCACGGGGGGAGTAACTGGAGCTGCGCCTTGTTGTACGTACAGAACAAATGCCAATGGAACAAGAATCTTGAATGGATACACATTAACAGCTGCACAAGTTACTGAAAACGATCGACTACGCGGTGTTTTAAATGCTGTGCCTGACACCGTTGAGGTAAACGCGGGTGCATGTGCAACTGGAGGAATAACTGGTTGTACAAACTTAGTTGGATTACCACCACTTGCAATAAGCAGACTAAAAGCCATAAAAAATGCTTGTTCATCTGTTGTTGCTGACTGCTACTTACAAGTTACAGGTGGTGCCGAAGGAGGACACGCAACACACGGTCCAAACATAGCAAATGTAGATATTTCCGACAGCCAATCAATCAGAACTTACTTTGCAAGAACTAACCCTCAAGCTAGAACTCCAAGGGGTGCTTCTGGAGTCAGAGGAACTCCTGGTTACATACCAGCAACTTCAGTGAGTATTCCTGGGGGAGGCACGGCTACATATGAAGTCACAGGGGATAATGGTAGAGCTACTGGAAACCATTGGCACATTCAATTCTAAAATTATGTCTAAAAAAACAATTTATATAATTATTTCGGTTGTATTAGTTATCATTCTTGCATTACTTTTTTCTTACTATTTACTAGCAAAAAACCCAGACGGTTCAACCCCTAGTGTAAACAATGTGTTTAAAAACTTCTTTCCTTTTGGGGGAGATCCTGTAACAAACAATGACGGCACACCAAGCGACAGCACTGACGACATCCCACCACCTGTAACCACTGATTTTAACCAGAAACTAAGAAAAATTACTTCTGAACAAGTTGCGGGGGCTGGATTAGTAGATGTTAAAGCTGGATCTGTTTTAAGATACATAGAAAGAGCAACTGGACACATATACGAAGTAGAACTTTTTTCTCCTAGAGCAGGTAGAATATCCAACACTACAATCCCAATGGTGTACGAAGCTTTTTGGGGCAATAAAAATGACTCTTTAGTGGCTCAATACCTTAAAGAGGATGACACCACAGTAGACACCTACTCAATTACTTTAAAAAACATAAGCACTACGACAGAAAACACAATATCCGGTACAGCTATGCCGCTCAATATTTCTAGTGTTTCTACTTTTGGAACTAGTATGTTTTATTTAGAGCAAGTAAGTAATGCCTCCTATGGTTATGTTTCTAATTTTGATGGAAAAAACAAAAAACAAATCTGGAATTCTCCTATAAAAGAACTGCTCTCTCAATATGTAAACACTAAGACAGTTGCACTAACCACAAAACCAGAGCAGAGCATACCTGGATTTATGTATTTTATAGATACAAACACTGGAGCCACTCGAAAAGTTCTTGGAAATATAAATGGATTATCTACACTAGCAAATCCTGCCGGTACAAGTGTTCTATACTTAGATCAAGGGGAAGGGGCTCTTATGTATACTTATGATATTAAAACTATGGCAAGTGACAACGCAGCTCCAGCAACGTTCCCTGAGAAATGTGCATGGGGTAAAAAGGATACTAAATTTGTATACTGTGCAGTTCCTAAAAACTTTATAGGTGCCGGCGAACTTACAAATTGGTACAAAGGTAATATTTCAACAAATGACGATGTTTGGAAATATGACCTAGAAAATAAAACCTCAATGATAGTTGCGGATTTGAACAAAGAATCTGGTGAGAATATTGATGTGGTTAAACCAGTTCTTTCAGACAATGATCAATACCTAGTGTTTATAAACAAAAGAGACAACTCTCTTTGGAGCCTAGACCTTACTAAATAGTTTCAGTTTAAACAACCACGATACTCTTGTGATATCTTCGCTTTATATACAACTCTTGAAGAATTGAGAATGTGTTACTTACTAGTAGATATAAAGCTACAGCAGAGGAGATGTTGTATACAATGATCGCAATAAACGGAGGAAGGAAGTATTTCATCTGAAATGCCATTGCTTTTGCTAGCTCACCCTGCTTACTACCATCGCTTACCTGATTTTGACCAGAACTAGCAATGCTTGTTTGAATGTATGTACTTATACCAACCAAAAGGGCCAAAACAAGGCTTTTTTCCGCCATATTAACAAAACCTAAAAACATCATGTTTATCGTCTCTGGAACTGGTATAAAACTGTAAAGATAATCCGGGTTAATTTTTGGTAATCCCAAAAAAACTCTATAAAGACCGATTAGTATGGGCAGTTGAATTATGAGCACCAATATTCCAGAAAAAGGATTAATTCCTTTTTCCTTGTAGTATTCCATCACCTTAACACCCTGTTCTGTTTTGTCAGTGTATTTCTGCTTTATTACTGCAAGGTCTTTTTCCGCACCTTTCATTTCTAATTGTGCTTTTGATGCTTTAATAGAAAGGGGGAGAAGTATAATCTTGGTAATAATTGTAAATATAATTATTACAACACCAACATCAAAAAAAGAAAGTGAGTTTATAAGGAAAACAAGGCCGCTATAAAGAGGCTCAGAAACAAGTGTGTGAAATATTGAAGTCATTTGACTATATTATCACAAGAGAGTGTGAAAGTAATGCGCTTATTTCTTTCTCTAGAGAACTGTAGTCTATTTCAAAACCCTTTTTATATACAAAAAATAGGAAATACCCTGGTTTTACTGTGGGGTAGACTTTAGATATAGCAGAATAACCCCTTCTTCTCTGTTTATTCCTACCAACTGCTGTTTTAACAACCTTTTTTGACACAGAGAAAGCCACCCTTGAGTGGTTTTTAGGGCTACTATCCTCAATTTTAGAGATATAAAGGGTAAAAGACTGGGAGTTATACCTTTTACCTGAGCTTAAAATATGACTGAAGTATTTTCTCTCTATTCTTCTTGTTTTAGGCAACATTTTATAGAAGTAATAGGGAATATTATGTGCTATACAGTAGACAATTTTGCTCGTCCCTTTCTTCTTCGTCTTAGAAGCGTCTTTCTACCTACAGCTGACTTACTTCTCGTAAGAAATCCGTGTGACTTTGCTCTCTTTCTCTTTTTTGGTTGATATGTTTGAGACATGTTGTAAAATTATCTTTTATTGTTATTAACACCTTGTACACACATTATTAACATAAATGAATGTTTTTAACAAGTGCTATCTTTTTTTCTTTTCTATATAATATCTAGATTATGATGGACAATAAAAAACTTTGGGATGGTGTTTTGGTTGAGATGGAATTAACTTTATCTAAACCAAACTTCAACACTTGGTTCAAAGATACGTTTATTGTTAAGCAAGAAAATGGAACTGTTCATTTGGGGGTTCCAAACACTTTCGTTCAAGACTGGTTATCTAGTAAATTCCATAACGCCATACTTAAAACTCTCAGAAACCTGTCTAGTAACGTTCAATCACTTAACTATGTAATCTCCAAAGAGGAGATGAGGGAAAAGGCCTTCTCAGAAAAACCTCAACCAATTACGCGCGAACTACCAATAGCAGATACATACATAAACAAAGAAGATAACTTAAACCCGAGGTATACCTTTGATACTTTTGTTGTTGGGCCATTCAATGAGTTCGCTTACGCAGCATCTCAAGCGGTAATAAAGAAGCCTGGAATTGTCTATAACCCTTTATTTATATATGGAGGAACTGGGCATGGAAAAACTCACCTAATACAAGCGATGGGGAATTACTTGAAATCTTCTGGAGGTAGAAAAGTTTTTTACACTACTTCTGAAAAATTTTCACAGGAGTTAATAAATGCTATTCAATCAAACAAACCAAACTTCTTTAAGGAGAAATACAGGAAATATGATGTGCTTATTATGGATGACGTACAATTTTTCTCTGGAAAAATGAAGACTCAGGAAGAACTTTTTCATTTGTTTAACCACTTATATGAAAACAACAAACAAATAATCTTTTCTTCAGATAAACATCCCGCCTTAATACAAGACCTTGAGGACCGTTTAAAATCTAGATTTAGTGCTGGAATGACTGTAGATATACCTACACCAGATAATGAGTCTAGAATAGCCATAATTAAGGCTAAATTGAACGCTAGTGAGTATCCTTTAGCAAAAGATGTGGTTGAATATCTTGCTTACTCTATAAATGGAAACATAAGAGAATTAGAAGGCACAATAAACTCAATTACTTGCCAATCACAACTAAAGGGTAGGGAATTAACTCTTGCTGAGGTTAAAAGTTTTGTTAAAAATAACACCAAACCTAAGAAGATTATTTCTATTAAAGAGGTCGTTAAGACTGTTTCTGAATTTTATAACATAGAAGAGCAGCTTATATACGATAAAACTCGTAAAAAAGAGATTATTAAACCGAGACAAATAATAATGTACATACTTAGGGAGGATTTTAATATATCTTTCCCTGCCATAGGAGAAAAACTTGGTGGTAGAGACCACACTACAGTTATGCATTCATGTGAAAAAATAAAAAATGATATAAAAACCGATGAAATTTTGGTTCAAGAGATAAACCAATTAAGGTCTATCTTTGTGTAAAAGATTGTGTATAGTGTGTATATAAGTTCTTAGTAAATATATAAAAGGTGTTGATTATAAGGTTTCAAAAAAATCTTATAAGTTGTTTTAATGGATTTATCCACAGCACTAATCCAAATATACTGCTACAAATATAGGTTTTACAGAGTTATCCAGTTATACACAGTATATATAGTTAGAATTCTTTAAATAAAATAAATAAACTAATACTATGAATATTGAATGCATAAAAGATAAACTTTCATACGCTATTGGAAAGGTAGAGAAAATTACTGGTAAGAATATAACTCTACCTATTTTAAGTTGTGTACTTTTAGAAGCAAAAGACTCCTTACTTACTATAAGAGCAACAAATCTAGATCTAGGTATCGAGATAAGTATTCCTGTTAAAGTTAATAAACCAGGCAAAATAGCTGTTTCCGGCTCAGTTTTATACAGTTTTATATCGAATATTATTAATGATAAGAATGTAACTCTAGAGGAGATAGAGGGTAATTTAAGAGTGTCTACTAACCATTCTGAATCTATAATAAAATCATTTCCTATAGATGATTTTCCAAATATACCAAAAGTTACTAATGAAAATCCTTTTACTTTTAATGCTCCTAATTTAATAAAGGGCTTAAAGTCAGTTATGTACAGTGCTTCTACCTCTACAATAAGACCAACATTATCTAGTGTTTTGGTTTTATCTGAAGATGATGATGTTGTTTTTGTGGCAACAGACTCATTTAGATTAAGTGAAAAGAGAATAGGTGTTAAAAAACACAAAGAGTTTAATCAAATACTAATTCCATTTAAAAATATAAGTGAGATTATTAGAACACTAGAAGATACAAAAGATGATGTCACTGTTTTTTTAAATGAAAACCAAATTGCTTTTTCATTTAATGAAGTATATATAACCTCACGTGTGATTGATGGTGTTTTTCCAGACTACAAACAAATAATACCTAAGGAAGTAAAAACAGAAGTAACCGTCTTAAAGCAAGATTTTATAAGTTCACTTAAAATATCTAATATATTTGCTGATAAATTCAGTCAGGTTACTTTTCAAATATCCCCAAAAAACAAAATGTTTAAAATTTCAACTAAAAATATGGATGTTGGAGAAAACACAAGTAACCTAGATGCTGTACTAAAAGGGGAGGATTTAACTATAAGTTTCAACTACAAGTATATAACCGATTGCTTCCAATCTATTGATGCAGACAGTATAAGTCTTACTTTCTCAGACACAAACAGACCTATGGTTATACAAGGTGTTTCCGATAAATCATTTTTGTATCTAGTTATGCCAATGAATAAGTAAAAATTAGTAAAATTACCCTATCTACGTTGTTGCTGTTCAATTTTGTTTATTCACCTTACTATCAGTAAGGCTCACTCTCAAAATCTCCAGCGCCTAGTATCTAAGGCAATTTAACTAATTTTAAAAATACAAATTATGCTAAATATATCTAAATACTTAGAAAAATTTAAAAAAAACCTAGAATCAGGAGAAATACTAAATAATACTATTATAGAAATAATTAAAAAACATACTGATTTAGATTTAAAATCTTCTGATTTTGAGTTAAAAAGTAATTTAGTTTTATTAAAAACCTCACCAGGAATTAAAAATAAAATTTTTATCTTTAAAGAATCAATAGTAAAAGATATAGAAGAAAATTCTGCACTTAAAAATATAGAAATCAGGTAGCTATTGCAGTCCTTGAGAAGTTGCCCATAATCTAATAGGGTATTCCCATCTTTCGAACTGAGGATCATTTTCAGGTATGACTTCAGTATTTTCTCTAGGATTATCTTTATCTAGCCAGTATAAAATAGAGTGTACTCCACCACTTAATGTTTCTTGAACTGAGTTATAAGGTATATCTACAGAAGAATCATTGTTTACAACACTTGATATACCACCTTGCCACTTACCTCTAAGCACAGGTTTTATTTCATAAGAATCTTCGTTTTGGGGCTTATTAAAGTTCTCAGATGGTATTGTTTTTAATACCTCATCCATAAAGGCTCTCCACATTGGAGCAACTATAAGGCCAGAAACTTTCTTCTCCATAGAAGTGTTGTCGTTATTTCCAGCCCATGTTCCAACTACCACATTAGGTGTGTATCCAATAGTCCAAGCATCTTTATAGTCGTTAGTAGTACCAGTTTTTACAGCTACCTGTCTTTCTCCAAAGTAAATAGCTGAGTTTGCTCCATATAAAGGAGTTCTGGCTACATTATCAGATAATATATCAGATATACTCCTTGCTACTTCAGCATCTAATACCTTTGTTGGTCGAGGTTTATATTCTTCAAGTAATTTTCCTGTACTGTCTTCAACTCTAAGTATGCTTACATAAGGATTTCTAACTCCTTCTGTTGCAAAGACTCCATATGCAGAAGTCATTTCAAGAAGAGAAACTTCTCCACCTCCAAGAACCAAAGTTAACCCATATTGATTTGCATCACCTAGGCCAGTTATTCCCATGCTTTCTGCTAGTGCGATTGATTCTTTGATTCCAGCTAAGTATAGAGTTTTAACAGCGGGTACGTTTATTGATTGTGCCAGAGCTTCGCGAAGTGTCATTGGCCCTCTAAACTTGTCATCATAGTTGTTAGGGGAGTAACAACCATTCTCGCTTGTCAGGTTTTCTTTCGGGCACTTTGTTGAAAATTGAGTTTTTAAGTCAAATAAAACAGTCTCAGATGTATAACCTTTTATTAAAGCCTGCGCATAAACAAAAGGTTTAAACGTTGAACCAGGTTGTCTGTGGGCTGTTGTTACATTGAAATTACCATCCATGGTCTTGTCAAAATAGTCTCGAGAACCAACCATCGTCAATATTCCTCCTGTTTTTGGATCTATTGCAACAAATGCGTCGTTTTTGCCATTAAAATTCTTTTCATTTATAGTTGCGTATTTTAGTGCTATTTCTTCAGCCTTTGCTTGTAATTCGTAATTTAGAGTAGTTGTAACTCTAAGTCCTCCTTGCTCAATAACATCCTTTCCGTATTTTCTTTCCAAGTAGTCTTTTACAAACATTACAAAGTGCGGAGCTTTTATACCGGAATTTGATTTTGGTAGAAATGTAACAACTTCAGATGCTGCCTCCTCGTACTGTTCTTGAGTGAGTTTGCCGTCCTCTAACATTTCCTTTAGAACTAAATTCTTTCTTTCATCAAGTTTGTTTTTGTTTTGACCATAAGGTGAAAGTCTTGTCGGCGCTTGTGGTATTGCAGCTAGGTAAGCGGCTTCGGCCAACGTTACATCAGTTGATGATTTTCCAAAAAAAGCCTGACTAGCTTCTTCTATTCCATATATTGTGCCACCGTAAGGATTCTCATTTAGATACATAGAAAGAATTTCATTCTTAGACAAAACCTTTTCTAGTTTAAGTGAAAGAGCTATTTCTTTAAGTTTTCTTGTTGGGCCTCCTAGAAAACTTTTGTCTCCTGTTAATAGAGAGTTTTTCACAACCTGCTGGGTTATCGTTGATCCTCCTTGTGAGTATTCTGCAGATAAAGTGTTGACCACAATTGCTCTAATAAAAGATGTTGGTTTAAAACCACTGTGTGTATAAAAATCTTTATCTTCTATAGAAACTGTGGCTGATTTTATATTTTCAGATATTTCCTCAAAAGGTACCACTGTTCTTTTTGCGTTTTGGAATACATCGTATAGTAGTATTTTACCTGTATTATCGTAGATTTTTGTGGATTGACCTATTTTTCTGGCTTCTATGGTGTCTAGAGAGGGGATTTTGAACGTAGATACCCATATAATGAGCATTCCCATCACAATGATACCTGAAGAAACAGCAAAAATAAGGATGTTTCTTAACCCGTGTTTTTTAATTAGATTTTTCGGCATAACTCGTATTTTAACACATTTGTGGTAAAGTAATACCATGTTTAGCTTTAAAAAATCAAAAGTAACAACTGACGAAAAAGAAATTGAAGAACTTCTGTCTAGGGGTGTAGAAAATATTTTTCCTAATAAAGAT
Organism: uncultured Candidatus Saccharibacteria bacterium; assembly: GCA_964608465.1. GTDB lineage: Bacteria > Patescibacteriota > Minisyncoccia > Phycocordibacterales > DATDWN01 > C7867-006. Next base: position 8,168 of record CAZSNI010000004.1, on the reverse strand, counting down.
TTTTTAAAATCTAAAATGTTGAAAGGTGAAAGACTCACTATGTATTTAGGTGTAGATCCTACCGGGCCAACTCTCCATCTAGGTCATGTCATACCAATATTAAAACTTTCAAAGTTCCAAAAAATGGGTCACCAGATTATTTTTCTCATGGGAGATTTTACTGCGATGATAGGTGATCCTACAGATAAGACGGCTACAAGAAAAAAACTTACAAAAAATGAAGTTCTTAATAATCTCAAGAATTACAAGAAACAAGCTTCCAAGTTTATAAATTTTGAAGGTAACAATAAGGCAGAACTTAAATTTAATTCAAGCTGGCACAGTAAAATGACTTTTGAAGATGTTTTGGAATTATCATCTAATTTCACTGTTCAACAAATGTTAGAGAGGGAAATGTTTTCTGTGAGAATGAAAGAAGGTAAGCCGATAAATCTTTCTGAGTTCATGTACCCACTTATGCAGGGGTATGACTCTGTAGCTATGAATGTGGACGGGGAAATAGGTGGAAATGATCAAACTTGGAATATGTTGGCAGGAAGGGATTTGATGAAAACATTAAAAAACAAAGAGAAGTTTGTGCTAGCGACCAAACTCCTAGTTGATCCAACAGGTAAAAAAATGGGTAAGACTGAGAATAATATGGTTTCCCTCGATCAATCTCCAGAAGAAATGTTTGGAAAAGTTATGAGTTGGGGAGATGAGATGATAGTTCCTGGTCTTGAAATAGTCACAGATGTGCCACTTAGTGACATAGAGTCTATCAAAGAGTCACTAACTTCAGGTAAGAATCCTAGAGACTATAAAGTTTTTCTTGCTAGAGAGTTGGTGAAGCTTTGTTTCGACGAGGCCACTGCCAAGAAGGCTGAGGATGGTTTTGAAAACACCTTTTCAAAAGGTGGTGTTCCAGAGGATACAATAGAGGTAAATGTTGCAAGTGGCGTCTTGCTTTCTGACATACTAATGTTAAACCAAATAGTAATTTCTAAATCAGAATTCAGAAGACTTGTTTCTGAAGGGGCAATAACAAACACAAACACCGGAGAGAGAATATCCAATGTTGAAAGTAAGGTAGACACAGGTGTATACAAGATAGGTAAGAGAAGGTTTATAAAAATCAAAGTAATATAACAAAAAAACGCCCTAGGGCGTTTTTTTTGTTACCATAACTTATCTTCTCTTTCTACATCGTCGAAACTGTCAGACTCTGCACCCTCTTCTTCTTCATCATCAATTAGTTTACTTAGTGGTACAGTGCCATCATCTTCAGCAACATCGTCACCATCTAGTGCTGGCTCATCGTCCAAACCAGCTTCAAGTAAATCTGGGTTAAGTTCACCATCTACTTCTTTTTCATCGTCACTCATATTATAAATATATTTTATGTCGAATAATGCTAAATAATTTGTATCAAATTCTGTATGTTTTGAAAACAATACATTAATACTTTTTGTGGATAACTGATAGTGTATATCAGATACTTATAATGTATGCAAGTTTGAATAATTCGGATAATAATAAATTTGGTTTGCTGAGGGTTTTCTGATAGAGTACCCATATGTTTATAGATGAACTAACTGTAGAGATTCACTCTGGAAAAGGAGGGGACGGCATTGTTTCTTGGATGCATTTTAAGGGCATAGACCATGCTGGCCCCGGGGGCGGAAACGGAGGAAAGGGGGGAGATGTATATCTTCGTGGTGTTCGTGATATTGCACTATTATATAAGTACAGGTTTATTAAGGATTTTAGAGCGGAAGATGGTAAAAATGGAAGTAAAAACTGTATGCATGGAAAAGCAGGAGAAGACCTGGTTTTGGATCTTCCCATCGGTAGTGTTGTTACTAATTTAGACACAGGGGATTCTGTAGAGGTTATGGATGAGTCAGTGGTGTTTTTTCTGAAAGGAGGAAATAGGGGTTATGGAAACGCACACTTCAAGGGTCCTAAGAATATAAACCCTAAAGAAAGTACACCTGGCAAACCTGCTCAAGGTGGACTATATAAAATAGAACTTAAACTTGTGGTTGATCTTGGTTTGGTTGGTTTTCCAAATGCTGGTAAATCAAGCTTACTAAACTCTCTAACCTCCGCTAAGGCAAAAGTTGGAAGTTATCAATTTACAACCATAGCTCCTAATCTAGGGGATTTGTACGGTTTTGTTATAGCTGACATTCCTGGGTTAATAGAAGGAGCTTCAGAAGGTAAGGGGCTTGGGCATAACTTCTTGAGGCATATATCTAGAACAAAAGCATTGCTACATTGTATATCGGCCGAAAATGCAGACCCATTAAGTGACTATAAGCTTATTAGGGTTGAATTGGGTAAGTATGATAAAGCTTTACTTGATAAACCTGAAATTGTTCTTGTGACCAAAACTGACACCACAGATGAGAAAAGTCTTAAAAAGCTCCTGGTTACACTTAAAAAGAAAAACAAAGATGTGCTAACAGTTTCTATATTAGACGATGAATCAGTTAAAAAACTAAGTGATGAGTTGGTAAAAATGCTTAGGAAAATGTAGTATTTTAGTGTAAATTAAAACAAATGGATAAGTATAAGATGACAATAGGTTTGGAGATACATGCCGAACTAAATACCAAGAGTAAGATGTTTTGTGGGTGCAAGAACAGTTCTTTTGATAAGAAAGAGGTGGCTCCTAACACTAACATCTGTCCTATTTGCTTGGGTCATCCAGGTACTCTACCAACTATTAACAAGGAGGCAGTAAGAAAAGTGCTTCTTGTTGGACATTCTATAGGTAGTAAACTAGCTGATTTTACGGAGTTTGATCGTAAAAACTATTTCTACCCTGACATCCCAAAGGGTTATCAGATTAGTCAGTATAAGTATCCGCTGGTGAGTGGAGGATCTATTGCTGGGGTAGAATTAACCCGAATACATCTAGAAGAGGACACAGCGCGTTCCTCGCACGAAACTCCAGGTGTTAGTCTTGTGGATTATAATCGTGCTGGAGTGCCTCTTTTAGAGTTAGTAACTGAGCCTGTAATACATAGTAGTGAGCAAGCAATGAACTTTGCTAAGGAACTACAACTACTCCTACAATACTTAAATGTGTCAGATGCAAATATGGAAAAGGGTGAGATGAGAGTTGAGGTAAATATTTCTGTTTCAGATTCTGATAAGTTCGGGACTAAAGTTGAAGTTAAGAACATCAACTCATTTAAGGCTGCTGGTAAGGCAATTGATTACGAGTTCAAAAGACAGACTTCACTTATTGAAGAGGGGAAGCAAGTTGTTCAGGAAACAAGAGGTTGGGATGAAAACAAAGGATCTACTTTTTCACAAAGATTGAAGGAGTCTGCAAACGACTATAGATATTTTCCTGACCCAGATCTTCCTAAACTTATAACAAGTGAAGTTCCTGACTTTTCAAAAGATGCTCTTTCAAAAGACCTTCCAGAAATCCCAGAACTAAAAAGGCAGAGACTTTCAAAAACTTACGGAATCAAAGATTCCGATATTGAGGTGTACATTGGTAATGTTTCAGCAGGTAACTTTTTTGAAGAAGTGGCTTCAAAACTTGGTGGGGGACAACTAGTTCAAACTGCCTCAAACTATATAACCTCAGATATTGTTGGTTTTTCTAAAAACCTAAAAACAGACTTTTCTGTTGGTAAGATTGAAAATGCTAGTTTTGTAAAACTTATAACAATGATTGGAAACGGTGACTTGTCGTCACGTGGGGCAAAAGATATTTTAAAAATTATTTTTGAGGTTGGTGGGGATGCGGAAACTATTGCAAACGAAAAAGGTTTAATTCAAAAAAATGATACTGAAGAAATTAAAAAGATGGCCCAGAAAATAATTGATGATAATCCTGCTTCAGTTTCGGAATACAAATCCGGAAAGGAATCCTTGTTACAGTTTTTTGTGGGGCAGGGGATGAAAGTGAGTAAGGGTTCAGTAAATCCAGAAGTGTTTAAAAAAATTGTTATGGAACTGCTAAATAAATAAAAAAATAATTTCAGTAAAATACAAAAAAATACCTCTTGACGGAGGTATTTTTTTGTATTTGAACTTTAATCTCTTAAATGCTTAACAATGAGTTTGTGAACTTCCTTTTTGGTACTTTTTCTCATTCCCGCATTAACTTCGATCTCATGAATTACTTTTTCTAGATCCTCAATTTTATAAACCCGATAGTTGTTCATTGGGTGGCGATGGGCTTTGAGCTTTCCATTGTTATCCCAGTTGCGAAGGGTGAGTGGAGAGACTCCAAGTATCTTAGAAGCCTGTTTAATTGTTATGTATAAATTAGCCATTTTGTTGAATTAAAGTTTTATAAACATTGATAAACGTATATACATATTTTATTAGGTTTATATATTAATAGCAATGTTTCTTTGTTTAAAATGTGGACAGTGAACTTCGGTCATTTACTTCAATCGCTATATGATATTACTTATATTGGCAAATTCATTTCTTAATACTTTGATTAAGTTCAATATCAAGACAAACAATGTTCAAGTTATATACCATAATCACTGCAGAGGTGAGTATGTGTACTAACTTTACTACTATATGTGTCATATAGGGCCAAATTGATTGTCCAGAATACTGTATTAGTGGGGAACGCATTACTTTAGTTTTTAACTACACCGCCACATAAAACCATGGCGTTTTTGATGCGGTATAAAGTATAATTATGATACTAACGTAGTATCGAGTTTTGTACTGAATTATCCGATATATTGGAATTTATCAACATATTCTGTAAATGCTACCTTTACCTTTAAATACGAAGAGTGTAGAATCAACAATAACATGAAAAATAAAAAATTACACATAAAAAAAGAAGAGAGATTTCTAATAGAGAAGATGCTTAAGGTTGGAAAAGGTGTCACAGAGATCGCCAGGCTTCTAGAACGAGGCATATCAAGTATTAGTGAGGAAGTTAGTAGAAATGGAGGCAAGACAAACTACAGTTCAGGCACAGCACATATAAGAGCAATAGAGAGACAGGAGAGTAAGAAAGCTAACCAGAATAAGGTGGCCAAGAGTTCAAAACTACAGAATCTAATACTGAAGTATAACCAGCAAGGAATGTCACCTGAAAAGATATCTGTATTACTAAAATCAAAGAAACAGAAGACTCTAGATGTTAGTCCAAAGAGCATTAGAAAATATTTACGATCTCATAATAATTAACTTAAACATTGATAAACATTGATAATCCTATAGGTAAACTATAATAAAAGATAGATACATTTATTAAAGTTTAAGAATCTAGCTTGTAGTTTAACTTGGTAGTGATCTAGTTTATGCCTTTCACTAACAAGCTATCGTTCAACTCTTTATCAATACGTCCTGGCTCATTTTGGTCTAAATATCCGCATATCCTTACCCAGTTCAACTCCATATTTTTTATTCAGTTCTAATTAAATTGAATCCAATATTTTTTACTTTTTCTTACCAAAATCTCGGATCATTAATTTACCAAATTCTCGGATTCAAAAAAATCTCGGTTAAACGAGAAAGCCTTATTTATCCACATATTTTTGTCGAATTATATTTTTTTTACAGATATAATTACATCAATGGTTTCGGATATATTTTTTGAAAATAAAAAATACATTTCTGTTAAAGACGCATCTGCGTTAACAGGTTACTCTAAAGATTACATCGGTCAACTTTGCCGAAGTGAAAAAGTTTTATCTAAAAGAGTTGGTCGTGTTTGGTATGTTGAAGAGGAGTCACTTCTAACTTACAAGAATACTCCAACAACTTTTGATTTTGCAAAAAACTTATATGCAAAAAAGGATATTAAGATCGTCACAGAAACTCCAGTTGTCAATGCGGTAGTTGTAGAGGAAAAATTTGACACAGTTACATTACCAGAAGTTGTTGCTCCTGTGGTTTCTGAGGTTGTGATTGTGACAAAAAATGAAGTTCCTAAATCAGAAGTAATTTCATCTCAAAACAAAACTAGTAAGGCTCATTCTTTGCATGAAGTTTTATTTGCATTTGATCTGAATTTTTCAAAGAGACTAGTTCCTGTTGCGGTTCTAGTTTTAGTTTTTCTAGGAGGATTTTCACTAAGAAATAGTTTTGCAGATTTTTCAAAAACAAGAAATTCTGTGGCTGAGTATTCTGTAGACAAAAATGTATCTATCTCTGGTGTCACAAAAGTTATACTTGATACTCCAAAATTTTTCTATACAGCATTTGCTGATGTAATGGATCTGTACTCAAATAATCTAAAATCAGTTTACGGAAATGTCGGAAATGTAATGCAGGGGACACGTTCACAAGTCGCAGCAGTCGTTGAATCTACAAGTAATTTGAATCCAGTTGACCACTCAGGAATTGTCGTTTATAGAAAAATTAACAGTTGGTTTGAAGGTTTGTTTGCTCCGGCATCAATTATTGTTAACACAAACAGTATTGTTAAAAACGATACACCAGTTAAGACACAACCAATAGTGGTTGCTACAAATGTCCCACAAACAAAAATAGTTAATACAACAAGAGTTGTTGAAAGAATAATTGAGAAGCCTGTTTCTGGAACTGTAACAACTGCAGATTTACAAACTAGTTTGCAACAACTTAATAATGAGATTCTTTCAAAACTATACGCTCTATCAACCGGAACTGGAGGAAATATAACTAATGTATATCAACAAATCGCGCAAAGTCAGAGAATAGACCAACTTACAAATACAGTTATAAATAACCCTACTATTAATGGGGGAACAATAACTAGCCTTACAGTTACAAACACAGCCACATCTACATTTGCTGGAGGAATATCACTTTCTGGTGGGTGTGTTTCTGTAAATGGTGTATGTTTGGGAACTGGGAATGGTGGATACAACTTGATACAAGATGAAGGGGTGGATCTTGTGGCTCGATCAACAATAAACTTTGTTGGTGGGGGTGTTACTGCAACTGACTTAGCTGGAGTCACAACTGTTACTATAAACGGCACATCTTTCACAGGAGCTCCAAATTCAATCATCACAACTGATTCACTGGGTGCGCTTACTGCTACAGGTACACAATTAACTGTAGGGAATCTTCTAGCAACATCGACAGCGACTTCTACATTTATCGGTGGAATATCTACAAATCTACTTTCAGTAACATCTACAACAGCTACTTCTACATTTGCTAATGGTCTTAATCTAACTGGGGGATGTTTTGCGATAAACGGAAGTTGTGTAACTGGTGGAGGATCGGCATTAACATTCACATACCCACTAGTTAATACTTTAAATACAATAAGTCTTGCATTCGGAACAACAACCGCAAATACTTGGGCTAACTTGCAAACATTTGTATTCTCATCAACAACATATGGATCATTTACAACAGCAAGTACAACGAACCTTGTTATAAACGGTTCATCATTTAATAACCTATTAGGTACAGGATTGTCTAATGTGGGAGGCGCATTAACTTTGGATTCTACATCTCTAAATGTTTCTATAAATTCATTTATCGCTGCATCAACAACAATTCCAAAGACATACACTGCTAATACATTCACAGCACTTAACACATTCTCTAATACATCAACTACACTAGCTTCATTTGGATATTCATCTAGTACTAATGCAAATATTGGAACACTAAGTTTGTTCTCTGGACTAAACGGTCCTCTACAAGTAAATGGTGGGGTAGTTAGTGCAACAACTAGTATAGGTACTATATATGGTGGAACTGGACTTGCTGTTGCGCCAACATATGGACAAGTTTTGGTTGGTAACTCATCTGGTGGGTACACACTAACCTCTACTTCATCTCTTGGAATTATTTCAGGCGGTGGAACTCTAACAGCTCTAGGTTCTGGCTACTCAACAACTTCAGATACAGCTATTGCATTCTCTACAACATCAACATCATTTAATGGTCTAACCTTTGGACAAACAATAGTTCCATCATCTGGAGCGTTAACATTTACACCTTCTGTATCTGGCACACTTACTGTTAATGGTGGAGGTACAGGAGCACAATCATTTACATCAGGTAATCTAATATATGGAGCAGGAACAGGAGCGCTACAATCAGTCGGAACAAGTACACCTACAGTAGGAGCTTCACTTTCATACTCTGGAACACTAGGTAATCTAGTGGGTGGGGTATCAGGAAATCTTTCTCTTAACCTAGGTAACGCTAACTCATGGACAGCACTACAAACATTCGCA
>CAZSNI010000003.1:25192-49934 GCA_964608465.1 uncultured Candidatus Saccharibacteria bacterium | reverse complement strand
TTTACCAGAGCCACTTTTTAACACAATCAAACTGTCGCTAGAAGCAATAAAGGGCAGGCAAAATTATTTTGATAATTTTAATCAATAAATACAATAATATGTCACTACCAATACCAAAAAGAGTTCCAGAGGCGGGATTTTATTACCATTACAAGCACGACCCTAGTAAGGGTGTTCAGGACTATGCATATGAAGTAATGGGCGTAGGTTTTCATACGGAGGACGATGTTAGAGATGGTGAAGCGCTTTTTTTGATATATAGACCTTTATACAACGCTTCTGTCTACCTTGCTTCAAAAGATCTAGCTATTCCTTGTTTTGACGCTAGGCCACTTGAAATGTGGATGGGGGATGTGGAAAAAGATGGAAAAGTTTTTCCGCGTTTTACAAAAATTATTGACGCAGAAGTAGTCGAACAGCTCGAGAAAATTAAAAGTGAAATGTACTAAAATATGAAAATAGCAATCGCCACAGCAAGTGAATTAAAAATCAGGGCTTTAAAGGACGCTCTTGTATTACTTAAAATAGATGCAGAAATTTTATCGGCACATACTGAGTCGGGGATACCAGAACAACCTATTGGTTTTGAACAAACTTCTTTGGGTGCAAAAAATCGCTTGATGCATTGTAAGAAAAACTTTGATGCAGACATTTCGGTCGCGGTCGAAAGTGGTGTTGTGAAAATTTTGGAAAGTAATTTTGATATTGCGTGCGTACATGTTGCAACAAAAGATGGCCGGGAATCGATAGCATATAGCTCGGGATACTATGTGCCAGATTGGATGCTAGATGAAGCACATAGGGATGACTCTGATATTGGAGTTGTTACCAAAAGAGTTTCAGGTGGAGAAGAAAAAGACCCATTAGGTTACTTTTCAGGTAATACAATCAACCGTGAGCACTCACTTTCTCAAGCAATTGTTTTGGCACTCGTTAAATTATTTAATGAAGACAAGTATTTAATAAAATAGAATGCTACCGCTTGAAATTTTTTACATTTATTTTTCACCCTACACTGCTCATTCTATTGAGGTAGGTGGGACGGTTTATCCAACTGTTTAGCACGCTTACCAGTGCGCTAGATATACAGATAAAAATATTATTTCAGAAATCATTCAGGCTAAAAGCCCCGTGAAAGCATGGGAGGTTTCTAGCAAATACAAACATCTGCAAATTCTAGAGTTCAAAGACGAAAATCATAAACTGAAAGTAATGAAAGAGTTAATGCGACAAAAAGCATTACAGCACGATGATGTTCGTAACGCCTTGATAGATTCTGGAGATTTGAAAATTGTAAAACATATAGTAACACCGCCACCAGGTGATGGTTTTTGGGATGACGGCGAGGATGGTAAGGGTTTAAACCATATCGGAAGAATGTGGATGGAAATCAGAGAAGAACTATCCAAGAACTAATTTTTAAAAATTGTTATAATATTTACATGTACATAATTTACGCACTACTAGGTGCCTTGATGGCAAGCCTCGGAACAATTTTTGCAAAACTTGGATTGAAAGGAGTTGATTCAAATTTACTTACGGCTATACGTGGAATAATAATGGCGATAATAGTAACTATTGCTGCATTGTCATTTGGAAAGCTTTCTATTCCTGCACTTCAATCTCTTTCGGGTAAGAATTGGACTTTTGTTTTTCTTTCGGCATTAGGTGGAGCACTATCATGGATATTTTTTTATCAGGCTTTGGCTACAGGGCCCACAGTTTCTGTAACAGTTATAGACAAGTTGTCTATTGTTTTAACTGCAGTTCTCGCCACAGTCGTTCTCTCTGAAGGGATAACTATTCAAACTGGGGTAGGCCTTGCCTTGGTAACCATGGGAACATTACTAGTGTCTATGCCTTGGGATAAAATAAAATCTTTTTTTATAGGTTTTTGATCAACTTTACATTTTTACTTACTAATGTTATTTAGAGCTTCGGCTGGTTCCAAAAAATTAGTTTTTGATGTATAATGTTTTTTTGTTTTTACTTTTTACAAAACATATGAATTTGAAAGAATTAGAAAATAAAAGAGATGAAATAGTGACTGGCTTTTTCTGGGTGGCTCTTTCAACTATATTCGTTTTCGGTGTCCCAGCACTCATTGCTGTTTATACTGGTAAAAAATTAAACGCAGCGTTTGATTTGGACATAATGCAGTATGTTTTATTGTTTTTTGCTTTTGTTATTTCGTGGGGGATTGTTGCACGAGAATACAATAAGAAAACAAAAGTACTAAAAGAATTAAGGGAGCAAATACTTAAGGCCAGAGAAGAGGAGAAAAATAATACATAAATATCATGTTTAGAATTACGAGAGATATTAGTAGTGTTCATCCAGATACCATAATAAGTTTTGGTGGTTTTCACATAGTAAACACTACAATGACATCCATTTTGATAACACTCTTTTTTCTATTTATATGCCTGTATGCATATAGAAAAGCTAAACTGCGACCAGGTGGGGTGCAGGCAGGTGTTGAGTTGCTTTATGAGGCGATGCTAGATCTTTTGGCACAAATTACAGGGAATAAAAATACAGCAAATAAACTGTTGCCAGTAATTGGTTCTGTGTTTATTTATGTAACAGTAGCTAACCTTGTAAGCATGCTACCAGGTCTTTCAGCGATTTTGTACAACGGCTCTACTGTATTTAGAGGTCCTACATCAGATTTTAATACTACGTTTGGTCTGGCGTTTGGAGCAGTTCTTTTTTTGCAGTTTGTTTCCATAAAAGATTTTGGTTTTTTCGGGTATCTAGGAAAGTTTTTTAAGTTTAAAGAAATATATCTTGGTTTTAAGAGTTCTGTCGGCGATGGATTTATGGCTATTGTGGATTTTTTCATCGGTGTTCTGGATATAGTAGGTGAATTTGCAAAAGTTGTGTCACTTTCGCTTCGTTTGTTTGGAAATATGTATGCCGGCGATGTATTATCGACCCTTATTCTAGGTTCTTTTGCTTATATACTTCCTGTCACTTGGTCTGCTATGTCATTGCTTTCTGGAGTAGTACAAGCTATAGTTTTTGGTTCACTAGTAACTTCGTATTACATGTTGGCGGCAAAAGAGGAGAGTGATGATTTGAAAAGTGAAAATAGTTTGGCTGTGCAGACATAGAATTTTGGTATTTGAACTTTAATGTAGAGTTCATATTGCAGAGTTTTATGAATATTAATAGATTAATGAATTAAAAATATGGAAAATGTAGAATCAGCAAGATTAATAGCAAAGGCAATAACTATGACAATAGCTATGGCCGGCTCAGCATTGGCAGAAGGTTATATTATCGCAAAAGCATTGGAAGCAATGGGAAGAAATCCAGATGCTGCGGATATTATTTTCCCTAAAATGATTATTGGAGTTGCTTTGGCGGAGTCTACAGCGATTTATGCTTTCGTTGCTTTCTTCTTGTTATAAAAATTAGTCATAAATATAATGCTTTCAATTTTAGCTAAAATTGGTTTTGATTGGCAGGTCGCACTGGCGAACCTAGTGAATTTTCTTATAATTTTATTTATTTTAAGGAAGTACGCTTTTGATCCAATTAAAAAAGCAATATCAAACAGACAAAAAATTATTGAAACAGGTCTAGAAAATGCAAAACTAGCAGAAACAGACCGCGTAATGGCTGAAGAGTTGAAGTCCAACACATTAAAGGAAGCAAGAGTAAAAGCCGATGAAATCTTGCGCGAGGCAAATAAAAAAGCAGATGAAATTATTTTAAAAGCCAAAGATCAGGCAATTACTGAAAAGAATGTAATAATTTCTGAGGGGCACAAGGAAATAGAAAAAAGAGGTAAAGAAATGGACAATAAGTTTAAGGAAAAATCAGCAGGTATGATCTTGCTAGGAATTGAAAAAATTCTTGGCCAGAAAATGAATGCTCAGGTAGATTCTGCATATATAGAAAAGCAATAAAATGAAATCTCCAAAAACAATCGCAAAGTCCTTATATTTGCTAAGTAAGAAAAATGACACAAATAAAGTATCTTTAGCTTTTTTGGATTATGTCAAAAAAAGACACATGCAGAAAGAACTACCAAATATTCTTACTCACCTTAAACATCTTGTTGGTATTGATAATAAATTGAACACTGCAAATATCGTCTCTGCATTTACATTAAATAAAGATAGTCTGCAAAAAATAAAAGAACTTGTTGGAGTAGATAAGAATTCAAAGGTTGTTTTAAAAGAGGATGAAAGTTTCTTGGGTGGATTCGTTATTAACTATAAAGGGTTGATGTATGACGCGAGCATAAAAAGAAAGTTGAGTAAATTAAAAGAATCATTAATTAATCAAGAATAAAATGGCAGTAGAAGAAATCATAAAACAATTGGAGGATAGTATAAAGAATTTTGACCACAAAACAGATACTGTAGAGTCTGGAAGTGTTGTTTCAGTAAACGATGGTATTGTGAAAGTTTCAGGGCTATCTGGTTGTATGTCTTCTGAAATGATTAAAATTGGTGATTCTTTTGGTCTCGCACTTAACTTGGAGGAGGATTCTTTGGGAGTAGTTATACTTGGTAGCTATAGTCATATTAAAGAGGGAGATGTTGCCTTAAGAACTGGTAAGGTTCTTTCTGTGGGTGTTTCTGATGAAATTTTGGGTAGAGTAGTAGATCCACTTATAACTCCTCTTGATGGTGAATCAAAAATTAAAGTTAAAAAGGAAATGGAGATTGATAGAGTGGCTTCTGGAGTAATGGATAGAAAGTCAGTTGATGTGCCTATGCAAACGGGCATAAAGGTAATTGACTGCCTAGTTCCAGTAGGTAGAGGTCAGAGAGAGTTGATTATCGGAGATAGGCAAACAGGAAAAACATCACTTACCATAGACACTATTGTAAATCAAAAAGGAAAAGGAGTAATTTGCGTATATGTTGCAATCGGTCAAAAGAAATCAAAAGTTATGAGAGTCGTTCAAGAATTGACCAAGCGTGGAGCAATGGAGTACACCACTGTTGTATTTGCGGGTGCGTCTGACAGTCCATCACTTTTGTATTTAGCTCCTTATTCTGGAGTTTCAATTGCTGAATACTTTATGGAGCAAGGTAAGGATGTTCTGGTTGTTTATGATGACTTGAGTAAACACGCAAATGCTTACAGAGAGATTTCTTTGCTATTGAGACGTCCTCCTGGAAGAGAAGCATATCCTGGAGATGTATTTTATTTGCACTCAAGACTTCTTGAAAGAGCATGTAGAAGAAACGAGGAGTCTGGTGGGGGTTCTATTACTGCTTTGCCAATTATTGAGACTCAAGGTGGAGATATTTCTGCTTATATTCCAACAAACGTGATTTCGATTACAGACGGACAAATATTCTTGGAGTCATCCTTATTTAACAAGGGAGTAAGGCCTGCGATTAATGTTGGTCTTTCTGTGTCTAGAGTTGGAGGTTCAGCCCAAGTTTCCGCTATGAAAAAGAATGCGGGGCCAATGAAACTTTCTTTGGCACAATACAGAGAGTTGGAAAGTTTTTCACAGTTTGATTCTGATGTTGATCCTAAAACAAAACAAATACTTGATAGAGGAGCGAGAACAATCGAAGTTTTGAAACAGAATCTGTGGAGTCCTTTGCCCGTTTCTTTGCAAGTTCTTTCGATATTTGCTGTGAATAATGGTTTTTTTGATTCAAAAAAACTTGGTGAAGTTAGGGAGTATGAAAGTAAAATTCATGAGTTTTTTAAAACAACTAGCTCTGACATATTAGAGAAAATTGAAAAGGGTTGGAATGATGAATTGAAAGAAAGCATCCTGCTTAAACTAAATGATTTTGCGTCAATAAATTAAAATATATGGCAACGCAGACTAAAATTATTAAACAAAGAATACTCTCAGTTAGTAATATAAGGAAAATTACTCATACCATGGAGATGGTTTCTGTTGCAAAAATGAAAAAAGCCATGAGGCTTTCTCTGGCTTCTAGAGAGTACGCAAAGTATGCTCTCGAAATTCTTAAAACACTCATAAATGAGAGAAATATTTCTCATCCATTGTTTGAAAGTAGGCAGGAAGGTAAGACACTGATGGTGATATTTGCTTCAAATAAGGGTCTTAGTGGTTCGTATAACAGTAATCTTCAGAAAGCAGTGGGTACTTACTCAAAAGATACTGGAACAGAAACTGATGTGGTTGCTGTAGGTAAGTATGCAGAAAAAACTGCAAAAAAATATAACTTTAAAGTAGTAAAAAAATTACATGAATTTGGCGACGACATTTCATTGTCTCAAGTAAAAACAATCAGAAAATATATAATTAATGAATATTTAGATACAAAAAAATATAAGAATGTTGTTGTGGCGTATACCGAGTTTGTTGGACAAATGAACTATAAACCGATAGTAAAAGAATTACTTCCTGTCAGTCACAATATTTTTAAAAATATTATTGATGACATGCAGAACTCCGCGGATTATTTTACTCCCAATAAAGAGGGTATGGCTCTCTATGTTTTCGAGCCAGGAGAGCAGAGAGTTATGGATAAGGTTTTGCCAAACTTTATGTCAGCTCTACTCTTTCAGATGGCGCTCGAATCAAACGCATCTGAACATAGTTCTAGAATGTTTGCCATGAAGAACGCGACCGATAATGCAACGGAAATGGTAAATGATTTAACTTTAGAATTTAACAGAGCGCGTCAGTCCAATATTACACAAGAGGTTGCAGAGATAATAGCGGGGGCAGAGGCATTACAAACAATATAAAAATTTATGAATAAAGGATATATAACACAAATAATCGGACCAGTAGTAGATGTTAGGTTTGATGGCGCATTGCCAAAGATATTTGATGCATTGATTGTAAAGAATCACAAAGGCGAGGAAGTTGTTTTGGAAGTAAATGGTCACAGAGGGCTAAATGAGGTTAGAACTATTGCCATGAAAAGTACAGACGGTTTGGTTAGGGGTCAAGATGTTTTGGAAACAGGAGAGTCGATAACTGTGCCGGTGGGTAAAGATGTTCTGGGCAGAATGTTTGATGTTGTTGGGAATCCTATCGACAAGAAGCCGTTTAAGAAGAATCTGTCTCGACCTATACACAGAGAGTCTCCTGCATTTGATGAACAATCTACAAAAATAGAGGTTTTGGAAACAGGTTTAAAAGTGGTTGATTTACTTTGTCCGTTCTTGAAAGGAGGAAAAGTTGGTCTTTTTGGCGGTGCGGGTGTGGGTAAAACCGTGTTGATCCAAGAACTTATTAACAACATTGCAAAGGCTCACGGAGGCTACTCAGTTTTTGCAGGTGTGGGAGAGAGAACAAGAGAGGGAAATGATTTGTATAAAGAGATGAGCGATTCAGGTGTGTTAGATAAAACTTGTCTTGTGTTCGGGCAAATGAACGAATCTCCTGGCGCAAGAGCAAGAGTGGCACTTTCTGCACTTACTATGGCGGAGTATTTTAGAGATGAGGAAAAGAAAGACATACTTTTGTTTATCGATAATATTTTCAGATTTACTCAGGCAGGGTCAGAGATGTCTGCATTGTTAGGTAGAATGCCTTCTGCTGTGGGTTACCAGCCAACACTCGCTACAGAAATGGGAAACTTGCAGGAAAGAATTACTTCAACTAAGGACGGATCAATCACTTCTGTGCAAGCCGTTTATGTTCCTGCGGATGACTTTACTGATCCAGCTCCAGCAACAACATTTACCCACTTGGATTCGACTATTTCACTAAGTAGAGCGCTAACTGAAATCGGAATTTATCCAGCAGTTGATCCACTTGATTCAACCTCGACAATTCTTGACCCTGATGTGGTGGGTAAGGAACATTATGATGTGGCAACTGCTGTGCAAAGAATTCTACAAAGGTACAAAGATCTTCAAGGTATTATTTCTATCTTGGGAATGGATGAACTTTCTGATGATGATAAAATAATCGTTTCTAGGGCTAGAAAGGTTCAAAAGTTCTTGTCACAACCTACACATGTGGCAGAGCAATTCACAGGCACTCCTGGGGTTTATGTTGCAAGACAAGACACTATAGCTGGTTTTAAGGGAATTCTATCTGGTCAATACGACCATGTGCAGGAGCAAGACTTTTATATGAAAGGAAATATAGAGGATGTGCTAAAAGAATCAAAATAGTAATGCAAAATAGTGATAATATTTTAAGTTTAAAAATAGTTACTCCAGAAAAAACAGTCTATCGTGACGATGTTTTGGATATTGTTATTCCAACTGAAACAGGCTATTTGACCGTACTCCCTAACCATCAACCTCTTGTGACTATTGCTGTTACGGGAGAGATTAAAATAACAAGACCTGATAAGAGTATACTACCCATTGCGCTGTCTTCTGGGATAGTAGAGGTAAGAGAAAGTTTTAATCAAAAAAATATTGTTACTGAGGTCATAATTCTTGCATATCGAGCGGAGTTCGTATACGAGATTGATATTGAACGTGCAAAAGTTTCATTAGAAAGAGTCAGAAAAACTATTGAAGCAAAAGAGTTTCAATCGGATGTTGATTTTGCCAAGTTTAAATCGATGATGGATAAGGAGATAAACAGAATTGAGCTTTGGAATAAGTGGAATAAGTAGTGTCAGGATATTTTGTCATTGTTTGATATAATAGAATAATGAAAAATATATTTGTAACTAGGGTGATAGATGAAGAGGGTATCAAAATGTTGGCAGAGAAGGGCTACTCTGTGGATGTTAATAGTTCTGAAAATATTCCTACACAAGATGAAATAATAGGATTTTTAAGTAAAAAAACATACGATGCGGTAGTTACTTTGCTTACAGATAAAGTTGATGCAAAAGTATTTGACGCGTCTCCGGACACTAAACTTTTTGTAAATTTTGCCAGTGGTTTTGACAATATAAATATAAGTGAGGCAAAAGACAGAGGAGTCACAATATGTAATGCTCCAGCACCTGTAACTTCTGAAGCAGTTGCTGAACATACTCTGGCTTTAATACTAGCTTTGGCTGCGCGAATAGTAGAGGCCGACCAGTTTGTAAGAGATGGAAAGTATGCAGGCTGGTCACCAACAAATTTTATTGGTACAGATGTTCTAGGAAAAACTATCGGCTTAATTGGAGTGGGAAGAATAGGGGGGCGAGTTGGTTATTATGCAAAGGCTTTGGGCATGAAGGTTGTGTATCATGATGTTTCAAGAAATGAAATATCAGAAAAAGAGTGTGGAGCAGAATACTGTGAATCTTTGGAAGATTTACTCAAAAAGTCTGATATTGTTAGTATCCATGTCCCACTTATGGAAAGCACAAAACATTTAATCAATAGGGATAGGTTGAATATGATGAAGAAGACTGCATTTTTGGTAAACACTTCTCGAGGTCCTGTTATAGATGAAAATGCACTGGAAAAAGCTTTGTCAGAAGGTGTTATTGCCGGAGCAGGACTTGATGTTTTTGAGTTTGAACCAAATATTTCAGAAGGTTTGATCAAGTTGCAAAACGTAATTCTGACTCCACACATTGCATCCGCCAGTGTCGAAGCAAGAAAAGAAATGTCTGAGATTGTTGCTAAAAATATAATTGAGTTTTTTGAAGGCAAAGAACCGACAAATAAAGTAAATAAATAAAATGGGAAAATTAATTATCGCACGACATCAGGAGTCTGAGTGGAACAAGTTGGGAAAATGGACCGGAACACAGGATAAACATCTGACTGATGTTGGTTTTGAAAAGTCAGAAGATATGGGCTTGTTGATTAAAGATATAAAAATAGATTATGCATTTGCATCTATGCAAGTAAGATCTATTGAAACTTTATCTTGCATGCTAAATGTGTGTAGTACACAAAGTATTCCTACAGAACATTCTGCATCTCTCAATGAGAGGGACTATGGTGACTATACGGGTAGGGATAAAGAAGAAATGGAAAAGATTTTAGGCGAAGATGATTTCAAGAAACTAAGAAGGGGATGGGACTACCCGGTTCCAAACGGTGAATCACTTAAAACTGTATATGAAAGAGTGGTGCCATTTTATATCGAAAAAATTCTTCCAAAGATAAAAGAAGGAAAGAATGTTTTGGTGGTAGGACACGGCAACTCTATGCGTACTCTGGTCAAATATATAGAAAGTATTTCAGACACTGATATTGAAAACTTGGAGTTTCCATTCGGTACAATATCGATTTATGATCTGGATGATGAAGGTAAAATGGTCAGTAAAGAAGTTAAGGGTATGGAGACTAGCATTCATCCAAATATGGAGTCTAGAACACAAATACTTGCTACCGTTGGGCCTTCTTCAATAGATGAAAATGTTTTAAAAAGAATACTTTCGGGCAAAGTTGGCGCAGTAAGGTTTAATTTCTCTTGGTTGGATGAAAATAGTGGCAAGGTATATCTGGATTCGGTAAAAAAAGTTTCAAAGGAATTAGATAAAAAAGTTTTGCTAGTTATGGATTTACCCGGACCTAGAGTTCAAGATGAAAATGGCCACACTTTTGATCATGAAAGTATTGAGGTCTTAACCGAGAGAGATAAAGAGTTGATTGTGTTTGGAATACAAAACGATGTCGACTATTTCGCAGTATCTTTTGTAAAAAATGCTGAAGATATAAATAAATGTAAAGAAATTATAAAGTTAAATAATGGTAGACAGAAAGTAATTGCAAAAATTGAAAGAAGTATAGCTGTTGATAATGTTCATGAAATAATTGAGGCCTCGGATGCCGTGATGGTTGCTAGAGGAGATTTGGGAAAGGATATTCCAATAGAGAAGTTGCCTTTTGTGCAGAGTGAAATAATAAAAAAATGTAAGTCAGTATCAAAGCCAGTTATTGTGGCGACCCAGATGCTTTACTCTATGGTGGAAAATCCAGAACCTACAAGAGCCGAAGTCACAGATGTTTCAGAAGCCGTTTTAGAAGGTGCGGATGTTTTAATGCTTTCCGATGAAACTGCAAAAGGAAAATATCCTAACGAATCAGTAACGATAATGGAAAAAATTATACTAGAGGCTGAATCTCACACAAATACTCTGCATATAAATACACTCTAATTTATGGTTGAGCTTATTATCCAATCATTTATAGCGGGACTACTAACTTTTCTTGCGCCATGTACTTTGCCACTTGTGCCAGCGTATTTAACATTCATAAGTGGTTCATCCATAAGGGGTATAAGTAACAAAAAATCTGAAGATGGTAGAGCAAAAGTTTTTATGAACGGATTCTTTTTTGTCCTAGGTTTCAGTGTAGTATTTATTTTGCTTGGGTTGTTTGCGGGGGCACTAGGGGGTGTATTTATGGAAGGTAAGTTGTGGCTTTCTAGAATAGGAGGTTTGCTAGTAATATTTTTTGGATTAATGATGTTGGAAATTATATCTATCCCACAGTTGCTTGCTGATAAAAAATTTGTCATAGATCCAAATACTGAAAGAAGGGGTACATATAGTTTTTCATTTTTGCTTGGTGTCGTGTTTGGTTCTGGGTGGACACCGTGTATCGGTCCTATACTTGGCTCTATACTTATAATCGCTGGATCCTCGTCCACTGCACTCGGAGGAGCACTTCTTCTTTCAGTTTTCTCTCTTGGTTTAGCAATCCCATTTTTACTAATTGCTTTAGGGGTAAGTAGGGCTGAAAAAATTATAGACAGATATAGCAGTAAATTAGGATTTATAACAAAAATAGGCGGGATTCTTTTAATATTTTTAGGTATCGCACTATTTACTGGCAAAATGAATTTTTTTAGAGAAGAGGTGTTTCAATTTTTGGAGTTTATAAACTACGATAGTCTGATGAACTACTTGTAGTACATTGTGTTACAATTAGGGCATGAATAATTCTTATAACTGGTATTCAACACTAATTAAACCTACTTGGGCTCCACCTTCTTGGATTTTCGGCCCAGTATGGAGCGTGCTATATGCAATTATTGCATTTTCATTTGGAACAGTTTTTTATAAAGTATATACAAAACAGTTGCCGTTTATGGTCGCACTGCCATTTTTGCTTAATCTTTTATTTAATTTTGTTTTTACTCCTTTACAGTTTGGGCTAAAGAACAACTTATATGCTGCAGTGGATATAATACTAGTCTGGCTTACGATTATTTGGTTTATGTATAACATATGGACAATGGCTCCAAATTTGCGTTGGATAGTATATGCTAATATCCCGTACTTACTATGGGTTTCATTTGCTTCGGTTTTGCAGATAACTATTACACTTTTAAACAAATAGAATGAAAAAATTTTTAATACCCGCAGTCTTGGTTTTAATTGTCGGAATTCTATTTTTTGGCGGGAAGGAAAAAGAGACAGAAGTGACCATAAATGATATAAATGATTTTTATAGTATATCCGCCCAGTATCCAACAGAAAAAATGGATAAAAAGTCAGATATGAAGGAGTTTGTGGAGTATGTTGTAGAACAAAAACAGCAGGAATGGAAAATTGGTGGTGAGTTGTATCTTGCGGAGAAAGACATAGAGAAAAGTTTTCCTGATAGACCAAAAATGCAGTATCAGTTAGATATTTCTTACACATTTACAAAGTCCAACATGTATAACTCGACTTCATACGTTTTTACTTCATATGAATTTACGGGTGGGGCTCATGGGGGTACAGGTCTGGCAACTTTTACATTCAATAAAGACGGCAGGCTAATGATTGAGGATATTCTTGATGTAAATAACAATAAGGATATAGAGATAACTCGTCTGATAGAGAAAAAATTAGTTTCTGTGTTAGGAGAAAACAGTAGTAAGGAAACAATAAATGAGGGTCTCGGTCTTGCGTTTCTAAAGGATGACAATACTTTAGATCTGGTAAAATGTAACTGTGACGGTTTCTTCTTCGGATCAAACCTTCAGAATTTTGTCGTTACAGACAAGGGTATAAAATTTATTATGTCTCAGTACCAAGTGGCGCCGTATGCCGCGGGTATGCCAGAAGTTCTTCTTACGTTTGATGAACTTAAGCCATATTTAAAAAGTGACTTTAATATACAATTAACAAATTAAAATGAATATAAAACTTTATCTTATTGCGTTACCAGTTTTCTTTGCCATCGATATGCTTTGGCTGGGAGTTATTTCAAAGGATTTTTACAAACAACAATTGGGTTACATAATGACTCCGAACGTGAACTGGTATGCAGCGATTATTTTTTATCTAATATTTATTGCAGGGCTAGTTCTTTTTGTTGTTTCTCCAGCACTTGCAAAAAATTCCATCCAACACGCAATTGTTTTTGGAGCTTTGTTTGGTTTAATAACATATGCAACATACGATCTAACTAACCTAGCTACCATAAAAGACTGGCCACTGAAAGTTACAATCGTAGATATGATATGGGGTGCTGTTTTAGCTTCGTCTGTTTCAACTGTTACATATTATATTGCTAATAAAATAAATCTATGAGTTATTTTCAAATTTTAGGACTTGTACTGTTTGCCTATATGTCATTTTGGTTTTTGGTTTCACTTGTGAAGAAAAGAAATGATGTCGCCGATACTGCGTGGGGACTAGGTTTCGTTCTTCTTGCATGGTGCTCTTTTTTAATTTCTGAAAATTCGGACACTAGAGCATTGATAGTGAATACACTAGTTACGGTTTGGGGATTCCGCTTGGCTTGGCACATACACAAGAGAAACAAAGGTAAAACAGAGGACTATAGGTATAAAGCTTGGAGAGACGAGTGGGGCAAATGGTTTTATTTGAGATCATACTTGCAAGTTTACATATTGCAGGGCTTTTTCTTGTTTCTGATAGTTTCACCAGTGTTGATGATAAATAAGAATTCACTATCAAACATTGGGCTGCTGGATTTTATTGGAGTTGCGGTTTGGTTGTTTGGATTTATTTTTGAATCAGTGGGTGACTCACAGTTGAAAAAGTTTATTTCTAATCCTGAAAATAAGGGTAAGCTGATGCGGGGAGGTTTGTGGCAATACACAAGACATCCAAACTATTTTGGAGAAGTAACACAGTGGTGGGGAATCTGGGCAGTATCTCTTGGGGTTCTAAACGGTCTTTACACAATAATTGGCCCGCTAACAATTACTTATCTGATTTTGAAAGTTTCTGGCGTGCCGATGCTAGAAAAGAAAATGGAGGAAAACCCTGAGTTTGCAGAGTACAAAAGGCAGACTAGTGTATTTATCCCTTGGTTTAAAAGTGACAAATAGCATTACTTCCTGAATCTGCTAGAATGTATCTATGAGTAATATTTTACAGGCAGACATTTTTTTCTTTATTAGTAGCATTGCGACAGTAATTATTACTATTATTTTGAGTATCGCAGGGTACTATATTATTCTTATTGTTCGCGATGCGAGATATGTTGCGAAGAAGCTTAGGGATGCGACAGATGATTTGGAAGAAAAGTTCCAGGAGATACGAGAACAAGTAAGTGAGGAAGGACGAAAAGCAAAATACATAGTAGATTTTTTCCTAGGTAGATTTATGGGAAAGAAAAAAGGTAGAAGTAGGGTTCAGAAAGATGAGGAGTAATTATTATAATTTATATTTTAAAACATATGGAAAAGAAACAAAAAACTAATAATAGTGTAAACAAAACTGCAGTTGGTGCGGGAGTTGCGGGTCTAGCTGCAGCAGCAATAGGTGCTTACTGGCTATATGGAGCAAAAAATGCTGCAAAACACAGAAAATTGGCTAGTAGTTGGATGTTGAAAGCTCGTGCAGAAGTAATGGATGCTGTTGAGAAAATGAAACAAATGGATAAGGATTCTTATATGAAAATTGTTGATTCAGTCGTAAACAAATATTCAAAGACGAAAAGTTCAGCAGAGGTAATGGCAATTGCAAAAGAGATGAAATCTGCTTGGACACAAATAAACAGTGCAACTAAACCAGTTAAAAAGGCAGTAAAGAAGGTGGTAAATAAAGCAGTAAAAGCCGTAAAGTAGTTTGCCCGTTTGTAATGTAAGTGAAATATTGGAGTCTAGTAGTTGTATAACAAATATATGAAAAATATAATAATCACAATTTTGGCTCTGGCGGTCGTTGCCGGCGGATTTTTATTCTTCTATAAAAAAGCTGGTTCTCCTATTATGGCGGAAATAAAGTCTTTTGAAGACTGCGTGGATGCCGGTTTTGCTGTGATGGAAAGTTATCCGAGACAATGCAGAACTTCTGACGGCAGGCTTTTTGCTGAGGAAATTACTCCACCAATCACATACATAAACACAACTAAAGAAAAAATTGTGGTAGACACTCCTTTTCCTGGTGCGGTAACTGGTAAAGAATTCGAAATTCGTGGTAAAGCTGCTGGTTGGTATTTTGAGGCGTCATTCCCAGCAAAGGTTTTAGACAAGGACGGTAAAGTTTTGTGGCAAGGTCCTGCACAGGCACAAGGGGATTGGATGACAGCAGAGTTTGTGCCATTCAAGGTTTTGGCTAAAGTTCCACAAGCATACATTGGTCCAGCAACACTGGTGCTAGAGAAGGACAACCCTTCTGGACTTCCCGAGAACGATGCTTCTATTTCTTTCCCGTTCACGATTGAATACTAGGGTGTGGATAAATAAACCATAACTCTTGACAGGTTGTCTATTAAGGAGTAACAATATAAAAGGAATTCCGCGTGGGGTGGGGTTCCTAAAGTCTCAGGAGTTACTGCAATGTTGGGAGTGTCGTCCTCAGTTAGGTCACTGATCACCCTTGAAGAAGATGCTCGAAAGGGTACTCAGGCGGATCAGGCGAGTCACCACATGGACATGGACGTTCGGTGCATGCTGGTGACGATCAGTTCAAGAGAGCTTGCCGAGCGAGCTACATTCGAAGGGCTCAAGGCGCGAGGGAAAGACGGCATCTGTCAGGACTGCAGGGAGGCGATCCCTGCAAACCGTTTGGCTGCGAAACCCTTCGCAACCAGGTGTACTCCCTGCCAGGAAGAGTACGAAAGCTAGCGCCAGCTAGCTGCCCACCTCTCCGTGGTGCCCAGCCCACGGATCGATCTTTTCAGTTTAGGTTTTGAATACCAGAGAGGCTTGCTTGCTTGTGGACATCCCCGTCCGCAAGCCAGTAAGCCTTTTGCTATATATGGCAAATTTGAAATATTTTAGACACATAGTTGTATAACGAGGTATAGTATACAAATGGACAATGTTAATCCTGGTTTGACCGACGAAGAGTTGGTAAAGCTAGTTTCGGGTGGAGATACAGAAAAGTTTGGAGTGCTAATGGAGAGATACCAAGCAAAACTTTTTAGATATGGAAAAAAGTTCTTAGTCGACAACGACAATATAGAGGACGTTGTTCAGGATGTTTTTATAAAAGCATATAAAAATATAAATAGTTTTGACACAACCCAGAGGTTCTCTCCCTGGATATATCGTATTGCTCACAACACATATATAAACGCAATAAAAAAGAATTCTTTAAATCCTTTGTACCTTTTTGACTTCGATACACTACTTTCATACACAGTTGTTGAGGACCCGGTAGAAAAAGAAAGAGAACAGTTGGAAATTAAAAAAATAATTGATAAAGGTTTAGAAAATATAGAAGACAAATATCGAGAAATATTGGTTTTGTACTATATAGAAGAGTTTAGCTACAAGGAAATAGCAGAAATTCTGCATATCCCCATAAGTACTGTGGGAGTAAGAATAATGAGGGCAAAGAAGGTCCTGAAAGATAAGTACAAAGAGTTAAATATAGAAATATAAAATTATGAACACAGAAAACAAAACAGAGAATCAAATAAACATAAAAGAGAAGGTTTTGGACCAAATAAAAAGTGGTAAGGTTTCTATGCGTTCAAAAGCATATTTTTTGGCTAAACTTGGGCTTTTGACATTTGTTACAATCCTTACAACTCTAGTTTCTATATTTCTTTTGAGTTTTATTATTTTTAGCTCAAGTGTAGATGGAAGTATTTTTCTTGTGCGTTTCGGGGGGAGTGGTTTGTATAACTTTGTTCTGACTTTGCCGTGGTATTTGCTTGTGGTGGATATTTTTCTTCTGTTATTTTTGGATTTGCTTCTAAAAAGTTTTAGATTTGGATACAAAAGTCCAGTTTTGTATCTGTTCATAGGTACCTTTGTTGTTGTTACTATTGTTAGTACTTCTATAAACCTTACTTCTTTTCATCAGAGGGTAATGAATAGTGTTGGGGGCGGTAAAATTCCATTTTTCCCAAACCTTTATACTGGAGTTGGTAGTGAGAAACAGAAACCAGGAACTTGGAAAGGATATGTAGGCAAGATAAACGGTAATAGTTTCAAATTTAGATACGTAAAGGGCATAACTGGAGAGTTTGGGGATGCAGAAGTTTTTGCGGTTAACGAAATAACAGTTGTCGGTAAGTTATTTGAAGGAGATATGGTTTTTGTAGCTGGGAACATACTAGACAACAGAATAATGGCCTATGGAATTAAGAAATTGAACAAATAAGTGAAATAAATATCTTTTTGCCTTTGTATAAAAAGGTATGAGAGATAGAAAAATATACAAAAAAATACGAAATTCAATAATTGCCAGTGCAGGTACTGGTATGGTTGCGGGAATGTTTTTAGTTGGGGGTATGAATACTGTATATGCAGAGACGGTAAACAAGGTAATACCTGTGTATACACACAAAAAAACTTTAGATAAGACTGTCAGCTATAACAGTGCGGACACTAGTAAGTCAAAAAAGAGCACATCAAGGGGTTGGAGAAGAAATCAAGGTTGATTTTAATATCCTCAACCTGTATCATGTTCTTTACATTATAAAGTAATAAATTTAAAAGAATGCAAGAAGAAAACAAAGGTAATGGTGCAGTGATGTGGGGAGTAGCCGTTTTGGTTATTGCTCTTATTGCTTTCGGTGGTTACAAGTATATGAACAAAGCTGAGCCAGTAGAGGCTCCAGTTGTGAACTCAGTTGAAACAACACCTGAAGTTCCTGCTGTTACAACTACATATATGTACAAAGATGGTACATATACATCTAAGGGAAGCTATAACTCACCAGCAGGTGCAGAACAAATCGATGTAACTGTTGTCTTGAAAGATGACATGATAGCGGATGTTACAGTAAAATCTTTAGCAACAATTGATGCTTCAAAGAACTGGCAAGGTAAATTTATCGGTGGCTTGAAAGCAGAAGTTGTTGGAAAGAAACTTTCAGAAGTATCTCTAACAAAAGTTTCCGGTTCTTCACTTACTCCAAAAGGATGGAATGATGCTGTGGCTAAGATCATGGTTTCTGCAAAAGCATAGTTTCTAAATTTATGACACAATTTAAGTTTGAAGCCATTGGCACTACTTGGGTTGTGGATATTGCAAAAGAGCTTTCTTCGCAAGAAGAAGCTCTTTTGCTTGAAAAAGTAAAAAACAGAATAGATATTTTTAATAAAGATTATTCGCGTTTCCGCTCGGATTCACTCGTAACAAAGATTTCAAAAGAAGCTGGTGAGTATAAAATGCCTGAGGACGCCGAAAAATTACTTTCAGTTTATAAGGAAATCTATGATGTTACGGGCGGTCTAGTTACTCCGCTTATCGGGCAGGTTTTAGTTGATGCTGGTTACGATTCAGGATATTCACTTGTTCCGAAGAGTCCAGTAAAACCTCTTTCTTGGGGAGAAGTTTTGGATTGGCAGAAGCCAATTTTGAAAGTTAAAAAGGCAGAACTTCTAGACTTTGGGGCTGGAGGAAAGGGGTACTTAGTAGATATCGTTTCTGAAATATTGGAAGAGGGGGGAATTGTTGAGTACTGTGTAGATGCAGGAGGAGATATGAGACAAAGGGGTGAGAAAATCGATGTGGGCCTAGAACACCCAAATGATCTAGAGTCTGTTATTGGTGTAGTTAAACTAGAAAACAAAAGTTTGTGTGGCTCTGCTGGTAACAGACGAAAGTGGGCCGACTATAACCATGTTATAAATCCTGAAACGCTAACTTCCCCAAAAGATATTCTGGCAATATGGACTTTGGCAGATGACACTATAACTGCGGATATTCTAACCACAGCCCTTTCTTTTGTTTCTGCGCAAGATTTAGAGAAAAATTTTAAGTTTGAGTATCTTATTTTTCGAGCAGACAATACTATAGAAAAGTCCAGTGGCTTCAATGCCGAATTGTTCACTTAGTCGCGTAGATGTTAAAATACAAAAATGAAATATATAGATAATTTTTTGAACAGCATTACTATGTACAAACTTGTTTTGTACGGACTTTTTATTCTTTCAGGGCTTTCTATCTTGTTTGGCTTCATGAATCAGCTGTCATTTAGTGGCTTGGATCTTGTTTACTCTTTTTTTATTTTGACAATAACTTGTTGGGCTGCAAATGGGATTTTTGCAAAAATATTTAAAGTACAGACAAACGTTGAGTCATACTCTATCACGGCACTCATACTTTTTTTGGTGGCTTTTCCAGCAGAAAATTTTTCAGACTTCAAAAATTTAATTCTTCTTGCAGTGATAGCTATGGCATCAAAATATATTTTGGCCATAAATAAAAAACACGTTTTTAACCCAGCTGCAATTGCACTGGTAGTTATGGGACTTTTTGGTGTTGGTATCGGAGCTTGGTGGGTTGGAAGTAGTGTGATGCTTATCCCAGTTTCCATACTAGGATTTCTTGTTTTGCGAAAAATTAGAAGATTCACTATGTTCTTTGCCTTTTTCGCAACAGCAGTAGTTTCTATTGTTGTAGTAGGGGTAAGTAATGACTACGTGTTTGCCGATATTTTAAAAGAGATATTTACTTCATGGCCTATTATTTTCTTTGGAACAATAATGCTTACAGAGCCAATATCTACTCCACCGACAAAGAAACTACAAGTAGCATATGCAGTTTTGGTCGGAGTACTTTTTGGATCACAATTTCATTTTGGAAGTTTCTATGGAACACCAGAACTAGCTCTTGTTATTGGAAACATATTTTCATATATAGTCAGTCCAAAGTACAGACTGGTTTTAACTCTTAGTTCAAAAGACACGATAAACAAAAAAGGGGATGTAGACGAGTTTAGATTTGATTCAGATAAAAAGTTTGATTTTAAACCAGGACAGTATCTAGAGTGGACACTGGGTCATGACAAACCAGACTCTAGAGGAAACAGAAGATACTTTACTATCTCTTCTTCTCCAACAGAAGAAAAAGTGATGCTTGGAATAAAATACTACGATAAACCAAGTAGTTTCAAACTAAAACTAGGACGACTAGAACTAGGGGAGAAAATACACGCTGGTTCGCTTTCTGGTGAGTTTACAATGCCAGAAGACTTGAACAAGAAACTAGTTTTCATTGCAGGAGGAATCGGAGTTACACCTTTTCGAAGTATGGCAAAGTATATGACTGACAAGAAAGAGAGTAGAGATGCAGTAATGCTTTACTCAAACAAAACTCCAGGGGATGTTGCTTATAAAAATATTTTTGACGAAGCAGAAAGCGTAGGTTTGAAAACTTTGTATTTTGTAAATGACCTAGAAGGCGCAACTCTTCAACCAAATATGCGACTTGGTTTTATAAATGCAGAAGTGATAATGAAAGAAATTCCAGACTACAAAGAAAGAGTATTCTACATATCTGGACCTCACGGAATGGTGACTGCTTTTCAGGATAGTTTGAGTAAACTAGGGATTAAGAGTTCAAACATCAAGACTGACTTCTTCCCAGGTTTTGTATAAAACAAGTAAAATAAAATATTATGCAAAAATTCAATAATAGTTTTCCATATTTTTCACTAGTCTTTACCGGGTTAGTTCTTTTTATAGGTACTTTTGGAAATTTAATTGCTTTTGGTACTTTTATTTTTCTTATGTATCTAGGGTTCTATATTTCTCCTGCAATTATACTTATTCTTCTTTTAATTAAATTTTTCACTAAAGGTGAGGAGGATAAGTATTTAAATTATTCGCTATACATTAACTTAGGCGCGGTACTTATAGGCTTATCGATGATATATTAATTTTCTACTTTTTTATACAAGTTTTATTAACTGACTTTCTTCCCTGGTTTTGCGTAAATAAAAAAGAGGGGTGCCTGGCATTTCTGCCAGGCACCACCTCAGTGGACTAGTACTCTTCTCTGAAAGCAGTCGGGTTGCACAGGGTGCATCCGTCGCAGTTGGCCTCGTGCTCGGCCCAACTGAACGGTTCCGCAAGTTTTTCGTTGCAAAGCCCACACAACGCTCCCTGTAGGTGGAGGTGTTGGGGCAGTTGCTCCATCCACATTTGTCTACCGCAATCGCCGCACGGCACCCCGTACATTGTCGAGCCGATCTTCTGGCGCTCGTTTATGCCGGTCACCAGGACGAAACTTCCGTCCGGCAGTTGTAACTGCCGGCCGAAACTTTTGTCTCCGCCAAACTCTGCGGTCGCGTCGATTGCCTCCTTGGCAACCATATGGATTTTCACGGCTGGCCAGAAGTTTCTGTCCGTAGGATCGAATTCTATGGGTTCCAATTTCTCGAACCCCTCGAACTCGATGTTGACCTCGACGAACCCGACCAGAACGGCGGTTACTGACTCATGGCGGTTGACCATTTCCTACCTCCTTGCTTTCGCGGCGACATGCCGCTGCGAGCAAAGAGGTAATAAGGGAATCTGACTACCTCTAATGCTCTAAGTTAAATCTAAACGTATTCTAACACAAATAATAATTTTGTAAAGTAGTAATGTCACTACACTTCAGATTAATATTTATAAATGATTCCTGTTGATAATAATTTCACTACAGTATATTGTAGTGAAATTATTACAAGTAATACCATACAGATATGCCACATATATCCAGTAAGCAGATAAGTAAGGAGTTGTCTGAGAAGTTGCTCGAAGACCTTATCAGAATTCTTGGCAAACCTAAAAATGGAAAAATATTTGCAGGTGTAGTTGAGGAATTATTGACAGAAACTGAAAAGATAATGATGGCAAAAAGAATTGCTATTGTACTTATGCTTTCATCAAACACCCCGCACCAGTCCATTTCAGACATTCTAAAAGTAAGTCCTGCAACTATTTCAAAAATTTCATTGAAAATCGAAATTGGTAAGTATGATTCAATATTGAAAGTGTCACAGAAAGAAAGGCTTGATCTAGAGAGAGTAATCTGGAGTATTATGACAGTTGGTGGGCTCATGCCACCTAAAATTGGCAGAAAATATTGGAAAAGAAATATGAAAGATTAATTTCACTACAATATACTGTAGTGAAATGTAAGGTCCGTGAAATATAATTGAGTTTAATTAGGAAATAGAAATCTAGTTTGTAAAGTGGATATTTTGTTCAAGAGGAGTAGTATCGGGGGTAATTAATTTAATATAAAGCATATGGAATTACCTAATTTTAGGGGTTTTCTGCTCAAGGGTTTGCTTGTTTTGTCCGTGTTGCTTCCTAGTAGTGCGGGTGCTACTGTAATTTTTAACCAGTCTCCAACTGACCTGACTGGTCAGATTATGAGTGACTCTGTGTTAAATAATGGATATTTAACTAGTTTTACTTGCACTGCAAGTATGAACTGTGGGGTTTCAGGTCAAACTGTTTACAACGTGGGTGTTTGGATAAAAAAAGTTGGGAACCCGGATGATGTTTTGCTTCAAGTGGGTGGTAGCTATAATGATCCTGCCGTTGGAACTACAACGTTTTCTAACATCGTTCCTAGTAGTTCTATTTCGAATACGGAGTACACTCTAAAGTGGTTTTACTTTCCTCAAGGAGTCGTTCTCGGAAATCAATATGATTTTAATCAATTTTTCTTTTTTAATTATGCGAACAGCCCAGTAGTCGATAGTGATACTAACTACTACAGAGTTCTAAAAAGTGATGTAAACGACTATTCTGCACAAATGCAATGGTGTAGAAGGTATCAGGGATGCTATTCGTCTCAATTTTTCTGGCAAATGGATGATTCGAATGTAGACCTTTCTACTACAACTCCAGTTGTGCCAACTGGAAACTCGAGTGTGATGTTTTTCCCAGGAGTTATGAGTTCTAGATTATATGAGGAACTTGGTTCAATTGACTGTGGAACTTCTGTAATTGGAAACGAATGTTTTCGGGACAGTGAATTGTGGGTTTCAACTAGCGATGTAAATCATGAAAAGCTTTCACTAAATACTTTTGGAAAGAGCGTTAATCCAGTTTATACGAAAGACGATACTCAAAGCATAAGCGACGAAGCAGAAACTGGAATAACTGACGAAGTTTATGGAACAAATGTATATAACTCTTTTATAAATAGTCTTCGTAATTGGAAACAAGACGGTACAATACCGGACTATGCTTTTATACCTTACGACTGGAGACTTTCTCTAGACGATATTATTACAAATGGTGCATCGACCACTAGAAACAAACTTGATTTTTCAAATACACAAAACTTTTCTGAAAGTTATATTCTAAAGAAATTACAAGAACTACAGAGTAAATCTGGAACTGGAAAAGTGACTCTTATTGGACATTCAAATGGAGGGCTAGTAATTAAAGCATTAGTTCAAAAACTTAAAGATACAAACAATCCATTATATAATCAGATAGATAAAATTATTCTAGTCGCTGTTCCGCAGGTTGGGACACCAGATGCTTTAGTGATGCTTCTGCACGGAAAACAACTTGGTAAGGGTTTGATAATGAACAACGCGCGTGCAAGAGATATTTCTAAAAATATGCCTGCGATTTACAACTTACTTCCATCTGCAGGTTACTTTACTACTGTCGATCCAGCATTTGCAGTAGATAAGGTTGTTTCTTTTGAAAACAATAGTTTATATGGCCAGCAGACATCACATTACGGACTATTTATTTCAAACAACACTGAACTTACGAATTATATTTTAGGAACTGACGGCAGAACTAGTCCGGCATATAGTGATGTTGTAAAACCAAATATTGGAAATGCTGGTCTGTATAATGATGCACAAAATATTCATGCAGTTTTGGATAATTGGCAACCAGCTACAACTACAAATGTCGTGCAAATTGCTGGGTGGGGAGTGGAGACAATTGCGGGGTTGGACTATGTTACAAGGCAAAGTCCGGGTGCACCAGAGAGATTATCATATAAGCCAAGGTTAGTTGTGGATGGTGATGGAACTGTGGTGGTACCTAGTGCACTTTGGATGTCTACTGCCCCGAATGTTGAGAGATGGTGGGTGGATTTACCAGAGTATAATGGTGATTCTGTTTTTCCGGTAAGACATCGTGATATTCTTGAAATCACAAATGTTTTGAAATATATTGTCTCAGAGATAAAAGGTGTGGCTTATTCTGATTCTAGTAATGTAATTGTAAATAACACAACAACACTATTAACAAATAAAACCCGTCTTCATTACACTCTCCACTCACCACTTACTTTAGGAGTCACTGATTCGCAGGGAAGATACACTGGTCTAGATCCGGCTACAGGACAAGTCAGAGAAGAGATTCCAAATGTGACATATGAAGAAATAGGAGATGTACAGTTTCTGTCGGTACCTGATGATCTTGCTCTAACATTAAAAATGCAGGGAGTGGCTAGTGGAAGTTTCGCACTAGACATAGATAAACAAGTGGGGAATGCGATTACTAACAACACTTCTTTTCAAGGGATTCCATCGACTGTAACAACAAAAGTTGAAATGGCTATCGTCCCAGGTGAATTGCTTGCAAGCTCAACACTTAGAATTGACCAGAATGGAGATGGAATTGTGGACAAGGCACTACAAGCAACTGAGAACGGTGTAACTGTTTATGATAATGCTCCACCAGAGCTACAAGTAACATTCTCCACTAGCTCAAAAGACGTAGTTTTATCTGCAGTGGATATGCTTGATCCAAATCCTAATATATTTACAACTAGCACATCTACTACAC
>CAZSNI010000003.1:0-25092 GCA_964608465.1 uncultured Candidatus Saccharibacteria bacterium | reverse complement strand
GTGGATATGCTTGATCCAAATCCTAATATATTTACAACTAGCACATCTACTACACTGACTGACAGTCAGGGTAGTATAACAGTGATACCTTTTACTAAACTCAAAGAATCTTCAACTAGATTTAGATTCGCTTACAACAGAATAATTCGAAACGGAGTAGTTACAAATCTACCAAATACAAATATTGTTTATGACTGGCAGGAAAAGAATGGGGTTTTGAGCGACTTGGACACAAGGGTAAGTGTAAAGGGAGTTGAGAAATACACTTTTAACTACAGAAAGGTAAAAGACGTTACGGTTGCTAAGGAGAAAATAGGGAATAATCTGGTTACAACAACTAAGCCAGGATTTGTAGTTGTCACCACTAAAACTGAAGGAGACCTTTTAAAAGTTAATTATTAGGGTTAAAATATGTTAATGAATTGGTCAAAAAATAAAACCGTAATAATTGCTTTGCTCGGCGTTTTACTTCAAATCTTTTCAAGATTTACAGTGAATATTGGTATCTGTGAAAGTTATGCTAGTAAGTGCCACGACCTGAGTTATTTGTTGCTAATTTATACATTGTCATTTATCCCATTCTTTATTTATTCTCTTATTACTTATAAGTTAAAAGAGTCAACCTTTGATTTTTGGAAGAAATTTTCAATCTTATGGATAGCACTATCATTGTTAGTGATTACATTTTTACCAACAAGTACACATGGTATGGATTACTTTCCAATAGTTAAGGGAACAGTTATTCTTTTCCTTACAATTGTTTATTCAATCACTTCTCTATTGCTAATTATTTACAAATCATTTAAAAAAGATTAATTATGATGAAATACACAAAAATAACGTTGGTTTTGGTGGCGATGCTGGTAGGGCAGGTGGCGGGGGCTGCAGAGCCTGTGGTCACAATTTCTGGGGTAATGGCACCTATGACCGTCCTGAAACTAGGGGCTCGTGGGGCAGAAGTTACGGCTCTACAGACACAACTAAAGGCTATGCCTGGAGTGTATCCAGAAGGCCTAATAACAGGCTACTTTGGCACTTTGACGGAGAAAGCAGTCAAAGCCCTGCAGGCAAAAAACGGCCTAGAGCAAATAGGGTATGTTGGTCCAAAAACAAGAGAGCTTTTGCAGAAACTATCTAAAGACAATGAATATGGAATGGGTGTGAACGACAGTAGAGTTGCTCCACAGATTTTTGATGTTCAGCCTATGGTAACAAGCTCAACTACTGCATACGTTTTCTGGACTACAAACAAATACACTACATCGGATTTCTACTACGCAAACTCTACACCACTTGCATCTACTACTCCTGTGAAAGTAACAGACAGTAATATAAGTTTCACTCACTCTGTAAATATTTCTGGACTTGTGCCAAACACAACTTACTACTACATGATAAAAATAAACGACAACAGAGGTAACCCAGCGACAACAACTGAAAGAAGTTTCACTACTTTGCCAAACTAGTCAAGTATTTTTTGGTTTCTCTAAATTTAAATACGTTTTACCAAAACTAGCCCTTTTTTAGGGTTTTTTGGTCTAAAATATACTTTTTGTACACGAGCTTTCCACACCTTCTTCACATTTTTTCGCTAATTTTATTTTTCAAAAATACATCGTGATATGATTTCCAAATCTTGAATTATCAAGATACAAGGTTTTGTAATTTAATGTGAGTTAGAAGGGCTTCTTTGATACAAGTTGGTCGAGTTTAGAAATGAATTATAAATATTATTAAAAATTATAAAGTAAATAAAATATAAATATGAATAGAAAAATTATAATGAGTTTGGGAGTAGTAGTTTTTGTAGCAGCACTTTCATGGGGAGCTACAGGAGCATTCTTCTCTGACAGTGAAACTTCAACTGGAAATACATTTACAGCTGGAGATATCGATTTGCAAATAGGTAATGAGAGTTATGTTACAAGTACTACAACAGGAGCACTTGTTGCTAGTCCTTCAAACTCTTGGGCAATAAACAATTTAACAAATCAACTTTTCTTTAGTTTTGACGACGTAAAACCAGGAGATGTTGGAGAGGACACTATTGCGGTAAAAGTAGGAAGTAACGACGCATGGGCTTGTATGGCAGCAGACATCACAGCGACACCAGAAAACACTTTGGTTGACCCTGAAACAGATGCAGGCGATGTCGGTCCAGCACTTGGCGACAACGGTGAACTTCAGAACTTCTTAAACTTTACATTCTGGAAGGACGACGGAGATAACGTGTACGAAGTAGGTGAAACACAAATCACACAACTTACAGGACAAGCTGGAACTATTTTCAACGGTTCTTGGCTAGCACTTGCAGACTCTGCAAACGGCCCAGCACTTGTAGGAGACTCAACAAACTATATCGGTAAGGCGTGGTGTTTTGGAACACTTGCTCTAGCACCAGTTGCGCAAGATGGACTTGGTAAAACAGGTTCAAACGGGCCTTTGGCAAGAGGAACAGGAGTTACTTGTGACGGTTCAGGAAACAACAACGTAGCACAGACAGACGGTGTAGTCGTTGATGTTTCTTTCCAAGCTATACAGTCTAGAAACAATGGACAATTCCTATGTTCATCACTACCAGTATTTGTAGGAACAAGTACAACACCAGTTGCTACTACAACTACAGTCGTTGTTACTGACGAAACTCTAGCTACAACTTCAGGACAGGTTATTGGTGATTTCTCTAAGTGGTTATTCTATAACGACGTAACTGATACAGTTATGACACTTAACGAGTTCTCAGGAAGTGGAGGAGTAAATGAAATTGTTGCTGGACCAGACTCAGTCGGAGCAGCACAAATGACACTTCATGACGCTCTAGCTAGATACAACATCGCTACATACAAATATAAGGATGTTAAGCTAGCTGATATCGGAACACTTTCTTACAGGATTTACGACGCCTCAGCATCTTCAGAGACACCGTACTTACACTTCAACGTTGACCTACTTAACAACGACACATGGCAGAACAGACTAGTTCAAGTTCCTACAGGTGTTGTTGCAAACACATGGACAACAGTAGATGCACTAGCAGGTATGTGGTACAAATCTGGCGGTAACTGGCCAGTTGGAGTTAACACAGCAGTTCCATTTTCAGGAGCTACTCCTAGAACATGGGCAGACATAGTCGCAGACTATCCAAACGCAGAAACAAGATCTACAGACTCATTCCTAGGAGTTCGAGTAGGGCATCCAGGACCAGCAGGTGAAAACAGTTTTGTTGATTGGATTAATTTTGACGGAGAGACAACAGACTTCGAATAAATAAATTTTAAACTCTAAAAAAGTTTTCAAAAAATCCACACGAGTTAGTGTGGATTTTTTGTTACAGCGTAGTTCCGTCAAGGCATTATAAGTTTTTCAATTTTTTAGGGATTTTGTCAATTTTCAATGTATTTTCACGTTTTTTGATAAATTTTTTGCAGTTTTGCACTTCTTCTCCACAACTTATTCACTTTTTCTATAAATATTGTTTTGACAAAAAAACACCGTGATATGATTTTCTAATCTTGATTTTGGTCAGGATATAAAATCGTTCGTTAGAAAATTTTGAAAAGATAATGTTTACTTTTCTCAAAACAGATTGCGAAAAAACAGAAAGAGCTATCTCTGCGGTAATTTAGTATTACAACAGAGATAGCTCTTTTTGTATCGTAATTTTTTATGAGTTCAGGGGGCTTATTGAGATAAGAAGGGTCGGTACACAAAATTAAAAAAATTATAAATTAGAATTATAAAGATTAATTAATATTAAAATTATTTATGAATAGAAAGATAATTATGAGTTTGGGAGTAGTAGTTTTTGTAGCAGCACTTTCATGGGGAGCTACAGGAGCATTCTTCTCTGACAGTGAAACTTCAACTGGAAATACATTTACAGCTGGAGCAATAGATTTAACAGTAGATAGCCAGCAACATTATAATAAAATGGTTTGTACAGAGGTAGATGACAACATTTTCCTTTGGGAACCTGAAGCAAATTTTGTTCCAGGACCAAACCACTATCCAGCATCTGGAACACCTTGTGATGGAACATGGACAATGACAAATCTTGGACCTACACATCAATTTTTTGATTTTGATGACGTAAAACCAGGAGATGAAGGAGAAAACACTATTTCTCTTCACATCGACTCAAACCCAGCTTGGGCTTGTGCAGATGTAACTTTGACAAAAAACGATGACGTTTCAACTGTAGATCCAGAAACAGATGCAGGAGACGTTGTTGAAGACGCTGGAAACATGTTTGACGGAGAACTAGCACAGAACCTTTGGTTTACTGCTTGGCCTGACGTTGCAACAACATCAGGAGGAATTCCTGGCGATAACATTTGGCAAGGACCAGTTCTAGAGCCTCTATACTTTGCTCCAGGACCTGCGTTCAACGTTCTAAACGGAACAACAACTCTAGCGCTTGCTGATTCACTAAGTGGAAACCCACTACCAGGAGGAGCAACAACATATGTTGGTCTACAATGGTGTGCGGGAACAATGACTGTAGTTGGAAATACACTTGTATGTAACGGTGCAACTATGGGTAACGTAGCTCAAACAGACAGTATGGTTGGAAACATTACTCTAAGAGTTGAACAACACAGAAACAATCCAAACTTCTTGTGTACACCACGAGTAGAGGAAGTTGTAACTAGACTAACTTTAGCTAAAGCAGTTTTGCCTCCACAGGTTGCTCTTGATACAGATTTCACTTTGACTGCTAGTAGTACACAAACACTAATTTCAGGTGTTGAGGGTAATGCTGGAGTTACAGCTGCGGTTATTACACCAGGAGTATATTCTCTTAGTGAAACAGGTGGTCCACAGGGAACTCTTTCTAGAGTTTGGGAATGTTCAGGAAACGTAACTCCTGAAGTAGACAATACTGATGGAACAGCAACTGTAACAATTGCACCTGGTGAGAATGTTGTTTGTGGAATCACAAATACATACCCAGAACCAATCAACTAATTTATCAGACACGAATAAAACTTTCAGAAATTCATAAATCTTTGTAGGTGGTAGTCCATAACTTCGGTTGTGGACTACAACCAAACAAAGATAAGTGAATTAAGAAGTTAAACAAAAATTATCAAGTCTCAAATTCTGAGGACTTTCAGATTTGAGACAAGATCGAGGCGGATAAGAAAAATAATTTGAGGCGTATCGAGTATACGATGAAAATTATTTTTTGAAGTCCAACGAAGAGGTTGGCCGAATATGAATGTCCGAACATTATGAAAAAAATATTACTATCACTAACATCAATAGTTTTCGTTGGAGCTATCCTTGCGGGTACAACTGGCGCATTTCTTGCGGATACAGAAAAATCCACAGGGAACACATTTGCGACGGGAGTTGTTGATCTGAAAGTAGACAATGAGAGTTATGTTACAAACGAGTGGGGGAATCTGGTTTACAGTTCTTCCACTTCTTGGGCACTTTCTCCACTTTTGGGAAAACTTTTCTTTAACTTTTCTGACATAAAGCCTGGAGATATTGGTGAAGACACAATAAGTCTTCATGTAAACAACAACAATGCATGGGCATGTATGAACATATCTCTAACTGCCACACCTGAGAACGGGCAACCAGAGCCAGAAGCATTGGTAGACCTAACTTTGGGAGTAAATGATGGAGAACTACAAAACAGTTTGTATTTCACTTTCTGGGCAGATGACGGTGATAATGTTTATGAACAAGGAGAGAACGTTTTCAAGAAAGGTCTAGTAAAAGATATTTGGAATGGCCAAAACTGGGCACTAGCGGATTCGCAAACAAACATTTGGTCTGGATCTGGCCCACTACTAGGCAACACAGTTAAATACATCGGTAAGGCATGGTGTTTTGGCGATACAACTGAAACACCTGTTGCGCAGGATGGGTTTGGCAAAACAGGTTCAAACGGACCTTTGGCCCGTGGAACAGGTTTTACTTGTAGCGGAGCAAATACAGGAAATATTTATCAAACAGACGGAATAACAGCAGATATTACTTTCTCTGTTGTTCAGTCTCGAAATAACTCTACCTATGTTTGCGGAGGTACAAGCACTACAACTCCACCAAAGCACACTTCAACTTTCCTTAGCGATAACTTCAACGGTTATTCAAACGGAGGTGAGTGGACTGACTATTGGGCAGAGGGTAGAGCAAACTACGATTGGGAAGAATATGGAGGAGTAAACTTTGTAAATGTTTCTGGAGAACCAACTAAGTTAGCAGACTTAAATGCTGACAACAACACTTCTCCACTTGTAAACAATAAAGAAGTTTTGACTGCTACATATCTAAACTTAGTTGGTTATGGAACTGTTGTTTTCAAATATGATAGAAAAACTGACGACGTGGGAGGTCCAGTAAACGCTCAGACGCTTACAGTAGAATACAGTGTAAATGATGGCGCTAGTTGGACAGTTTTGGAAACAGTAGTTGGTGAGTCTGCATGGCAATCAAAAACATTTTCTTTGTCAACGAGTGCGGACAACAAACCAAAAGTTAAGGTTAGGTTTGTGTTAACAGGAACAAACGGCACCAACCATGCGTATGTCGACAACGTAAGTGTGGTGGGAACAGCACTATAATTATTATTATCAGAAAAACTGAAATGAAAAAGATATTATTAAGTACAGCTCTAGTTTTGTTTGTAGGAGGAGCCCTTGCTTTGGGTAGTACTGGAGCATTTTTCTCTGACTCAGAGACTTCTACGGGCAATACTTTTACTGCAGGATCGATAGATCTAAAGATAGACAACTCAAGTTATTACAACGGAGTTTTGAATCCTGGAACTACATGGGAACTTATCGACCTTACAGTTGAAAAGTTTTTTGATTTTCTAGATTTGAAACCAGGTGACTACGGAGAGGATACGATTTCTCTTCATGTAGATACAAACGATTCGTATCTTTGTGCAGAAGTAACACTCACATCTAACGATGATAACGGTATAAACGAACCGGAAGGAGTAGACGGTGACACAACAGACGGAGCGGGAAATGGAGAGCTTGCAAATGAAGTAAACTTTATTTGGTGGGCTGATGACGGAGACAATGTTTTGGAACAAGGTGAAGGCGTTATAAATTCTGGTCCAATCGGTGAACTAGAATTAAACGAACCATATCCATTTACTCTAGCGGATTCAGATGAAAATATCTGGACAGGAACTGGAGGTCCTATAGCAGGAGACAAAACTTTGTACATAGGTAAGGCATGGTGTTTTGGAGGTATAACTCCTGCGCCACTTACTCAGTCTTCTACTGGTGCTAGAGCAACATCTACTCCGGCAGAAGATGGAAACGGCAACCAATCAGCAGGTGAGCCTGCTGATGGCGGATACCTATGTGATGGATCACAGTTAAATAACGTTACTCAAACAGATAGTTTGACTGCGGATGTTACTTTTTCTGCGATACAGTCTAGAAACAATCCAAACTACCAATGTGCAGAACCTTTTGTTCCATCTGCATCACTTACACTTCTAAAGAATGTTGTAAACGATGACTTTGGAACAGCGTTGGACACAATGTTTACACTTACAGCAGATGGCCCATCAGACATATCTGGTATTGAAGGTGCTCCAGCAATAACAGGTGCTAGTGTTATCCCAGGTGATTATACTTTGGGAGAAACAGGAGGACCTGTCGGCTATGTAGCTTCTCAATATAGTTGCGTTATAAACGGAGGTGCTCCAGTAGTTGGAAACAATATCCAACTAGCAAATGGTGACGTTGCAGTTTGTACAATCACAAACGATGACAGTGAACCACTTGCATGTAATGCTGGACAACAGTACGCAGACAGCGCAGGTCTATTTGATCAAGGACGAACAAAAACAGGTGCTCTTATCGCCGCAAACAGGTCACTACCTAGTGCAGCGTTCGGTGCACCACAAACAACTGGAACTCCAACTGATGTTGGTTTCCCAGCAGGAAGTTTTGTTAGTCTTGGTTTCGGAGTCTCAACAACTTCTACTAGGAGTCTAGTTCTAAACTTTGATAACAACCTAGTTGTTGATGGAGCTGGAGCAGACGTTCGAATATACGAAGTTACTGGCGGTGTGTACCCAGATGAACATATAAAAGTAGAAGCTAGTCAAAACGGCTCTACTTGGGTAACGCTTAGTGCGGATGCTGTGAGAGATGTAAATGCTGATCTAGCTGGCTCAGGACTTTCTTGGGCAAGATACATTCGCGTTACTGATCTAAATAACCCAGCGTTGTTTACAGACACAGCGGCAGATGGATACGACGTTGATGCTGTAGAAGCATTGAACTGTGTTCAACCACCACTTATTAACATTAACTAAATTTCTGAGTAATGAAGTTCCTTTTCAATTTTGTCTACTACACTTTTGTTCTGGCGATAATGTGCATTGCGTTGTTACTTATAACAACACTTGTACCAGTTCCCGGAAACTTTAAAGTAAAAGTAGTTAAGTCTGGTTCTATGGAACCATACATAAAAACAGGAGGAATTGTAGTTATAAAACCTTCAGAAACTTATAAAGCCGGTGACGTGATTACATTTGGGGAAGATACAAAAACTCAAATACCAACTACCCACCGAATTGTTTCTGTACAAGGCAGTGGAAGTTCGCAAGTGTTCACAACAAAAGGAGATGCTAATGATGCTGAGGACGCGGATACGACAAGATATGACGAAATAAGAGGAAAAGTTATTTTAACAGTTCCTTTTCTGGGTTATGTTCTAGATTTTGCCAAACAACCAATAGGTTTTGGACTTCTGGTTGGAGTCCCAGCACTCGTGATTATTATTGAAGAGATTATAAAAATCATTTCAGAAATAAAAGCGATTCGACGTAAAAAACAACTCGAAAATGCAAACACTGAATAAAAAAACATTTGATGGTGTAAATAGAAAAAAGTTTTCAAAAACGGAAGATTTTGTCTATGAGAACATTGGTCAAAAAATAAGTTTGAAATACTCTAGTCTGAAAATGATAGGGGTAGGGATACTTTCAGTAACACTTCTTTCTAGTCTGTCTTCTGTTGGAGGCACAGTTTCGTACTATGCAGATGTAGAAAATTCTGTAGCTAGTAAGCTACTTACTTCACCACTTAGTTTTGATGTGGAAATTGCTAGTTCAACTTCTGCACAAGTAAATATAAGTGAGAGCGGGGAGCTTGTTGTACCTTTCATGTTTCCACTAAACGGAAGTAATGAGATTCAATATTCTGTTAGTTCAGAATTTGTCTCTGGAGATTTAGGTTTTTGCAGTAGCATAAAAGCTCTCGGGGCGTTTCCATTTCCATATGACGGAAACCTGATGGGACTTCAAACGGGTTTTTCTACTCAGACAGGTTCATGGGCACTTACTTTTAGTGTTCCTGATATTAGTTTGTTCTCTGGTTCTACTTGCACAGTTGATTTGGTTTACAAAGGATGGAATGCGACTTCTGTGATAGGGGAAGGATATAGTGACATACAAAAAGTTTCTATAACTTTCACTGCGCCAGTTGTTGTCCAGCAGGCACCATTGAGACTAGTTGAAACCACACTTGTTTCTGACGAAGTGCAAGACGTTCCACCAGTAGAAGAAGTTGTTGTGGAGCCTGAGACTCCTGTAATAGTTGAAGAAACCCCAACTCCAACGGAAACAGAAACTCTTCCAGAAGAACCTGTAGAAGTAAAAGAAGAAGTTCCAGTTCCAGATACCCCTATAGTTGAACAAGTTTCTGTAGAGCATGTGGCGGAAACTGAATAAAATTTGAATTGAATTCAAAATGATAAAATCCCCAAGCGATTGGGGATTTTATCATGAAAAATACTTGTAATGTCAATGGCAAATTTCGTGCTTGTTTATGGCCCTCAAATTATCCACACCCCAAAATGTTGCTTAAAATAAGGCTATTTTTGAACTGTAAGGTGCCATAGTATACAACGTCTGAACAACTGTGGCATCTAGATTTTATTAGTTCTTTCTGGTAGTTTTAACAATACAAATGCATATACAAATTTCAAGAAAATCGGTTTTTTTGACGGCATTATTAGCAGTTATGGTTATGTTCGGTTCGTTTTCTGCAGTTAATGCGCAGACAACCGTACAGTTTAACAATAATCTTTACTGGAATATGGCCCCAGTAAGTGAAGAAGTAAAGGTTCTTCAGCAGTTTCTAAAAGACGAGGGTCATTACACTGGAGCAATTACCGGAAAGTATTTAACTCAAACATATAACGCTGTGGTTAAGTTTCAGAATGCAAATAACATTAGTCCAGCCACGGGATATTTTGGTCCAGACACGAGAGTCAAGGCAAACGAAATACTTAGCAAGAAAACTACAACTCCAAACAGTGTGACAACAACTCAAACAAATACTACAGCAAACAATAATGTAGCTGCGGCAGTAACAACAACAACTGCAGTTGCTACTACACCTACTACTGCAAGCGTGGCTATAGCAGGAAACCTTATTCTTAACCCTTCGATGGAGGAGGCAAACGGAACAAGACCTAACAAGTGGTCAATTGGTAAGTGGGGAACAAATACATCGACCTTTAACTACCCAGTTTCAGGAGTTGATGGAGTACGTGGTGCGAATGTCACAGTAACTTCTTACAGTTCTGGAGACTCTAAATGGTTTTTTGACGATGTTAAAGTTGTTCCTGGACAGTCTTATACATACAGCGAATATTACAAAAGTAATGTTACTACAAATATTACAATAAGATGGAAAAAAACAGATGGAAGTTATAGTTATCAGTCTTTTGCAAACCCATCTGCTTCAACTTCTTGGAAACTACAAACTAATACATTTACAGTTCCTGCGGGGGTTTCTTCTATGACTATATTTCATTTATTAAAGTCAGTAGGAACTCTTGATGTTGATAATTACCAATTGGTTTCTCA
The DNA here is from genome assembly GCA_964608465.1 of uncultured Candidatus Saccharibacteria bacterium. GTDB lineage: Bacteria > Patescibacteriota > Minisyncoccia > Phycocordibacterales > DATDWN01 > C7867-006. The sequence goes on along the minus strand of CAZSNI010000003.1, from coordinate 14,231 downwards.
AGGAACATCAGTCTCTACACCAACACCAACACCCATTCCAACTCCGGCGCCTACACCTTCACCTGTTACCGCAACAGTTAGCGCTTGGTCAGGATGGGTAGCTGTTTCTACATGGTCAACTTGTTCAAATAGTAGCCAATCAAGAACAGAGCAGAGAACTAGAACAGTTGTGACTCCAGCAAGTAATGGAGGCACTACACCAACCCTTACTGAACTTAGAACAATTACACAAACTTGTACATTATCGACACCAACACCCACTCCAACACCGTCACCAACCCCTGCACCCACTTCAAATGAGACTCGAATTACAGCATTTATGACTTCATACACATATTGGGATAATACACCTCCAGGTTCAGCAAATATTTCACACCCTATTATTCATAGTAAAGCAGGAGGTACTGGCACATATACTGATCCTATTACTTTGGCTGTAGGACACGTTATTACTAACGGCAAAAGCACACTAGACTATAGTGCAGGCACTAAGTTTTATGTCCCAAACATCAGAAAATACTTTATTGTAGAAGACACATGTGGAGACGGCAATACACCTCAAAACGGCCCATGTCACAGTTTAGTGAAGGCACCGAGTGGAGCACAAGCTTGGTTAGATATGTGGATAGATGGTGCGAGTGTAAATAATTCAACTGCTAATAAATGTGCCGAAACATTAACAGGAAATTTCTTGGCAATACAAAATCCATTGCCAAACTATGTGGTAAACGTTGGTTCTGTTATTTCAAATGGAACTTGCGCAACTCAACACGGGAACACAACTGTTCTTAAATAGGTTTTACACTAACAGATTGAATCTTATGAGGATAGTCTTGTGAGTTTTGACTCCATGTTTCAAATCCAACACTTCCTTGCTTAGGCATACTGGTTATATCAGCTCTAAGGACTTGTTCATCATCCATAAAACATTCTACAGAATTTCCAGTTACTGACATTGCGTGCTTCACGTTTTTCCATGGTTCAAAACCTAGTATTGCAAGTGTAGGAGTCTGAGAAATTAGAGAAGAAACACCGTTTGCTACTGAGTAAATTTGAACTGTTTGACCATAGTTTGAATATGAACATGAAACGAAGTTAGCATCATTTGCAAAACGTGAAAGTATAGAGAAAGTACTAGTCTGACCCCAGAATACATTTGCGTCTACTTTGTAATTTGTCCAATTCTCTCCTCCACCATAAATTACAATTGACCCATTTGTCTCTTTTGGACTTGGTCCTACCAAGATACTGTCTGATTTAAAGATAAGTTTTCCAAACATATTTTTCCAAGATTTTAGACTAAAATCGGTAAAGCTTTCTATATATGGAAGCGAAACTTGGGTTATTCCGAAGAATGGCCCCTTATCTACCCAAACATCAGGTTCTACATAAGACCACTTGTCATGAGTGATTTGTTCATTCTCTAGTCTTACCGAGTCTACATATATAGTTCCTTCGTTCTTTGAGCTAATAGAAAAACCTGTGATAGTAGAATTCTCAATTGGTAAAAGGTTTTGTAAAGGTATTTTGATCGTATTCCACTCGTTAACTACTAGACTTGAATTTGGTGCATACCATCCTAACAACTGTCTACCCATACTTTTTCCGTATTTGTCATAAAATTCGAAATACAGTATGTCAGAATTTACCCCAGGTTTGATTACGATAGTTACTGATTTATAGTTTTCAATGTTAGTAGTAGGACTGTTTAGTCGAACTCCTCCCCAAGGTTTTAGGAATACTGTTTGAATAGAGAAAGATCCATCGTTTGAATCCAGTTTACTTCTCCAATTATTTTTTGTATTCCATGACCAGTCATCAAAACCAAAAGGTATTGAATCTTGATAAAGATACCCATTTATTATTGCAAATTTATCGATTCTTTCTGTTCGTTTATAGGGATCAATAGATGAGTCGTAGTCTATCCCAACCTCAGCAGCCATACTAACGTTTTCAGGAGCGTCGATGTATGAAAATTTTAACCATACAACAAAGAAGATAAGTAAAAATGTTATTATACCCACTATGCCTCCAAATATTTTCCAAAAATAATCATTTTTCATTTGAGTTGTTGTTATTGTTAAAAGCTTCCAGTTACAATTTTGTCCTCTTTAACTGTTGAAAAAAAGAATCTTTGTGTTTCTCCAGATTTTGTAAACTTGTTCCAACCCGTTGCAGTTCCTTCAATTGCTCTAACCACACTTTTTATGACAGTGTAATAAATCAACTGTCTGTAGGAAAATCTTTGTAGCGGGGCACCAACTAGTAATCGTGCTGAATTGTTTTCGCCAACTACTCCAATCCATGCATATATAACATCGAAACCAGTAAAGAGTAGAAATGGTAATACCATATGTTGCCACTCTCCAAAGATTATCCCAACAACGAAAGCCAAGTCTGCAAATGGATAAGTAAGTGGAAGTAGAATGTTGAAAATAAATATATTTGGAAGAACTATTAAACTCATAACTGAAAAAGGATTTTTTATGAATGATATTTTATTTTTCCAGAAACATTGAATAGTGCCATATATCCATCGAAATCGTTGCTTCAAAAAGTCCTTTACGTTGTTGGGAGTTTCTGTGAAAGAAATGGCTCTTGGTTCGTAAACAACCCTTTTCCCCATTGATAGAAAAGTTAACGTCATATCTTGGTCTTCCACTAAAGTGTCGTTTGAGAAACCACCGGCCTTGATTATCAATTCTCTTCTCCAAGCACCTGCGGGTCCAGGAACTATTCCTACAGCTCCTACTGTAGAAAATACCCTTTTGTCTATATTTTGACCGATTGCATATTCAAGGGTTTGAAACAGATTCAAAAAACCTCCATTTCCTGTTGTTTTAATTTTTCCTGCAACAGCGCCTATTTTTGGATCGTCAAAATGTGGAACGAAATAGTGCAGGGCTTCTTTGTCCAGAACAGCATCTGCATCGATAACAACACAGATATCAAATTTTGATTCTTTTATTCCGTGATTTAGTGCACTAGCTTTTCCGCCGTTTTCTACTTCAATAAGTTTGATTTGATGATTTGGATTTCCCGAAATAACTGCACTTGCTATATCAGCTGTTTTGTCAGTTGAGCCATCATTAATAACTATAATTTCTTTGTTTGTATAATGACTGTTAATTACACTTTCAATTGTACCTCTAATATTCTCTTCTTCGTTGTAAGCAGGGATAAGTACGGTTACACCCCTCTGGTCTTCTGAGTTTTTGAATACTGAGACTTCCTTAATAATCTTTATTTTTAACCATCCGTAAATCAAAATCAACAATAAAAGAATTACTCTAAGAATTACAAACCCCAAGGCCACTCTTGTCATCCAGATTATTGACATTCTTAGAGTTGGGAGAAAGTTAATATAAGCTGTGGTTAAGACAGTGTCTGTTTTTCTAACTGTACTTGCTAGTGGGGTATCAGATTTTTGTGGGTCGGTCTGTACTGAAGCGATTGTAGTGTATTTATCAATAAAGTTTCTAGTTTCTAAATCCGCCACGCCTACACGACTTGGATTTACATTATTAGGGTCGATTAGATTATTTCTAAGTTGAAAAGAGGTAAGTGCGTGTTTTGTTGAAGCATCAAATTTACCAGTTAGTAAATACGGGTCAAGATCTCCTTGTTTATAAAGAAACCATTGTAGTTTTGATACTTCACGATTTGTATTAGCGTCAGTCATTCCAAACACCAAGTCATTAGAAAGATTAATATATGTTGGAGGTGTAAGTAGTTCACTAAGTGGTACAATTTTGTAACCTCTGTCGTGCAAAAGATCGACGATACCTTCTATAGCATCGGCAGTTTGTTTATTTTCATGCAGTAAAATAATATGTCCGTTTGGAGTTTCATCAAGTGCTAAATCAAGTTTTTCAATTACGGTTAACTGTGTAGGTTGCACCCAGTCTTTAGGGTCGATATCGATTCCATTTGGCACTAATCCATTTTCTAGTGTCCATAAAATATCTTTTGGAGTCGACTCGTAAGGATTTACTGTAGGATTTGTACCAATTCCTAATAGAAATGGAGGTCTGTAGTATACAGGCAATTCACCAGTTATTTTTTTAAGTAAATAGTTCGTACTTCTTAATTCTAAGTTAAGTCGATTTTGTGAACTATGAATTTTTTCATCGTGAGTAAAAGAGTGATTTCCAATATCAAAACCCATATCATATACTTCTTTTACTAGATTTGGATTTAAAAATATATTCTGTCCAACAAAATAAAACATAGCTGGGACGTCTTTTTTCTTGAGTGATTGAGCGATTTGTCTAGTGATTTTGTGCTCTGGGCCATCGTCAAAAGTAATAGCAACTTTCATCTTGTTTGCTGGACTAGAATAGTAATGGTAAGACTCTTTTGTGTCAGAGTACTTTATTGGTGAGTTTCGTGCGGTTTTGTCGAACAAGACGATATACGCAAAACTGACGAAAATTCCTACAATAGCGAAATATACAACCACTATTGAAGTTCGGAAGTACCACTTTCTTTTATGAGTATTATCTAAAAATATTGACATTTTTTTACATTAAGAAATAGCAACTTGATATTGAAAAATCAAGTAATTAAGCCACTTATACTAAAATAATCGAACAACCCCCTATTATGTTGTTTTATGGGTAAACTGCACTTCAGTAGTTAAATCCCTATAACAAATCTGAGCTGGCACAAGTATACACTATAATACCCACATTTGTCAATAGTTACTGTTAAGTTCGTTTTTTGGGCTTTGACGGGCCTATAAATCTGATTCTTGTTGTAATTTATCAACAGATTTTTGTAGCGCATTACAGTCAGCATAATATAATAACCCTATAGGTATATTAGTTAATTTACATAATGACAATGCACAAAAAAAGATGTTCGCATTATTTCGGTATTATATTTATTTTAGTTCTGGCCTTATTTGCACAGTCGAATAAAGTTAACGCAGATGCAGTTAACTTGATACAAAATTCTTCTTTCGAAAATGCTGGCAGTGGCGGAAATCCAGCTAGTTGGATTAAACAAAACTGGGGATCTCAAAAACCAACTTTTAAATATCCGGATGTCGGTAGACTTGTGACTGGTAAATCTGCATCTATAACTTATCTAAGAAATTCTACTGGTGATGCAAGGTGGTCACACGATCCGGTTTCGGTAAGTGCAGGTGAGATCTACCTGTATAGTAGCTGGTATAAATCCACTGCAGTTACTGAAATAGATATCGAGTATACGGATTCAACCGGGAAACTTTCTTATGAATATGTAAAAACACTTCCGTCTACTGCAAATGTGTGGAAACAAGTAACCGCAAACATAACAATACCAGTTGGGAAAAATAAAATTCGCGTTTATCACGCTATTAGTAAAAAAGGAACTCTTACTGTTGATGATTTTTCATTAATCAATACATCTTTAGTTCCACCACCTCCACCTCCTGCGCCTATGCCCACTTTAGAATTTTTGAATCTTCCACAAACAATCCTACTAGGTCAGAGTTCAGAATTGTCATGGGTATCTTCGAGTACTACATCATGTAATGCTTCTGGAGGCTGGACTGGCTCTAAATCATTAGTTGGTTCAGAGAGTGTATCACCACATGCCACAACAACATATATATTGACTTGTTCTGGTTTGGGAGGAAGTGTTGTAAAACAAGTAGAATTGGCGGTTATATTACCAGTTTCGACAACAACAGAGCCTGGCACCTGGAGTGAAGGGGCGGTTACTTTTACTTTTGATGATGCCTGGATTTCACAATACTCTGTCGTTCTACCCATGCTAGAATTGGCGGGAATAAAAGGCACTTTTTATATCACTACCGAACCAATAATCGGTGGTTGGTCTGATTTTATGACTTCACAACAGGTAAGGGAAATTTCTGACATGAATCATGAGATAGCTGGACATACAATAACTCATCCACATTTGACTCAACTGACAACAATAGATGTAAACACTGAACTTGTTAATTCAAAGTCTTATCTTGAAAATTTAACAGGTAAAACTGTACAGTCTTTTGCCTATCCTTACGGTGAATCAAATCTAAGCGTAAGAAATCTTACGTCTCTCGCTGGTTATTCAACTGGCAGAGGAGTGGATTATGACAAACTTAATGCTTCAACTACTGATAAATTTAATTTATACAGTAACTGTATTTTGAGAGACACTAGTATCGCTTCGATAAAAAAGGCTATTGATGATGCGAAAAACAACAAGCAATTGTACGTAATCTGTATTCACGAAGTAAAAGTTAATGGTGATCAATACTCTATAACACCAGAAAGACTTCAAGAAATTATCGATTATGTTAAATTGACCGGCATCAAGACTATGACTGTAAAAGAAGCTGCTAAATTACTCTTCAACTTATAGGTATTTCAGTGTTTGTTTTTGTGTTAACATGTAGCATTATAGTTGTGTAAGACAACTAGCAATTCCACGTCTAATGAGTATAGAAGCACAACAACAAGACTTCCTAAGGGCCTACGATGAAAACTCGGATGCGCTTTTTAGGCAATGTTTTTTTAAAGTGCACGACAGGGAACTAGCAAAAGACATACTTCAAGAGACTTTTGTTCGAACCTGGGACTACCTTTCAAAAGGTAAGACTATTTTGAATATGAGAGCGTTCCTTTACAGAACCATGAACAACCTAGTGGTGGATGAGTATCGAAAGAAAAAAGCAATATCACTAGATGTTTTAGAAGAAGATGGTTTTGCACCTATGGCCGAAGAAGGTATGGATGCAAACGATCGAATGGAAGGCAAAAGAGCTTTAGAACTACTCGAAAGACTTCCACCGCCATATAAAGAAGCAGTGTTTATGAGGTACGTCTCCGGCCTAGAACTTAAAGAAATCGCAGAAATAACAGGAGAAACGGAAAATACGGTTTCAGTTCACGTTCACAGGGGACTCGCTAAACTAAAAGATTTATTCCAACATGAATAATGAAGAATTAACAAAAGATATAGAGCAAACAATAAATTCTGCAAAGAAGCTTGCTTTGAGTATGAAAGAAAGATCTATAATTAGAGAAAGACTTTCTAATTATATGTATTCCACAAAGAAACCAATGAAAACATCTTTTGATGTGTATTCGTTGTGGTCTACAAAGTCGATGTATCTTATGCCAGCTTTCGCGATATTGCTTATAGTAACAGGGGCAGGTACAAGTTATTATGCTCAAAACGCACTTCCTGGCGATACGCTATATAGCGTTAAAACAGATTTTAATGAAAATATTGAATCTCTATTGGCGACCACTCCAGAAGCTAAGGCTCAGGTTGAGCTAAGACAAGTTAGTGAAAGACTGGATGAAGCGGAGGTTTTGCGAATAACCGGAAACTTAACTGAAATTAAAAGTCAGGTGATTCAAAATAATGTTTCTAAGAAAATTGATTCAATAAATAAGAAAGTAGAGGAATCTAAAAAGAAAGGTAAGGAAGAGGTGGCTGTTAAAACTAGCAACGAGCTAGAAGAAGAGGTGGATGAGCACTATGATGTATTTGTTTCTATTTCAAACTCTGCTTCAAATAGCCCAACATTTTCTAAGTTATTAAAAACTCAAGCGAGTACACAATCAAGAGGGATGAATACTATAAGTATGAAAACCGCTAGTCCGGAAGTAGAAGAAGTGAGTGCAACTTTTATGACTATGTCAGCAATGGCGGCACCAGAGGCACCTCTTGAAGATGATCTAGAAGATGTAAAAATTGCGACATATAAGTTAAAAGAAGTTCGAAAGCACAAAAAGTCTACAGACTGCTGGACTGTGGTTTCAGGAAATGTGTATGACATAACTCCACTTATTGAGAAGTATCCAGTAGGGGCATCTCTGCTAAAATCTATGTGCGGAATTGACTCAACAAAAAAGTTTAATAGAGAAAACGAAGATTCAGGTATGACAGATCAGATTGAGGAATATAAGATAGGGGAGCTAGAGTAGATTTCCAGGTTTTTCTTTAACATAACAAGAGAGGGCGCCAACCTTCTGGTTAGCGCCCTATTTCCGTTTCTCAGCAAAGAGGCATCTGTTCACTGCGTCCTTCAGGATTATGACTTCTCGGTCAATAATGCCCACTCTACTTATTTCGTCATTCCTTTTCTTTCGAGTGGGCATTGTTGCTTTGCCCCAGTTTTTCCAGTTTGAGACCAGGCCCTTGTGAGCAAGTCTGTTCCATGGTGGTGGCATAGCGAAATCCTTCCAGAAGTAACCCTAACATATACTTATACTTAAAAAAATAGAGTGTGAATATGATATGATTTGTATATGAAAAATGAAACAGCTGTTTTTGGTGGAGGTTGTTTTTGGTGTACTGAAGCAGTTTTTAAAATGTTAAAAGGTGTCAGTAGTGTCTTGCCGGGTTATTCGGGAGGTAAAACTAAGTATCCCACTTATGCAGAGGTTAGTATGGGCGATAGTGGCCATGCAGAGTGTACTAAAATTGAGTTTGATCCAAGTGAGATTTCATACAAAGACCTACTTACAGTTTTTTTTGGTTCACACGACCCAACCACAGTAAACAGGCAGGGAGCTGATGTCGGAACACAATACAGATCTGTTATTTTCTACACAACAGACGAGCAAAAGAAAATTGCTGAAGAGATTATAAACGAAATAAATTCATCAAATAAGAAGGGTAGTAAAATTGTCACAGAAGTTGTTCCACTTACGGCTTTTTATGAAGCTGAAAACTATCACAAAGATTATTATGAAAGAAATCAGGAGCAACCATATTGTGAAATTGTAATTAACCCAAAGTTAGAAAAAGTTGTGAAAGATTTTGGAAATTTATTAAGTAACGCTAGTAAACATAAAAATGGATAACAAAATACAGGTCAATGAAGAGGAATTAAAAGCAAAACTTACAGAGGAAGAATACAATGTCCTTAGAGAAAAAGGCACAGAGGCACCTTTTTCTGGAAAATTACTGCATGACGACAGAGATGGTATGTATAAATGTAAGGTTTGTGGGCAAGATCTATTTTCTTCTAATGCAAAATTTGATTCTGGTACTGGTTGGCCAAGTTTTGATCAAGCCGTCCTTGGTAGTGTTGTTGAAACAGAAGATAACGATCACGGAATGGTCAGGACAGAAATTACTTGTAGCAAGTGTGGGTCACACTTGGGACATGTTTTTCCAGATGGACCGACTAGTACCGGCAAAAGATATTGTTTGAATTCAATTTGTCTAGTATAATTTTTTTATGGATCGTAATTCTTTGCAAACATATTTTTTCGTAGGTCTACTTCTCATCGCGACAGTGCTTGTGTTTGCCCTGTTTTCTCCTTTTCTTGAAGTTCTGGTGCTTTCTTCTATTTTTGGTGTGGTTCTTACACCTCTTCATAGAAAAATTTCTAGCAAAATTGGTGGACGAAATGGTTTGTCGGCATTTATTGTTGTTTTGCTTTTTGCAGTTGTTGTCATAACACCAGCTGCTTTTCTGACCACACAAGTTTTTAATGAATCTAAAAGTATTTATACTCAACTCACCACAGAATCAGAGATAGATTATATACAGAAAATTACATCATCTATCGAAAAACCTATACAAAACATTTTTCCTGATTTTTCAGTAGACATCAGCCAATATGCTGGGATTTTTGCCGACTGGATCACTAGTCATCTCAGTACGATTCTATCTAGTGTTATTGGTATCGCAACTGGTATAGTTCTAATTTTCATTTCCTTATATTTCTTTTTGAAAGATGGAGCAAAGTTTAAAAAAATACTAATTGATTTGAGTCCGCTTAAAGATAAGTACGATGATGAAATATTTATAAAGGTTAAGCAAACTATCAACTCGACTGTTAGAGGTGTTTTACTTGTTGCCGTCGTACAAGGAGTGCTTTCTGGTGTCGGTATGTGGGTTTTTGGAATACCAAATGCAACTTTATGGGGAAGTATTTCTGCAATTGCATCTCTAGTGCCGGGCTTAGGAACCGCAGTAGTTTTTATACCTGCTGTTTTGTATATGTATATAGCTGGTAATGTTCCTTTTGCTATTGGATTGTTGTTGTGGGGGTCGCTAATTGTTGGTCTTGTAGACAATGTTCTTGGGCCATACTTGTATTCAAAGGGAACAGAAGTACATCAGTTGATTATGTTGTTTGCAGTGCTTGGTGGATTGTCAGTTTTCGGACCAATAGGTTTTATATTCGGACCACTTATAATTGGACTGTTTTTTGCGCTTATTGATATTTATCAAAACTTAATAATGGATAACAAATCATTATAATTTTATGAACACACCAAGATTTCTTTCAAGTATTTATCATTTCATATTTAGTAGCAAAGTAATGTCCCCAGTTTGGCTTGCTGCTAGAGTTTTTGTGGGTTACCAGTGGTTAATGGCTGGATATGGCAAATTCACTAATCCAGCATGGATAGGAGCAGATACAGGCAAGGCTATTACAGGTTTCGTAAATGGGGCTTTGGCTAAAACTGTGGGTGATCATCCAGATGTAAGTATGTGGTATGCATGGTTTCTAAAAAATGTGGTTCTGCCAAATGCTGACACTTGGTCATACGCAATAACATATGGGGAAATGTTGGTTGGCGCAGGACTAATATTGGGAGCTCTTACATTTTTAGCTGCATTTTTCGGTGCTGTTATGAATTTCAATTTTTTACTTGCCGGAACTGTCAGTATTAATCCAGTATTACTCCTTTTGTCTATTTTTATTATGCTTGCATATAGAGTTGCTGGATATATTGGTCTTGACTATTACATATTGAAAACGGGGAGGTATTAGTCTTTCATTTGGGTGTAAAATATTGTATAATAGCCACTTATGGCAAAAAACGAAGTAATTATTAACTTTGATACGGTTTCATTTAACTTTGGAATCAAAAAACCTATTCTAGATGAGGTTTCTTTTACCGTGCGACGCGGTTCGAAAATTACCATCATGGGTCAGAACGGTGCTGGTAAAAGTACACTTTTTGGACTTATTACAGGCCTGCACAAACCCGAAGAAGGACAAATACACCTAAACCAGGACTCAAGCATTGCTATTGCAAGACAAGTTATTCCTCGAAACGAGCTTGAAATGACCGTACTAGATTTCTTTCAAAATTGTTTTGATAAGAAAATTTATGATATTGAACCAAGAATTAAAAAAGTTTTGGATGTTGTAAACTTTAACGCACCAACAGACAGAATTGTGAAGTCTTTTTCAGGAGGACAACAAGCAAGACTTTTGCTTGCATCTGCACTTATTCAAGATCCAGACATACTACTTTTGGACGAGCCTACAAACAATTTGGACAAAGAGGGTATAGAACATTTAACGAAGTTTCTTGTTGATTATAAAAAAACAGTGCTTGTTATTTCTCACGATGCTGAGTTTCTAAATGCTTTTACACAAGGAGTTCTTTACTTGGATGTAAATACAAGAAAAGTAGAGCAGTATGTTGGTAACTATTTTGATGTGGTTGCAGAAATTTCTGCAAGAATCGAAAAAGAGAATAGAAAAAATGCTCAACTTGCGAAAGAAATTCAAGAAAACAAAGACAAAGCAAACTTTTTCTCAAACAAAGGAGGTCAGATGCGTCTTGTGGCTCGTAGAATGCGAGAAAAAGCCGAGGAGCTAGAGGATGAGATTGTAGATGTTAGAAAAGAAGACAAGGCTATTCGAAGTTTTATTATACCTGCTCAACCAGATATTAATGGGGACATAATAAACATAACTTCTTTCTCAATGATTAAAAACCATAAACCTGTTTCTAGAAAGTGCGACGTAGTTCTCCGAAAGAAACAGCATCTGCTTCTCACTGGTCCAAACGGTATTGGTAAGAGTACCCTACTTGAACAACTTGCAAGTGGAAATGCAAAGGGCGCAGTGATAACGGAGGGGATAAGAGTTGGTTATTACCGACAAGACTTTTCTACACTAAATTTTGAGGATACTGTACGTGATGCGTTGTTTTCTGTGATGGATCAGCATGTAGAAGAGACAATGCGTTCTGTGGCAGCAGGTTTTCTACTAACCGGTGAAATAATAAATACGAAAATTGGCTCACTTTCAGAGGGGCAAAAAGGACTTGTGGCGTTTGCACAACTAGTTTTGCAAAAACCAGGACTTCTTATTCTTGATGAGCCAACTAACCATATAAACTTCCGACACTTACCAGTTATTGCTGATGCGTTGGATAAGTACGAGGGTGCAATGATTCTCGTTTCTCACGTTCCAGAGTTTGTCGCAAAGATCCGAATTGATGAGACACTAGCGCTCGACAAGTAGCGTGATCTCTTTTTCCTCATAAATTTTTTGCAGCAGCAGAATATTTTGCTGCTGCAAAATTTCTTTCTACTCAGCTCTTCACGGCTTCCGTAGGTGCTACAAAAAAATTATGAGTCAACGAGATTCTTCGCAATTTCGAATTATAGATTACTAAGACATTGCGGAGAAAATTAGAAAACAAAGACGAAGATAAAATAAGCACGAAGCACTGTTTGAGCACTTGCAATTAATATTATTGCAAGGCGAGTTTGCGAGAGTGCTATGTATCTAGGATATTGTTTTCTTTGTTTTTGAGCAGAGGAAAATCTCACCAGAGATTTATCCGGGTCTTGGTAATGTATAATGAGAAAAATTTATGAAGAAAATTTTAAGATTCTATTTTAGACGGGTGAGAAGGAGAGTGAGAAGAAAGCCTTTGAGTAGTAAAAAATATTTGGAACAGAAAGAAGATGCTAGAAAACTAGTATTAGATAGGTTGGAATATTGGAATAAACACTACAATTTTAAATATAGCAGGGTAAGTATAAGAAATCAGAGAAGCAGGTGGGGAAGCTGTTCGAGCAAGGGGAATCTCAATTTTAACTTTAGAATAGTTACGCTACCTCCTCATCTTTCCGACTATATTATTGTGCACGAGCTGTGCCATTTGGGACAAATGAACCACTCGCAAAAGTTTTGGGATTTGGTGGGCAGAACCTTACCAAATTACGAGGAGTTAATGCTTGAACTACGAAAGGTTAGAATGACTTAGCAATTTTTTCCGGCAACCTGTGCGGTGGTCCAACAAAGCTGCAAGCTATAGCCTCCACTCGGTCTGTCTATATTAAGTATATCTCCAACGAGGTAAAGGTTAGGACAGAGTTTTGATGCCATTGTTTTGAAATCTACTTCTTCTAAAACAACTCCACCTGAAGTAACTATTGCCTTGTCTTCTCCAAGCAAACCGTCCACCTCTATTTTTAAATTTTTAATTAGTTCAATAAGTGATAGTCTTTCCTCACGAGTCACGCTGTTACTTTTTTTGTCCGGGTCAATTTTTGAAAGCTCTACAACTACGTTTGCCACTGCGCTTGGCAACAAATTGTCTAGAATATTTTTATATTTCTTATTACTGTTCTCAGATATAACATCTTGAAGTTTTTGGTTAAGTTGTCCGTGATCTAAGTTCGGCAGTACATCTAGAGAAATAAAAACTTCTCCATATTTCAAAAGTTCAGAAACTTCAGAACTTGCGTTTAGTATCGTCGGACCTGAAAGCCCAAAGTGTGTGAATAAAACTTTTCCTCTTTTTACACTTTGCTTCTCGTTGTTTTGAAGCAGAGTTATTTTAATATCTTCCATACTTACACCCTGTAGTCTCTCTACCCATTCTGTTTTAGTCTGTATCGGTACAAGAGAAGCACTAGGTTCTACAACCTTGTGTCCAATATCTTTGAGCCAATTGAAGCCGTCACCAGTTGAACCTGTTTCCGGCCGAGACATTCCACCTGTGGCTAACACAAATGATTTAGCTTTAATTTCCTTTTTGTTTTTAAGTGTCACACTTATCACTTTTTCATTATCAGTGTTTATCTTCATGACTTCAGAGTTAGAAGAAATGGTTACTTTATTTTCTTTTAGATAGTTTAATAAAATATCCCAAACAGATTTCGCAGAATTTGAAATAGGGAAGACACGACTCAAAGCTTCTACTTTGGTCTCCATTCCACGAGAGTTGAAAAATTCTATTGTGGATTTGTTATCAAATTGAGAAAATGCTGAATAGAGAAACTGCTCCGCATCTTTGAATTTTGAAAGTAAAATTCGCATATCTTCTTCAGCATTTGTGACATTGCACCTGCCCCCACCAGTGATTAGTAACTTTTTACCAAGGCTTTCATTTTTTTCAAGCAAAAGCACCTTCTTGCCCAATGATCCAGCAACTCCCGCACTCATCATGCCAGATGCTCCACCGCCTATAACAACAACGTCCCAAATAATTTCCTCAGTATTTTGCAT
>CAZSNI010000002.1:0-97255 GCA_964608465.1 uncultured Candidatus Saccharibacteria bacterium | reverse complement strand
GGAGAAACATTTTCAGGAAAGGTTTCGTATATCGAACCTGGTGAGACAATCGTAGATGGCGTAGTGAACTACAAAGTTACAGTTGCCTTTAGCGAGAAGTATCCACAAATTAAATCTGGACTAACTTCAAGACTTGAATTAATAACAAACGAAAAGAAAGATGTGGTTTCTATTCCTGAATACGCAGTTACAAAAAATGAAACTGGCAGTTTTGTAACTAAATTAAATGGAAAAGAAACGGTTCAAGTTCCAGTCACTCTTGGAATTCGAGGACAAGACGGATTTGTTGAGGTTGTTAGTGGTTTGAACGTTGGAGATGTTGTAGAAACTGTCGCACAAACAAAATAAATAAGTTAATATAGAGTCACTGATATGGCGCAAGATAGTATAAATCCTGAATACACAATTCTGCTTTTCTACAAATACGTAAACATAGAGAATCCTGAGAAGCTTCGAGATGAACAGCGGGCACTATGTGAAAAACTTAATCTAAAAGGCAGAATCATAACTGCTACAGAAGGTATAAATGTAACTTTGGAGGGTAAAACAGAAAATACAGAAAAATATCTAGAAGAGTACTTCAAAGACTCTAGATTTGCAGGTACACATATTAAAAGAAGTCCAGGTATTGGAGATGCATTTCCTAAACTTTCTGTTAAGGCGAGAAAAGAAATAGTAACTCTGGGTAAAAGTCTTATTGAAGTAAAATCTAAAGGTAAAGTTATAAAACCAGAAGAGCTGAAAGAATGGTTCCAAACTAAAAAAGTGGGGCAGGATTTTTACATTGTGGATTTAAGAAATGACTATGAGTTTAAAGTGGGAAGATTTAAGGGTTCAATGATTCCTGAGAATCTACAGAACTTTAGGGATGTTCCTCATGTGCTTAATCAGCTGGAATCAATGAAAGATAAACCTATGATTACGGTTTGTACCGGAGATGTACGTTGTGAAAAAGCTTCTGCGTATTTACGTGATATTGGTTTTGATGATGCTTATCATCTAGATGGTGGAATAGTAACTTATATGGAAAAATACCCCGCACAGGAGTTTGAAGGAACTCTATACGTTTTTGATAAACGTATAACTATGGATTTTGATAAAACAAAAGGAGTTGCAGATAAGCATGTTACTGTTGGTGAGTGTGAGAAATGTGGTGTGAAGTCGGAGAGATATGTGAATTGTAAATATCCTCGATGTAATAAACATTTTCTGTGTTGCGAAGAGTGTAGTGAGGAAGACGGTCGTTCATTTTGTTCCGTGGAGTGTAGAGAAAAAGTTCTCGTAACAAAATAAACAATATGAACAGATTCTATCATTGCGTTCCGTATGTGATTCAGAATTTGTTCTTTTTAACTTTTCTCCCTTTTTATAAGTTTTTCCTAAGACTAGAGATACGTGGTACTGAAAATTTAAAAAATATTGAAGGTCCTATTATAATTGCTCCGAACCACACAAGTGAACTTGATCCAACGGTCATTCC
This sequence comes from uncultured Candidatus Saccharibacteria bacterium, assembly GCA_964608465.1. GTDB lineage: Bacteria > Patescibacteriota > Minisyncoccia > Phycocordibacterales > DATDWN01 > C7867-006. The sequence goes on along the minus strand of CAZSNI010000002.1, from coordinate 95,775 downwards.
ACTTATTCTCCCTTTTCTATCTTTGAAACTGCCAATATACTCGGTTATATATCCAATTGAAAAATACAAGACTCCAGATTGGAAGTGGAGAAGATTTGTTTATGGAAAATTATTTTTTAACCTTCTTGGGGGCTACTCAACATATTCAGGACATAAGGATTATGAAATTTCATTGGAAAATCACATCGGACTGTTAAAACATGGTAGGACGGTATGTATTTTCCCAGAGGGTAAATGCACAACTGACGGAAAATTGGGAAGTGCTAGAGGAGGCCTGGGTTTTCTGGCCGTTAGAACAAATTCTGTGGTAGTACCGCTTGTAATTAATACCTTCTATGGTATTACTATTAAAGAGCTGCTTTTTAGAAGAAGAAAAATAGTGCTAACTGTTTTACCCCCAATATACCCTGACAGCTTGGATATGAGTGTTAATTCAAGTCCTACTGATTTTAAGAATATTGGGCAAATGGTTCTAGATAAAATTGAAAAACATTTATAATTATCTTTAAAGTTATGCTTAACCAAGAAACAATACAAACGATTCTCGGTATCAAAGAAAAAGTTTATGTAACACCACTGGAAATGGCGGACAAAATGAATGTTACTTTTTTCCCCTATGTTAGTAAGGGTACTAGTGAGAATGTTGTAAATTTTAGTAATAAACTAAAGGAAACCTTTAGAGACTTAAATGTGAATATTGTTCCTTACAATGAATCATTAGTTAAAATACCTATTTCTAAGTCAATAAAATCAGTTTTAAAAGTTCTGTTTAATAACGTAGTTTACGCATTTAGAAAGCTATTAAAGCTCCCCGAGAATGGGCATTATTTTAATTTAGACGCTATCAAGTATCTTTTTAAGAGAACAAAAATAAAGAAGGGTATTTCAGTAATAGTTTTAGGTGAGCAAGATTCAAATAACTTGCCAATGCAGTACATATATAGTTTTAAAGATAATTCAGTAATAACAATATTGGATTTTCCTAAGAATATTAGCGACAAAAGTACATTTCACGAGCATTTTGATGAAGCTTTGAAACTCTTTGCACACAACATGACAAATATTGTTATTGGAGTAGATGCTGAAAAATGGTTGCTATATAACTTTAACGCTTCTCATCCTACTTTCCCAATTAATGAAAACTTTAAGGAGAATGTACTACATGCTCTTGTTCCCAAAATAGTTGCTCCAATTCGACCGTATACACTTTCAGAGTTTGTGGTGTCCAATAATCATTTTAGTGTTATTGATGAACTATATAAAAAACAGGTAGAAGATTTGGTAAAAGGAGCCTTAATTTTTAGCAATACAAATCTATATCCAGCTGGTAAGAAGATTGATGACTTACCATTTAGAAATAATTTTTACAGATGGATAGGGAAGTTGCATTTGGACAATAGAAACGGTATGAGTTACGGGTTTCTTGCTGTGCAGTTACCAGGTGAAATATATCCACTAATCAAAGAAGAAGAATTCTATAAAGATCATGGTCAAAAGTTAGATGGTAATTTTGTATTTATAAAGGAAAATCTGTATATAAAATTAAACTTGAAAAACGGAAATTTCTGGCTAAGAGTTCCTGATGTTTGGGTACTTAGTCAAAAATCTGGATCTGATAAAACACATGTGAATCCAAAGAAAGATTTAATAAAACTTGGTCTTTCAAACGGAAAAATGTATCTCGAAAGTCAGTTCGACTCCGTGATAGATAATGACTATAAAACGTCTTTCGATACTCAGGTTATTTTGGCCCATTCAGTAGGTAATGCAATTATCGCTTCAATATTGAACCATTTAAATCCAAGTTCGGAATTTGTAAAAAGATATAAAAATTTCGGTGTGTCTATTAGTCATTGGCATGGGTATATACATCCAGAACATGTCCAAGACGGATGGTTTGTACATGGTGTAGCAAATCCTCATGTAGCATGTTCATCGCCTCAATCTGCAATATACGCTTTGGACGGTAAACTGAAGTCATTCATAGGATCCTTGCAGAACAGCGTAGAATTTAAAGGTGATATACATATTGAGCCTCACCATGGTACAAACATTTGTTATACATCAGTATCTGATCTGGCGAATTATCTTGTAAACAATCCTCAAGCCTCAGTACTTGGTAACTCTTACTATTACTTATATAATAAGTAGAGTATGAATATCGTTTTTGATTATTTTAGTATTTCTCTACTTCTGGGAGGTTTTATTGCTTTGCTTTCAGGTTTGGTTGTTTTTGCGCACAACCATAGAACAGTTGAAAACATAGCGTGGTTTCTTTTTAACATGTCTTCTTCAGTATGGAGTTTTGGATATTTTGCTACAATAAACGCCCCAAATCATACTTTTGCATATTATTCAGACTGGATACTTCACTCAGCAGCAATATTGGTTCCTCTTTTTTGTCTGCTCTCTGTTATTTCAATCACTAAGAATTATGCTAAACATAAAATACCAGTCACAATCCTAGGAATTGCAGGTCTTGTATTTCTAATTAGTGCACCGACAAACTTTTTTGTAAAAGACGTTATCCCTAAGGCAAATTTTAATTATGTTCCTGATGCGGGCCCACTATATATTTACTTTGCGGGGTATTTCTTTTTGATAGTTATATATGTTCTAGTTCTTCTGTATAAGGCAATTTTGAGCTCAAAGGATGATTTAGAGAAAAGAAGATTAAGATCCATGCTTATATTCACTGCAGTTGGATCAATAGGTGGAGGCAGTGTGTTTTTTCTAACATTCAATGTCCCTTTTTTGCCATACCCACTTATTCTATTTCCACTTTTCCCACTTATAAGTATTTACGCAATTTTCAGACTACAGCTGTTTGACGTAAAAGTTATCACTACAGAAGCAATCGTTTTCTTCCTTTGGATTTTTATTTTGATAAGAACAATTATTTCAGAATCATTGTCTGAAATAATTATTAATGCAGGACTCCTCGTCGCACTCGTAATTGGAGGCACTTTGTTAATCAGAAATGTTATTAAAGAAGTTGCACTAAGAAAAAAAATGCAAAAATTAGCAGAAGACCTTGAAAAAGCAAACCTTGGACAATCAAACCTGATTCACTTTATGAACCATCAGGTTAAGGGTCGTTTCGGTAATGCAAAAAATATTTTTGCAGAACTTATGACTGACGACTATGGCGTGATGCCAGAAGGAGCTTTGCCACTACTACAAAAAGGATTGGATGAAACAACTATGGGAGTGGACTATGTGCAAAGTATTTTACACGGAGCAAGTGCTGAAAATGGAACTTTGCCATATGAAATGGTAAAAATGGATTTTAAAGAAGTTGTAGAATCTGTTTTTGAAAAACAAAAAGTGTACCCACAGCAAAAGGGTCTAAAAGTAAGTCTTAATATTGAAGAAGGAGATTATTCAATGACAGGTGACATTACTCAACTAGGTGAAGCTGTTAAGAATATGATAGATAACGGTATGAACTACACCGAAGAGGGAAGTATCGACCTAAATCTTTCTAGTAATGGAAATAAAATACTGCTAGTGATAAAAGACACTGGTATTGGTTTGAAAGATGAAGATAAACCAAAACTATTTAAATCTGGTGGTCGTGGTGTTGATTCACTAAAAATAAATGTAAACTCAACTGGCTACGGACTGGCGTTTGTAAAAGGTGTGGTTGAGGCACACAAGGGTAGGGTTTGGGCGGAATCCGAAGGCCCCGGCAAAGGCTCCACTTTCTACCTAGAACTTCCAAATTTGGCCAACTCCTAGTTTCGTATTTAAAAATGTTCGTCACCTTACTACTTGTAAGGCTTCTCATATTTTCAAATTCTCAACGTCGGATTTGTCTCAAATTGTAAAAGTTCTGATCGACTTATTTTTGAATTGTGGAAGTTTGATAAAAATGCTTTTATATAGAAATGGCACAGGAAGATATCTGGGACAGGGAATATAGGAAGTCAAAACTTTTGACTAAAGAAAACAAACCACAGACAGATGTGGTGCGTTTTGTTAAATATTTAAAAAAAGAAAAATTTCAAATAGACGGTTCTGCAGTTTTAGATCTTGGTTCGGGTGCTGGAAGAAATAGTTTTTATTTTGCCGAAATGGGTGCTAGTGCAACTGGAATAGAAATATCAAAAACGGCAATAGAAATTTCTGAACAAAATGCTAAAGAAGCAGGACTGGATATAAAATATATAAAACAAAGTATTGGAGAAAAGTTTCCAGTTGAAGACAGTTCTATAGACATTTTGCTTGATGTAACATCATCCAACTCATTAACAGAAGGAGAAAGGGAAGTGTATTTAAGCGAAGCAAATAGAGTTTTAAAAAGTGGCGGATATTTCTTTGTGAAAGCACTTTGTCTAGACGGGGACGTAAATGCAAAATTTTTAATTAAGAACCATCCAGGTAAAGAAAAAGATACATATACTATGCCGGGCTTAGGTGTAACAGAACGCGTCTGGAATCGCGAAGATTTCCTCAAAACATATGAAAAGTATTTCAAAATACTGAGTATTGAGAAAAAAACTAGTTACCCGAGGATGAATGAAAGAGTTTATAAACGAAACTACTGGATAGCGTATTTGACAAAAGTATAGATAATGTTAGTGTAAAAATACTATGACAAATCATAGATATGCACAGATGAATATCGGGCTAAATACCTTCGTTTCGGGCGAAGCTATTTCTGCTGGGGCAATCTATGTATCTCTATTCTAATTTTTTAATTTAATGGGTTTCATAAACTGCCTCAGCATAACGCTGAGGCAGTTTTCGTTCCTTTCACATGGAGTGAGTCATGTCCACCGAAAGAACCGTGTTCCTGTCGGGTAACAAAACCAATCTCCGTCCCGTTTCTCGTGATGACATTCCGAAGCTTCTTCGTTGGATCAACGACCCTGAAGTTCGCCAGTACGTTTCCAGTGTGGTACCGACCACGCAGAAGTTCGAAGAAGATTGGGTTGATGGTCTGTGTAAGGACAGAGACAATGTTGTTTTGGTCATTGAGAGCAAGGAGGGTGTTGCGATCGGTCTAATGGGGCTCCATAAGATCGACTGGGTTAACAGGGTCGCCACCACAGGAGCGCTGATCGGTGAGAAGGAATATTGGGGGAAGGGTTTTGGTAGTGATGCCAAGATGGCGCTCCTCGAGTACGCCTTCAATACCCTGAACCTCCACAGGATCAACTCCGACGTCATCGCTTTCAACGAGCGCAGTCTGAACTACAGTCTCCGCTGTGGCTACAAGATCGAAGGTAAGAAGCGTCAGGCGATGTTCCGTCACGGCAAGTACTGGGACAGGATTGAGCTTGGTCTTCTTCGTGAGGAGTGGATTCCGGTCTGGGAGAACTACCAGAAGACGGGTTCTTTGAAGTAGGCTCATTTGTGTTCTTTGGAAACCCCGCGTCCATGTGGCGCGGGGTTTTTCTTGTAATATTTTTCTGGTACAATACCAACATGTCTAAAAAAATCTTGCTGTCTGGAGTAAAACCTACTGGACGACCACATATTGGAAACTATTTTGGTGCTATGAAGCAATTCGTTGATATGCAAAACGAGTACGAATGCTATTTTATGCTGGCTGACTATCACGCCTTAAACTTTGTGCAAAATGGCGAAGAAATGAAACAAGGAATACTGGACCTAGCACTAGACTATCTGGCTTTAGGTCTAGACCCACAAAAGTCCGTAATATTCAAACAGTCTGATGTTTCTGAACATACAGAACTTACATGGATTTTCGACAGCATTACGTCTATACCTTTTTTGGAACGCGCACATGCTTATAAAGATGCAGAGGCAAAAGACAAGGAGATAAGCGTTGGAACATTTAACTATCCAATGTTGATGGCCTCAGATATTTTAATGTATGACACAGATGTTGTGCCTGTTGGTCAGGATCAGAAACAACACATAGAGTACACTCGCGACACAGCACAAAAGTTCAATCATGTATTTAAAAAAGAAGTATTTAAACTTCCAGAACCTAAAATACTTGAAAATGTTGCGGTGGTTCCTGGAACAGATGGACAGAAGATGTCTAAAAGTTATGGAAACACTATTCCACTTTTTGCCACAGACGAAGAAATAGAAAAAGCAGTTATGTCTATTGTTACTGACTCAGGTAGTGATATCCCACAAAATGTATACGCAATACACAGACTATTAAAAACAGAGGAGGAACTAAAAGATTTGTACGAAGCAAACAAAGGTAAATACAAGGCACTGAAAGACGCTCTGATTGTTGACCTAAAAGCATTTATAAAACCAATGCGAGAAAGACGAGAACAACTGGAAGCAGATATGGAGCATGTAGTGGAAGTTTTGAAAGAAGGTGGAAGAAAAGCAAAATCAAAAGCTGAGAAAAAGATGGATGAAGTAAGAGAGGCAGTAGGGGTAAAACTATACTAAATTACAAATGAAAAGTATTAAAAGTTACTTAAAAGGAGTGAGGTTTAGCCTTGGATACTCTTTTCTTTTTGCAAGAAACGAGACAATATTTCTAGGAATAATTAATATTGTAATCGGTGCATTACCATATGCAACCGCTTTTTTACTTGGAAAATTGGTGGATACTATTGTTTCTGGCGCAAGCAACAGTTCCTTTTTTGGTTTGTGGGCAGTTTTATTGTTATATGCAACTGTAAGTTCACTCCCATCATTTACCGGAAATATATATAGATTTACGAATAGAAAAAGGCTTTCAAAATTGCAAGTTGGAATGGAACTGGAAATAGTTAAAATTCGAGAAAGGATTGATATTTCAAAATATGAAGACCCAAAATTCCTGGACTTAATCCAAAGAACTTTTCGGCAGGGACCGAACCCAATTTATCAGTTGAGTGGTTCGCAGTTTGATATTGCTCAGTCAGTAACAAGTTTAATAGTTGGTACAATTTTGGCAATACATTTTGATTTTTTAATATTTGTAATTGTAATTGCAACAGCCATTCCAGCTTTTATCGTCGATATTAAATTTGCGGGACTTTCTTGGAGTATCTGGTCAAAGGATTCAGTTGGTCAGCGGAGAATAGGAGATTTGAGGCAACATATTTTTATGCGTCACACTCTGATTGAGACTAAATTATTTCAATCTTCTAACAAAATATTCAATTGGATGGAAAAAATCTTAACAGATTTTTCACATTCACAGATGAATGTTGAAAGAAAAATCGTATGGTATACAACAATCACAGACATTCTTTCACTTGCTGGATTTGTAATTGGTCTTGTTCTCGTAGTTAAGGGTAATGTTTCTGGAATAACAAAAGTTGGATCAGTGGTTTATATAATAAGCACACTCACAAATGTGCGTAAATCTATTGCTAATTTTCTCAAGGATATTTCAAGTCAATTTGAAAACAATTTAATCGTGCAAGACATGATAGAAGTTTACAACACTAAGCCGGTAATCATTGAAAAAAGTAATCCAGTAAAAATAAACTTGAGTCATGCACCTGAAATTGTGTTTGAAAATGTTGGCTTTAAATATCAAGGTTCAGATAAGTGGAGCTTGAAGAATGTGAACCTTACTTTTAAGGCGGGGGATAATATTGGTTTAGTGGGGAATAATGGTGCGGGTAAAACCACATTAGTAAAACTTCTTTGCAGAATTTACGACCCAGTCGAAGGCAAAATTTTAATAAACGGTGTTGATCTAAAAGATATCTCAACCAAGGAGTGGTGGTCATATCTAGCCGTGATGTTTCAAGACTATGCTAGTTATGATTTCTTAGTTAAGGATGCTATTGCTATCGGTCGTCCAGATAAGGCCACAAATCTTACAAAAGTTATCGACGCTTCTAAGGTTGCCCAATCTCATGATTTTGTGATGGATTGGAAAGATAAGTATGACGAGCAACTAGGTGTTGATTTTGGTGGAAAAGAACCTTCGAAAGGTCAGAAACAAAAATTATCGATTGCAAAAATACTATACAGAGACGGGTTAGTAATGATACTTGATGAACCTACGGCATCAGTTGATGCAGAGTCAGAAGCAAAGATATTCGACTCTATAGAAAACTTACCAAAAGACAGGACTGCGATTCTAATTTCACATGACTTCTCAACTATTTCACAATGCGACAGAATTTTCGTTCTTGAAGATGGAAAACTCAAGGAAGAGGGTAGTCATAAAGTACTTATGGCAATAAGGGGAACATACTCTGAACTTTACAATCTTCAAGCTAAAAGATTCAAAAAATAAATGAAAATAGAAGAGCATAAAAAGCAGTTTGGGGGTAATGCTGAGGACTACACTAAATACAGAAAGCCTTATGACTCCAGGCTTTTTGAATATTTGTTTTCATTGGTGCCCACTGGCCATAAGAAAATTTTAGATATTGCTTGTGGTACTGGGAAGTGTACTGAAGATTTGGTTCAAGTTGATAATGAGGTTTTTGGTTGTGATCATGATGAACTCATGATTACTGAAGCAAAAAAACAGGCTGAAATTAAAAACTTAAATATTAAATACGAAATTGCAGATGTTGAGAAGTTGCCTTATCCAGATAATGCATTCGATATTGTAACTGTTGGGACTGCATTTCATTGGTTTGTAAATAAACAGTCAATCGATGAAATTAAAAGAGTGCTAAAACCAAGAGGAACGCTATTTGTATTCTGGACTCTAACAGTGAAGGATGTTCCTGACGAGGACTCGATTCCTTGGGATTTTCTATCGAAATATAATTGGGAAAAAGTTCCTAATGAGTTAAGAGATTTAGAATACATATCAGAATTTTTTATGGATCACGAACTTGAAGGGGCGGATACTCATAGAATTCCTACAGTTGTAAAATACAATGTTGAAGAATATGTCGGACTTATGAAAACTGCATCAGCGTTCGGGAAATTAAGTGGTACGGAAAAAGATAGTTTTGCTACTGAACTAACAAAAATAATGACTAGTAAGCTTGGTGATAGACAGGAGTTTGTTTTGGAGGAAGAACTGCAGATTTGTTATGGTTTTAAGAAATAAGAAATCGCCCGGCAAAGAGAGATTTCTTTCCGAGCGTTCGACCTGCAGGGCTTCACTTCTTGGCCTCTTTTAGTCTTTTTAACTCCTTCATCTTTTCCAATATCGCCTCTATATCTTCAGTTGTCAGGGCGATATTGTTGATTGTGAAGTTTTGGCCGTCCTTGGTTATGTCTGCGAGGTACGCTTCTTCGACGAATACCTCGATAGTCTTTACATCAGTCCGAGGGACAAAACGCAGGTCGGGGTTCATGTGAGGCCTCCGAAGGCAGTATATGTTTTATAGATAATTTTGACAACTTATGATATATTTTTTTTATGAAAAGAACTTATATAAAGGATTTGGCGCAAAACGTAGGGCAGGAGGTCGTAATTAAAGGCTGGGTGGATGTTCGTCGAGACCAAGGGAAAATGGTTTTTATGGATATGCGAGATATGTCTGGCAAGGTCCAGGGAGTTGTACTTCCAAACCACACTGAAGCTATTGAGGCAGTAAAAGAAGTTAGAACTGAGTGGGTTTTGGCTGTTACTGGAATAGTAAACAAAAGACCAGAAAGAAACGTAAAAGCTGGAGTGCTAAACGGCGATATTGAACTAGAGATAACTGGTATAGAAGTTTTAAACAAGTCAGATACTATTCCTTTTGATATTTCAGGAGACACAAAAGAAATCAACGAAGAAGTAAGACTAAAATACAGATACGTTGACTTACGTTCTGACAGAATGCAGAAAAATATTCGTGTCAGACACAAAATAATAAAATACATTAGAGATTTTCTAGACTCAGAAAACTTTATCGAGGTGGAAACTCCTATGCTAACAAAATCTACTCCAGAAGGTTCTCGAGATTACGTTGTTCCAGCTAGACTTTACCCAGGAAAGTTTTACGCGCTTCCACAGTCACCACAGCAGTACAAACAACTACTGATGACAGCGGGTGTTGAGAGATACTTCCAGATTGCCCGATGTATGCGTGACGAAGATACTCGTGGAGACAGACAGCCAGAGTTTACACAGTTAGATATGGAACTCTCTTTTGTACAAAGAGAGGATGTAATGGAGCTAAACGAGAGACTTCTTATTGAACTTGTAACAAAACTTTATCCTGAAAAGAAAATCCAGACCGTTCCATTCCCACGACTTACATATGCAGAAGCAATGGAGAAATATGGCAACGACAAGCCAGACTTACGAGAAGACAAAACAGATCCAAACTTGTTAGCATTCTGTTGGGTGATAGATTTTCCTTTCTTTGAGAAAACTGACACTGGAGCATGGACATTTACACACAACCCTTTTTCACGACCAAAACCAGAACATGTTGAGTGGCTAATGAAAAAAGAGAACATTGGTGAAATACTAACTACACAATATGATGTTGCTTTAAACGGATTTGAAATCGGAGGAGGAAGTATAAGAAACCACGATCCAAAAGCTCTAGAAAAAGTATTTGAAGTTATGGGTCACAGTATCGAAGGTATCAAGGCAAACTTTGGTCACATGCTTTCTGCCTTTTCACTAGGAACTCCACCACATGGAGGTATTGCGTGGGGGCTAGATAGACTAGTTATGCTACTTCAAAACGAACCAAACATTCGAGAAGTTATTCCTTTTGCTAAAACAGGGGAAGGTAAGGATCCTATGATGGATTCTCCATCTGAGATTTCAGACGAGCAACTACTTGAGTTGAATATAAAAACTTTGAAGAAATAGAATGAATAATAACATTGTTGTTTCTGTTGCAGAAGTTTCTGATGCACTTGGCACAATAGAAGTTCAGTATAAAACTTGGCTGGAAACCTATCCAAACGAGAAGGTGGGTATTACGCGTGAAGATATTGAAGATAGGTATAGAGATGCATTTAGTGGAAAGAAACTGGAGAAAAGAATAAAAGCAATAAAGGAGCAGGGTGAGAATGAAAGAATACTTGTCGCAAAAGATGGAGAAAATGTAGTTGCATTTTGTTTTCTCACAAAAGAAGAAAACAAGAATCAGCTACAAGCTATTTATATTTTACCAGAGTATCAAGGTGGAGGAATAGGGACAAAAATATGGGAAAAGGGTAGAAACTTTTTTGATAAAGAAAAAGATGTATATGTAGAAGTTGCTGAATACAATGAAAAAGCAATTTCTTTTTATAAAAAACTAGGTTTTATAGACACAGGTAGAAGATGGACTGATGAAAATTTCAGAATGAAAAGTGGTGCAATGATGCCTGAGATGGAAATGAAACTAGATAAAAGTCTGCTATAAAATAAAACACCCGACGAGTTGCTGTGCGCAACCCGTCGGGGCGATGGTGCTGAAATCTAGAGGAGATAGTCCCAGTCGCTCAGCTTCTGTAGAGCCAGGTCTACGGCCCGAGGAGCCTGATCGATGTCACATTCACTCATGCCGCCCACTACCTGGTCAAGTACTATGAGCTTTTTCAATTCAGCGTCACAGAATATTTTGCAGGCGAGGGTTCCTTTGTAGATAAGGCGAATATGGCTTTTGCCTGCAAGCTTGCCGTCACTTGGCCATGATTCGGTGCTGAGGCGTGAGACCTTTACCTTCGCGATCAGGTTTGCCAGTTGGCCGAGGGTGTTGATTTCGTGATCGATCCTTCTGCGCCGCTTCTTTTCGAGAAGATCTTCGACCTCCTCATTTTTCTTGCGACTGGCTTCAAGTTCCATCTTGCGGCGCACCTCTCTAGCCCTCTCGAAGTGCATGGACATAGTCCAGGCTGCGATGAAGGTGATGAAGAGGAGCCCGATCACCACGACCCACTGCGATTCATTGAAGCTAACCATTTCAGTTCTCCTAGTTTTGCGTCTTTACAGACGACCGATGAATGAGGGTACACCGGTTTACCACTTATTAAAGTATATCATAAAATAGGTTGTTTGTCAAAGTGCTAATATTAATATAAAACTTTGGTATAAAAAACACCCGACGAGTTGCTGTGCGCAACCCGTCGGGGCGGTGGTGGGGGAGGTCTTACTCTCCAAAGACCAAGAACCTAACGACATCTTCCACGGATCGAATGTGGAAGGCTCGGAAGTCTTGGCCGGGATGGTTCAGAACAGTGATCGCTTCCTGCCGTGCATCACACGTTACACTACTGAGTACGTCACCTTTCGAGTTCACTACTCTGAGGTAACTCGCGTTGTCGTCTGACGTCTCATAGGCTAGCAAGTTATCGCTCCAAGCGGTGAGAGCGTAGAACTTCCAACGTATCTGTCTGAGCGTGGTGATCTCGTAGACCTTTCGCTCTTTCAGCTTGTTGTCGGTGCCAGACTGCTGTTCTGCCCGACGCTTTGCCAGAGAAGTGCTCACGATCCACGTAACGAGGCTCGTTATGATCACGAGTGCCACTACAGGAACCATCTGATCCATGTTAAACATCGCCACTCCAAGTTTTTCGTCTTTTCGGACGACCGGTGAATATAGGTACACAGGTCTACCTTTGAAATAATACTACTATACAAATCATATAATGTCAAATCTGTTAAGAAAGTTATACATACTTTTATGTATAACTGTTATGATTAAAAAATGCCGGATGAATATCTAGTTAAAACACATATTTTCGAGGGACCACTCGACACACTTCTTTCACTTATTGAGAAAAGAAAACTTTTTATAAACGATATCTCTCTTGCTCAAGTTGCGGACGACTACATTAGCTATATAAAAAGTCTAGAAGATTTTCCTATTGCTGACTCTTCGCACTTTATTCTTATCGCTTCCACACTGGTTCTTATAAAATCAAAGTCACTTTTGCCAGACTTGCAACTAACTCCAGAAGAAGAAGAAAACATTCACGACTTGGAGGATAGACTGAAGCAATACCAAAAGTACAAGGCACTTAGCGGTCACTTGAAAGAAAGGTTTGGTATACACGTTGAGTATCTACGACTTCCAAGTAAAGAAAAGAAAATAGTTTTTACACCAGACAGAAACACCAAAGTAGATAGAATGTTTGAAACAGTTAAGATACTTATTCAAAACTTACCAAAGAAAGAGCTTGTGCCAAAAGCGATTGTGCAGAAAGTTATTTCTTTGGAAGAAATGATGGACAGTCTGTCAGAGAGAATCACAAAAAGTTTCAAGATGAGTTTCAAAGATTTCTCAGGTCACGGCAAGGCAGACAAGGTAAATGTGATAGTTAGTTTCCTCGCCATGCTAGAGCTAGTCAAACAGGGGATAATAAATGTGAGACAGGATTCTGATTTTCAAGATATTGAAATGGAGACACAATCTGTTGGTGTGCCTAGGTACTAATTTCCTCCACACATACCTTTTCTAAGACCGTTCACTACGCCTGCGTTTCGTTCACTTTGTCCTCAACCCAAATCCGTCAAGATGGAATGCCTTGACGGAACCAAGCTTTGGGTCTGCGGGGTCTCAGAAAAGGTAGTGTTACGAAAATTTCGTTGAATCATAATTTTTATGGAACATCGCGGAAGCTGTGAAAAGCTGAGCGCGAAGAAAATTTTCACCAGAAAATTATTCTGTTTCCAGAAAAGTTATGGTGAGAAAGAAATTTGATATATAATACGTATAAATGGAATTAGAAAAGAAAATTGAGGCGATACTTTTTTACACAGCAGAACCTGTGAAGGTTAGTTTCCTCGCAAAAACTTTAGAGGTTAAAATTGATGTAGTTAAAGGGGCTCTGGAAAACTTAAGTCTAAGCTTGAAAGACAGGGGAGTTAAACTTGTTGAGCATAACGAGGAAGTTTCGCTAGTTACTTCGCCAGAGTTTGCAGGGCTTATTGAAAAACTTATAAAAGAAGAAAGAGAAAGGGAGCTCGGTCGTGCTGGCTTAGAAACACTCACCATTGTCGCTTACAAGGGTCCAATATCTAAAAAAGAGATAGAATACATAAGAGGGGTTAACTCTCAGTATGCAATACGAAATCTCCTCCTACGTGGGTTAATAGAGCGAGGTACGGGTGTGGATGGCAAGGTGGTTTACACAGTTACATCTGATACAATAAGATTTCTAGGGTTAACAAAAATTACAGATCTTCCTGAATATGAAGAAATGAACAAGACTCTAGAGATTGAAGAAAATACAAACGAAGACATAGAGGAATAAATGTATGGAGCACGAACAAAAAATTTCTAGACAATTATTTATATTCAATATTCTACTTGTTTTGGCAGTTATTTTTATGACGTTTCTTTTGCTTCAGAATTCAGAGCAAAGTAAACAACAGAAAATCGTAGAAGCAAAAGTCGAAAAGAAAAGTTTGGCTGTATTTGAAAATGTAAATGTGAAAGCTAAATCGGTTATGGTTTACGATGTGGCAGATAAAAGAGTTTTGTATGCAAAAAATGAAGGAGTTCAATTGCCACTTGCATCAATAACTAAGCTAATGACGGCTCTTGTGGCAACAGAACTTTTGCCAAAGAATTCAAACATAACAGTTAAAAGTGAGTTCCTTAGAGAAGAGGGGGATTCAGGTTTGTTGGCTAACGAGTCATGGAACCTTAAAGAATTACTCGATTTTTCTCTAGTTACTTCATCTAACGATGGTGCGCGTTCTGTTGCATCCGTAATCGGCGCTGTAAAACTAAATTCAAAAGACTACGACTTGGGAAGAAAAGACTTTATAGAAAAAATGAATAATCGTGCAAAAGAACTTGGCTTGGCACAGACATTTTTCGTCAATGAGACTGGTCTAGATGTCGGTAATGTTAGTGGAGGCTATGGTTCTGCAGTTGATGTAAACAACTTAATGAAGTACATGATTAGAAATCAGCCAGAAGTTCTGGAAGCTACAAAATACACAAATATAAGCATTGATTCAAATAGTAAGAAGCACAATGCAAAAAATACAAACGACATAATAAATTCTATTCCTGGGTTATTTGCATCTAAAACTGGATACACAGATATGGCCGGAGGGAATCTTGTTATTGCTTTTGATCCAAGTCTTGGAAAACCGATTATTGTTACTGTTTTAGGTTCCACACAAGAAGGTAGATTTGAAGATGTTCAGACTCTTGTTCAGACAACCCTTGAGTATCTTAACCAGTAGAAACTCAACTTCTTAGATAAACGAAAAGGCCGACACGATGGTCTGTGGGACCTGATCGTATCGACCGAGGAGTACAGCTACTAGAGCTTGTACTTCTTCATGAGAAATTGGAGCATCATCCAGGTGACTGTAGTGAACGAGAGATAAATCACCGGAAGCGCTACGATGCCAGCCAGCCAGCTGTATGTCAGCATGGCGACGAGCATTCCGAGAGCCACAACCCCGTACAGTAGAACTGGCACGAAGTAGAGCACGACGCCCGGAAGAACCAGGCTGAGAAGCGCGCACAGGACCCGAAGTCCCATGTTCTTACGTCCTGGCTCCATGAGGAGCGGATTCAGACTCACGAGTCCCATCTGCCCTCCTACTTCTGCGAAGTGGTTTGTTGTGCCTGCCCAGACTTCATCATCCCGACGATCTTGTTGAGGTCCGATGCGATGTACGCAAGCTGGAAACTGATCACTACCAGAACGATAAAAATCCCTGCTTTAATGTCGCTTTTCATGCTGTTACTCCAACAGCATAATAACACAATAAATGTCAGATAGTCAAGTATAGTATTAAACTTAGTTTAGACACTTTTTGGGGGTTAGGGTATACTTTCTCTATGTGTGGAATATCAGGCGTTATAGGCCAAAATCTAGAGAATAAAGAGGGTATTATAGGCGGTATGGTGGGCAAGATAACCCACAGAGGTCCTGACGATGACGGTTTTTACGTAGACAAAACAGTAGGTCTAGGTATGAGACGCCTTGCTATTATTGATCTTAAAACTGGTAGACAACCTATCACAACAGAAGACGGTAAACTCGTAATCTTTTTTAACGGAGAAATCTACAACTATAAGGAGTTAAAAAGTGAACTCATTTCAAAGGGTCACAATTTCAGCACTACATCTGACACGGAAGTTATTCTAAAAATGTATGTAGAGTATGGTGAAGAGATGTTGCCACGACTACGAGGTATGTTTACCTTCTGTATTTACAATACTGAAACGAAACATTTGTTTATCGCACGAGATTTTTTTGGCATCAAGCCACTTTACTATTTGATACAGGATGACAACATTGTAGCTTTCTCTTCCGAGATAAAATCTTTTGAAAACTTTCCAGGTTTTAAAATGGAGGTCAACGATTCTGCAGTAGTGAACTATCTTTCGTACCAGTACAACCCACTCGTGGAAACATTTTTTAAAAACGTTTACAAACTTCCACCGGCACACTTCCTGTCTATAGATCCTGAAGAAAATAAAATCGAGATAAAGAAATACTGGAATATGGAGTTCGTCCAAGACGAAACATTGGAAGAATTTACTACAGCAAACAAAATCCTAGAAACAATGAAGGATTCTGTGGATCACCATATGATCGCTGACGTTCCCGTGGGAGCTTTTCTCTCTGGTGGTATCGACAGTAGTATTATCACAACACTTATGCAGGAAATACGAGGTGAAAAGAAAATCAAAACTTTCACAGTTGGTTTCAATACTTTGACTGAAGGAAAAGAGGCTGCAGAAACTGCAAGCTTCCTCGGTACAGATCACACCGAACTAAACATTGGTCCTGAAGAATACTTTTCCGTACTACCAAAAGTTGTATATCACTTTGACGAACCTATTGCAGATCCTTCTGCTGTAGGACTTTACTTTGTTGCGGAAGAAGCAAGAAAGCATGTGAAAGTTGTACTATCTGGTGAAGGATCTGATGAACTTTTTGGCGGATACAATATTTACCTTACTCCTTTTGACTCTCAAAAAATGCTTTGGATTCCAAAAGGAATTCTAAAAATGCTAACCAATATTCCATTTGAGTTTTATGGTAAAAACTATATACGTAGAGTAAGTATGAAACTGGAAGACTGGTATATAGGACAGAAATATTTTAATGGTTCAATATTTACCCATCAAGAAATCAAAGACTTGTGGAACGGTGGCAACGAAAAGTTTATGTCTCTTGGCTCACTTTTCAAACAAGCAAAAGGTTTGAGCGACTCTACAACTATGCAACATATCGATATAAACACTTGGCTAGTGGGGGATATTCTGGCAAAAGCAGACAAAATGACCATGGCAAACTCACTTGAACTTCGTGTTCCATTTCTAGACACTGAGGTGGCAAAACTTGCCGGCACGCTACCAGACAAATTCAAATGGAAAGGAAAGGTTACAAAGTATCTTTTGCGAGAAGCTTTCAAAAATATTATTCCTGAGTCTGCTAGAAATAGAAGAAAACTTGGTTTCCCAACTCCGGTAAAGGATTGGTTTACTCACGAAAGAATGGATGTATTTGATACTATTTTGGAAAACGAGTACATAAAAACTCATATGAATGTTTATAGAATTCAGAAAATAATTAGTGATCATTTAGACAAGAAAGCTGAAAATTCAAGAAAGATTTACACACTCCTCATGCTTGCATTGTGGTATGATGTTTATATATCTAAGAAAATCACTATTTAATCTATGACAGACGTTCTAAAAGTTGTAATACCTTCAGTTCTTACTTTTCTTATCGGTATTGGGATAACTCCTTTCTTCACAAACTTTTTCTACAAGTACAAAATGTGGAAGAAATCTGCACGAATAAACAACGCAGATGGAGTTTCTAAAGACTTTGCAGAAACACACAACACAACAGAAGAACTATCTACCCCTAGAGTTGGGGGAGTTATTATTTGGGTTTCTGTTTTGCTTGCAGTGGTATTGATTTACCTTCTTTCAAAATTTTTTCCTAACGACCTGACAGAGAAACTAAATTTTTGGAGTAGAAGTCAGACATATATTCCTATCGGAACATTGGTTTTAGCTTCACTTATTGGTTTGGCAGACGACTTGATGCAGATATTTGGAAAAGGGGAATATGCACGCGACCCGCTTATCTACAGAAAGGTAAAAATTTTCTTTATCTGCATTATAGGTATTCTTGTAGGCTTTTGGTTCTATGACAAACTTGAGTTAACTACAATCCATATTCCATTCGATGGACAATTAGAACTGGGTCTGTGGTTTATACCGTTTTTAGTTGTAGTGATGCTCGGAGTTTTTTCTGGAAGTGTCATCGACGGTATGGATGGTCTTTCCGGGGGAGTAATGTCTGTAGTCTTTACAGCATATTCAGTTATAGCTTTTTCAAACAATCAGGTAGATATCGCGGCACTTTGTGCGGTAATCGCCGGTGGAATACTGGCTTTTCTGTGGTTCAATATTCCACCGGCAAGGTTTTATATGGGAGAAACGGGGATACTAGGACTGACTGTAACACTTTCTGTAATAGCATTTCTTACTGACACAGTTCTCGTTTTGCCACTTATTGCTCTTCCGCTTGTTGCGACATCGCTTTCAGTGGTTATTCAAATAATTGGCTACAAATATTTTAATAAAAAAAGAGTTTTTAAAGTTGCACCATTGCATCATCATTTTGAAGCACTAGGTTGGAGTAGATCAAAGATTGTAATGAGGTATTGGATTATTTCTGTAGTTTGCGCGATATCCGGCGTTATTATCTCCCTAATCAGTTAAATTTGACGAACTTCTCGTTCCCAAATTAAAATTTCTCGTCACCTTACTACTTGTAAGGCTTCTCAAATTTTTAATTTCTCACGTCGGATTTCATTCAAATTTAACTTATTAGTTTTTTCAACAGTTTTCTCATAAAAAAGTGACTTTTTGTGATATAATTTTGTCTTGTAAGACGAAAAAACTGTGAAAAAACTCAAAGTTGATATACCTTTTTTAATATCTGTATTAATCCTAGTTATAGGAGGATATTTGATATTTCGTTCTGCGTCACTCGGACTACTTTCTAAACAATCTGTGAAATACGCTGGTGTTGCTTTCAATCAAACTGTGTTTGGACTTATCCTAGGCTCAATAGCTTGTTTTGTTACTTCAAAAATTGACTACAAAATATACAGAAAATTTGCATTTCCTCTTCTTGTGGTTGCACTTATATTAACTTTCTTGGTTTTTGTTCCTGGTCTTGGTTTCTCACACGGTGGCGCACATAGGTGGATACGTATTGGGACTTTTTCATTTCAACCTTCAGAGTTTTTGAAAATAGGTTATGTGATTTTCTTGTCGGCTTGGTTTGCTAGTGTTAAAGATAGAGTAAAACAGTTCAAGTACGGTCTTCTTCCGTTTATGGTTCTTTCTGGAATTGTAGGCATTGCTCTACTTATTCAGCCCGACACAGATACTTTCATGATTACTATTTTTGCTGGTCTGGCTATATATCTTTCTAGTGGCGGAAAGTGGAAACATATATTGGTTCTGGGAATTTGTTGTGTTTTAGGTATAGGAGTTCTTGCCATGACTAGGCCATACGTGAAAAGTAGAATAATGACTTTCATTAACCCAGCAGCGGACTCTCTTGGAAAGGGTTACCAGATTCAGCAGTCACTTATTGCTATAGGAAGTGGAGGAATGTTTGGGCGTGGTTTTGGTCAAAGTATTCAAAAATTTAACGTATTGCCAGAACCTATCGGGGACTCAATTTTTGCAGTTGCTGCCGAAGAATTCGGTTTTGTGGGCGCTACTGGGATAATACTTATATTCATATTCTTTGCCGTCAGGGGGCTCAAAATAGCTTCAAATGTGCCCGATGCCTTCGGTAGACTAATGGTGGTTGGAATTGTTATAATGATCTCATCCCAAGCCTTTGTGAACATAGGGGCCATGGTAGGGGTTCTGCCACTCTCTGGCATTACCTTGCCCTTTATTAGTCATGGAGGAACGGCATTGTTTATGACTCTGGCTGAGGTCGGAATCGTCCTCAATATATCCAAAAATAGAAAAAATAAATGAAAATAATACTCTCAGGTGGAGGTAGTGCTGGACATTTCTATCCGCTTATTGCCGTAGCTCAAAAACTTAACGAGTTGGCAAAGGAAAACAGGTTACTGAAACCTGAACTTTACTACATGTCGACAGACCCTTTTGATGAGAATTTGCTATATGAAAACAGTATTACATTTATAAAAGTTAGTGCAGGTAAAATCAGGCGAGAAAAAAGTTTGCCAAACCTCATACTAAATTTCGGTGACTTATTTTCTACTTTTGTAGGAGTTCTGTCGGCTATCTGGAAAATGTTTATAATTTATCCTGATGTTGTTTTCGGAAAGGGTGGTTATGTGAGTTTCCCAGCACTTTTTGCTGCGAGGATTCTAGGGATTCCTGTTGTGATCCACGAGTCAGATAGCAAGCCTGGAAAAGTAAATGCTTGGGCTGGAAAGTTTGCACAAAAAATTGCGGTATCGTATCCAGATGCTGCATCATATTTTAAACCTGAAAAAACTGCATATACTGGTAACCCAATTCGAAAAGAGATTGAAGATCCTCAAGTTTCTGGTTCACACGAATTTTTCAAGTTTACTAAAGATATTCCAACTATATTTATTATCGGTGGGTCACAAGGAGCTAGGTTTATAAACAGTGCGATCATGGACGCTCTTCCAGAGCTAGTTAAAAGATATCAAGTTATCCATCAAACAGGAATAAATAATATTTCTGTTATCAAGGAAACTTCTGCTGTAGTTTTGCTAAATAGCCAACATAAAGATAGATATCTCCCAATACCATACTTGAACGCGCTTACACTTCGTATGGCGGCAGGCGCTGCGGACGTTATTGTTTCTAGAGCTGGTTCAACGATTTTTGAAATCGCATCTTGGGGCAGAGCAAGTATTATTATTCCAATACCTGAACCAACAAGTCATGACCAAAAGACAAACGCATATTCATATGCGCGAAGTGGTGCGGCGTTTGTTATTGAAGAGAAAAACCTTGCACCAGGAATACTTTTAGCTGAGATAGAAAGAGCAACAACAACTGAAAAAGAGAAAATGCAGACAGCGGCAAAACTTTTCTCTAGAAGAGATTCGGCAAGACTCATAGCAGAAGAACTAATCGCAATCGGCTTGCAGCACGAAAGATAAATATATGAACGATAAAAAAGTAGTAACAAGATTTGCACCAAGTCCAACAGGTTTTATGCACATAGGCGGTGTTCGCACGGCACTTTTTGCTTATCTTTTTGCAAAGAAAATGGGAGGTACTTTTATCTTGCGCATAGAAGATACTGATAAAGCTCGAGAGGTAGAAGGTTCTATTGCTCACATACAAGAGTCACTAAAATGGCTTGGTATTGATTGGGATATTGGTCCAGACAAACCTGGAGATTTTGGTTCTGTTATTCAGTCAGAAAGACTTGCTACATATAAAGAGTATGCGGAAAAGCTGATTGCAAAAGGTTTGGCATATCCTGATCCTTACACACAAGAAGAGCTGGATGCTTTTAGAAAAAAAGCAGAAGAAGAGAAACGACCTTTTTTGTATCGCGACCACAGGCCAGAAACTTTTGAAACTTGGGACGGTACAAAACCTTTGCGACTCAAAGTTCCTGAAATAAAAAGATACAAATGGAATGACACAGTGCGCGGTGATCTGGAGGCCGGAGAGGAAGCGCTTGACGATTTTATTTTGATAAAGTCAGATGGCTATCCTACATATAACTTAGCGCATATTATAGATGACCTAAACATGGGTGTGACACACATAATGCGTGGAGATGAATTTATTTCCAGCACACCAAAGTTTCTTTCACTTTACGACGCGCTAGAAATCCCTTACCCAACTTTTGTAACTCTTCCTCCTATACTTCGTGACGATAGAACAAAAAAACTTGGTAAAAGAGACGGTGCAAAAGACATACTTGAATACAGAAAGGAGGGCTATCTTCCAGAGGCCATGGTAAACTTTCTTGCATTTATTGGATGGAATCCAGGCACTGAACAAGAAATATTTTCCAAAGAGGAACTAATTAAAGCGTTTGATATTACAAAAATTCAGAAAGCTGGAGGTGCTTTCAACGAAGAGAAACTAGACTGGGTAAACAAGGAGCATATTCGCAGATTGCCAATAGAATCTGTAAGAGAGGAAGTCGTAAGTCGTCTAAAAAGTAGTGGAGTGGGAGGAGATAAGCTAAGTGACAAAAATTTTGCAGATAAAATAGCAAATATTGTTTTAGATCACATTTCAAAATGGGGTGACATAGACACTATGGCTGGGGCAGGGGAGTTAGCATTTTACTTTGATATTCCTGCATACGAAGCTCCCCTGCTTTCATGGAAAGGGGATGATATCTCAAATTCTAAAAAACACCTAGAGTGGGTCCTAGAGAAAATTTCTAGTCTGGATGATTCAGAATTTGAAAGTGCAGAAAAAATCAAAGGTCATATTTTTGACTATGCAACAGAACAAGGACGAGGAAATGTGCTTTGGCCTCTACGAGTTTCACTTTCAGGCCTAGAAAAAAGTCCTGATCCTTTCCAACTACTTTCTGTTTTCGGTAAGGCTGAAAGTACAAACAGGATAAAAATCGCTATAGAAAAAATAGGCTAGAAATCATAATGATGAGATGGCAAAAATACATACTCAAAAGCATACTAATTTCACTAATCAGTTTATCTGTAAGTAGTGTTGCTATTGCTCAGACTGCGACCACAACGGAAGTATTGAAAACTAAGATTGACGAAAGAAACAATCAGATAAAACAACTTGAAGAGGAAATTAAAATCTACAACAAAGAAGTAGAGACAGCGAGTAAGCAAGCCCAGACTCTACAAAGTACACTGAAGACTTTGGATCTAACAAAGAAGAAAATTACTACAGATATTTCCCTCACAGAAAACAAGATAACAAAAACTACTCTGACCATAGAACAACTAGACCAAGAGATAGATGTAGCAAAAGAAAAAATTGACGTAAACAAACAAGCAATACGAGATGCTCTGAAAAACAGACAGTATCTAGATGGAACGAACTTTATTAGTATGGTTTTGGCTAAAAGAAGTCTAGGTGACATATGGGGCGATGTAGATGACATCGAACAAGTTCGTGAAGCCATCCGTGTAAAGACGATCGAGCTAGACTCTCTAAAAAATAATATGGAGTATAAACAAGGGGATTTGAAAGGTGAAAAAACTAACCTGATTACCCTGAAGCAAGACTTGTCTGGTAAGAAACAGGCTGTAGAATATACCGTACAAGAAAAAGCTACGATACTAACTCAGACAAAGAATAAAGAACAAACATACAAAGAACTACTTAAAACAAAACAGCAACAAAAGGAGCAGTTTGAAAAAGAACTCTTTGAATATGAGTCACAGCTGAAATATCTTATTGACCCAAACAGTTACCCGAAAGGTAAAACTGGTATTTTGTCGTGGCCACTGGACAACGTTTTTGTAACACAAAAGTTCGGTAGAACAGTTGGAGCACAGAAACTATATACATCAGGTTCACATAATGGTGTGGACTTTAGAGCGCCTGTGGGTACAAAAGTTAAGAATGTTTTAGACGGTGAAGTTGTTGGTCAGGGAGATACAGATTTGTATAGAGGATGCTACTCTTTTGGTCGTTGGGTTATGGTAAAACACGACAATGGTTTGTCCACTATATACGGACACCTTTCTGTTATAAGCACTCAAATGGGTCAAAAAATAAAGACTGGAGAAACTATTGGTTTCTCTGGAAACACTGGATACTCAACTGGTCCACACCTTCACATTTCTGTTTATGCAACTCAAGGTGTGCGAATTGAAAAATATGTAAACAGTAGGGGATGTAAGGAGGCGACTCTCCCACTTGCTGACATTAAAGCTTACCTAGATCCACTAGCATATTTCCCTTCATAATTTGATATAATACTGGGTACAAATATTCATATGAAAGCTTCAAAGAACCAAGGTTTTATAATGAGAATAGTTATAATCGTGATAGCGCTAATTTTCGTTAAATACTATTTTGATATAGATATCGTTGCCTGGTACAACTCCCCAAGTGGCCAAAAGTACGTTGGCTGGATTTGGACTATGATTAAGGACTTCTACAACTGGGTAGATAATTATGCGCGAACAAAATTTTTCTAGATAAATAAGGGCAGGGGACTTCCCTATTTTAGGGAACAAAAAATACGGTCAAAATAATGACCTCAATAGTTAAAAGGGGTGCTATCTAGGTACCTAGAAAAGAGGAAGCCGAAGGCCATAAAAGTGGCACTAATATGTCGTACATATTTAACGGCAATCAAATAAACCGATTTTAAACAGAATAAATTAAAAGAGCTTTTCTAGTAAACCCCCTTAGGTACTATACCCAAAAGATATATTGTGCGACACGCTTATATACTCCTCCCCTCTAACAAACTAACTCTAAACTTTAAAAAACAATAGATTAATAATTAATAAATTTCTGCTAAAAAATTCTACATATTCCCTGCGGACTTGATATAGATTTCAAAATAACTATACTGAACAATGGACTTGGATTTTACCTCTTTTTGGCCCTTCTATGGAGGACTCTGAAATTGGCATTTTGGAAAATTTGCAACATCATGTATTTCGATTCGAACATCATGTTCATGCGCAGGTCATTAGACCACCTCATCAGCGACTTGAACTGGAGGTCTGCGCACGATCACCACAGAGCCAAGGATGAACTCGAAATGATTGCTCTGAATCAAATCGAGTACTGCAGAAGCGATGAAAAACTCTTCAATAGGCTCTGTCATTTTTTTCGACCCGAGTGGCTTGGTATTTACGGTGAACTTGATGGTGCTTCGTATGTCGAACGCGCTATCGGTATCATCAACACCTGTAAACTCTTGTACGTCTCAGAACGTCCTGAGTCCACAGTCAACTACGAGTTTGCCCCGCCCAAAGACTAGTCTTTGGGCGGGGGTTCGTTTTGTATAAACTTTATAAATAGTTTTGTATTTTATCCCTAAAATACAAATAGCCCTTGCGGGCCATTTGTCTAATTAGTATACACCCGTGCAGAATGTAAACAAGTAGAGTTTTCCACAGGCGACAAAAAACCACTCAGTCTTTCGATTAAGTGGTTTTTTGTTTTTTTGTTATTTGTTTAAAGCTATTTGATTACTTCCATCATTTAGGTACTTACCCCAACATGGCTTAGATGAACTCCATGGCTGAACGCCTTGTCTTTCATATAGGTCACGCGCATAAGCAGTATTCCCTTCAATAGTGTGAATGTCTAGACCCTTCTTTTCAGAAGTTTCTAGGTGGTAATACTCGTTGATTTGCATAACTCCAACGTCAGCATTATTCACTCTACCTCTATGAATTTCCCCGTCGTCATCTAAATGTCTAAATGTAGATTCACAACGAGCAATTTGGATCATAATAGGGATATCTTTGAAATACTGTCGAACGTATTGTTCTGTACTCAGCATGTTCTCTACCTCTTTAGGTGATATCTCTTTTACAACCTTGTAAGAAGAGTTCTCTATTTTTGGGAGTACTTTTACGTTTGGCGTAGTAGTACCTGTAAATGTGGAAAGAACCATAAACAAACTAACGGCTGTGAAATTTAAAATAATTTATATTTTTAGATTTTAATTCTGTAAGAGCCCGAAGGCCCCGGTTGGAACGGAAAAACTCAGATCTACTGAGTTAGGTATATAATAGCATATCTGAATCCGATTGTCAATACAATACAACGAATTTTGACCCCTAGCAAGTCCGATAATACCTATATTTATAGCCATATAATGTCAAAAAATATCAGACAAGAAAACCACAAATTTTGCAACTTGTGGTAATTCTTTGTTAAATATTTAGTTTTTTTCTACAGCCCTTCCTTTTTTAGATCCTCAATTGCCTTTTTTACTCCTTTTGAGAGTTTTGTAGGCATAATTATGGCAGTTTTTACTAGTATATCTCCTCTATGTCCCCTCTCTATGGCTACACCTTTGCCTTTTATTCGCAAAATCTCACCGTGCTTAAGTCCTTCTGGGATTTTCAGAGTTATATCTCCGTCTAGTGTCTTAACACTGACTTCCCCTCCTAGTAGGGCATCTGTAAGTAGTACAGGTAAGTCCATAACTAGATTCTCACCCTCTTTCCTAAACAAGTTATGTTTTTTGACATATGTTTTGATATACAAATCCCCTGCCTGACCAGTGGCAATAGCTTCCCCTGCCCCAGACAGGCGGATCATTTCACCGCTCTCAATACCTGCAGGAATCTTTACTTTTATCTCCGTTTCTCGCTTTAAAACGCCTTCGCCATGACATGTTGAGCATTTGTTCTTTGGCACTTTGCCACTACCATGGCAAGTATCACAAGTAGCCTGTGTCTCAAACTGTCCAAAGAACGTTCTTTTTACTTCTCGTATATTTCCTTTACCGTTACACTTTGAGCAGGTTATTTGCTCACTTCCTTTCTCTCCACCTGTTCCACTACATGTATCACATTTAGATACTTTATTAAGCAGAACAGTTCTTTCAACGCCGAATACTGAGTCTTCAAATGATATTTCAATGTCTATGGAGATGTCTCTACCTCTTTTGGCTTGTCTTCTTCCACCTCCACCAAAAACATCACCGAAGATGTCTCCGAAGTCGAACTCAAAACCATTTGCATTACCTTGTGTGAACTGTGAGAAATCAAATCCTTCAAAACCACCGCCGAATCCTCCTCCACCCATATTTGGACCCGCAGAGCCAAACTGGTCGTACTGTGCACGTTTCTGGTCATCAGAAAGAACCGAGTATGCCTCGTTTATCTCTTTGAACTTGGCATCATCGCCAGTTTTCTTGTCCGGGTGATACTTATGCGCCAAAGTTCGAAATGCCTTTTTGATTTCGTCTTTGTTCGCTTTTTTGTCGACTCCTAACACGTTGTAATAGTCTTTCATATGGGTTTATTATAAGGATTTTAAGTTTTTAGTACAGTTGACCAGATATTGACAATAATGTAGTCTAAGAGTGGAATTTGTTTCCGTCAAACCCTTATTCTAGGAGCCAGGCTGTGTATCAGCAACTTGCAAGTTTGAGCTTCCCCATTCAGCTCCACTGCGAGAGGTGCCGGACCACGTTGCTCGCCGAGCGAGATGTTACAGAACTGCACGAGGACAGAGACTACATGCTTGGTATCCTGACGATCATCGTTAGGGTCAAATGCCAGTCTGAATTCTGTGGTGCGACCATCATCGCTCAGCACAGACAGCAGTTGCCCGCTCGTGTGGATGATCGTAGGGCAATGAGGGCTCATGTTGCAGAGGCTCTCGCCTCAGGCAAAGGGCCCTTGGAGTCACTGGGTTTCGCCAAGATGATGGTTCGTCTCAAACAGAGAGGAAGATGATGAAAGCTATGCGATTTGATTGCCCGAACTGCCGTTTTGCCTTCGATGTTTCTAGTCGAACGTCTGCAACCAACACACCTTCGGAAGTTCCCGAAGCCAGGCTCATCGAGGCAAAGTGTCCCGCCTGCGACTACACCGTGCGGAAGATCATTCGTCGCGACCGCCTGGATGTCGCAAGACGTCTTTACTTCCAGATGCGGCGTCAGAACAAGTTCCCGCACGATAACGCGTGGTACATAGCCCGGAAAGAGGCTGGTCTCTAGTTCGGCAACTGTTTTCAAGGGTACATATTCAGCCCGTGATGGAGCACGCTCCCGCGGGCTTTGTCATATACTATTTTCCTTCTTCAGGTTTCTTTTCTTCGAAGTCGGCGTCTCTCACAGGGTTTTCTGTATTTGGCGGAGTTTGTGTGCCAGCGTCCGTATTTGCCTTGTTTATAGCTTCACCGATCTTAGATGTCTCGTTTGAAAGCTCAACAGTAGCTTTCTTAATAGCTTCTAGATCTGCAGATGTATTTGCTAATACGTTTTTAAGATCAGTTACTTTGTTCTCTACACCAGTTCTTATTTCTGGAGTAATTTTGTCTCCCGCATCTTTCATAGCTTTTTCAGCTGTGTAGATAAGTTGTTCACCGATATTCTTAGCTTCAACAAGATCCTTTTTCTTCAAGTCGTCTTGTGCGTGCATTTCTGCATCTTTTTGCATCTTCTCAATCTCTTCTTTGGATAGACTAGATCTTGCTTCAATTCTAATAGATTGCTCTTTGTTTGTTGCTTTATCTTTTGCTTTAACTGATAGGATTCCGTTAGCGTCCACGTCAAACATAACCTCTACTTGAGGCATACCTCGTGGTGCAGGTGGAATACCGTCTAAGATAAATCTTCCAAGAGACTTGTTGTCACTTGCCATTGCTCTTTCACCTTGAACGATATGTATTTCTACAGATGTCTGGTTGTCTGCTGCAGTAGAGAATACTTGTGAGCGTGATGCTGGGATAGTCGTATTTCTCTCAACTAGTTTAGTTGCCACACCTCCCATAGTTTCAATACCAAGAGAAAGTGGAATAACATCTAGAAGTAGAACATCTTTGACGTCCCCTGCTAGTATCCCCCCTTGAATTGCCGCTCCTAGAGCCACAACTTCGTCAGGGTTGATAGATTTGTTTGGTTCCTTAGCAAAGTACTCTTTTACTTTTTCAGCCATTTTAGGCATTCTTGTTTGTCCTCCAACTAGAATAACTTCGTTAATCTGTGAAGTAGAGAAACCAGAAGCGTCCATCGCTCGCTTTGTTATTGCCATTGCTCGGTCAATAAACTCAGCTGTAAGTTCTTCAAGTTTTGCTCGAGTAATTTTAATAAGAAGGTGTCTTGGACCACTACTATCTGATGTAATGAATGGAATGTTAACCTCAGATTCCATTGCAGTTGAAAGCTCTATCTTTGCTTTTTCTGCAGCTTCGTCTAGTCTTTGTAGTGCTAGCGTGTCCCCTCGAAGGTCTATACCTGATTCTTTTTTGAATTCATCAGCAAGGAAGTTAATGATTTTTTGATCAATATCTTTACCTCCTAGGTGTGAGTCTCCGTCTGTTGATTTTACTTCTATAACTGAGTCCCCTACTTCTAGAACTGAAACATCAAAAGTTCCACCTCCAAAGTCGAATACAACAATTTTTTCTTCTTTCTTTCCTTTATCAAAGCCGTATGCAAGCGCTGCAGCTGTTGGTTCGTTTATAATTCTTAGAACTTCTAGACCAGCGATTGCTCCAGCGTCTTTTGTTGCTTGTCTTTGTGCATCGTTAAAGTAAGCAGGCACAGTAATGATAGCCTGAGTTACTTTCTCTCCTATTTTTGCTTCAACATCTGCCTTGATTTTAGAAAGAATCATCGCAGAAATTTCTTCAGGACTAGATTCCTTTTCACCCATTTTTACTTTTACTCCACCTGTTGATGATTTTGAAATTTCAAAAGGTACGATGCCTTTATCTTTTTGCACTGCTTCGTCTTCGAATGTGTGGCCGATAAATCTTTTAATTCCAAAAACAGTATTTTTTGGATTTGTTACTGCTTGTCTTTTTGCCAGTAGACCAACTAGTCTTTCACCAGTTTTAGACACTGCGATTATAGAAGGTGTTGTTCTTGCACCTTCTGAGTTCTCTAATATTTTAGGTTGTCCTGCTTCCATTATTGCGACAGCAGAGTTTGTTGTTCCAAGATCTATTCCAATAATTTTACTCATATTTTTAATTTAATTAAGTTAATAAAATAACAAAATTAAACTAAAGTTGGTGCGCGAGGCTTAGAACCACTAAAAGAAATAACATCTAAAATTGAAAAAGGAGTTGTGTAAGTTTTAGCACTTGAAAACTTAGTAACTATTGCCTTATTTTTTGAAAGAGTTGATAGTAGAAAGTTTGCACTCTGAATTAAAGTCTGCTCAGCTAAGTATACAAAATCTAGTAGTCTAGCTTTGATTCTTCCGCCATTTTCATACACAAAAAATCTTGCACGAATAAGTTTACCCTCCTTGTCTCGGAGTACCTTTTCTACAATATTCCCTTGTGATCTGGTTATATTCATTTTATTCAAAATGACCTACTTTTACTCGTGGCGCTCTTACTTCTTTTCCATTCAGTTCATATCCTACCTGTACAACTTCCAGAATTTTACCATCATCTTTTTTGTCGTCAACTTTCACTGTTTCAAGCGCTTCATCCCTGCTACTATTATACATTTCTCCAACGGGGTTTATTACTTTTAGTCCGTGGTTTTGAAGCGAGGTAAGTAACTGAGTCCTTATGTACTCAATACCTATTCTCCAGTTTTTATCTACAGACTCCCAAGATTCCTTGTTTCTCATGGCATTATCAAACGAGTCTAGTGCAGGAATGATTTCAGAAATAAGATCCGCTTTTGCAAATTTCAGAAACTCTGCTTTGTCACCCTCGTCTCGCTTTCTAGTGTTTATAAACTCGGCCTTGTCTCTCTGCCAAGCATCCATTATTTCAGCATTCTTCTTTTGTAATTCCTTTATCTGAGCTTTCAGTTTGTCTGTACGGTCTTTAACCTCAGGAGCGAGGTTTTCTGGCACGTCTTCAAGGATTATGTCTTCCACATCACCATCTCCGTGATCGGTTGATATTTCCTCCTCGAAATCAGGTAGGTTTTTATTAGTGTCGTCTGTCATAGTTTTGCTATTTTAACACGAAAATTGAGGCGGTCAAAGGAGGTTGACAGAGTGAGTTATAGTGTGCAAAATATTAAAAGGAGTACACTTGTTCAGCATCAATGGAGATGAGATGTTAAAAGCACCAATACTCGACTCACCACCGCCCAGCACGGGAGAACTGGCTCGAATACTCTCAATCGGAGTGGCGATCTTGCTCGTATGCTGGACACTGCTCTAAACCGTCACCGTGACGGCGGATAGATTCCGCCAGTCTACACGATGGCGGTTTCTTCGTATTGGAAAATCGTTTCGACCAATGAACGACAAGGAGATTTTGTTTATCGTTTGTCACGGATATTTTGTTCGCCGTCGCTCACAAAATTCCTCGACCCCGACTCGCTTGTTTTGTTTGGTAACAAAACATAGCTCCGTCTTCGAAGAGTAAAGAAAAAGCCCCATAAAAGGGGCTGTTTTCTATCTCTTCGACCACTGTGGGGCCTTTCTCGCTTTTTTCAGACCGAATTTTCTTCGCTCTTTAGCTCTAGGATCTCGTTTTAGGTAGCCAGCTTTCTTTAGAGTTTTTCTCAGCATTTCATCTCCCTCTACAAGTGCTCTTGCTATACCGTGTCGCATAGCTTCTGATTGTGAGTGAATTCCTCCACCAACAATTTTAGCTGTAATTTTAAACTTTTCAGGATTATCTGCTAGAGGTTGCTTAACAATAGCTTGCATATCTTTGATAGTGAAGTAATCTTGCAGTTCTTTGCCGTTTACTTCAAAAGAAGTCTTTGATGCTGGAGTAAGTCGAACACGCGCTACTGAAGTTTTTCTTCGTCCAACTGTCTCTATGTATTTGTCAGCCTTTGTTTTTTCCATACGGTTATTGCAAATTATTCACTAATTTTTAAGTTGTTCATCATCTTTGTTCGAAGCTTATTTTTAGGAAGCATTCCTTTTACCGCCTCTTTGAAAAGTTCACTATAACCTTTTTTAGCGATTACTTGTTCCATAGTTGGCTGTCGTAGTCCTCCTGGGTGACCAGAGTATCTAGTGTAAGTTTTTTGACTTCTCTTTGAGTCGTCGATAAGTGCCTTTGAAGTGTTTTTTATCTCAACTGTAACATTTGGAATAACGTTTCTGGCAAAATCTGCTTTGTTTTTACCCATTAGGAAAACTGCAGCTTCTGTAGCTATTCTTCCAATTCTTTTGTTTTCTGCATCTAATGTGTATTTCATATCTTTAATTTTATTGAAATTTATACTAACTCTACAATTGCCATCAAACTTCCGTCAGAAACTCTTGCTGGAAGTTTTGTGATTCTTGTATAACCACCCTTTCTGTCCATGTACTTTGGAGAAACTTCCTTAACAATTTTAGTTGCGCCAATAGTACCTATCTGTGCTACAAGGTTTCTTCTTGCCGCTACTGTTCCTAGTCTACCTGTAGTTATTAGTTTTTCAACCATAGGTCTTAGTTCTCTAGCCTTTGCGTCTGTAGTTTTAATTTTGCCTTCTAGAACCAAAGCCAAAGCCAAAGACTTCATTAGTCCGTTTCTAACTTTCTTAACTCTACCAAATTTTCTGTTTGCTTTGCTATGGTTCATACTTTTATGCTATTTAAGTGATATTCCGAAAGTTTCTAGAACTTCTTTGATTTCAGATACTCCTTTTGCTCCCATTCCTTCGATATCAAGAAGATCTTTCTCTTTCTTTCTTGCCAAACCTCCAACTGTTCGGATGTTTGCGTTTGAAAGCGCGTTAAGAGTTCTTGCTGAAAGATTTAGAGTCTCGATTCTTGTTTTTAGAGAATCTTCATCTGTTGCTGTTTTTGCAAAAGATCCTTCACTTTCAGGGCTAGATAGTATCACATCTTCCTCTTTAAAACCAATGATAGCTTTAAGTTGAGTAATCATAGTTTCGATACTCTTTTCTAGCGCCTCTTTTGGAGTGATTGTTCCATCTGTCTCAATAAAGATTTTTAGTCTGTTGAAATCTGTTCTGTCTCCAACTCGCATATTCTCTACTTCGTATGAAACTCGTCTAATCGGTGTGAAAATGGCATCAACTGTAATAGATCCGATATCAACTCGGTTCTTTTGTAGAACTTCTTTTGAAACGAAACCAAGACCCTTCTCAACTGTGATTTCCATAGAAACATCTGCAGATTTGTCTGTAAGGTTTGCAATAACTAGATCTGGGTTAAGAACCTCTACTCCTCCAGGAAGCTTGATATCTGAAGCTTTAACTTCTTTAACACCCTTAACTTTAAGTGTAAGAGTTTGAGCCTCATTACCAACCATGTTGATTCGTAGTCTTTTTAGGTTAAGTAGGATAGTGATAGCGTCCTCTTTAACACCTGGGATAGTAGAAAACTCATGATCGATTCCTTCGATTTTAACAGAAGTAACAGCAACTCCAGGAAGAGAAGAAAGTATGATTCTTCTTAGAGAGTTACCAAGAGTGTGGCCGTAACCAGGGTAAAGACCGTCTATTTCGTAAGAACCTGAAAAGTCTACTTCAGAGACAATTTTTGGCTTAGATGGGATAACGATTGTGTAGTCAGACATATAGGGTAATTTTAGTTAATTTTATAATAAATTGGCGTTTAATAGTATACCTTAAATCAAATAATTAATCAATACCGAGCTCCTAATTAACGGCTGTAAAACTCGATAACTGTGTTGAGGTCGAACATATTATCTGTTTTTGTATAAATAGGCTTTCCTTGTACCTCACCCATTCTTTTCGCACCATCCAACTTAAGCCATGACGGTACTGATGCGTTCTTCATTTTCTCATCCAAACCGTTGAATAGAGGTTTGTTTGCAGATCTGTCGTTTATCTCTATTTTATCCCCTATTTTTAGTCTCATTGAAGGAACATCTACCTTTCTTCCATTCACTTTCATGTGTCCATGAGTAACCATTTGTCGACTTCCAGACCGTGTAGTTGTGAACCCTAGTCTATAAACAATGTTATCTAGTCTTGATTCTAAAAAATCAAAAATTAACTGTGGAGCGTGTGAAGTTTTCTTTGAAATAGCTTCCTTCACATAGTTTGAAAATTGCTTCTCTGAAAGACCGTAAATAAATCTAGCTTTTTGTTTCTCGTTTAGCTGAGTTCCGAATTCAGACTTTGGCTTAGAAAAACCTCTCTTGTTTTTAAGTTTTTTCTCAAGTGAAAGAGCGTACTTTTGAGTTTGAGTTTTCTCAAATATAGGTGCTCCTAGTCTTCTTGCTATTTTGTATTTTGGTCCTGTGATCATATTTTTATATTTAATTTAAGGCTATACTCTTCGTGGCTTCTTAGGCTTTGGTCCATTGTGAGGAACTGGAGTCACGTCTTTGATAGAACTAATATTCATACCTTTAGAAATAAACCCTCTGATTCCAGACTCTCTACCAGATCCAACTCCCTTAACTACAACAGAAACCTCTTTCATGCCCATAGTAGCAGCCTTACTACCAACGATTTCACCAACTTTAGCTGCTGCAAAAGGAGTACCCTTCTTAGCACCTTTAAAACCAATGGCACCAGAAGAAGAAGTTGAAAGAACGTTACCTTTAGTGTCAGTTAGAACGATCTGAGTGTTGTTGTATGTAGATTGAACGTACAAAATACCAACATCAACTTTCTTTTTTGATACAGTAGAAACTGGAGCTGATTTAGCTCCACCCTCACCGCCTTCTGTTTTTACAATTCTTTTTTTACCCATATATTTAGTTAAGTGTGATTATTTCTTATCGGCTACCTTTCTACCAGTACCCATAGTTTTCTTCGCTCCTCTCTTAGTTCGGGCATTAGTTTTTGTTCTCTGGCCTCTCACTGGAAGGTTTCTAGAGTGTCTTGTGCCTCTATAAGCTTTGATATCCTTCAATCGCTTAATATTTGAAGCAGTGTCTCGTTTTAGGTCTCCTTCAATTTTTAGAGTCTCAATAACTTTTCTAATAGCGTTCTCTTGGTCAATAGATATATCTTTAGGCTTTGTTCCGTAATCTACTTTGGCTTTGTCTAGGATTGTGTGAGAAAGTGAACGACCAACACCGTATAGAACAGTTAGTCCGATTTCGATTCTTTTCTCTTCTGGTATTGTGATTCCAAGTATTCTCATTTTTTTATTATATTTAAAATTGTTCTATCGGTTTATCCTTGTCGTTGCTTGTGTCTAGCGTTTGCAGAACATACAACATAAACATAGCCCTTTCTTCGGACTACTTGGCAACTTGGACAGATTTTTTTTACAGATGATTTAACTTTCATAAAGCTATACTCGTTTTACAATCCTACCTTTTCCACCATACGGATCAATTTCTACGGTAACTTTGTCACCAATTAGAACTCTGATTCTATGTAGTCGCATTTTCCCAGAAAGATAAGTCAGCATTTCTTCCCCATTATCAAGCCTTTTTACTCTGAAAAAGGTGTTTGGGAGAGCCTCAGTAACCTGGGCTAAAACAGCATCATCTTTTTTGTTTTGATCCTGCATTATTATGTTGATCTTTTTTGGAAAATAACTATTAAATAAACAATAAAACCTAAAAATTTGTACAAGTAACATCCTAACAGAACTATGGGTATTTAGTCAATGCCCCTTTCACCTACTGTCCGAAAGTATTAGTCAAAGTGACCTTTTCAGGGTTCTTAGGGATAGTCTGGTTCCAAAATGGCTTAGTTTCAATCCAGGCCTCACTTACTGCAGGATAATTACTAATAACTACTTTAGCTGACTTCTTCGATAGACCTAATAGTTCAGTTTTTAGTTTGTTCTCATCAAAAACCCATACTAAATTTGCGTCTCCCGATATAGTGAAAGATATCTGTTTTTCAATGTCAGCAGGTTGGAGAATCTTAAAAGTAAGCTCAGAAAGGTTCGAAATTTTAACCGATTCTGATTCTACCTGTGGCATAACCTTTGCAAGTATTGCTTTAGTAAGCGAACCTTTGTCTATGATTACAGCAGTTACCTTAGCTTTCTTTCTAAGTACAACATCATCCTTTGTAGAGTCTGGAACCTGCACAGTTGCATCAAATGCGAATGAAAGTCCATCTTTATATGATACGAAATTTGCTGGTATTTGAGCCTCAATATCTTTAAGTAGAGTCGCTTCAAGTTCAGCCTTCATTTCCTTGTCAGCCGTTTCAAGTGATTCTTTGGAAACCACTTTTTGCATTCCTGAGAATCCACCGGTCATTTCTGTTTTTGACCTTGCATATATAGCGGTGTATTTTGGATCTCCTTTAAAACCAGGTATAGTAAAATCCTTTAGCCCAATATTGTATGAAACTCCTGGTTTATCTGCCTCTACAGTGACTTCCACACTTCCAGGAACAGTTTTACCATCTTTCACCTCTCTTCCTGGTACAGTTGCTGGACTGATTAGCCTAAAAATAAGGCCTTCTGGAGTCTGGAAACGAGTTGTGGCAACCAACTTCTGACTTTGGTTGTTGAAATTGTTATAAATGATGATTTTACCTGTGCTTTTTCTATCAACTTTCTCTTGACCAGATGCTACCGCAGTTTTTTCTACATCTTTGGCTACTGTAACTGTCTGGAAACTTAGTCCAGTAGCGACATCTTTCTTTGCAACAAAACTTTCAGAAAGATTCTTCACTTCCTGTTTTGGAGATACTTTTACAGTCCCACTTTTGAAAAAAGACGAAACAGCAAAGGCAATTACTAGAATAAGTATTACTGATGAAAAATAGAAAAGCTTTTTTGAAGACTTTTTAGGCTCATTGAATTCATATTTATAACTAGGAGAATTAAAAGTCTCTGGAGGAGTTTTTGTTAACGGTTCAATTCGCATTAGAGCCTGTTTTACAATTGGAACAGGTCTAGTAAAATCCTCATCCATCTGTGGAGTTTCTCTTGGAACATCATCTTTATATGATCCTCTTTTTACAACTTTATCAACCTCTCTTCTTTCAGTTAGTTTTACGTTCCGAATAGATTTTTTAGGAGGAACTACATCTTGTACAACATTTTTTTTCATCTGTTTAATTGTAACTCAAACACTGTCTTTTGCAAATTTAACAAACGTGGATAATTTCAAATGCAAACTAGTTTGAGATTTTCTTGTAAAACAAAGCAATCAAAACAATAAATTCATCTAAAGCAAAGCCAGATTCATTTACATAGAAAGAAGACGTTTTCTCAAGGTTAATATAGTTTAGTTTTAAATTCTTTCTGAAGATACTCGTCGTGTCAGTTTTAGGCATATTTAGAAAATCTACATAAATGTCCGCTGTGTCTCCTTCTGCAGTTAGAAACATCGTGCTTGGTAGGTTCATATCTGGAGCTAGTTCGGTTAGAGCGTTTTCAAAATAAATAGACCACTCCTTCTCCACAGATACCATGAGTTCCGACATCTGATTGCTCGTTGCATCTTCTAGTTTTTTAGACAAGAAAAGTTTTAGAGTTGATTCCGCTATCTCAGTAGATACATTAAAGTTTTTTGATATCTGTCTAATTATAAAGTTTCTTCCAGAAGGGATGCTGACTGTATCTACGATAATATCCCCTTTTACCATAGTTACGTCAGTTACTTCACCAGTTACATCCATAATTATAAAATTCTGCTCTTTTGTAAAAAGATCTCGGATGACAGTAAAGGATATTAAAGGAAAAGTGTTAATTAAAACATTGTCATGTGTTACGTGGGTGTGTTTGTATAAATTTTCTAATATTTTTTCTATAAAGTTATCGCTAACAACAGACATATACAGCGATGCATCGAAAGACTTTGTATTTTTACCTATAGCATCATCCAGTGTATAGCCGTTAATCTTGCTATGAACAATACTTCTCTCGATAACTTCAAAAGTTTCTTCTGGATTCTGAGTGTGCAGTTCATTCTTTAACACCTCCACCTCCTGATTCATTATTCCGTCTAAAAAGTTCTTAGAAATTACAAATTCCTTGTCTTTTTCTAAATGAATATTCTTAGTCTTAGAAATAAACCATGGTGAAGAGAATGAAATGAGAATCTTGTCGAATTTTTTCTTCTTACCTTGCCAATACTTGTGCTCAAAACTCTTCTGAGTGAGTATTGCCAACATTTGCTCCAAAAGAGAATTCATTTCTGCCTCTAGCTTTAAACCATCCACTTTGTCACTGATAACAAAAAACTTTTTTACTACATAGATAAACTTAGGTTTTGCATCTTTAGAATAAACAACAACACTGCCTGTAGTGCTACCATTCCCAATATCAATCAAAATAGCTACTTGTTCTTTGTTAGAGTTGAGAATAGAAAACATATTTAATATTCTATCACCTCTAGTAAATTAATAAAATTACTTCAGATTCAAGGCGCTGGAGATTTTGTGAGTAAGCCTTACAAATAGTAAGGTGAACGAGCAAAATTGAACAGCAACGATGAAGATGGGGTGATTTTACTAATTTAGTATGGCTTTTATTCTTCTTACACCTGCCGATACCGCCTCTTCTTTCTGAATCTTAAAAGTTCCTAGTACGCCAGTGTTTTCTACGTGTGGCCCTCCACAAAACTCTTTTGAGTAAGCGCTTTCTAAACTGTCTCCAATATAGTACACATTTACTTCATCAGGATACTTTTCTCCAAAAAAGTGAAGTGCACCTGTTTTCTCCGCCTCATCTTTCTTCATTACAATCTTGTTTACTGGAAGCTTTAGAGCAATTTTTTCATTTACGAGTAGTTCAACCCTATTTTTCTCATCGTCGGTAAGTTTTCTTTCGAAAGCGAAGTCGAATCGAAGTCTTTCAGAGGTAATATTGCTTCCTTTTTGAGAAACTGGCTCTCCCAAAACATCTCTTAAGGCTTGGTGTAGTAAATGAGTTGCTGTGTGGTATTTTGTTTCCATTTCACCAGTACCAGAAAGTCCTCCTTTAAACTTTTGTTCTGATCCAGAGCGAGAAAGTTCCTGATGCTTGTTAAAATCCTCCTTGAATTTCTCTTCGTTTATTTCAATCCCCTTTTCTTTAGCCAGTTCTTTTGTAATTTCTAGTGGAAAACCATATGTAGTAAACAGAACAAATGGATCTTCGCCTTTTTCGAACTGTTTAATGCCGTCTTCTAGTGTCTTTGAAAACTTTGTTAATTCATCATTAACAGTTTTAATAATGTAATCTTTATTTTTGAGTATTTCTGGGTAACCAGTTCCGTACTTACTTGCAAATGTATCAACTAGTTCAGATACTGCCAGTGTATCTATGTATCTTTTTTCGGTTTTAATCACAGCTCTTCTTAAAAGTCTACGTAGTATGTATCCTCTGTCTGTATTAGAAGGTGTTACTCCGTCTGCAATCATAAATACTGCCGTTCTGAAATGGTCTGCAATTATTCTTTGAGATTTAGAATTACTAGTAAGTGAAGATGTTAAACTTAAAACATCTACAAACATATCTGTTTCAAAAACACTCCTTTTACCCTGCACCACTGCCACCATTCTTTCAAAGCCTGCGCCTGTATCTACATTTTTGTTCGGAAGTTCACTTACAACTTTGCCATCTTTAGACAGAAACTGCATAAAAACGTTGTTCCATATCTCTACAACTCTTTGCTCATCATCAGCTTTTAGATATTCATCTAGAGACATCCCAGAATTAAGTTCTCCAGTAAGGTCGTAGAACATTTCCGTATCAGGGCCACAAGGGCCGTTTGGGCCAGCAGACCACCAGTTTTTCTCTTTTGGTCTAAAGTATATTCTTTCTCCTGTTACTCCATGCTTTGAGAAAATTTCTCTCCAGATTACTTCCGATTCTGTGTCTCGCGGTGCGTTTTCGTCACCTTCAAAACAAGTAACATAAAGTCTTTGTGGATCAAGTCCAAAACCGTAGTCTTTATTTGTAAGTAGATCGAAACTCCAGTTTATTGATTCACTTTTCCAGTAGTCGCCTAGTGACCAGTTCCCCATCATTTCAAAAAAAGTCAGGTGGGTGTTATCTCCTACCTCATCAATATCATTTGTTCTTACGCATTTTTGAATATCAGCTAAGCGCTTACCCTTTGGGTGCTCTTGTCCGAGCAGATACGGCACAAGTGGCTGCATACCAGCGGTGTTGAATAGAACACTTGGGTCATTCTCAGGCACCAACGAAGCCGAAGGGATAATAGCGTGTCCCCTTTCTTCAAAAAACTTTAGAAATCTATGACGTATTTCTTTTGAATCCATATTCATATTTATATCACAAATTGCCCATTTTTATATATTATCACTTGCTTACCCTTTTTAAGGTGGGCCGTAACAGTTCTAGGAGTTGTGGAAACAATGTCCGTATGCACAGATGATGTATTGTACCCAAGTCTGATCCATTCCTCTTCAGAAACTTTACTTGGATCTCCTTCATAACAATCTTTGTATGCACTTCCAAGGGCAATATGACTATTTCCATTTGGGCCACCAACATTTTCGTCATACAGTGTTTCTGCCATAAACTTGGTGATGCGAGAGAATCTTTTATCAGTCAACGAATACTCCCCCACCTTATTTGCATTTTCCGTGGCGATCATTGCCTTCAATACTTTTTCATTTTTTGATGCTTTAGATTTTACAACGCAACCATCTTTGAAAGTTAGTTCTATGCCTTCAATAAGGTTTCCATACCTGTACAAAGGTTCGCTAAATTTTATCCATCCATTTGTTCCTCTCCAGTCTGGAGAAGTAAATATTTCAAAGCTCGGGATGTTTCTACCACTTCCACCAAACCAAGATCTTTTTTCACCAATTTTTATCCACAGATCAACATCTGGCCCCTTCATATGCACTTGATCTATTTTAAGTTTGTTCAACTTGCTTCGATAGTTCTCAATTAGTTTAAAAAGATTCTTCCATTCTTTGATTGGATCTTTTTTGTCTAAGTAGCATGCTTTAATTATTTGATTCCAGTATTCTTCTATGCTCAAATTTGCTTCCTTTGCCATAGCCTCCGTCCCATACAGACCCAATGTCCATGTAAGTTTGCCAGAAATCTCTTTTTGTTCTCTCCACTTCATCTCTAGTTTAGAAGTTTTATTCTTCAACATTATTTTTTTTGAATCTATACCTTCCAGAGACTTAAGATCAGTATCAGCAATAATCTTCAAATAATGATCTGCGTCGTCCACTTGCCCCTTAATTAGTTTTGCAGGAAAAAAAGCAAGCTGTTCCTTACTAGCATTTTCATAAAAATATCTATCAAATTTAAATGTTTCGTTATTATTGGCTGAATATCTTTCAATTACGTTTCCACCAGATTTCCAAATGGCTTTTAATATCTCTATATAAAGTGGTTTAGAGACTTCTGATCCTACCACTACGACTGTATCTCCCTTTTTAATACCCTTCCCGCTATTAAGTGCAAAGTTTACAAATACTTTAGCGTACTTTTCAAGCACTTTCTGGGATGGAACATAAGACATACTATTTGTTAATTAGTTTTTCTAGAGTCTTAATATCATTTTCAATTTCCTTCATTCCATTCTTCCAGAACTCTGGGTTTTTTAAATCTAGACCTATTGCCTTAAAAGTATCTTCTGGTGACATTGAACTTCCTGTAGAAAGGAATTGCTTGATCTTCTCTATATAGTTTTTATCCTCTTTGTATTTTTGATAAAGAACTTTACTTGTTAGTTGTCCAAATGCATATGAGTAAACATAGAAGAAAAATCTAAGATGCGGCCATCCAACAAAGAAATATCCGTCTTTATCTCCAAAGTTAACATCACCCATATAGCTTTTCATATGCTTGTTCATTGTACTTGCAAGATCCTCTTTAGACATATTTCCTGTCTTTCTGATTGTATTGTGCATCTCCAGCTCGTAATTAAAGCAAGCAACCTGTCTAAATATCGTAGCGATATCGTCTTGGATTTTATCGTGTAGTGCAATAATTTTTTCTTCATCTGACATTCTTTCAAACAGATCATAAAACAAGAAATACTCAAAAAGCGTACTTGCTACTTCTGCTGTTGACATTGAGTAGTCACTGTAAAAAACCGGTTGAGTCTTTGTAAACTCTGTGTGTATCGCATGCCCCATTTCGTGGGCGAAAGTAGATAGTGAGTACATTGTGTCAGTGTGGTTTAGCATTACGAATGTTGGTGCATTGTAATGAGGCGAACAATAAGCACCGCCTCTTTTTCCAACTTTTGGATGCGCGTCTATTTGACCATTTTCAACAAATGTCTTTAGTATTTCACCAAATTTTGGGTCAATTTTGGTAAACAATTCATACAAAACTTTGTACGAAGTCTCATATGTATATTTTGAATATGTTTTTCCAACTGGAACAGCTCGGTCAGAATAGTTGATTTTGTTAACTTTAAGCATTTTTGCTTTAAGTTTGTAAAATTTATGAGAAATTTTGAAATTCTCTGAAACAGTCTGAACTAGGTTCAAAACTGTACTTCGGTCATTATCATAGGATTTAATTGTTGAGTCATAGGCCTCTTTAAAACCTCTTAGCTCATCATTGATTTTCTTATCAGTAACGATTGCATTAAGTTCACTCTCCGCAATTTCAGCTATAGAGTGGTAAACTTCCATCACTTTGTTTTGCAAATCAAATCTTTCCTTTTGAGAAGGAAGCTCTTTAATTGTTGACTCGGCTTCAGGTAGCGAAATTTGTTTGCCCTTGTGCTCTACAGTTTTCTTACTTTTTATGTTTCCAACTGCTTTAGTCCACATACCACTAGATGTAAGGGATTTCAGTGACAATATTTTTTCCTCAGGCTCGGTTAACAAATACTTACTATTTTCAAATATCTTCTTAAGAAAGTACTTATACTTTTCTAACTTCTTACTACCTAAAAAAACTTTTTGCTGCTTTGCGGGAACTTTAGCAAGGTTTATGTCAAAGAATAAAACTAAGTTGCCAATTTTCTGAAGTCTTTGTGATACTAAATTAGCTTTAGATTTTATCTTTTCGTCAAAACTATTAATGTCTCCTGCTAAATGCAAATAGAATGCAGCTTTTGATGCAGGAAGTGCACTTAAATATTCATAATCTTTTAATGCTTTAGAAAGTTCAACATCAGAATTTAAGTACTTTGAATTTTTGGAATATTTTTTAGCAAAAGCAGTGTATGCTTTTTCTGCAGCATCAATATCCTTGTCTATTTGTAGGTCATTTGGTGACTTGTATAACAAACCCAGATCCCACTCTGTTTTAATTCCTTTTGCAGTATTCTTGGCCATATTTATTTTATGTATTTAGTTAGTACCTGGAAGTCTTTAAGGATAGTTTCCTTATTTGAGCCATCATACAGGGCCACAGCCGGGTGGTAAAGGGGTATGATGACCACTGGGCCATAATCTGTTTTGGCTATGAATTCCTTGCCGTGTAGCTCACCTATAGTGCCTATTTGGTCTACCAGGCCGAACTTGTTCATAATGTAATCCATTGAAAACCTCCCTAGAGTAGCGATAACTTGGGGTTGAATGATTTGGATCTGTCTGTCCAAAAATGGTGCGTACATTTTAATTTCTTCTGCAGTAGGGTCTCTATTTTCTTGAGGTCTATCCTTAACTATATTTGTAATATACACGTCACTTCTGTTTAGGTGAATAGACTCAAGCATGTTGTCTAAAACTTTTCCGGATTTACCACAAAAAGGTCTGCCTGTTTCCGCTTCATTTTTCCCAGGGGATTCTCCTATAAACAATATATGTGCGGTATGACTACCCTCACCTACTACTGGAAAATACTTATTAGAAACTCTATATTCGTACAGAGGAGACTCCTTTAATTGCAAAATGTCATCTCTAACTTCCTGCATTTTCACAAATTTTTCTTCTAGTGTTAAAGTCATACAATTAAAGATATTTTTTCTTTCTAATAACTGAATCTTCGGGTGACCACCAATCACTGGACTCAGTGGTCATTATAGTACCTGCAATTTTCCTTGCAATTGGAGTTTTTAATAAACTTATTGCGTAGTCTATTCTATCAAAAGCCCTAGTGTTGCCTATGTCTATCTCCTCCTTTAGTGATATTATCCACTCAAGAATATCAGAGTCTTTTACTAAAATTGATTCTTTTGACTCTCTTTTTTCATACTCGCCTAGTGTGTTTAAAATATCTACTCCAAAAGGAACAGAATCAGAGATGTCTTGTACCGCACTATGTTCCTTTCTTTCTACATATTTTTGATGAATATGATTTAAGTCTGAAATGCGAGTTTCTGAAATGTCGTGAAGTAGTGCCATTTTCAAAACTTTCAAAGTATCCACAGTTCCGTCTAGTTGAGCCAGTGTATATGCAATAAAAACAGTGCGGTTAACATGTTCTGCAACAGACTGCTTACCGGTACCTAAAAAATGAAAACCACTTCTGGGTGTTCTTGCTAGCATCCCAACTTCAAACAAAAAATTAGCGATGTCTTTGTACTCACTTGTAACTTTTTTACCAACTTTCTTTTTCATATTTAGAGTGATTCTATTTCTTCGATAACTTTCTGTGTTTTAGAAGAATTAAAACCAAGTTCAAGCAGTAAGTCAGGATTAAGTAGAATAGTTTTACAGAGCACAACACCTTTCTCTAGTAGAAACTTCTTTTCTCTACCATTTAATGAAAGTAAACATGTTAGTGGATGAAGCTTAGACTCGAGTATCATGTCGTGAAGATTTCCGACTGGTGGATAGTTCCAGCCGATCATTCGAAGCCCACCTTGACAAGAACCGTATTCAATAGCCGTTGAGGTAAATTTTGTATTTGTAACAAGCCAACCCTCATCCAACTGCCTTTCTTTTCCATATCTAAAAGTCATTTTTCTCAAGTCATCAAAACGAGCTTTAACATAGAGTGCGATCTTGAGGTCGGATTTAATTCCAAGTTCATTATGAAACTTGGCCTCTACCATTATTAGTTTATCTTCATTCCACGCCACCACATCCACTTCGTGTTCTACACAAAAACCACGAACAATTTTGCCGGTTTCAGCTGTATAGCCTTTTTGTCTAAATATCTCTGCAACAAAGTCTTCAAACGGAAAACCTGAGGGACCGAGCTCCATAATTGCTCGTTTTAAAGAGTACTTAAGTGCTATAGGCTTTTCTTCTTTATGAAGTAAATCAAAAGCGTGCTTATACAAATCGTGAGTACTGATTTCTGAAGTAAGGTGTGCCTTTGTGTGTTCGATTATTTCAGCTACTGTTTTACTTGAAGCGCCGGCTTTTTTAAGTGAACGCTCAAGCTTTTCAACATCAAAAAGTTCTTTTGTTCCGTCGGCTTTTACTACATAGATTGGTCCCATATATACAGGACATTATCTCATATAAACTTATTCGAGCAAAA
Organism: uncultured Candidatus Saccharibacteria bacterium; assembly: GCA_964608465.1. GTDB lineage: Bacteria > Patescibacteriota > Minisyncoccia > Phycocordibacterales > DATDWN01 > C7867-006. The sequence goes on along the minus strand of CAZSNI010000002.1, from coordinate 51,209 downwards.
TTAGTTTGTTTTTTCGATGATTCCACCGCCCAGGCAAGTGTCAACGTCATAGAAAACTGCAGACTGACCAACAGCAATTGCATTCTGAGGTGACTCAAATGAAATTTCAAATACATTTTCAGCTTTATTTATGACACAAAAGGTTTTTTCTTGCCTGTACCTTATTCTGACAGTAGTCTTTAGAGGAAATTTGGGCTCAGCTCCAGATATAAAGTGCAGATTCTTAACTACAAAACTTCTAATGCTTGTAACCTTATCACCTTCGTGTGCTTTACTAGCGACAGTTACTGTATTTTTATCCAAATCTTTTTTAATTACAAAAAATCTAGGATCCTCCGGAGATTTTTGGGTTATTGTAAATCCATGTCTTTGTCCGATAGTTAAGAACTGTGAACCTTCATGAAAACCAATAATTTCTCCTTGATCATTCAAGACATCTCCCCTCTTTGGCTCTATAAAATGAGATAAAAACTCTTTAATATCAATATTACCCATAAAACAAAGTCCCTGACTATCTTTTTTTGTTGCTGTAGGCAGTTTAAAATCTTCTGCGAGCTTTCGCACTTCTGGTTTTGTAAGATGCCCTACCGGGAACATCGTGTGACTGAGTTGCTCCTGATTTAGAGTATACAAGAAGTAACTTTGATCTTTTTCCTTGTCATTAGACTCGCTAAGAACGAATTTTCCTTCTTTTTCAAAAACCTGAGCATAGTGTCCAGTAGCAACATAGTCAGCACCCATTTCTTTCGCTTTATCCAAGAAAACACCGAACTTTACATATTTGTTACAAAAAACATCCGGATTAGGCACTCTGCCTTCTCTGTACTCTCGTATCATGTAGTCCACTACTTCTTGTTTGTATTCCTTTTCACAATCAATAGTAATAAAAGGAACGTTGAGAGTTGCGCACACTCGCATAGCCGAAAGTCTTTCCTCTTTCCAATCACAAGGCATAAAGTCCGGATACCAAACCTTCAAAAATACTCCCGTAACATCAAAACCTTCTTTCTGTAACAACGCCAAAGAAACAGAAGAGTCTACTCCTCCCGAAACCCCCACAAAGACTTTCTTATTTTTATTCATTGAAACACTAATTTATACCAGAAGAACTAATTATACAAATGCAACTGTTTGTTCTTTTTATGCTCTTCAAAGGTCCTCGCGTAATGCATTTTTCCACTTTTACTAGTTAGGAAATACAAATACTTTGTTTTTGTTGGGTATAGTGCAGCGTTTATAGAATCTAGACCTGGATTATTTATAGGAGTCGGCGGTAAACCTTTATATTTGTATGTATTGTACGGTGAGTCAATTTTCAGATCATCCAGTGTAAGTTCAAAAGTAGATTTACCATTCACATAAGAAAATGTAGCGTCTACCTGAAGAGGCATGCCGATTTCCATCCTTCTATATAGAATACCAGCGACAAGTTTTCTATCTACAGTTGTAAGGGCCTCACCTTCCAATATAGAAGCCATCGTCAGTATCTCGTGCAGACTTCGTGTTGAAGTAGCTAGACCTGTAACACTTTTAATCTTTGAATCAAAAGTACTCTCCATTAAATTAACGATAGTTCGAGGTCTCGTGGTGTTGGCAATAAAATATGTATCTGGAAACAGATAACCTTCCTTGTCTTTAACGATTTTTAGAAACTCATTTTTATTAAAACTAACTAAGTTTTTCTCAAGATAGTCAGCTATTTCTTTATTATCCCAACCTTCAGGAATCGTAATTTTCTTTGACTCAGTATGGAAATTTCCTTTAATTAACCTAACTGCAATATCTATTGGGCCCACTTTTTGATCCAATAAATAATCACCGGCAATAACTTTTCTTTCACCTCCTAACATAATAACAGTGGTTCTAAAAATAAATGGAAAGCGAATTACATTCGACTCATAGAGATTATTTGTTATGTTCTGCAAAGATTCTCCAGGAGTTATGGTAATGACCTCATTGAATGGGAAATTTTTAGGAGGTGTATGAATAGATAAATACACGCAAAACAATAGAAATGCAAAAATCCCAGAGATATATAAATACCTCTTTTTGGGTGGTAGTTCCTTAAATTTTTTAATGAAATCCTGCCTCATAATATCTACTATACCGGAAGGTTTGAAGGGGCCTCTGCTTTCTTTGACTCAATTCTATTAACGCTCGGCGTAGCTGACACAACACCAGGAAAATGAAATATTGTAGCCAATTCTTCTGTGTTGAGAATGAAATGCGGACTAATAAACGGTTTATAGTAGTACGCTCTTCTTTTGTAAGCATCTAATTTCTCCTGCTTTTCATCATTTCTATCTTTATCACTTCTTTTCATCCAAGCAAGAAACACATTACTATATCTTTCATCTGACCCTCTGGCAGGTTTAAAACCATTTAGTTGAGAGTTAAAGTGAGTTATACCCCCAATTATTCCGCCTAGGTTTGATGGATCAAAAATATCCTTTGGAGCAAAGTATATAGCCCTCATGCCAACGTCAAAACCACTTTTTGAAATACTTCTGTTAAGAGCATTAATGGTTTCTTTTTCAACATCAGTTAGTTGTCTTCCAGTACCAGGAATAAGCTTACCTTCTTTATCTTTTTCACCTTTTGTACCTGCAATGATTTTCTCAACCTCAGCTTTTGCTGCTTCCTTCCAACGTAAATCCTTTTTCTCCCACCTATCCCAAATATCTTTTGGTCTAAATGTTTGAAAAATCTTTGCATTAGCCCATGTTTTTGAAGGGTCTTTTTCTTCCGGCTTATGTGAACGAACGATTATCTGTATCCACACCTGATGTCGAGGGTCTAGATTTCCAAGAAACTCAATAAGTGGAGTCATTGGGTCAATTTTAAACTCCTCTTTTGGATCCTTATCCATACCATAGTCCACATACGTTTTAATCGGAAACACATCGTCTTTTGTTAAATCAAACTCAGAAACCCAGAAAGTTAGTTTTTCTGGATCATAACCAATTGGAAGAGTGTAATCCTCTACCTGAATTATTTCTATTCCAGGGTACTGAGAGTATAAATTCGCTTCTATGTTTGCCTTGAAACCTTTTCTAGTCCAAATAAAAAATCTAACCTCACCATCGATTGAAGTAATTTCTAGAGAAAAGTGCGCGCGCACTTTTCCTTCCCAAAATTTTTCATACCAATTTTTTTCTCCTGCTGTTTGATAAAGTGAAGCAATAAAAAATTCAGCAGCTTTTGGTGACTTGTATATTTCTCTTGGCAGTCTCACCTCCAAAAGTAAATGTGTCTGCTTTGCCTGAAAATACGCTCTTACGTACACAACCCACAAATCCCAAGCAATAAATAAAACTATTCCAGGAATCCAAATATAAGAGGAGTAAAGTACATACTTTAATGTGGTTTGGCCAATAGGACCAGTCGCAAAGTCTATAAAAGCATCAAGCATAAAATTAATTATACCAACTCACAACAAAAAAACCACCGAGATGTTAGTTTCTTGATGGTTTTTTTGTTTTACCTAAGCTGCACTATACTTTCCGTCTTTTGATTTTTTGAAAAACTTTGGATTCTGAAGGTTTACCATAATAGTGTTCTCTTTGACATATCTTTCCTTCAGCACTTTCTTTATGATCTCATCCTTTGTAAGGGGTCCGTTTTTATCCAAGATTCCCTTAATCACATCTCTTACAACTCCTGACATATAACCCCACTCAGAAAGAGCATACAATCCTCTTCCAACTAGAACAAACCGAGGGTCTTTAATAAGTTCATTGTGAGTAGTTGCAACATGAGCTTTCTTATTGAAAAGTTCCGTGATAAGTTTCGCAACTTCTCTAAAGTGGATTGGTGAACCGTGTCGTCTTATAACAAGGTATGCATAATCTCTCATTCCCTTTGCATTAATATTCTGAGAGTTTGACTTACCCCATTCACCTAGTGGATTCTTATCGATCAGTTTTGAAAGTGCTAGCCATCGCTTTGCAATTTCAGCATTTTTGTATTTCTCAGAAACATCCTTAATATTCTCAAGGAATTTCTCTATCATATCTGACTCTAAAAGTATTTCGTCATCAGAAAGTGTAGAGTATAGTTCCCTAAGTGATAGGTGGATTTTCTTTGATAGATCTTTATCTACTGACCATCGGTGTTTAAACTCACTATCCTCTTTTTCTTTAGTAAAATCCTCACCAATAACAAGTAAAAAGTGTATCTGGTTCTGAGTAGCTTTGTCCTTTGAAATATGCTTCAGTAATGAATCTTCGTGTATAGTTGCGCCGAGATCAGTTATAAGTTTTAAAAGCTCATCAAAAGCCTCCTTTTCTTTTGCGTACTCTTTAGACTTTCTTATGTTAATTATTGAGTAATTTTCGATCTGTCGCACTCTCTCTCTAGTGATTTTATACTTTTTTCCTATTGCTTCTAGGGTCATTCTTTTTGTGTCATCTCCTAGCCCAAAACGTGAGACCAAAACGTCTCTAGATCTGTCTGAAACTACCCCAAGTAGTCTTTTGACCACTTGTTTTGGTTTAAATTTAATTGGTGTTTTTTCGCTCATATTTTGATAAAAAGCCTACATTTCTGATAATTGCCCTAGACTTATATGGTCTATTTGTATCATTATACTGAATTTAAGTCAAGGCTTGACCAAAACCCCACAAAGAAGCCGATACTTTAGTTTGTAACAAAGTTAACAAGTCGGTTTTTAACCACAATAACTTTAATAATTGTCTTACCAATTAGCCATTTATCCACACCTTGAGCGTCTTTTGCCGCTTTGACGATTTCCTCCTCAGTCATTTCAAAATTTACTAGGCACTCTCCCCTTACCTTTCCATTTATCTGAATAGCCATTCTAACTTCTACTTCTTGGAGTTTCTTCGGATCTGCTTTTGGCCAGCTTTCTAGAACAAGTAACTTTTTGTTGCCTAATTTATGCCATATCTCTTCAGAGATATGAGGTGCAAACGGTGAAAGAATTTTTAAGAATATTTCAAAACTTTTCTTTGGTACAGATTCCAATTTTTCCATTTCGTTTAATAAAATCATCATCGCTGAAACAGAAGTATTAAAACTCATTGTTTCTATGTCGTCAGTAACCTTTTTAACTGTTTTATTTAGAAGAATTTCAAACTTTTCTGGCACCTTACTGTTCGTAACCTTGTCCGAAAGTCTCCAAACTCTCTCGATAAAGCGTCTTACACCAAAAATGTTATCCTCGTTCCATATCGCTGTTTGGTCAAAAGGTCCCATGAACATTTCATACATGCGTAATGTGTCTGCACCGTAGTTCTTAACGATTTCATCTGGGTTAATCACATTTCCAAAGCGCTTTGACATCTTTCTGCCATCAGAAGCAATAATTAGCCCAACGCTTTGCAACTTTTTGAAAGGCTCTTTTGTTGAAACCACACCAATGTCATATAAAAATTTGTGCCAGAATCTAGCGTATATTAAGTGTCTTGTTGCATGCTCTGCTCCACCCACATAAAGATCTACCATATTCCAATACTTATCTTTCTTTTTATCCACCAAAGCCTTTTTATTGTTAGGATCCATATATCGTAAGTAATACCATGATGAACCTGCCCATTGAGGCATAGTGTTACTTTCTCTTTTTAGAACTTTTCCATTCACTTTAACATTCATCCAGTTTGTAACCGCTGCAAGGGGTGACTCTGCCTCTCCAGTTGGTTCATATGACTTAACCTTAGGGAGCTTTACTGGAAGATCTTTCTCTTTTAAAGGAATTATTTTATAACCATCTCGCAAAACCGGAATTGGTTCTCCCCAATATCTTTGTCTACTAAATACCCAGTCACGAAGTTTGTACTTTGTAACCATTTTACCTTTTACAAAACGTGTTATGTCTACCCTTGCTTTTTCAGCCAGCACCCCAGTAAAATCTCCTGAATTAACTAGAGTCCCATTTATAACAACATTTTTTACTTTGATGTTATATTTTTTAGCAAAATCACCATCACGATCATCGTGTGCGGGAACTGCCATTATTGCTCCAGTCCCATATGTTGCTAGTACATAGTCAGCCACCCAAATAGGAATCTGTTCATCTGTAGCAGGATTTACAGCATGAATGCCCTTCAGCTCTACACCAGTTTTGTCTTTCTCATCCTTTGTTCTATCAATTTCGGTTTTATTCTTTATAGAAGTGAAATACTTTACAACTTCATCCTTATTTTCAATTTGCGACCAAAGTTTTTCAATAACTTCATGCTCAGGAGCTAATACAACATAAGTTGCCCCAAAAATAGTATCTGGACGAGTGGTAAATACTTTAATTTTTTCACTACTTCGCCAAACATCAAAATCAATTTCAGCACCTACAGACTTCCCTATCCAGTTTCTCTGGCTTTCCTTTATAGATTCAGGCCAATCTAGGTGATCTAGATCAGCTAGAAGTCTTTCAGCATAGTCTGTGATGCGCAAAACCCACTGACGAATAGGTTTCTTTTCAACAACGCTCCCACATCTTTCACATTTTCCATTTTCCACATCCTCGTTAGATAAAACGGTTTTATCTACTGGGCACCAGTTCACTGGTTCATTAGACTCATAAGCTAGACCTTTTTCCAGTAGTTTCAGAAAAATCCACTGAGTCCATTTGTAGAACTTTGGGTCAGTCGTGTTTACCTCCCGTGACCAATCATAATCTAGACCAATTATTTCTAATTGTTTTTTAAATCTAGCAACGTTCTTTTTTACAGCAACTTGAGGATTGGTTTTATTCTTAATTGCATAGTTTTCTGCCGGAAGTCCAAAAGCGTCAAAACCCATAGGGTGAAGGACATTCATGCCCTGCATCCTTTTAATTCTAGAAATAATATCTGTGGCAATATAACCTTTTGGGTGGCCGACATGAAGCCCCTCACCAGATGGATAAGGAAACATGTCTAGGACGTAGTACTTCTTTTTTTTCGATGTTTCTTGAGTCTTAAATGCTTTCTTTCTGGCCCACTCTTTCTGCCATTTTTTTTCTATAACTAGATGATTGTAGTCCTTCTTCATATAGAACTTATACTACCTAAAATCTCGCATCCTTGCAAAACTACATTTACTCAGCAATGTACTTTTTGTTTATATTTATAGATGCATATCCTAGGCCAATAAATATCATTCCGAGAAGTATAAGTGACAAAGGCCAACCAAGTGAATCTGCAAAGTATTTACTAGTGATGAAAGAAACATGCGCCACTAGAAAAAGTGTACTTAGCACTAGTACGTTTCTATTCTTGATGTAAACTGACAAGTAAATTCCCCCAAGGACAATAAAGAAATACAACATCTGCCAGAAACCTGAGTCAAAAACTCGAGAATAAGTTGCTCCTAAAACACCGAGACTGCCAAGCGCGTACAGAGAGTCTGAAAGTTTTGCATTCCACCCATCTTTAAATGCATAACCAAATAGAATATAACTCGCACCTATCACCATAGTAAGATATGCGTAAACATCATCATATTTATAGAACGAATCCCCGAGAATCGCATTTATAGCAAGATAGATAAATGCTGTTGCATTAGCAAAAGTAAACAAAGTAAGCACAACATTCTTTTGAGCAAAGTTAAGCAGAAGGTAGAACAGAGCCACAAAGCCGAAAGTAATAGCAATTGGCCATGCACCTTCAATTTTTAGTTCATAAAGTAGAACCATCGCTCCACTAGGTATCAGTACTCCTCCAATAGCGTGAAATACTTGTCCAATTTTATCATCTGGACGTGAATTCATCATAACTGAGCCCATTCCAGCAAAAACGAATCCCAACCCTAGAGTAACAAGAATTCTTCCACCTGTGCCAATATCTTCCCAAATTTGACCAACGAAAATTACAATACCAATAACTACTATCGCTGCACCAATAAGATAAAGTATTTTGTTTATTGTGAGGTGTTTACTTTCTGCTTGTGGTTTTATTGGAACCACTGGAGCAGAAGGATAAAAGCCCAACTTACTTTGTACTTCTTCTTTTGATATTTCACCTGTGCTAATTTTTAGACTAAGTTCTTGCAATAATTGATCTTTGTTCATAATTTTATTATTTAACCCAACCCAAAACCATTAAACTGTCTTGATAATAATATCTTTCATTGTCATTAATTAAATTCATTTTCTTTTTACTTCCACCTTTGGTCAAATACCAGCCAGATGTGTATGAACTTCCACCAAATGGAAACATAAAGTAGTCACCACCAGATGAGTCTCTAGAAATTGTTACGCCGTCGGGTGAAGTGTATAAGCTGCTGCTAAGAGTGATCTGCATTTCTTCATTACTGCTTATCTCTCTGCTTTCATTTGTCTTTGTGTTGTGAAGGAATATCCTTGTGTTGAAAGTTCCCACACCTGGCCTCTTATTTCCATAAGCATCTACGGTTAGATCTACGTTATTTGTGATGATTTTACCATTTACTACTGTGTATTTTTTCTGAAGCAAATTATTACACTCGTATCCATAGTAATAGCTAGAGTCAGTACAAATCGCATATACAAAATTGTAGTCAGTTCTTACGAAAAGACTAGGCAGATACACACTTAAAGCTACCACGATAATTAGAATGACTGGGAGAGCAAAAGCGGCAAGTACTACAAGATTTTTTTTAATAAATTCACTCATGTGTTTATAGTTTAAGTTGATAAATAAAATTTACCTTATTCGGTTGTAACACCATCAAACTCTTCTTCGTTTGCCATTGCTTCGGCCTTTGTACTACGAATTATACCATCTTTATGGTGAGCTGGCATATATATCGTGTATAACTTTAATGCCGAGTCAGCGCTCGTATTAATTACATTATGAGTTGCTCCTTTTGGAACAACTACAGCTGAGCCGTCGGAAACTTCATATTCAGTATCATTAATTACCACCTTTCCAACCCCCTCTTCAAATCTAAAAAACTGGTCGTTATCTGCGTGTACCTCACTACCGATTTCTTCACCAGGCAATAGTGACATTAATACTAACTGGCTTTGCTCTCCTGTATACAAAACTTTTCTAAAATTAGTGTTCTCTTTTGTTAATGTTTCTATGTTGTCATTGTATCCTTTTTTCATGTTTAAATTATAGCATACGTTAAGAGCCCAGCTTTTCATAGATTGAATCTACAAATAGCTGGGCTCATTCACGACCTTTAGTTAGGCCGCGACTTCTTCTTCGACTTCATCGCCGTACCGAACCGTCAACGGAGGCAACTCCTGACCTTCTTCATTTTCCCGCTGTTTGATGGCGAGAATTCCGGGGATGTTGTCACCGAGCGGTGTGTACGGTGTAACGTCTTTGAACGTGATTCCGTACATCTGAATGTACAGGTCGCCTGTTGCGGCTTCGATGCTGCCGCCCTTCCCGACGACGTGCGGGTTGTTGGGGTCGGAGACGTGACACACTGCCGCGTCCCAGTAAATCGGAAACGTTCTTTCCATCGATGATCCTCCTGTGTCTGTGTATACACTAATATTTAATAACTGTCAAGTAGTCTTTGGATTAAATTCTAAACTCAATTACATCTCCATCTTTAACAATGTATTCCTTTCCTTCAGTTCTCACCTTCCCCTTCTCTCTCGCTACTCCGTATGAGCCAGAATCTAGTAAGTCGTCACAGTGAACAACTTCTGCACGAATAAACTTATCCTTAAAGTCTGTGTGTATCGCTGTTCCTGCTAGCGGTGCTGTCCAACCTTTTTCAATAGTCCATGCTCTTGTTTCGTCCTCTCCGGTTGTAAAATATGTAATAAGTCCCAAAGTTTCATAAGCTTTTTTGATCAAATCTTCAAAACCCTTTTCGAACACAGGGTCTATAACCACATATGGTCCTGGAACCTGTGAAGCAACATCTAGTTTGTTTACACTAGCTTCTGAAGTATTGAGTGCATACAAAATTGGCTTTGCTGTAAGCAAATGCATACTTTTCAATACTTCATTCTCTTCTGGAGTCAACGCAAGAGTATTTGCCAGCTTTCCTGTTTTCAGTGTTTCTAGAATTTTTTCTAAAACTTCATTTTCAAAAACTGCTTCTTTCTTCCCTTGTTTTACTTCTCTACCCAAATTACTGATTCTTTTTGTGATAGTTTCTGAATCAGCCAAAATTAGCTCATAGTTTATAACATCAATGTCAGAGAGCGGATTCACTTCCCCGTGTACATGCAAAATATCTTTGTCTTCAAACACTCTTACCATCTCTAGTATTGCATCTACTTCACGAATATTAGACAAAAACTTGTTTCCAAGTCCTTCACCTGCTGAAGCTCCTTTAACCAGACCTGCAATATCAACAAACTCAATTACTGCTGGAATAGTTTTTGCTGATTTAGAAAAGTCTGAAAGTTTTTGCACTCTCTCATCTGGAACTGGAACAATCCCTACAGAGGGATCAATAGTACAGAATGGATAGTTTTCTGCAGGAACAGATTTTTTTGTAAGTGCATTAAAAAGCGTCGATTTGCCGACGTTTGGAAGACCAACAATTCCTATGGATAATTTCATGCTTCTTAATATGACTTATTTTTTTCGGAAAATCAATTCTCCAGCTGTTGCAATAAAAACAACAAATATGACGACAGGAATTATAATTACAAACGGGTCCTCTACTTTAGGAGCATTATCTTTTAGTTTGTTGTTTAAAAAACCAATTACTACTGCAGTCCACCATCCTGCCTGAGAAATAAAGCTAGCTAGTGTGATCCTGAATTTAGCCAAGCTAGGCATAACAGAGTTGTCATTTATGTTATCCATACTCTTCTTAATTATGTGCAAATATACACCATTCACACCAAGCAAAAGTACAGCAAATATTTTAATCATGGAAAGTCCACTCACTCCACCTTTCATAACGATTAGAGGAATTCCGGTTAAAACAAGTAGTGACCATCCGATCCATATAAGAGGTTGAGTTGTATTTGCCACCTGTTGAACAAATGATAGTTTTACTTTTTTAAGTAACCACAACAGGCCAAATGTATCTATAACCATAACTGCACCAAATCCCATAACAAGCGAAACCAAATGAATAAAAAGTAATATGTGATTGAGTTCGATATTCATATATTAATAATACTAAATATTTTGTGTAAAAGAAAACCGGCCCCTACAGCATGTGCTGCACGGGGCCGGAAAGAATGAACGAACGGCGCGAGCGCCGCGAGGCTAGTACTTGCCTGGCGTCAGGAGTGAAGTGTTGCACGGAATGTTGACGTTCCATGCAATCGGCCAGGGACCACCCTTCGCCGAACTCGAGTCCCACCACTGAACACCGATGGTGAGGGCCTGGAGAGTGTCGAAGGCGTGTTCCGGATGAAAACTCCAGTCCACCTGTCGACACTTGACTGACCCATCGAGGTTGAAGCTCCAACGAATCGCCACCCTGTACTGCGACCAGTAGTAGAGCAGATCATGCACGCCCTCCGGTCTCGGAATGGTCAGGGACAAGGGCTTCGGAAGAACCATCGGGAGTCCCAAATCGACGGATGCGGGAGCCATGGTCGGCCAGGTCAGAACGTCACCCGGGTCGCCTTTCGCGCCAGTGGCACCGGTGGCACCTGTTGCGCCTGTCGGACCTGCCGGACCCTGGGGGCCGGCCGGACCGGCGGGACCAGTCAGCGCGGTGACGGTGTGTGACGCCATGACCCGAAAGCCATTGGCGCAGTTCATCGTGAGCGAGACAGCGTTTCCGGGGAAGTTGACCTGCGTCTGGCCGTTGCCAGTTGCGAGGTGACTCATCCCCTGCCGTCCGGCCGCGATGTTCTGCACCGTGAAGGTGACGAACGTGAGCGTCGGAGCTTCGCCCGCCTTCTTGCACGTGTTGGGCGAAACGAGGAGCGACACGGTGGGCGAACCCGCCTTGTCGATCTTGTAGTCGGCGTCGACGTTGCTTCCGTTCCAGTTGCAGACGACGAGGTCGCCAGCGACCGGAACTCCGGAAACCAGGTCACCGATCTTCGCGGACGACTGTGCGCTTGCGGCGCTTGCGGTAGCCAACATGGCCAACGCAATGACGAAACTGGACATCTTCATCTGAACACTCCATGAGCCTCTAGGCTCTGAATCGACATCACCATTCTTGGTGACTCTGACAGAACCCTATCATATTAAAACTAGATTGTCAAGTATTTTTATAGGAGAAACTTAATACACTTTCTCACCAAATGCCTCAAACTTTTTAGCCCACTGTCCCTTCTTTTCTTCTGAAATCTTCTTCATCGGTCCTACTTTATGAACTTTTGCATTAAAACCTGCAAACCAAAGAATTCCATCTTGTATTTCGTTTGTATTATCACCAAAAAGAAACCTCGCAAGTATAGGAAGCGAGTCAGAAGTAACGAAAATTCTTGCAGTTCTCCCCTTTAGTAACTTATTCCACCCCAAACCGTTTGGTAAAAATTTATATGCAAAACCAGGCAACCACACACGATCAAAAAGTCCTTTTAGTAATGCTGGCATAGTAGACCACCACGATGGGTAGATGATAACAAAGTGATCACACCATCTAACATCCTCCTGAAATTTTTTTAAGTCCGGCTCTAGTTCTTGGATGCACCTATAACCACAGTGAAGTATTGGATCAAACTTCATTTCTGAAAGTTTTGTGAGTCTAACTTCATTTCCAGTAGAAGTAGCTCCCTTTCCATACGCAGCTGCCAAATCGTTACACATACTTTGTGTATCTGGATGTCCCGCAAGAATGTAGACTTTTTTCATTATGTAAAGAAATTATTGAATCGAACACAAAACTAGAATCACTACATCAAACCTTTTAGGTCAGCTTCGTATTTTTTTACAACTTCCATAGTTGCCTTCATTTGGTCTTTGCCCTTTTTCATTTCTTCCTGCACTTCCAGTCCGATTTTTTCAAATAGCTGTGGGTTCTTTTCAAGCATTGCAAAAACTTTCTCCTGTTCTGCTTGTGGCACACCTTGCATTTTTGAAGCAAGTAACTTTCTCATAAAAAAGGATTTTATTGACATATATTCACATATTATCAATAAAATATTCAGAAGTCCACATTATTTTGAGTTTTTTGTGCAAAAATATGCAAAAAATGTGATACAATATTCATATGTCTTGGAGAACGACTATTATATTTTTTACAATGTCTGTGGGAGGTTTGATTAGCATGATGAGTTACTACAATTTAGATTTTAAACTACTTGGCTCTTTAGATTTTTATCAAAGCCTAGCAAATCCAACAGTCAGAATAGTAAAAATACAGGAAGGACTAAGAAAAGAAGAGATCGCTGAAGTGATGGCGGACAAACTTGGTTGGAACGAAAAAGAGAAAGACTATTTTATTAATGCTCACTTGGCTTTAAACAGCGAAAACCTAGAAGGTCGCTACTTCCCTAAAACTTATTTACTAAGTAAAGATGAAGACCCTATGGGAGTAACTGCAGAAATGCTAAAGCAATTTAGTAAAGAAACTTCTACGATTAAAAAACAGAAAACTATGCAGGTAGTGAACCAGGACACTGCGATAAAAATCGCTTCAATTATACAAAGAGAGGCAGGAGGAAAAAGTGATATGAAGCTTATTTCCGGAATCATTTGGAACAGACTATGGATAGGCATGAAACTACAAATGGACGCGACACTTCAGTATGCCAAAGGTAGCGAAGAAGAAGGATGGTGGAAACAGGTATACTCTAAAGATAAATTTATAGATTCTCCATACAACACATACGCCGAAGAAGGATTACCGCCATCAGCAATAGCAAATCCTGGGCTCGCGGCTATAGACGCCGCGTACAATCCTCAGAAGACTTCTTGCTTGTTTTATCTTCACGATAAAAAAAGACAAATTCACTGTGCTAAAACCTACGAGGAGCATAAAAGAAACATTAAAAAGTATCTATAACAAAAAACTGACACTTGTGTCAGTTTTTTGTTTACCTATTTAAGTTAGCCTTACCACGCTAGAAAGTTCCACCAAGGTCTTGCCGATACAGACGCTGTTCCACTAGCATTTACAGAATATTTTATTTCTGGATTAACTGGGAACAAAAACAGTAGTCTAGCTTTTCTTTTAGCTTTTATTTCATATCCAGCAGTAGAACTGGCATTTCCTTCCACTTTAACAGCTGAAACAAGCGTCTCGTCGCCCTTAAGTTCAAAAACTGGAGGATTTGTGACGCTAACTGGCTCACCTAGTTTTCGTGGACTAGCAGGTGTTGTCTCTGGCTTACACTCACCCTTTGAACAAACTGAACAGTTGTCATCACTTTCACCGTTTGGGCAAATGATAATTTTATCCACACGGTTTATAGTGCCTTGTGCACCAGTAACTGAAGTGACTTTTATCACTGGAGGCATAGGCTTGATAACTTTATCATCTGAATCATCATCTGAGTCATTTGTTTTCATTGCGATTCTAAATGTTGCAGAGTTGTCTGTTACATTTGATACAAAGATCTCAATCCCAAGAACATCTTCACTATCTCCTTCATTGATAGTAAATGTATTTGCAAACCCTGGAGCACCTAAACACCTAGAATCAGCGTCAGGTCCACAACCACCCGGAGTAGTTACATAAAGTACAACCTCCTTTCTAGGGTTTGATGTGTTTACTGGATTTCCTAGTGGACATGGTGTTGTGCCTTTTTTACATTCACTGTCATCATTTTGTATAGATTGAAAATCAATCTCCATGTTTTGATAATTCTTAACCCCAGCACCCTCACCAACTTTTAAAACAAAAGTAGATGGCACTTCAACTAAAATAGTCGCATGTGCAGAAGCGGTGTTAAAGAATAAAACACCCAAAAAACTCATTAGTAATATTTTTTTCATTTTTGATTTTTAATTTGTAATTTCTACCTTAAAATTATACAACCAAAAGTCCATTTAGGGAATATTATCCACACACTTTGGCTTACATTATATAGACGATTTAGAACAAAATGCCTTACAAAGACAAACAAATAACCGAACGCATGAGCGTCCGGTTGCTTTGGGTTACTGCGGGAGTCCAGGGAAGAATCCGGCAGTTTGCGACGTGCTTGTTCTTTCTAGCACAGTCTGCATGGAATCAAAGAACACCAGAAGGGTATTCTCGATCCCAGAGAAAATCTTTGGGGTCAGGAACTTCAATGTGATGATAAGCATCCCTAACCCGATGACTCGAAGTATTTTCATACCTTTGGTTTAGAGGTGGGTTTTTTATTAGCTGATTCTGACAAGAATCAGTCCAATGTTGCTTAACATCAGATTGCCCCCCTCCTCCATCTGTGCCAGCAACTGCTGACCTGTATGGAGGATTGGAGGTTCCGATATGTGTTTTCAATGTTCCTTACTGCGCGAATTATATCACATATAGAATGAAAAAGTCAAGTTTAAAAAATAGACATTTCTGTCTATTTTTAAAAATATATATTGTGGCTACTTCTTCAGCTCTATGAAAAATTCTTGATTACCGTAAAGTGTGAATAAATTACTACTTATTTTTCTAGCAAAAACATTTGCTTCTTTACCTATATACTTTTGCATATCGG
Organism: uncultured Candidatus Saccharibacteria bacterium; assembly: GCA_964608465.1. Lineage (GTDB taxonomy): Bacteria > Patescibacteriota > Minisyncoccia > Phycocordibacterales > DATDWN01 > C7867-006. Next base: position 35,758 of record CAZSNI010000002.1, on the reverse strand, counting down.
AAACTGACTCAACATCTCGCAACTGTCCCACCTCTTCACCCTCCTGCAAAGCAACCATGCCTTGCACAACCACAACTTCAACCCCAGAAACAGTCACACTACAAATACCGTCGAATATGCAATCTGTTTTTACTGAATCAATTTTTCCAGTCCATCGTGAGCCAGTCTTTGTGTTATTTGCCAACAACTCGTCTTTTAAAATATAGTTCGTAAGTTTTGGAACCCAAGTATTCTGAGTTAAAAGTAAACCGATACCGATAATTATTAGAACTAAAAGAAATATTCTAATAAATTTCATTGTTTTTTCGTTGATCATATTTATTTTTTAAATTTTCTAATGTCTTGCGAGTATGTGGCTACATCCCCTGCTTTTTCAGACGCAACATTTATATTATACATCTTTCTTGCTTCTTCTATGCTCAAATCCGTATCTATTAGCCCTGACTTTAGTGCAAGTTCATCTGCAGATGCTGTGAGCCAAAGTTGCCATGAGAACTTAGAAATTCTATCTGGACTTAATTTATTTACATGTTTTGCAATTGCCGAAGTACAATTTGCAAACAAAGTGTTATACCATTGTGGTTTTGTTGTTGTTAGCTCGTTCATAGTGGTGAGCATATCAACCAAAAGCAACCTAGCGTTCTCTGGTTTAGATAGTTTTATAGGATACACATACACTTGGTCTTTTCTGAGGTTTGCGCGCAAAAGCACGACGTCTCTTTCATCCGCAGCTACATACACAAGTGGATATGTACGCATTGCGCCTTTCCAAATACTGTATTCTTGAGATTTAGTTTTTCTAGCTTCAATACTTATCGCAAGAAAATCTCCATTATCAAACTCAAATGAAACAAAAGTATGCGCCGCCATTTGATTCTCATTGAAAGGTTCAGTAACGTACCAGATTTTTTTGACGCCGTTCAGGTCATAAGTTCTGTCATAATATGCAGGATGCATATCTGCTTCTGTAGGGCCATAGCGGTAGTTTCTGACATTCTTTACTGTTACTTTGTCGCCATTAAACTCTGCCTTTGAAATAATATCTAAATGCTGTTTCCAATCACCCTCCAATGGAACTTTTTTTGTAACTTGCCAGAAAACAAACAAAATAATTACTGCTAGCAGAGAAAGAAAAACTTTTTTTACAATTTTCATTCTGAAATTATATCAAACTATATAATTTATTTCTTCTTTAAGTTTTCTATCTCCACAATTAACTTCTTCAAAATGATTTCAATATTTTCAAGTTTCTGATTATCTTTTTTTGATTCAATATCCTCCTGCTCACCGTCTTCCTGAATTTCATCCACATCGTGCTGAATCTCCTCCACATCTTCCGAAATCTCTTCAACATCTTCCTGAATTTCATCCACATCATGCTGAATCTCGTCAATATCTTCTGAAATCTCCCCGACTTCCTCTACGATATCTTCCAGATCTTCCTCGACTATTTCTAGACTTTCTGTGTTCTGATTTACTGTCATCTGTATAAAAATAGAAAGATAAATTGCCTCAAGAGAAACAACGGTGGTAAGTATGAGTAAAACAGTCTCAGTATTAAAGCCAAACAAAATCATTGAGAATGTAGCGAGAAAAAAAATTGTGTGTAACACAACCGAAGTTCTAGACCCCACCCATTTAGTAAAATTTCTTTCCCACATATATTTCATTCTATTCTTAAAAAAGTTTTTTCGCAAAAATTTTGGGCAAAGTGAAGGCACGCCTGGGATAGCGCGCCTAATCACACTTACGGAACATCCAACACGGAAAACGAAAATCGGACTAGCTAGCAGTCCTTACGGGGACATTTGTCCCCAGGACACGTACTCACGAGCATGCACCCCGTGCAGTCGAGATCGACGTTCAGGGTTCCGTTACCCCTTCCGCCACTCCAGATTTCAGTCCTTGCGATGGCGAGTCGAGCACTACGGTTGCCGAAAGTAACGGCATCCGAAGTTGAAAGACCCTGCATTGCGAGAACTGACATCTCATTTGCGACTGAACGACGTACATCCGCATCACGAAACATATCGTTACCCTCCTGTGTTACCCCATAAAAATGATATACCGATTATTTCTCCTGTCAATAGTTTATAAAGCGACAGCCCCGATGCACGTAGCATCGAGGCTGAAAAAATTGTCGGAGCGTCTATGTTCGCCGATATTCGCGAGGAAGCTTGTGCCGAAGCTCCCGCAGAACAGCGTACACGTCGCCGGTGGTGAAAACCGTAGGTTCACCGTCAACGACCCTCCAAGTGACGGATTGTTGGGTGTTCCGCGCCACTATCTCGACGATAGTTTCGATTGTGGCTCCATTCATCTCTTGCGGGAGACGCCTCACCACCTTCTCACCTTGAAGTGGTGCCGCTTCCTCACCACCCTGAGTCTTCTCTCCTGGGATATCGTTCATTCGACTCACTCCTGTTTTGTGTACAACCCGTACTAGTTTATAAAAGGAAAATGTTTATGTCTATTGTTATTTAACTTTATTTATGTCAAAGGTTTTAATTTCATCCCCGACTATATAACAGATTCTTTGAAGAGGTTTGTACTTAGAAACAAATTCTTTTTCTTTAACGTTACCGTCTGCATAGACAATGTCGTACTTAAGTTTTGCGGTAAAACCAATTTGTGGAGCATTGATACATTTAGTTTGACCTTCTTCTAGTTTTGGCACCCATACATACTTTGTTGGCAAAATGTCTTTAATGTTTGAAATCTCTACAGGCGAGGTACTGGCTGTACGACCATCTTTTGTTCCATATATTTCAAAAATAGCTGTAAGGTTTTCTGTTTTCCCTTTTATCATGATTGGGTTGGCAGTATCATTTACAAACTTAAAGTCTGGCCCAGGGTCAGAGTATGTTGCATCCAAACCTTCGTCATAACGAGAAACTGTAAAACTGTGGTTAGCTCTTTCGGTTATTGGAAGTGCAGAAGCCATAGCTGTTCTAAAAAGAACTGTAGAAACTTGGCAAAGTCCACCACCAACTCCCTTTGTCACTTCTCCATTTAGAAAAATTTTTTCCTCACTGAAACCATCCTCTACAGTTGTTGTACCCAGCTCCTTTTTAAATGAAAATTCTTCACCTGGGAGCAAAATCGTCCCGTCTATTCGAGAAACTCCAAGCTCAATGTTCTTGTGCCTACCAGTTGTCCCCCCCTCATATCCCAGCTGCGCTCTACCAAGCAAGTCTGTTCCTACGGAAACAGGTTGGTCTAAAACCGCCTCTACAACTAAGGCCGGTGTAGGATTTGCGTTAACAATATTTCTAAATTTTTTTCTATTAATAAGTCCGTAAATAAACAATACTGAAAGTGAAAAAACAAGAAAATACGCTGTGACTTTTGTGGAGTGCTTTGAATCCATTCAATTAGTATAGCAAGAAATACTACACTTGTAATATTTTCGACACACGAACGGTAGTATATATGTGCTTTCGACTGTACACCCCACCCTCCTTAAACCCCCGTCGACTGCACCATCCCTTGCTAGGCAGGTATACTGTCTCACAAGGGATGCGCTTTTTAGAAGTATTTACTATGTAACAACTGTAATAAGCAAATAGGCATTATTAAATAACCTATAAAATATGACTGATCAAAAATGTGAACAGTGTACTCACGTACACACAAATTCAGATGGTACTTGTACATGCGGATGCCAGACAGGAAAGAAATAAACTCATTAAAAAACTGCCAAACGGCAGTTTTTTAGTACTTGTATACTTCTTACTATTTTGATAATCTATTATTTAATGGGCCCGTAGCTCATCTGGTAGAGCACATCATTTGCAATGATGGGGTGGCAGGTTCGAGTCCTGTCGGGTCCACCTTAGGTGACAAAGACGCTGAAAAGGCGTCTTTTGTCTTGAAGATACTAGCTATTTCAGTGGTTCCAAAAAACTCATTTTCAAAAACCAAACCTTGGGGAAATTGGAACCATTGCAACTTAACTTTTACGTTTATTGGTGCTTCTCTCCATACCTGACTAGGGTTCTTTAGATAGTTCTCCATAAAGCCAAGCATCTCCATAAAGTCAGTATCAGTTTTAGGTAGATTAGCCAAAGATGCGTTTGCCTCAGTTAATTCCTTATCAATAAGTTCAAGTTGTTGTTTTAGAACTGTGTCACTAATGACACCATCAAGATTTTTCTTAATAATGGCTGATTGCTTTTCGGTTAGTTGATTTATATATTTTTCTAAATGCTCTGCGTGCTTTCGTTGTTCAGCTGTAGCCATAACTAGATGTTCTTCCACAGCCTTCTTTAGTTTCTGAATGTGCTTATCGTCCAGTCTAAATTGGTCCATAAAGCCTTGAAACTCCATCTCAAACTTATCTCTATTGTGGTTTGATTGATTTCCTCCAAAACGATAGAACGGATATCTTTTCTGTCTTCCTTTGGACCAGCTTCCAGTCAATTTCTTTCCATAAGCGTTTATTACAAACTTTCGCAAAGGAAAGTCTGGGTGATCTGTAATATATGCTGAATGTTTTCTACCTTTGTTTTTGAGTATTCTCTGAACTTGATTAAATAGTTCTTCCGAAACAATTGGTGTAAATGTGCCCTTATGTCTCTCACCAAACTTTACAATCCAACCTGCAAACAATTCGTTTGTAAGCATATTGTAAAAGTATCCTTTAGAAAAAGGTTTACCTTTTTTATTTAACAAACCTCTTTTGGTCATAATTCTACGGACCTCCTCAGTTGGATATGTATTTCTAGCAATGAGTTCAAAAGTTTCTAGTATGAGTGGAGCCATCACTGGATTTTGTGCGATAGTTGCCTTTCCTCCAATCTTTACATTGTCATAGCCAACTGTAGCCATCCAAACATATCTACCGTCTCTCATTGCATCTTTCATTCCGCCGGCACACCTCTCACTTCTTATATCATTATCAAACTGAGCAATGTTAGCCATTGTATTCTCCATAAACCGTCCAACAGGATTATCCTCAAAGTGTTCTGATGTAGACTTTATCTCCACCCCATAGCGTTTCAATAGGAGGCGTAGTTGACTGTAATCATCAGTATTGCGAGATAATCGGTCCAGCTTATAAATAATAACTGCTCTTACCCCGTTCTTTTTATCAGCACAGTAAGTAAGGAGTTTTTGAAGTTCAGTACGATCTGCTGTCTTTGCACTCTCACCTTGTTCACGGAAAATCTCCGCAATGTCGTACTGGTTACGACTACAATAATCCTTACATATTTTTTCTTGCGTACTTAAGCTATTACCCTCATCTACCTGTTCTTTAGTTGATACTCTGCAATATATCACTGCCTTTTTTGTGTTCACATTTTTTGTTATGTTCATAAGTTTTTTTAATTAGAAATGCCTCTACTAGAATACTTCCCAAGTAATCAATAGCGACATCTTCATTTGTATAATCATTTTTTATACCAAAAGAGGGACAACGAAACGACTTTTTGTTGCTACACAACAAGCCACGTTGCCCCTCCTTAGGTACAAAATTGTCATCGTTTATTGGTTTGTTGTGTAGCTTACTCATCATATCAATTTATTGTCTTAGATCAAATCACTTTCATTCACACCTGCTTTTTCAAGGTATTCAAGTGTTTTATTGTGTAGTTTTTCTATTTTTTGCCTCTTCTTGGTTGGTTTACCTTTATAAGTAAACCGTTTAGCTGTCTCTTCTAATTTTTCCATCTTTATGCCGAACCCGATTGCAGTAAGTATTGGATTTGACTCATAGACTCTCTTGTTCTCATTTCTTGAGTTATAAGTCAGTTGGTAACAATGTCGGCAACCAAAGTAAATACCAGCTTTATAGAGAACTCCGACACGTCTGCTACAAGTTTTGCCATCTCTTATAAGAGGACATTGAAACCAGTAACGTGTGCCACCGTAATTACAAGGTGTCTCAATTAACGGAACTTTATAATCAACGCTTTCATCCTCTCCTGTATCTTCATTAGTTTGAGAGTACATAAATCGCACATACTTATCTCTATCTGATTGAATAGTTACCTCAGCAGTAATGCTTCCATTTATTCCATTATCTCCCCACCAAATTGTAAGATTTGAAACTATTGAGTTACTCTTTCTTATAGACTTCAGTAACCACCATATCTCAATTTTCTTACACCAATCGGCTTCAGTTTTACTCATAGTTAATCGTTATTTTCTCCCTTCATTACTGCTTCAATAGCACTCAACAATAGCTCGTCCCTTGCGGAAGATACTCCATCATCATCCCATATGTAATCTTCAAACCTTTTTAATTCATCTTCCGTCAATTCACGCCCAAAGTTTGCTTCAGCGAAACTTTGTATTTCTTCTTTAATATATTGAACCTCAAATAAAACTTGTTCGTCATTCATATTTTTATTTGTTAAGAGATAATTCTTGAGTTGTTACTATGTCCTCGTGGACGTTCACAACATTCACGTCATTCACTTCTTCACCACGTATGTCAGCATCAGTAATTCCAAATCGTTCTTTCCACATATCCAACCGCTTTTTGTTTTCCTTGAAAGAGAGCACAAAACCTTTTCTTGTCTTGTAAGGTTTAAGTTGTAGCTTTGCCCGTAAGTACCAACCCACCTTGCGAGCCTGAAGGGTATCGTCACTGATATCACTTTCTCTGTTCACTTCATCCGTTATCTTTTTAACGGTTATCTCATTTTTATTGTCCTCGTATTCAAGTTTAAGAATTGCAAAAACAATATCACTTTCCCAAGTAAGACCTCTATCCGCTATTAGTTCACCATTGTATTTAATGATGAAAGTCTTGAGGTTTTCCCTTATCGCATCATCTTTAATGATGGAGAGTAGTGGTATAGCGATCTGGTTAAGCCTAGGGTGGATACCTTCAATAACCTCCATTCTTTTTTCAAGAGGTTCAAAGTAATTTTTTAGTCGCCACATCAGAAGTTTATTTCTGATATCTTCTGCCTCTTGGTAGAAACTCTGATTAAGTGTTCTAGGTATGTCTGTGCGTAGTTTTCCTGAACCCATTTCCTCAACTAGAAAACGACTCTCAAGTGCCTTATCAGAAAACGTCTCGCGAGTGGCAACGATCTTTGGACAAAACACATCATAAGCTTTTACCTCAAATGTTCCTTTGCCTTCAGATCGTAATACCGGCGTACCTTTTTGGTATCCAGTATTTAATATTTTCACAATCTCAGAAGTCATATCTGAGAACTTGAAATCAGCTTCGTCTATAATCAGCGTTCCTTGAACCTCATTCACAATCCGAAAGATTGGACTTGGAGTTGTTGCTCCACCAGTAAATACTGGTTTGTAACAGAGAATACCTATCACCTGAAGGAAACGAGATTTACCACTTCCAAAATCTCCAATTGCTCTTAGGTATGGAACTTCATTAAATCTATCAAACATCCAAGTAAACAAGACGTAATAAGTCGCTATCGGCTCAAATACTTCCGAAATATCAAGGTATTTATGTATAAATGTCTGTATTTCTTTGAGTATCTCTTCCTCATTCGTATAAGAAACCGGTAGAGATGGAAATAAAATTACATTTTTATCCACTAAATTGTAAGTTGGTGGTAATGGTTTATATTTTCTACCTTCTATTTCTACCTCCTCAAGAAAACTTTCAAGCCTTCCGTACTTATCCATCTTAAAGAAGTATGTTTTGTTTGTGATGCGATTAAACACCATTTCATATAAAGCATCCTCTCTAATAATAGATGTTTTCAGTATTGGTTTTTCCTTCTTTTCTTCATTATTTTGCATATTCATTTGATTAACTAATAATTCTTCTTCATTCCGTAGATGCGAGACTTCAAGTTTTTTCTGACATTCGTAAACTCTAATGGGTTTACTAATATCTTATTTGACCAATACTCATCTACCGCACTGGCGATGTCTTTCTCTTTGTTAAAAAGAAAAACTAATTTTCCACCCTTACCAGTTTCAATGCTTTCAAGAACATAATTCTTGCAAACAAGTGTTACTGATAAATCAAAGTCTGTAGTCTCAAAATATCTATCCCAATCACAAGGTTTAAAACTTTGACTTTGTTCATTTTCATTCATAGGCATTATTATTGGTGATTATTAATATGTGTACTTTTTTCACCAAAACAAAAAGCACGCCCTTAGCGTACTTCTGACCACTAACCTTGTCGTTCGGTTATTAAACCGTTCTTATAAAACACAATTTTGTGAATTATAAGCAGTTACTTATTTATCTCATTAACTTCGGATTTGAGTAGAGAAACAATCTTTCTAACTGTATTCGGCTCAATTTCTATTTTGTAATCCGAGTCTAACATTAACCACATATAGACTTTTACATCAGGGTTTTTATATCCCTCGTCCTTAAAAGACTGGTATTTATTGAAAATAACAGTATCTCTTATAAAATTAGCTGTGCTAGTTATTCTTTTTTCTTTTCGCTTTGGTCTCCAAGCTGTAAGTGACTCTTCAATTGAGTTCCAATTTTTATCAATATAATCAATTAGCTCTTGTTTTCCTGTGTTTTCGTCAAAGACTATTTGGCATATTTTAGGATCGTCAGGGGTGAGCTTTTCGTTATGAGGCAGATCATCAAACTTAACCCCTCCCACTGTGATTGAGTTTGGATGTTTTCCGTATTTCTCCTTTACTTGCTCAACGTTTCTATAAAAAGCATCATCAAACACCTTCCAAAAAGTGTCCCTATCAAATATCTCTTGAGTTATGTTTGGATAGTTCAAACTGTCATCAAAAATTACAATATTACTCAAGATATTGTTTTTATTTCTTCTATTTGCATAACCATCTAGATAGGTCTGAAGGATAATAGTTTCTGCAATTTGAAGAAACTCTTGAACCCATTCACTATTTTGTCTTTTTATATAACCACTTTGAATAACTTTCTCTAAATAACCTCTAATGAGAGTACCCGCTGTACTAAAGTTTATATTCCAAAGTTTTATAGTTTTTCCATCTTTTCTCACAACATCATCTTGCTTAAGCCCTTTTTCTTCAAGTTCCTCTAGAAAATCATTAAAATCCTTTCGTAACATAAGGATACGCATAACTTTACATATACGATGATTTTTTCTATCAAGGTGTATACCATATAGACCAGCACTTAAATCATCAAGTTTGATTTTTGTATTTACCTTCTTCATATGCATTTTCATAATTCACAGAGTGAACATTGAGAACATTGTGAATGTTGTGTATGATAATGTTATCAAATGGTAGGTATGAAATCAAAACAAAAAACAGCTGAAAAAGATGCCGATTTACCTGAACTCTTAACACTTGATGAGGCTTCAAAATACCTAAAATGCCATCCCAACACCCTGAGGCAATGGGACAAAAAAGGCATATTGCCTGCGATACGAATTGGTATTAGAAAGGTAAGGCGTTATAAGAAAGAAGACCTAGAAAAGTTTGTACAATCACCACACAAATAATTTATTAATTAATGTAGATGTAAATGAAAGAAGAACAATCTAAAAAAACACCAGCGAAAAGTAACTCATTAAATCTTTCAGATAATGAGAAACGAGATATTGTGAAATACTTGGAAGCCGGAAAGCCTTTGCCAGAAAAATACCGTTTTCTTCTTTTCAAAGATGATCGTGAAGTTGAACTCTTGTGGAATGGAAAAACAAATGAGGTAACTAATGTTGTTCTGCCTTTTCAAGTGATTGAACAGATTGATGAACCAAGAGAAGGAAAAGAGTTTGGAGATGGAGGTACACTCTTTGATATGTCGGGAAAACAAATAACTGGGTGGACCAACAAACTAATCTGGGGAGACAATAAATTAATCCTATCCTCTCTTAAGAATGGTCCAATGAGAAAGGAAATAGACGCTCAAGGAGGTCTTAAGCTTATTTATATTGACCCACCTTTTGATGTTGGAGCTGATTTTTCAATGGATATAGAGATTGGAGATGGTGAAGAAGCTGAAAGTTTTACAAAAAAACCTTCTGTGATTGAAGAAATTGCATATAGAGATACTTGGGGTAAAGGAGCGGACAGTTTTATAGCTATGATTTATGAGCGACTAAAGTTAATGCGTGAGCTACTTGCTGAAGATGGAAGTATTTACGTCCATTGTGATTATAGAGTCTCATCTTATTTGAGATTAATAATGGATGAGATTTTTGGCAAAGACAATTTTCAGAATGAAATAGTTTGGGGTTATAGGATACAAGGAGTCGGAAAAAAGTTTTGGGCAAGAAAGCACGATACAATTCTATATTACAAAAAAACCGATAACTACATATTCAATCCAGAAAAGGAAAGGAATGTGTACAACGGACCATTTATTGACACTCTTGTTGAACCAAGCAAAATTAATGAATTAACTGAAAAAGATATCAAAAAAATTGAGGAGTATATTAAAGATAGAAAAAGTCTTCCAAACAGCCTCAAGGATAAATTGTTTGATGGTTACTATTCTGAAGTCTTCGTAAGAGATGTCTGGGATTGTGACTATACCAAACCTTTAATAAGTGGCTCTTCACAATATCTTGGTTATCCAACCCAAAAACCAGAAGGACTTTTTGAAAGAATAATAAAAGCATCTTCTAATGAAGGAGACCTTATTGCAGACTTCTTTTGTGGCTCAGGTACAACATTGGCTGTAGCTGAGAAAATGAATAGAAAGTGGATTGGCACGGATCTTGGAAAGTTTGGTATTCATACATCTAGAAAAAGAATGATAGGAGTCCAAAGAGAACTAAAAAAAGCCGGTAAAGATTTTAGAGCATTTGAAATACTCAATGTTGGTAGGTACGAGCGAGAAAGTTTCCTGAACACAAATGATGATTTACGTGCTGAAGAGAAAGCAAAACAAGCTCAAAGGAAAGAACAAGAGTTTATTAAGCTCATCCTTTCTGCATACAAAGCAGAGACTGTTGAAAGTTTTGTTAATGTTGTAGGAAAGAAACGAGATAGACTTGTTGCCGTTGGTCCGATTAATCTTCCTGTATCTCAGAAGTTTATTCAAGAGATTGTTAATGAACTAAAAGAGAAAAATGTCACAAAAGTTGATGTGCTCGGCTTTGATTATGAGATGGGTCTTATATTTGACGAGTTTGTGACTCAAGGTATGGATATTGCTTTCAAAATTATTCCTCGTGAAGTTTTTGATAAACGTGCTGTAGAGAGGGGTCACGTTAATTTTTACGATGTTGCCTATATTGGTGTAGAACCAATAACAAAAGGCAGAGGTAATACAAAGGAGCTTTCAATAGAACTAACAGACTTCTCTGTTTTCTACAATCAAGATAATGATGCTATTGATGAAGAATTAAAAGCTGGTAGATCAAAGGTTATCATTGAAAATGGTCAAGTAATAAAAGTGAGTAAAGATAAAAATACTGAACTTGTTTCAAGAGAAGTTCTCACAAAGAAGTGGAGTGACTGGATTGATTACTGGGCAGTTGATTATGACTTTGCGGACAGAAAAGAAGTAATTAAGGTGATAGAAAATGATATAGAAAAAGAAGTTTGGACTGGTGATTATATTTTTGATAACGAATGGCAAAGCTTCAGAACAAAAAAGAATAGAAACCTAGAACTCATTTCCGCTCCAAAAGAATTACCAAAGGGAGACTATAAAATCGCTGTAAAAGTCGTGGATATTTTCGGTAATGACACTACTAGAGTAATACCTATAAAGATATAATATGGCACTTCACAAAGACTTTCCAAGGGACCCTTACGCAATTCTTAATCCTGAAATCAGATGGTTTCCTGCTACCGAGGATTTGAGAGAAAAAGGTTTTGATAAACTCATCCCTCCTCTTGTAGCTGAGCTTCGTAAAAAAGTTCAGGAATGGAGAACTAACAACTATGCAGGAGCAAGTGAGACTTCAAAGGCACTTTTAACTTGGTGGTTTAAGGAGGAGCACATCCTCTATAATGCCGATGGTTCATCTTACCCATTCAGATACTATTTCTCTCAAAGAGAGGCTCTGGAGACCGTTGTGTGGCTTTATGAGGTGGCTCAGGTAAGAGATAAGTATGATTTGATACGTTATAACTCCACAGGGGTTCTGAGTCCTCAAATGTTTACTGAGGAATGGCTACGCCTAGTTATTAAAATGGCTACTGGTGCCGGTAAGACAAAAGTGATGAGTCTTGTAATTGCGTGGGCTTATTTCCATAAATTATATGAAGATGGTTCAAAACTTTCCAAAAACATCTTACTAATTACCCCTAACGTTATTGTATTTGAAAGAATTAAAAATGACTTCCTTGGCAACAAGATATTCTTTACGGACCCAGTCCTTCCCGACAATGGCTATATGGGTCAAAACTGGCAAGATGATTTTCAAGTAACTTTACACTTACAAGATGAACTTAAGAATGTATCTGAAACTGGAAATATCTTCCTCACAAACATTCATAGAGTATTTGAAAGTGATGTTCAAGACTCTAGCTTAGACGATGAGGATACCTCAGAATATTTCTTGGGTAATAAACCAGTGACAAAGACTAATGACTCATCTGTAGACTTAGGAATGGTTATCCGTGATATAGATGAGTTAATAGTTATAAATGACGAGGCTCATCATATACACGAAGAAAATGCGTGGCTAAAATCTATTAGGGATATTGATAATAAGCTTAAGCAAAAAGGTGGAGCTTTAGCTTTGCAAATAGACGTTACTGCTACACCAAAGAAGAAAGATGGTTCTATCTTTGTGCAAACTATTTCAGATTATCCTTTGGTTGAAGCGATACATCAGAGAGTCGTTAAAAATCCAGTTGTGCCTGATGAAGCTAGTCGTGGAAAATTAAAGCCAAACCAAAGCACTCTCTTTAGTGAGAAATACAGAGACTATCTTAATCTAGGTGTTGAAGAATGGAAAAAAACATATAAACAATTAGAGCCTACTGGAAAGAAGTCTTTGCTTTTCATAATGACAGACGACACAAAAAACTGTGACGAAGTCGCTGAATATCTACAGACAAGTTTTGCAGAACTAAAAGGTGCAGTACTAGTCATTCACACAAATCAAAGCGGAGAGATATCTGAAAGTACCAGTGGTAAAAAGATAGAAGAATTGGAAGAATTAAGAAAACAAGCAAATAACATTGATAGCTGGGAAAGTCCATACAAAGTTATTGTTTCAGTTATGATGCTCAAGGAAGGTTGGGACGTAAAAAATGTTACTACTATTGTTGGTCTACGCCCTTATGCTTCTGACTCAAAAATCTTGCCGGAACAAACGCTCGGTAGAGGTTTACGAAGAATGTACTTTGGTAGAGATGACATTGATGAATATGTGAGTGTTATTGGTACACCAGCATTTATGGACTTCGTTGAGTCTATCAAAGGCGAAGGTGTTCTACTTGAAAAGAGATTGATGGGTGCTGGATCAAAGCCGATATCACCTATGGTTATTGAAGTTGATAAAGATAACCCTAAAAAGGATATTGCGAAGTTGGATATTGAAATCCCAGTTATGACTCCGAGAATACAACGAGAATATAAAAATCTCGCTAACTTGGACGTATCAAGCTTTGGCAACACAAAGGTTAAAGTAAAGACATTTACAGAACAAGAGAAACGAGAAATTGTTTTCAAAGATGTTGTTGCAGAAGAGGTCCACCACACAACCATACTTACTGGTGATATAGAACCGAACTATCAAAGTGTTATTGGTTTCTTTGCTCAAGCAATAATGCGAGAGATGAGACTCTTTGGGTGTTACGACATTCTCTTTGGAAAAGTAAAAGATTTCGTTGAAAATCAGATGTTTGAAAATAAAATTGAACTTACTGACCTGAATGTATTACGAAACCTTTCAGAGGTTGAATATATAAAAATGATAAAGGAGGTATTCAAGAAAGCTATCAATGAATTAACTGTTCAAGATAAGGGTGATACCGAAATAAAGAACTACATTAAAGTAAGTGATGCGAGACCATTCGTGGTGAATGACAAATCATTCCTTATTCCTCAGAAATCAGTTTTTAACAGAATAGTTGGTGATAGTAATTTTGAGTTAGAGTTCTCAGGTTTCCTTGAAAAATGTGACGATATAATTTCATTTGCAAAGAACTTCCAAAACAAGGAGGCTAACGCACTCAGAATTGAGTATAAGAATAGTGAAGGCTTTATAGCCACATACTACCCAGACTTCTTTGTGAAGGTTGATGATAAAAAAGTATTTATAATTGAGACAAAGGGGCGTGAAGAAGAAGATGATAAAATTAAGTTTGAAAGATTACAGAAATGGTGTCAGGACGTCAATGCGAGACAAAGCAGAGTTATCTATAAAGCTTTATATGTACAACAAGAAGATTATGAGAAAAATGTTGCCAAGAACTTTGATGAACTCGTAAGGTTGTTTAACAAATAGTGTGCACGTGTGAACGTTATGAACAATATACAAGTACTATGAAAAAAGAGTTTACAATAAAATCACGGGGTCTATACAAAACAGAGGAAGATAAACCATTCAAAGTCAGCCGATCAGGTATTGAGCTGTTTGTTGAGTGTCCTTGCTGTTTTTATCTAAACAATCGCCTCGGTATCAAAAGACCTTCTGGTCCTCCTTTTAGTATTAACAAAGCAGTAGATACTCTCCTCAAGAAGGAGTTTGATGTACACCGAGTAAATGGAACATCACATCCGCTTATGAAGCAGTACAATATTGATGCTGTGCCATTTCAGCACGAAATGATGGACGAATGGAGAGAAAACTTCAAAGGTATCCAGTATCACCACGAACAATCAAATCTCCTAGTTACTGGAGCGGTAGATGATATCTGGGTAAGTACAAACGGTGAACTTATTGTGGTGGACTACAAGGCTACTGCAAAAGAGAGTGAGATAAGTCTTGATGCTGACTGGCAAGATGGCTATAAACGTCAAATGGAGGTCTACCAGTGGCTTTTAAGACGTAAAGGCTTCAACGTTTCTAATACCGGATACTTTGTTTACTGTAATGGTCGTACAGACAGAGAAGCCTTTGATGGAAAAGTGGAGTTTGATATTGTTGTACTTCCATACACCGGAAATGATGAGTGGATTGAGGAGACCCTATTTGAAATCAAAGATTGCCTTATCAGTTCAAAGACGCCAAAGCTTACTAAAGACTGTGAGTTTTGTGGATACGCTAAAGCAAGAGCAGAACTATAATGAGCAAGCGATTAACAATAATAATCTGGGTTGTGTTATTACTCACTACCTTTAGTAGTTTGTATTTGCTATATAAACACTCTCAGCCAATAGTAATAATACAACCAGACTTTACTCAAAAAACTCCGTTTTTGAATATAATTTCTGGATGCCCAGCAGATATAAATGTTAATGATTTATTTGTTTGTATATCAAAACTTGTAGACAAGACATCAGCTGAAGCAGATACACTTGCAAATAAGCTCATCACTCAATCAAGTATTAGATTGAGAGAAATTACTTCAACAACAACTGGTCCGGTCTCATTTCAATATGGAGGAGCAGATTTTTTAAGAAACCTACCTGACCTAGTACGCCAAGCACAAAAAAATAGAAAACAGTATATCTCTAGTGTTTGTAATTTAGATCAACTGAATATATTTGGAGGTAGTGGTATGGACCTTGAAAGAGAAGCTTGTAGGCAATACTACACAAAACAATATCTTAATATACTCAAAAACCTTGAAGGAGGATTAACAGCAGAATAGTTTTATTTGATTACTTTTCTTGGTTTAGAACCGCTACCACTTTCAACAACTCCATTCTCTTCAAGTAAGTCTACGAGACGAGCAGAACGAGCGTATCCTATTCCCATCATTCTTTGTAAGTATGAAGTGCTTACTTTTCCAGCCTTAAGAGTGGCAGATTTTGCTTTTTGATAGAGTTCATCTTCTTCATCAGCAGTTTTAGCTTTTACAGCATCCGCAAACTTTTTGTCATATTTAACGAGTATTTCTCTTGGCTTTGCTCCTTGATTTGGTCCGATAACTTTTTCTTTTTCTAGCATATCAATAAGATTACAGGCTCTTGAGTAGCCAACTCCAAGTGCTCTTTGTAGATAGGAAGTTGAAGCTTTTCTGGCTTTCAAAACTTTCTCTTTTGCTTCATCGTATAGATCATCAAAGCTCATACCATCCTCGTCCTGCTCCTCACGGTAAGCATTTATCTTTTTCAACTCCATCATAATATCGGTATATTGAGAGTTTTGTCTCTCACCGAGTTTCTTAATTGCACTATTAAGTTCCTCAATTTTGCGAGTAAGTTCTTTTGTTTCCATATGCTTATATTGTACATCAACCGAAATCAATAGAGAATGTGCCCAAAAAAGGGTGGAAAATGATAATATATATCTATGATGTCATATTTATTTAGCTGGAAATTGGTTATTGTTGTCGCAGTGATTATCGCTCTTGGATTTGTGGTAGAAATGCTTAAGGGTGGTGAAAATGAGGAGGAAAAAAAGAAATACGGATATAAGAAAAAGAATTACTTTATGACTCGTGCTGAACACGAATGTTATGACGCTCTCGTCATCGCTGTTGGAGATAAGTATCACATATTTCCTCAAGTCCATCTCCCATCTATTATTGATAATAAGGTTGTTGGTCAAAACTGGAAGGGTGCATTTAGACATATAAGCCAAAAATCTGTTGATTTCGTCTTGTGTGATAAAACTTATATATCTCCAAAATTAGCTATTGAATTAGATGACAAGACTCACGAAAGACAAGATAGAATTGACCGAGATGGTGAAGTTGAACGAGTTCTAAGAGATGCAGAACTCCCTCTTTTGAGACTAGAAAATCACGGACGTTTTAATCCAGCTGAACTTTCAAATAAGATAAACACAATTTTGCAAAAGGTTGTGTAAGTGATATTCTTAAATTACAACTGAATAAGAGACCTAACCTTTATAGAGCAATCTATGGAGTATGGTCGCAGTAAAGTCGTATAAGGCATAAAGAACTCATCACAGGGTTCGCCTTATACGCCGTACCGGGAAACTGGTATGCCTGTGGTGAGCTTTTTGTATATGAAAAACAATAGAATACACATATTAGAACTTAGAGAGAAGGAAAGAACGTATGGAAATCTATCGGAATGGGATAGAAAGATTTTGCAACGCAGAGAAGAGTTGGTTGATATATCAGAATATGAATTAAATATAAGAAAAAGTGAAATTGAATCAGAACTGAGGTGGCAAGATGATCAATTAACCAAAAAACAGAAAATAAAAAGATGGTGGAGTGAAAGTGGTCTAGGTGTTGTATTTATTATTATTTTAATAATTTTAGCTTTTCTTGGCTACTACACGCCTTGTAATGAGCTTGATATATTCCAATGTTAAACATATATAAATCTTATAAATATGCGGTATTTGTTATTTTATTCATAGCTATTATTGTCTTTATATTTTTTAAATACACAAATCCTACCGCAGAAAATAATACACTTCCTTATATTTCACCCTCTATTTCTCAAGAAGATATAGACAAATACATTGAAACAACTCTTAACGCTAGTTTTGTAAAGTACTTACGTGGTGCTCTTAATAGATACATAGCTGACGAGTCTTCATTTAAGGATAGTACCGCTTATGCAAGTGAAATAATTGTAGATCAAAAATGTGGGTTAAAGTCCTTTGATACCTCATATTACAGCAGTAAGTTTAGTGTGGCCTCCGTGGAAGCTCACCCGGGCGGTGGTGTTGAAGCCAGTATCATATTTATCAGTAAACCAGACAAAGTTTTTACAGTTTGGATTTATGGTGAAGATCCTAATTGGGAAATCAGGAGTTTTTGTGACCTAGGTCTTGATGATAAGACTATAAAGGAAGTAATTGAAACTTTTAAGCCGTATATTACAGACCCTCAATTATCAATATAATATGAAAACACTTAAAGTCTTTATCTTCGGTTTGTTTCTGTTTATACCACCCATAGCTATATACTTTTTTGTTAAATGGGATCCTTCTTTCCATAACAATGAAGGTGAAGAGGTTAGTTTGGCTATGTACATAATTACTGTCATTTATTGGACTACCATCTTTTTTATATACAAATACAGAGAACTTTATATAGATAGGGACTGGCAATTAGCACAGTTTTTGGGTGATAAGTGGACTCCTGAGAAACGGGAGGAAGAGAGGCTTAAGTTAAAATCTGATTTAATCTTTATTAATGAGTTTAAGAAAGAATACCCTGAATTATTCGATTAATTTTTATATCTCATATTAAATTATTCTTCAGCAGGTCTTCCAAAATAAGTTGCCAGCGACCAAGCAAGATGATGTCTTCCTAGATCACTCAACGACACCGCTCTTTTTGTAACATATTTTTCAATTATATCTCGTGGTACATATACCATTGTTTGTAAGTCAGCGAATGACTCTTGTAGAACTTGAAACTCAGGTAGGTAAAACCAATAATATATCCTTCTTGATTTCAGAGCCTCTACTCTTTTTAAATTGATTGCACCTCCGTCCACCACCTCTTTAAGTTCATATACGGGGCAAACAATTACATTACTTCTTCTTTGGATATCACAAGTCTGAGACAAAATAATTACTTTTTGCTTTTTTGTTTCAACTGCTAAAACCGAACGGTCACTATTATCATCACCATCCAATTCAAACCTCCCACCAGCATCTTTCTTAATCGGGTAACTGTTCTCAAAGTTATAGAATGGAAAATCATCAATTATGTCGCCTTGGAATAGAGTGGTCTTATCAACAAAATCTGGATCGGCATACATAAAAAATTATCATATAGTTAAATCAGACTTGTTTTGAAGACTTTTTTATAGAACTTGTCCTCTTCCTCTTTTGTTAGTTCAACTTTAGTGTTGTCTCTAAAACCACTAAAACTATTTACAGGTTTAGATTTGTCAGGATAAACAACATTATTAGGTTTACTAAAAATAACTCCCTCCTTTTTTTCAATAACTGGTGAAGTAGACTGGTTTTGTCTTGTATTGACTAAAGTATTACCTGTTTGTGAAAAGTAGTTCATATATTTTTTATTATAATTTAAGCCACTTATTTGCTGTTATATTCACATTCACCAATTGGTTACCTGATGGATCAGGTACCTTGGTAAGAACACAAGTAGTTTGAAAACTAAACTTGGTTTTTTCTGAATGTATAACTGCTCTGTTAATAATTACTTCCTTTTTAGCTTCCTTTCCAATTATTTCTTGGGGATTAAAGTCGGTATCTATTTCAAGATACTGAATATATGTATCAAGTAATGACTCTATTATTTTTTCAGTCTGTTTGTCAGGAAACTCAACGATATTTTCAAAGCCAATTTCTTTGGCTTCATTCCTATTTATTAAATGTTTATGAGAGAAAAGTTTCTGTGTAAGGTGTTCAATTATCTCACGAGTCTGTCTTTCAGATACTGGTTTTTTGTGTTTATTTAGTAGATTTTTAGCAAGACGTCTTACAAGAGAGTGTGTTCTATTTGCAGATCCAAGCATCGTTGGAGTAATCTCTTTTGTTAGGTCTTTCATTATCTCGCCTAGTGCGTTTTGTTCAGAAATACCTATTTTTTCTTTAACAAAATCAATATAACCAATTATATCTTCTATTTCAAAATGTTTTGGTTGATTATTTCCATCAGCTATATTCGCAGAAGGATCAACTGGACTTAAGTGAGCATACCGAGTCATAACAATAGTATCGGCACCGAGTGATATCATAGTTCCAGCACTTAGTGCTTTACCAAGAACAACAACCTCAAACTCATCACAGTGTTCACGTATTAAATTAACAAGTGGCCAAGGAGTTTCTAGTTGTCCACCATTTGTATAAATAGCCAAAGTTATTTTTTTGGTGTGATCAATTTGCTTCAAAATCTCTTTAAAATAAAACAAAACATCTGAAGCAACTTGTGTATAAAAAATGTCAGGTTTTTTGTCCCCAGTAACATAAACTATTACTTTACTGTTTCTAGCCTTTTCCAACGCAAGTAGTGCTTTGCTCAAGGCGTCTTTTTGGTCTTTTTTAGTGTTTGTAGCCATAAATCAATTCTACCTGAAACCACGGCTGTTTTCAATGAAGGTCAGTTTTGGTGATTTTTTGTTTCTTTCAAAATATGGTTGAGATATTCTAGTTCTCCTCCAACTTTGTTCCAAAAGAGAACTCCCAAGTCCACAGAAAAAAGTCCGCTGAAAGGCGGATTTTTTCGTGACCCGAAGTAAAGCAAAGCTTTACGTCAGGACTCGAACGGAAACCTGGCTACGCGACGAGTACGTAGTGACAGGTTTCCGCTTCTTGAATTCTGATGAGTGGCGGCGAATCAGAATTCAAGAAGCGTCCTGCTATGTATTCCAGCCGGTCCACAACTTTTGACAAAACAAAACTTAATTGGTATTTTGCTGTTTAGAGGAAAACATGAAACTGAAAACTTTCGAAGTATCACTTCCACTAGGTTTGAAAGACCTGGAAGACGAGGTGAACGAATGGCTCAAGGGACACCCGACTGCACAGCCACTGTATCGTGATTTTCACACAGAGAGTGGCATCAACCTCGTGAGCGAACCCTTCTCCGTTCTCACTCTTCTCGTCTGGTATCGAGAGGAATAGGGAGTATTCCACAAACCCAGACCGCATGAATCACCCGCCGACCGCGTCACACGACGCGGCGGTTTTCTTTTTTATAAACTTCAAGGCGGACACCGTAGTGCCCGCCCGTCGTGGTTGTGTACAGATGCCTTACTTCTTCTTGCGAAGCTCGGCGAGCTCGTGCGCAGTAGAGTTCAGCTGATGCCGAAGTGAGGCAACGAGATAGACAGCAGATCTGTTGTCTCGTCGAAGTTGCAAGAGCTCCTTGCGCCACTTCGGCCGGACCTCGTCGTAAAACTTCCGCGCTTGGAAGTTTCGATTGTTCACGAGCGTCTGTTGCTGTCTCCTCGTACGCTTCTTCCCGTCTCTTCGCGGCGGAAGCCTTTCGTTCTTTCTCTTCTTTTTGGCCATCGAGGACCTCCAGTCCCATTAGCAATACTATTAGTAATAGCATACTTCGTCAAACATACTTGACCATACGTAATTTACGTGCTAGAGTTTTATTGGAGGCAGCACAACCGTGTTACAGACAGCAACCGCACCGATTGTGAACAAAATGACTGCAATCACGATGGAGCAGATCCTGTTCATCGTCCGAAGACGAATGGACCAGAAGGGTTACCGCCCCGTCTTGTCCACGGACAGACTCCGAATGAACCGAAACCTGTTGAGGGTCGAGGTCCAGAGGTACTACCTTTCAGCCACAGTGAACGACGTGGTTGGACAGGCTCCGGGAACCAAGTTCGTGACTCTGCGTCGCGAGCATCTCACCCGCAGTGGCCTACTGGACATCACTCGCAACGAGTTCGATGCCAGCAGTGCGGGGCGGAACGACTTCCGCTGGTTCGTACGGAAAGACGGGCGCTAGCAGGCCGAGCACACTTCGAGGCGAAGAGGGACAAGTTCCCTCTTCGATCGGAGTTTTTTTATATTCAATTTTAGTTTAATGCTTTCAAAAGTATGTGATGCACGAAATCCTTTACATTTGCTCCAACTGCTTTTAGTGATAAAGGGAAAAGTGAATTCTTTTTCAAACTTGGTAAAGTGTTTACTTTTATAAAATACACTCCACGTTTTGGAGAAACAATAAAATCTGCTCTAGAGTAGTGTCGCAATCCCAAATGATCATGAATTAGCCTACTCATTATTTCCATATCTTTTTTTTCTTTCTCAGAAAAGTTTCCAGGACATATCTCTTCACCATCTTTTTCATTTTCATCAAAATCCGAAAAATCAACTTCTTTTACTTTTTTTTCACCACCGTATTTTATTTCAACCGGTGGAAGCGTATATAAATCTGTATTTCTAAAACCTTCGATGACTCCCACACTAGCCTCTCTTCCAGTTATTAATTCTTCAACTAGTGCATCTGACCTTTCTGACAAAATATCATATAGACTAGAGTAAAGTTCTAAGTATGTGTTCACTACTTTTATTCCCAGAGATGTTCCTCCCCTAACAGGTTTCACAGTAAGTGGCCCAGGAATAGAATTGAAAATTTCTTTTGCTTTGTTTTTTAAATCATCATGTTGTCTAACGATTGCATATGTAGGAGTTTTTATGCCTATCTGATTCAGATGCTCCTTTGCAAGAAAATTATTCATTGCCAATGATGAAGCGTACTTTTCTGATCCGTTGTATTTCACACCATGATGACTCAAAAGTTCCTGCACTTTATGATCTTCACCATGAAGAGCATTCCAAACCACATCAACGTTTTTTAAAATTTGTACAGGAGACTTTTCTATACCCCCCATATGCCAAACTCCATCTCGAGAAATAAAAATATCAATAGGTCGATGTGTTTCAGAAAGAAGTTCTAGTACATGTGCCCCGGAAAGTAGGGATACACCATAGTCGCTCGATGTTCCACCACGTATAACACCAATTTTTAGTGAGTCAGGTAAAGTTTGCATTAAAAAAATTATAACAAAAATTCCGATTCCACAAAAGCGCTCAGCGGAAAAAACTGCCGACGTGAGCGCTCGATGAAATATTGCTGGACCCGAAGGTCCCTATTTGATCCTTTCGGATCTGATTTTGAAAATTTTCTCCGTACGAAAGAAAATTTTCTGAAAGAACATCGTTCATAATCCGTATGAACGAAGTTATCACTATACAAAAAATACAAAGATGTAACAACAAATAAATGTGGAAAACTATAATTATAAACTCAATTTATACAAGAAGAGGCGGGTCCAAAGACCCGCGCTCCGTGTGTTGCGCCCGTGCGTGACTACGCAAGGACGCTATTGTGAAGGTGTGGTTCGATGCGAGCAAAGACCTCTTCAGGTGTGCCATGGCCATCTACCTTGTGGAAGAGGTCTGTTCGACTTCTGAGATACTCCTCGACTGGCGGGAAGTATTCATAAAACGAACGACATCTTTTTCTGTAAGTTGCTTCTGCGTCGTCCGCTCGACCTCGAAGCCGAACCCTTTCGACTCCGGTCTCCTCGGTAAAGTCTATCACCAAGTAGACGGGTGTATAGCCCAGTTCGAGTGACAGGTCATGAACGAACCTAGCCTGATCGACACTTCGCCCCGAGCCACTGACACCTCGGTGATGTGGATACGGCTCCTTGAGAAACCATTCCTCCACGACGGCATTGACCACAAAGTCAGGAAGTAGATTGCCACCAACCTTCTCCTGCCTGTAAGCTGCATAGGCTCTCGGCCTGCGAGCGATTTCAGGATCGAGCAGGTCGTCACCTACTGAGGCAATGGTGACGATATCGCTACCACCAAGCCTCGCCTGAATTTTCCCGAGTTGCAAGTCTTTACCAGAACCCGGGAGTCCATGCATGAAATATGCTTTCGACAACCGACCCATTAACCCTCCAGTGTGCCGTGCACACAAAAAAAGAACACCAGTCAAGGATTCTACTACGCATACTGAAATAGGTCAATTATATTTTATCTCTTAATTGTTTGTGGTAGCCGATCGCATACCTATGCGCCTCTACATTTGAAAGCAGTATTTCACTCTCATGCTTTAACCATTTTTTATCCCCAAGAATCTCTCGCGCTTTATGTCTTTCATCCTTTACAACAGACACTACTGGAATGTCAGCGTTATTTTCTCTTAAGACTTTTTCAACTACTCTTTTTTGAGCAACCCCACCGTCAACAACAATAAGGTCTGGAAATCTCCATTCTATATGCCCAAGTCTTCTACTCAAAACTTCGCTAAGGGCCTTTGTGTCATTTACTCCCGGCTCTTCTTTTATTCTAAATTTTCTATAATCACTTTTCTTTATTTCTCCGTCTTCGACCACAGTCATTACTCCAACTACGTTTTGGCCTGACATATGGGCAATATCATAACTTTCGATTCGAAAAGCTGTACTAGAGTCATTTGCCAAAAGTTTATCCTCCTTTATTAAAGATACATCTTGAATATGATTCAAAGTAAATAATGTACGTTTAGTAAGGTTGGCTTCTTCAAATTTTTTTTCTTTTGCGAAACTTTGCATTTGTTTCTCAAGGTTTTTCAGTAGTTGTTTTTTATTTCCTTCAAAAAAAAGTTTTATGTTTTCGATATGTTCTGCGTAACCTTCTTTTGATATTTCTCCGCTACAAACCCCAGGGCAAAGACCAACCTGTCTATTGAAACAAGGCTTGCCCGACAATGGCTCACACTTATCACGAAATGGAAACATTTTACGAATTATCTTCAATGCCTCCTTTAGTTGAGTCCCGTTTGGAAACGGACCAAATGAATACTTTATCTTTATATCCGAACTCCAAGTTGGATTATTTAAAAGTTCCCTACTTCTTACTATTAATACTCTTGGAAAATCTTCTTCTGTAATAACAACAAAGTTAAAACTTTTATTATCTTTTTCTTTTATGTTCGCCTCTGGTTGGTGTTTCTTTATCAGATGAGCTTCAAGAACAAGGGCCTCCAAAACAGAATCTGTTTTAACAAAATCAATAGTTTCAAACTGTGAAAGCATTTTTGTTATAAGTGGCGAACGAGTATTTACAATATCTTTACTGAAATAACTTCGTACCCTATCTTTTAGAGAAGTAGCTTTACCAATATAAAGAATTCTCTGATCTTTACCTAGGAAAAAGTACACTCCAGGAGAATCTGGTAGTTTCTTTAGTAATTCTTTTGTACTTTGACTTTTGTCCATATACGTATAATACTAGTTTTGGTAATGTACACCAAATGAGGTGACAATGTCCGAAAGTAACGCGACCATTCACAGCGATACCGAGAACGTCTACTTTCTGCCCACACTGGCAGCGGCAACGCTGACACTGGTAAGCACTCAGAACCCCATGCTGACACTTCTGGCCGTCATCGCGACGCCCGTTGTGATCACGATTATCGGACTGTGTCTGGTTGGTTACGCCCTCAAGGACTGCATTGAGTGAATGCCTAACGCGCCGCACAACGGGTGCCGGTCCATCTGGATCGGCGCGCCGTTTTTTTATCCCTTTCTGTATGCTTTTAACTGTTTAAGAGCTTTTTTTAAATACTTTCCTGTGTGAGACTTTTCGTTGTTTGCGACTTCTTCTGGAGTACCTTTTGCTATCAACTGTCCACCACCCTCGCCACCTTCAGGACCAATATCCAAAATATAGTCAGCAGACTTTATAATGTCCATACTGTGTTCAATAACTACAACCGTATTTCCTTTATTAACAAGTTTTTGCAAAATCTCAATAAGTTTCTTTACATCCTCGTAATGTAAACCAATAGTTGGTTCATCCAAAAGATAAATAGTTTTTTGCACGTGCGGTCTGTAAAGTTCTGAAGATATCTTCACTCTCTGAGCTTCTCCACCAGAAAGAGTAGTTGCAGATTGTCCAAGTTCTAGGTATCCAAGACCAACATCATTTAATGATTGAAGTCTATCTGAAATAGAAGGGATGTCCTCGAAAAACTTTAATGCCTCTTCCACCGTCATTTTCAAAACATCATGAATGTTTTTCTTTTTATAATGCACTTCTAGAGTTTCTTTCATAAATCTTTTACCCTTACATACATCACAAGGCACATAAACAGTAGGAAGAAAATGCATTTCTACTTCTATCATTCCATTCCCCTGACATGTCTCACATCTTCCACCTTTAACGTTGAATGAGAATCTGTTTGATCTCCAACCACGAGCACGAGCTTCCGAAGTTTCTGCAAAAAGGTCACGAATAAAAGTCCAAGCACCTGTATATGTTGCTGGGTTACTTCGCGGCGTTCGTCCAATCGGTGATTGATCAATAAGAATTGATCGTCCTAAGTATTCTGTTCCAGTAAAGGATTTACAATTGTATACCTCCGCACTTCTGTACTTTCTTTCAAATCGTGCTTGTAAGTTTCTATTTAATATCTCATAGACGAAAGAAGATTTACCCGAACCTGAAACTCCAGTAACTGCCACGAATCTTCCTAGAGGAATGTCTACATTCAAATTTTTAATATTGAAAATTTTTCCACCACGAATTTGTATTTCACCTTTTGGTTCATCTCGTCTTTTTTCAGGCACCTCTACAACCTTGTCACCACGCAAGTAGTCTAAAGTTACTGAACCAGAAATGTTCTTCTTTGCTGTAAGTAACTCATCTAGATAACCAGCCACCACTACGTTACCCCCATGAACTCCAGCTCCAGGACCAATATCAACAATATAGTCTGATGCATATATAGTGTCCTCGTCGTGCTCAACAACTAAAATAGTGTTACCCAAATTTTTCAAATCAATAAGTGTTTGTATGAGTCTGTCATTGTCACGCGAGTGGAGCCCGATAGTTGGTTCGTCCAAAACGTACAAAGCACCAACCAAACCTGAACCTAGTTGAGAGGCAAGTCGAATTCTCTGTGCTTCTCCACCAGAAAGTGTATGTGCGCGTCTGTTAAGCGACAGATATTCAATACCAACATTAACCATAAACAAAAGTCGTGACTCTATTTCTCGCATAACAACTTTAGAAATATTTTTTTCTCGCTCAGTAAGTTTAATATTACTTAAAAACTCAAAAGCGTCTTTAATAGACATATCTACGAGCTCAACAATATTTTTCTTACCGATCATCACATGCAAAGCTTCTTCACGTAGTCTTGCACCCTTACATTTTGGACATTGTTCATTTCCAAAGAAATGTCTCGTACCCAAACCATTACATTCTGGACATGCTCCGTATGGAGAGTTGAATGAAAAAAGTCTAGGTTCAACTTCTGGATATGAGTAACCGTCTTTTGGACAAGAAAGTTTTGATGACATGAAAAATTCTTCGGGAACATAAGTTTTATCTTTTTCCAACGCCATATCCCGGAACATTATTTTCACTTGGCCGTCAGACTCAAGCAGTGCTTTTTCCAAGTCTTCTGAAAGCCTTTCTTCGGCACTTTTACTGTCATTTTTGAAATCTAGTATAGAGATACTATCTACCAACACATCAATCGTGTGTCGTTTTGTTTTAGAAAGTT
This sequence comes from uncultured Candidatus Saccharibacteria bacterium, assembly GCA_964608465.1. Lineage (GTDB taxonomy): Bacteria > Patescibacteriota > Minisyncoccia > Phycocordibacterales > DATDWN01 > C7867-006. The sequence goes on along the minus strand of CAZSNI010000002.1, from coordinate 8,837 downwards.
CTACCCTGTCACGAAGAGACTTTCTTACTCCATCTACTAGAACATGTGAATACCCCTTTCCAAGTAAATCATACAAAAGTTGGTAATACTCACCCTTTCTTCCCTTAACTACTGGAGCAAAAATTTCCACATACATTGGAAATTGAATTTTCTTTGAGTTAGTTAAAAATACTTTCTTCTTTGCTTCAACTTTTTCTAGCACAAAGTTTTTGATCTCTTCATTCGAAAGTTTTGTGATTTCATCTCCACAAACTAAACAGTGTGGATGACCAATACGTGAATACATGATACGCAAATAGTCGTATATCTCTGTAATTGTTGCCACCGTAGAACGTGGATTGTTTGAACGACTCTTCTGGTCTATAGAAATAGCCGGAGAAAGTCCTACAATCTCGTCTACATCTGGTTTTTGCATTTGTCGCAAGAACTGTCTGGCATACGAAGAAAGAGACTCCACGTATCTACGCTGACCTTCGGCAAAAATAGTATCAAAAGCAAGTGATGACTTTCCTGAACCAGAAAGACCAGTAAAAACTACCATCTTATTTCGTGGCATTTCTACAGTGATGTTTTTAAGGTTATGAGTTCTTGCTCCTTTCACAATTATCAAATCCTTGTTTTCTTGTTGTTTTTGTTTAGACATATATATATGAAAAAATAGACCCCGTTCAGTCGTATGGGTTATCTATAGACAACTATATTACCACATAAATGTGGTTTTGGCACAAAGTCGAAACCGGCGAGCCCCCATTGGGAACGCGCCGGTAAAGACACTGTCAGAAGTGTCCCTTCAGGAGGGTCAGCGAGGATTGCCTCTACTGTCTTCACGCGTCACCTTGTAGGTGACCGTGGCGAAAACAGCGATGATCGAGAGAACCATGCCGAGAATGACTTTCGCCGGCAACTCCGTGGGCTCCTCGGGTGGCGGGGTCTGGTTCTCGATGCCGACATAAAGTACGCCGGCAAAAACCAGAATCAGCACTACGTATCTCAACTTGCTCATGCTTGTTTCTACCTCCATCTGCAAGAAATACTAACACACATTTACTACATTAGCAAATCTTTGTTTCTTGGGTTTTTTATTTTAGCCTTCTTTTTATCTTTTTCATTCTTCTCGAGTATCTTCTGAAGCTCTAGTATTTCATCGCGTAGTATTGCTGCAGTTTCGAAGTCCAAAATTTTAACCGCCCCATCCATTTGTTTCTCTTTTTGCTTGATCAGTTTCTCAGGATCTTTTGAGAAACTGACTTTATCAATTTCAAGCAATGAATCCACTGTCTTTTTGTGTTCAGTTTTCATCTGGTCAGTAATGTCCTGAATTTTCTTGATAATTGTTTTTGGAGTTATGCCATGCTTAGTGTTGTACTCAACTTGGAGCTTTCGTCTACGCGCAGTTTCATTTATTGCGTATTCCATTGAGTTTGTCATTCTATCCGCATACAAAATAACTCTTCCATCTACGTTTCTAGCTGCACGTCCAATAATCTGTATAAGTGAAGTGTCAGATCGAAGGAAACCTTCTTTGTCTGCATCCAGAATTCCGATTAGCGTTACTTCTGGTAAATCTAGACCCTCTCGAAGCAGGTTTACCCCCACAAGCACATCAAACTCCCCTTTTCTAAGAGATGTTAAAATTTCTATTCTTTGAATTGTTTTAATATCACTGTGAAGATACTCTGCTTTTATACCCTTTTCTTTTAGATATTCAGACAAATCTTCTGCCATTTTTTTAGTAAGTGTTGTTGCAATAACTCTTCCGCCTTTCTTGATAGCTTTCTCTGCCTCTTCTATAAAATCTTTTATCTGTCCTGGGTACGCGTTCTTACCTCCTTGTTTTTCAACAATAGGTTTTACATCAACAACTGGGTCAATTAGTCCTGTAGGACGAATTAGTTGCTCAACTATTTGCTCACTATGTTCTGCCTCATACTTACTTGGAGTAGCAGATGTATATATAACTTGTCCAACTCTCTCTTCAAACTCATCAAACTTTAGCGGTCTGTTGTCTTTCGCACTCGGCAATCTAAAACCGAAATCAACCAGAGATTGTTTTCTTGAAGCGTCGCCTGCGTACATCGCCCCTATTTGAGGAACTGAAACATGCGACTCATCAATAACTGTAAGAAAATCTGGATTACCTTTTTTGTCGTGAGGAAAATATGAAAGTAGTGTATCAGGCGCTTCACCTGGTTTTTTATCAGAAAAATGTCTTGAGTAGTTTTCTATGCCGTTACAATAACCCATCTCTTTTATAAGAGCTAGGTCGTATGTAGTTCTTCTTTTTAATCTTTCAACTTCAAGTGGCTTACCTTCTTTTTCTAACTCTTTAAGTCGTGTTGTTAACTCTGCTTTTATAGTTTTAAAAGCTCTTTCACTTTGTTCTTTGTTTGAAATAAAATGCTTTGCGGGAAACAAAAAGAAAACATCTTCAGTTTTAATAATTTCTCTTGTTATAGCGTCTATGACTAAAATTTCTTTTATTTTGTCTTCTACTATTTCAATTCGATCTATCACTTTCTCTGAAACTGGCATGATTTCAATCATGTTTCCTATAGCACGAAACATTCCAGGGTTTAGATCAGCGGTTGTTCTTTCAAAATGAATATCTATAAGTTTTCTAATAAACTCGCTTCGAGAAATCTTCTCTCCAGTTTTTATTTTTAAATTTACTTTTTCATATTCTAATGGAGAACCTAAACCGTATATACAAGATACAGAAGCAACAATAATCACATCCTTGCGAGTAAGAAGCGCCTGTGTAGAAGCGTGCCGAAGTCTGTCTATCTCTTTGTTTATCATCGCTTCCTTCTCTATATATGTATCAGACACTGGCATATATGCTTCTGGCTGATAATAGTCGTAGTAAGAAACGAAAAAATGTACTGCGTTGTTTGGGAAAAATTCTCTGTACTCTTGAGCCAGCTGAGCTGCCAGAGTTTTATTGTGAGCAATGATTAGTGTTGGCTTTTGAACCTCTTGTATAACATTTGCAACTGTGTAGGTTTTTCCTGAACCGGTAACGCCCAAAAGAGTCTGATGTCTCAGACCTTTTTTAATCCCATCAACTAGACCCTTTATTGCTTTTGGTTGGTCTCCGGCAGGTTCAAAATCTCTCTTTATCTCAAATTTCATTTTGTTACTATACAATATTTTTAAGTAATGAAAAAGGATGGGTAGCGCCGGTTAGCGCATTCCATCCTTGGGGAGTACTCTGTGGAGTACTCTGATATTGCGGCGCCGAAGCCGTACACTCTTCCCTGACAGAGGCAGGAGAAAACCTCAACTGACCAGGGTCTATGGTGCACTTCGGCGCCTATATAACTATATACTCCACAAAATTACTGTCAATTTTTCAGGGCATAAAGAGGTTGGGTTCGCACTGATTGTTCGACCAGAAATCGAACCCTTCCCCCATGGGACTCAACCCCTCCAGTCTCTCTTGTGGTTGAGTCAAACCAGGAACACCCTGATCCATAAAAAATATACCACAAATTTTGAAAATTAATAGTTTAAGTACTTGGTCAAAAAATCTTTCTTATACTCAGCAAAACTACCGTCGAGCATAGACTGACGCATTTTAGAAACCGTATCAGAAATAAAATATATGTTATGTATAGAAGTTAAAGTAGATGCCAGCATTTCTTTAGCGTGAAAAAGATGAGCCACATATGAAGCAGAAAAATTCTTACATGTGTAGCACTGGCAACCCTCATCAATTGAACCCAAATCTGTTCTGTACTTTTCGTTAAGTAAATTTATTTTTCCATTCTTTGTATATGCTCCACCGTTTCTGGCAATCCGAGTGGGGCCAACACAATCAAACAAGTCACAGCCGTTTTCAACAGCCATAAATAGATCTTCTGGTTCGCCGATGCCAAGCAGGTGCCTTGGTTTATCTTTTGGTAATATTTCATTTACCCACTGAACAGCCTTGTACATATCCTCCTTATCAAAAGATCCACCAATACCAAAACCGTCAAAATCTAAACCGCCAATAAATTCCGCCGACTCTTTTCTGAGTTTTTCATTTCTTCCACCTTGTACTATTCCAAAAAGAGCTTGGGTTTCAGAATTAGGTTTTGACTTGTGATACACCAAAGATTGTTTTGCCCATCTATGTGTTCTGTCTAATGCTTCCGCTTGGTAGTGATCACTTTCGTTTGGAGATGTGCACTCATCAAATGCAAAAATAATATCGGCACCTAAGTCGTGCTGAATTTCGATTGATTTTTCTGGAGTAAAATAGTGAGCATCCCCACGAGAATGATCCCGAAACATAACGCCGCCCGGATCCACCTTTGCTATTTTAGGTTTATCATTTTCTTCTTTTACATCTGAAAGCAGCAACTCATCTGTTTTACCATGAGCTATTTTGCTTAGTCCTGCACCAAATGCAACACCAAGAGAAAAAACTTGAAATCCTCCAGAGTCAGTAAGTAGTGGACCATTCCAGTTCATTGCCTTGTGTAACCCACCCATTTTTGCCACCTGTTCAGGTCCAGGCTGTAAATATAGATGATAAGTGTTACATATAATAGTTTGAACTCCTGTTTCTTTGATTTGTTCAGGTGTGAGTGACTTCACTGTTCCCTTTGTTCCAACAGTCACAAACGCCGGAGTTTTTATTTCTCCATGTGGTGTGTGTATTGTCCCTACTCTTCCCAATGTTCCTTCTAGTTCTTTATGTATCTCAAATTTAATTGGTTTCATTTTACTTGTTTAAAATCTATCACAATAACTATGTTTTACAAAAAAAATTAATTTATATTTCACTACAATATATTGTAGTGAAATAATTTTGTACAAAAAAGGGTGGTCTTTGCCGAAGCATTGACCACCCTATACCCCGCGGCCGCGGGGGCCTTGCGACACTTGAGGAAGCGACGAAACGAGGACGAGACAGAACGAAGTATCCGAGGCAGAGACGAAACCAGAGTACCGAAGCAGAAATGGACCGTCGAAGCCAGGAAGCGAGGCACGAAGTGGAGGACAACTCCCCCACAGCTAAATACTAGTTTACATTTATTAATGTTTAAGTCAAATATTTTTATAACAAAAAACCCTTATCCAGGGAATTTTTGTATCGAATTTATTAACAATTATTCTGTTTCAACTTTTAGCAACTCAACTTCAAAAATAAGAGTAGAACCTCCGGGTATCGGGCCATAATCATTAACTCCATATCCTAACTCTGGTGGAATAGTTAGCACTCGTCTACCGCCCTCTCTCATTCCTTCAATTCCCATGTTCCAACCGTTAATTAATCTTTGATCTCCTAGTACAAATGGAAATGGCTCGTTTCTATCAACTGAACTATCAAAAACTCTGCCGTCAGGAAATCTTCCAACATAATGAACAACAACTCTGTTTCCAACTACTGCAGTCTGACCTGTTCCATATGTTACATCTTGCACTGAAAGCTGAGATGATTGCTGAAGAGCAACTTTATTCTTATTAAAAACTGATAACAGACTTGAACCGAAGATAAAAAAGAACCCGACTACAAATATTGCGACTGTAACCGCAATCCAATCATTTCTACTTAGTTTTTTCATAATTTTATAGAAAATAAAATATATTTAATGTTTTGTATGTTTATAGTATATACTGTACACAATGAAAAGCCAAACAAACAAAAACCATAAAATAGGCCGAAAAACTGTAAAAAAACCAGTTGTTGTATCAAATACCTTCCCTATGCGTATAAACAAGTATCTTGCCCATAAAGGCATAGCGACTCGTACTGGAGTAGATGAACTGATCAAAAGTAGTAAAATCTTGATAAACGGAGCTGTGGCAAAACTCGGCGACAAGGTACTAGAAACTGACAAAGTTGAAGTAAGAGGCACACACAACAAGAAGAACTTGGTCTATTTTGCCTACAACAAACCAAAAGGTGTTGTAAGTACGAACCCACAAGGTGACGAGAAAGATATACTGCAGAGTCTGAAAGAAACATCAAACAAGTATGAAGGGGTCTTCCCCGTTGGAAGAATCGACAAGGAATCTCACGGTTTAATGATACTAACAAACGACGGTAGAGTAACTGATAGGTTGCTAAACCCCATCTATAACCACGAAAAAGAATACGTTGTAAAAATAGACAGACCACATACTCCAGGTTTTTTACGCAACATGCAAGAAGGAGTAGATATCGGTGACGGTTTTACAAAACCAGCAAAAGTAAAAAAGATTGATGAAGAAACCTTTAGTATTACTCTTACAGAAGGCAGAAACCGACAAATACGAAGAATGACAGAGAAACTTGGATACACTGTTCGTGATTTACAAAGAACTAGAGTTCAAAATATTAAACTTGGAAAACTAGCAAAAAATGCTGTGGAAGAAATAACTGGTGATGAAAGAGCCGAGTTTTTAAAAAGTATTGGCTTAGAATAGTTTTAAACCTTGCAAGCATTTAAATGCCAAAGTACAATAGTGCTATGACACAAAAAGAAAGAATAAACACACCGCCAAAACAGTCCCCAGTTGAAATCCTTACAAGACAACAACTTCATGAAACTGCGATAGAAAGAGTTCATCTTATTTCCAAAGAATTCACAAATGCATTTCAGTTTTTAGAAAAATATCCGAAATCTGTAACTTTTTTTGGAGGAACTCATTTTGGTGAGAATGATAAGGAGTACCAAAAAGCTAGATCTGTTTCAGCGAGAGTTTCAAAGGACCTTAACTACTCTATTGTAACCGGTGGAGGCCCAGGGATAATGGAAGCTGCAAACCGCGGAGCATTCGAAAATGGTGGTGTGTCTTTAGGACTTACGATAGAACTTTCAAATCACCAGGTTAAAAATGAATACCTTACTGACAACCTAGATTTTTACTACTTCTTCAGTAGAAAAGTATGTTTATCATTTTCAGCAGAAGCATACCTATTCTTTCCTGGAGGTTTTGGAACATTAGACGAGTTTTATGAAATAGTAACTCTTGTTCAAACAAAGAAAATTGAAAGAGTGCCAATAATTTGTGTTGGTTCAGATTTCTGGAATCCACTTCATGAGCTTATGAAAAAAGAACTACTCGGAAGAGGAACTATAGACACCGAAGACCTAAATTTGTACTGCATAGAAGATGATGAAGATAAAATCGTAGATATAATAAAAAATGCTCCAGTAAGAAATGGATTAAAGTTTGAGAGAAAAGAGGAAGTTGGAGACAAGTTCTAAAAACTATTTTATCTCTTTTTTAATCTCTTTAAATTCGTTCTCTATTTGAGTTAGTCTTTCTCGTGAGTCTTTGATTAAAACTGCGCCTTCTTTTACGTATTCCAACCCCTTCTCAACATCAAGTTCTGACTGGCTTTCAAACCACTCAACTATGCCAGCAAGTTTTTTAAGAGTTTCGTTTAAGTTAACCTTTGAATCTGTTTTTTTGACCATATTTATTGCGTTATTGTTTTAATTATACCGTCTGAAACCATAATATCCAAATCATCACCCTTACTAACGTCTTTTTTGCTTTTTACTATCTTTCCACCACTTCGAACAATACTATACCCATGAGCCAACTGTCTTTCTGGACTAGAAAGTTCTATGACTTTGCCTGAGTTGTGTAAAAGCTCATTCAAATCTGAAGTCATATTTTCAAAACCAAGAAACAGATCTTTTGTGTAGTTGGAAATAGTGTCTTTGTAACGCAAAATTGTTGAATCTATCCTATCTACTGCTCTAAGCAATGTGTCCTCAGCACGTCGAAAAACTTCAATAAGCGCTGAAAAGTTTGAAAAAATTTTTTCTTCGTAGATATTTACTTTGTATAGTGCTTCGTTCCAAGTAGTGTTGAGTAAATTCGCCACTGCAGTAGGAGTTGAAACATTTTTGTCAGACACCATTGAAACAAGTGGAGCATCTTTGTCATGTCCAATGCCTGTAATAACTGGAATTCCGAAATCTGCGACAGCCCGCACTAAAACTTCATTGTTAAAGGCTTGAAATGACTCAAGAGAGCCTCCTCCACGCATCATTACTAAAACATCAATATCTTTATCCTTTAGTGTTTCTACTGCGGATAGAAGGTCTTTAACGGCATCTATTCCCTCAACTTTTGAATCCACAAAAAGTATTTCAAAACCGAACTTACCAATGTTTGTAAGAAAGTCATTAATAACCGCACCACTCTTTGAAGTTATTACCCCTATTCTCCGAGGATACTCCGGCAAAGCTTTTTTCCGACTTTCAGCAAAAAGGCCCTCTAGTTCGAGTTTCTTTTTAAGTTTCTCATATGCAATTTGCAACGCGCCCTCACCAACAAGTTCAATTGTCTCAACTTGAAGGGTTAGTCCTCCGTTTGGTTTGTAGACACTCGGGTAAGCATTCACAATTATTTCCAAACCATCTCGAATTTGTACTCCTGAAATTGTATAATCCCTCTTCCACATAAAGCACTTCATTGTACTCGCGTCCTTTGAATCTTTTATTGAAAAGTACAAGTATGAACGTCCCGGATATTCCTGTACGCCAGTTACCTCTCCAATAATTTTTGCTTTTTGCCCCTTTAGATTAAGGTTTAGTTTATCCAAATATTCACTAACAGAAATTATCTCCGCATTAGCATTTTTCTCCATAAAAACTATTGTAACACATTAAAATCTCGTCGAGCACATCTTTTCGAAAGACCCCGCAAGGAGCAAGCATGGTTTTGTCAAAGTCCGAGTAATCTCGGTTCATTGACAAATTGCGACTGAGGATTAAGAGAGCTTTTCGCCGGAAATGCGAACGGTCTAGAGAAAAGATGCGTGAGTAAGAGATTTTTTATTCGATAAACGTATACGCCTTTCCTTTTTTCCCGGCACGGCCAGTACGACCGATTCTATGCACATA
>CAZSNI010000001.1:0-98402 GCA_964608465.1 uncultured Candidatus Saccharibacteria bacterium | reverse complement strand
CTCCCGTGACAGGGGAGTGCTCTAACCAGTTGAGCTACGATCGCATCTGGTTAACTGTTAAAATCTAACAGATTTTAACAGTTTTATCAATTATCTGTGTCGAGGGTGGGTTACGATCCCACTACCTTGGGCTTATGAGTCCCACGCTCTACCGATTGAGCTACCCCGACAATAGGAGAAATATAACACATATTTTAAGGTTCTAAAAGTATCTGCTATAATTATTTAAATGGGCAATCTATTTGAAACTGTATTCATAATTCATTACATATCAACCCTAATTATGACTGGGGCTATATGGCTAGCCCAACTTTCCCAGTATCCACTTCTTGTATATGTTGGCAGGAGGAATTTTATTAAATACGAACATGAACACATAAACAGAATATCAGGAGTAGCTTGGTTTATAATATACATAGAGCTTTTTACTTCGATAATTCTTTTTTTTATAAATGATCAAATTGTACCAAGATATTTTTGGGGCAGCGGTTTAATTCTGATTTTTGTTATTTGGTTTGCAACATGGGCTGTACAGTATCCAATACACAAAAAACTAGAAAAAGGTTTTGATGGTAAGTTGCATAAAAAATTAGTAAATTCTAACTGGATCAGGACAATAAGTTGGACAATCAGATCTCTAATACTTACCTACATTCTTTCTAGTTTGTTATAATTAATTTATGAAAAAAACTACAAGGTGTACTGTTCCTGTAAGGAACGAGTCCGGACCTAGAACCGTGGTTTTCTAAGGAGTCAGACATCCAGCGTATGTTATAATAATTTATTTATGGAAAGAATGCCTGAACAACTGCCAGAACCATGGCAAGGAATAGAAGAAGTGCCTGATGCCGAAGATCGTGATTACGAGGTAAATAAATTTGGTTCAGAAGAATTCACAACTAAATTGTCCGAGTATCTTATAGGATTAAAAATTGATGATCCTCAAATTGTAGAAAGATTGATTGAGGATCAAAAAATTATAAGAGTAAAGTATGGATTGCCAAGTGTGGGCTCTATAACAAGTCCAACTGAATATGAACGATCATTGCGAGTTATAGCAGGAGATTTGGGCGTTGAAATTAAAAATACTGGTGAATTTGGCAAATTCTTTGATGAATCACATGCTAGCGGGGTATATTTTGAAGATCAGAATAAAATAGGGGTAGACATTAATACTGAAAGTCGGGAAAGTTATATTAGAAGCATTAATATTTTGGAGCACGAATTAATACACGCACTACAGAATAAAAATTCTCCCAGAATGCCTATTGAACTAATGGAATATGAAGCTTATATAGCTGGGGGGAATAACGAGGCATTAAAAGATGATCCTGAACTAGTTGATTTTGTTTTCAGACATTTAATAGGAGCCTCTGTTTCTCACTGGTATTCTTTTGAAAGTAAAAAAAGAGGAGAGAATATCTCCCCAACATGGCTATAGTTTTTGCTATAATTACCAGATGAGCCATTTTAATTATTCCCCTCAAGAACACTCCCTTTTCAGAAAACTCTCCACCCCTGCCAAAATCCAAGACTACTTAAACTCTATTCAATTTAACTTTGAAAAGAGGGGGCAGACATGTTTTTCTCCTAGGGAAGTAATAAAAAACAAAGCCGCCCACTGTGCGGAGGGGGCAATATTTGCTGCCGCAGCACTAGAATTTCAGGGTTACAAACCAGTTATTCTAGATTTACGTTCTACTACTAAGCCATATGACTATGACCATGTAATCGCTGTATATAAAAAAGATGGACATTTCGGAGCAATATCCAAAACTAACCATGCAGTACTCCGATATCGTGAACCGGTATATAAAACTATTCGAGAACTTGTTATGTCGTTTTTTCACGAGTATTTTTTGGATAGCGGTAAAAAGACTCTCCGAGAGTATTCTGATTTACTTGATTTGAATAAGTTTAATAAACTAAATTGGAGAACAACGACAGAACACCTTTTTGAAATACCAGCGTATTTAGATGATATAAAACATCATAAAATATTAACTCCAAGACAAATAAAAAATCTAAGGTTGGCCGATAAGGTAGAAATTGAGGCCGGTAAAATAAGAGAATATAAGAAGAAGTAAATATTGTGGTATATTGTCTTGGTTGGCCGTTGTAGTTCAGTGAGATCGGGTTGGGTCCCGATCGCAAGACCGGAGGCTGTCGAGCCGAGGAGGGATCGCGGGATTTTTTACCAAAAAAATACCTGTGATGTAGAATACCTACATTGATATTGTAAGGAAGTAAAGATTGTTAACTTTGTTTAAGCCGTTGTAGTTCAGTGGTAGAATACCGTCTTGGTAAGACGGTGGTCATGGGTCCGATTCCCATCAGCGGCTCAATAAAAAGCATCGCTTTTTATGTGGGAATTGGACGACGGAACGATTCCTACTTTAGCAGAAGTAGGACGTGAGTCGGTGCCTAGACCAAAACTTTTTGACGAAAAAGTTTTGAGTCGAAGGAGATTCCCATCAGCGGCTCATTAAAATTAAAATAAAAATATATGTCACAAGAAGGTGTCCCTAATAATAATGACAGTATAAAGGCTGAATTGTCAGAGAAAAAATCTATGTTTTATAGAGATTTGGAAAAATATGAGTTGTTAGCTGAATTTGCAAAAGAACTTAAGGTAAAATATCCTGATTATTTAGATTATGATATGTTTCATTTTTTAGTGGGGAGTACTCCAATGCCAGATAGAATGCCGACTAAGTTTGATTTTCCTGGGGAAGATTCAATTGAGGGGTTTTTGAGAGGAGTATAATTATGGAAAAAGAAGAGTTAAAAAAAGAACTTGAAACACTACAGACAGAAATGATCTCTATGGATTTTTGGTCTAATAAGGATCGGGCGCAGTTTGTGTTAAAAAGAATAAAAGATTTGGAATTAGAAATAGAGGGTGTCGGTAAGTATGACAAGGGAAATGTTGTCGTGACTATTTTTTCCGGAGCGGGCGGGGATGACTCAGAAGATTTTTCTGCAATACTTCTGAATATGTATTTGAAATATTTTTCAAAAAGTAGTTTCTCAGTTTCACTCTTACATGAAAATAAAAACGACCATGGGGGATTTAGAAATGTAACAATAGAAGTTTCTGGCAAAAATGCATATGGAACTTTAAAAAATGAGTCGGGAGTACATAGGCTTGTTCGCATCTCTCCTTTTAATGCTAAGTCTCTCCGTCACACGTCTTTTTCTATGGTTGAGGTTATTCCAAAGTTTGAGAAAGTGGGTAAGGACGAATTAGATATAAAAGAAAGTGACATTCGTGTTGAGCTTTCACGATCAAGTGGTCCAGGAGGGCAAAATGTAAATAAAAGAGAAACTGCAGTTCGTGTAGTTCATATTCCTACAAATTTATCTGCACAAAGTGATAACGAAAGGTCTCAAGCGCAAAATAAAGAAAAGGCCATGCAGATTCTGTATGGAAAAATATACAAAGCTCTAGAAGAAGAGAGAATATCTAACGAAAAAGGTATGTATATTTCTAAAACTACTCAGATTGAGTGGGGTAATCAGATACGCTCGTATGTGATGCATCCGTATAAAATGGTCAAAGATCATAGAACAAACTTTGAAACTAGTAATATAGATGCTGTTCTGGACGGTGAGATTGAAGGCTTTCTCGAAGCCGAAAAAGATTTGTAGAATCTCTAAAAATATAGATATTTTCTTGTCTTTACTATAGTAGTTTCAATAGGCTATAATGTTTTCATGATTCATTTTGATAAAGTTTCAAAGGTATATACAGATAATTCTGTTGCATTGGAAGATATTTCTTTCACTATTGAGCCTAAAGAGTTTGTTTCTATTGTGGGCCATTCGGGAGCCGGCAAGACCACTCTTTTAAAGATGTTTTTAGGAGAGGAAAGGCCTACAAAAGGAAAAATAGTTTTTGAGTCTACTGACATATCTACATTAGGTAAAAAGGACATGGATTTATTTAGAAGAAAGATAGGGGTAGTTTTTCAGGATTTTCGTCTAATACCAAATAAAAATGTATATGAGAATATAGCATTTGCTATGGAGGCAGCGGGTAGAACTGACGAAGAGATAGAAGCTGACGTTCCTCATGTTCTGGACCTAGTAGACTTGGGTAAAAAGATCTGGAACTTCCCACATGAGCTATCTGGTGGGGAGAAACAGAGAGTTTCTATCGCTAGAGCTATTGTAAACCAGCCAGACGTTATTATCGCCGATGAACCTACTGGTAACCTTGATCCACTTAACACTTACGATATAGTTCAGATTTTAAAGAAAATCAACGATCTTGGGACTACTGTAATACTTACAACTCACAACAAAGGCGTAATTGACTCACTTAAAAAACGTGTTTTAACTATGGAAAATGGTCGGATAATAAGAGATGATCAACAAGGTAAGTATGTGATTTAGTCTTATATTTGGGCAATCTCATCGTCTAAAATAGAACTCTGGCTCGTCAATGTACTATTTGTACACCTCCGATCCAGAATTCTATTTTATACGCGACCTTACCACAAATCTAAGCCTAAATGGGGTTTGGATGACAGAAAAATAGTGTATAATAAAACCTATGTTTTGGATTAAAGTAAAAAGAGTAGTGCGTGCAGGGTTCTTCTCATTTTGGAGAAATGGGTTTATTTCTTTGTCTTCTATTCTGGTAATGGTTGTTACTCTCTTTGTCATTGGTTCAGTTATTTTTTCAAGTGTGGTTTTAAAATCTACTTTAGATCAAATAAGAGAAAAAGTTGATATTAATGTTTATTTTGTTACAACCGCTCAAGAGAACGATATTTTGGCAATGAAAAAAAGTCTAGAGCAGCTTCCTGAAGTTATGCCACCAGTTGTTTATGTTACAAAAGAACAAGCATTGGCTGATTTTAAAAAACGACATGAGAATGATGAATTTACTTTACAGGCTTTGGAGGAACTAGGAGAAAATCCACTAGGTGCAACATTAAACATAAAAGCAAAAGATCCTTCGCAGTATGAAAGTATCGCAAGATTTATAGAGAGTAGAAGAACTTCAAATGTTGGAACTGATAGTATTATCGATAAGGTAAATTATTATCAGAACAAAGATGCTATAGATAGGCTTACAAAAATCATAAACTCCGCAAACAACCTAGGTCTAGTCCTAACTCTTTTCTTGGTTGCCATTTCAATACTTATCACATTTAACACAATCAGACTTGTAATATATATGTCTCGTGATGAAATTTCTGTTATGCGGCTTGTCGGTGCATCAGATAGGTATATTAGAGGTCCATTTTTCATTGCTGGATCTATATATGGTTTTGTATCAGCAATATTTACTTTGATATTGTTTTACCCAATAACCTTATGGCTCGGAGGTAAAACTGCAGATTTTTTTGTTGGCCTAAATATTTTCCACTACTATTTGTCAAACTTCGGCCAGATATTTCTAATAATTGTAGGTTCCGGAATCGCAATAGGTTCTATATCTAGTTACTTGGCAGTTCGTAAGTATTTAAGAGTTTAAAAATTAAAATGTAATCTGAAATTCAGAATGAAAAAAGAAAGAACGCACAAGTATATTTTCGTAGTTGGTGGTGTAATGTCGGGAGTCGGCAAAGGTATCGCGTCCTCTTCAATCGGTAAGATTCTTCAAAGCAAAGGTTTTAAGGTCAACCCCATAAAGGTTGACCCTTATTTGAATGTAGATGCCGGGAATATGAATCCAACAGAACACGGAGAAGTTTTTGTATTGGACTCTGGTCTAGAAACTGACCAAGACATGGGTAACTATGAAAGATTTTTAGAGATGGATTTGATTTCAGATGACTATATGACTTCAGGTATGGTTTATAAACATGTTATTGAGAAGGAGAGGAATCTGGGTTATAGAGGAAAATGTGTAGAGGCAATACCGCATATAACAGATGAGATAGTTAGAAGATGGAAAAAGTCAGCAGAGCATCATAAGTCAGACATATCTCTTATTGAAATAGGTGGAACTATTGGAGATTATCAGAATATTCTTTTTATTGAGGCAGCAAGAACACTTAAGATAAAACACCCTCAAGACGTTTGTTTTATTATGGTTTCATATCTTCCAGTTCCAGGGTCACTTGGTGAAATGAAAACAAGACCAACTCAAAATGCAGTTAGACAACTAAACTCATACGGTGTTCAACCTGACATTGTAATTGCTCGTGGAACTCACATGCTTGATGCTAGAAGAAAAGAAAAGATCGCTTTTTCATGTGCTCTTGCACCTGAAAATGTGATCTCAGCTCCAGATATAAAAAGTGTTTATGACGTGCCACTAAACTTTGAGAAAGATAAAATCAGTCAGATAATTATGAAGACCCTACATATGCGAACTAAAAAGCACAACGGGGAACTAGAGGAGTGGAAAAAATTTGTAGAAAAAAGAACAAATGCAAAACATAAACTAAAAGTTGCCGTTATTGGAAAGTATTTTGATACAGGGGATTTTGTTCTTTCTGATGCATACGTTTCTGTGATTGAAGCAATAAAATTTTCATCATATTGGAAAGACTGTGATACTGAACTAACCTGGATAAACTCTAAGGAATACGAAACAGGAGAAAGAAAAGTGGAGGAGTTAAAAAACTTTGATGGAGTTATTGTTCCGGGAGGATTTGGAGAAAGTGGTGTAGAGGGGGTTATAAAAGCTATTGAATATGTTAGAAAAAACAAAATACCTTTCTTGGGGCTTTGTTACGGCATGCAACTTGCAGTAGTAGAATATTGTAGAAATATTATTGGATGGAAAGACGCAAATACTGCAGAGATAAATACAAAGTCATCACATGTTGTAATAGATATAATGTCTGGGCAGAAAGAGAACTTGGAGAATGGTAACTATGGTGGGACGATGCGTTTAGGGGCCTACAAGGCACTTCTGAAGAAGGGGAGCATCGTGCATAGTAGTTATGGGTCACTAGAGATTTCAGAAAGACACAGACATAGATATGAAGTGAATCCAGAGTATATTGCGGAAATAGAAAAAGCTGGGCTAGTTTTCTCTGGAGCGTCTCCGGACGGCAGACTTATGGAATTTGCTGAACTGCCAAAAAATGTACATCCATTTTTTGTTGGAACACAAGCTCACCCAGAATTTAAAGCTAGACCGTTACATCCACACCCACTTTTTACTGCATTTATTGGGGCAATGCTTAAGAAGAATAAATAACTTAATATTCAGATATATTTAATGGTGGTGAGTGTGACTGTGTGAATGCTTGGATTTATATCCTCGAAGATAAGTTACTGCAAATATGGTTACTATCGGTACTGTTAGTATGAGTCCAATACTTCCAACTATTGCCCGAACAATCTCAGTTGCAAATATTTCCAAATTTACTACAGAGTCGAAGTTCATGTCTGATAACCTGAAGTAAAGTAGTATGGGCAGTGACGCTCCTGTGTATGCTAGAACAAGAGTATTTACTAGAGCCCCAACATGCTCTCTCCCTATTCTTATTGCTCTCGAGTATGCTTCTTTTTTGGACATTTCTGGGTTGGCGTCATAAAGTTCACTTACAACAGCTGCTTGTGTTACTGCAATGTCATCAAGTACTCCTAGAATTCCAATTATTATTGCCCCAAGAAGTAGTCCGGTGAAATCAAGGTTTCCTCCTGTGCCTAAATTAAGGTATGTTGATTCGTCACCAGTAAAGCCTGACAGACTCGTTATAGAAACTGCAAACGAAGCAAAAAGTCCAGTTATAAATACAGCAATCATTGTTCCGGAATAGGCGACTAAAGACTCTCTATTAAAACCATGGGTAAAAAATATAGCCACGAAAAGAATTCCACTTGCTACCAATGAACTAGTCAGTAGCGGGTTCCACCCTTGAAGAAGTCCTGGTAGTAGGATATAAAAAATTGCAAAAAAACTACCAAGAAGCGCAACTAGAGACCTAAATCCTTGCCATCTACCAAACCAGATTATAATTCCAATAAAAACTAATAGAAGTAATACTAATGAACTACGACGATCGATATTTATTATCCCGTATCTTTCAACACCGTTTATGTCGACAAGGTAATTAAAATAAAATTTGTTTCCTTTTTTTAGTTCAAGGTAGTCATTCTCAATTGTAATTATCTCTCCTTTTTTCGGTCCATCTAAAACTTCTACTTTGATTGTTTGAAAAAGATGTTGCGTGTCAGTACCTGGTATATTTTTAATATCACTAGAAATTACTTCCACAACCTTACCTCTCCATGTACCCTTATATTCATCGTACAGTTCTTGAGCATTAAGATTTTGTGCAAAAAAAACAAATAGAACTAGGAATATGATCTTCAGTATTCGCATAAATTGATCTTAACAAATATGAGCTTTGAGTGTCGAACCGATTGGTGGGGAGGCTTTTGGAAAGCACTCCTTACAGGAGCAGTATACCTTTTGGATTATTTAATTCACTTCGTTCTTAAATAATCTCAAGAAGGTTCTTCGACGGGTCCCAAACCCGTCTTCAGCCTCACGAGGGCAGTATTGTAATTCTGGACAAAGCTGGGAGACCTCGATCTCTCACTCCTTAGAAACCTACGGTTTTCCAACACTTCGCTGCCTTCCTGCACAGGAGAGACTTTCTCTCCTGACCCCTCTCTGGTTCGAGTCCAAGTCCTTCGTAAAATCTCAGCGAGAATTTTTGCTGACCGTCTGGTACGAAGTTGGAACTGTTCTAAATCATATTAACGAGAAAATATAATTAAAAAAATAGGAAGTCCACTTGCAATCAAGTTAAGTAAAGATGCAACACCGAGAGAAAACAAATCTCTATGCATGGCATATAAAAGCCATACAATACTATTTATAAAAACAATAACAAAAGTTGTAAGTGATACCCCAGCCGTAGAACTAGAAGCTAGTATGGAATAGACTTGGGGATATAAAGCAACCCCAGATATCAATCCATTAAAAAATGCTAATTTATCAATAAAATGATGATGCACGATCAGCTTCATTTAAATATTATATCAAAGTTCTAGTCCAGTGTGTTGGCTGACTGTCTGGTACGAAGTTGCAACACTTCTAAATTAAATGGTTTGAAACATTCTACTTCACCACATCTTGATTCTTAACTATTTTATCGTAGAGTTTCATAAGTTTTTCAGCAATTACATTTCCGGAGAACTGCTTTGAGGTTTTTATTGCCTCAATCGAAAGCTTTTTTCTAAGTTCTTTGTCTGAAAGTAATAATCCTATTTTTTCGATTGCCTCAGATTGTGAAGATACAAGAAAACCATTTTCTCCATTACGGATAATTTCTGGTGCTACCCCTACCTTATAAATTACAGGGATAAGCCCTTGTGACATGCCCTCAATGAGACTAAGTGAAAAACCCTCATAGCGAGACGGAATAAATAAAATCTGTCCATTTAGTGGAGCCATAAAACTCGGAATCCTATCTTTTATGGTATTAACATATAAAAAATGATTTGGAATCTCCGTTCTTAGCCATGAAGTAAGAGTTTTATTAGTTGTCATGCAGAAAGTAGTTTTTCTAGCATCCGGAAATTTTTTATAAACATGTATAAGTCTGTCCAGGCCTTTGAGTTTTAAGGTAAAAGCATCTCCTCCTAATCTTCCAAGAAATACTATTCCTGGCTCTTGTGAAAAGGGCGTATTATTTTCATTAAACCAATAATCTTCAATAGCATTATGAATTACCGTAATTTTATCATCCTTAATTCCGAAGGAAAGTAATTCCTGTCTAACGTTTTCAGAAGTCGCTATAACTTCAGTGGCTCTAGAAGCTACGTATTTTTCAATTTCAGCGATATCTCTAAGTGGGCGTCGAGTTTTAATATTCAGTTCTTTAATAACCCCCTCTTCCTTAAGTTTATACCAAATTTTACGGTTTCCATTTTCTAAATTTTTTGCTAAAGGCGTAGCATTCAAAAATCCCCAAGTCGTCGAACCAAAATGACTGACAACGGGAACTGTATAGGACAGAAATGGAAGCGGAGTATATGTTGTCCCTTGTATAATATTAAATTTTAAAATTTCTTTTCTTCTTTCCAATAAAGAATAAAAGAATAAAATACTTTTAAGACCGCTCATACTGATTGGAGTTTCCGTAAGGGGGGTCTTGGGATAAAAGTTTTTTATATCTACTCCAGAATCTTTCAGCTTTAAAGCCATAAGATCGTTAATATAGTGAGCTCCTGTACCGATCTTTTTATCATTATGTATAAACGCAATTTTCATTTTTACTGTAAAATTTATACTAGTAATGATACTACAGAAAATTGTTTTAGTCAATGCTGCCAGACTTGGACTCGAACCAAGATACACGCCTCCAGAGGGCGCGGTCCTACCATTAGACGATCTGGCAATAAACATAAGATACCGGAAAAATCACCATTTTACAAGAAAAAAAATAATCTTGGTGGTATAATTATTTTATGGATTTAAATGTTTTTGCTGAAATAGGTCTCCTGGTTGTAATAGCTACTCTCGTTGCGTTTGTAATGAGAGTTTTAAAACAACCTCTAATTATCGGTCACATTATTACAGGTTTTTTAGTCGGTCGTTTTGCATTAGGCATTTTTCAGAACGTTGAAACATTGGAACTTTTTAGTGAGTTGGGAATTTCTTTCCTACTGTTCAGTGTTGGTATGAGTTTAAACCCGAAAGTACTTCGTGATTATGGTAAGGCGTCTTTCATTACTGGTATCGGTCAAGTATTAATTACTGGGGGTGTAGGTGTTTTTGTTTGCGTATTTCTGGGTTTTGATTGGATAACTTCACTTTATGTTGGAGTTGCTCTGGCTTTTTCAAGTACAGTTATCGTTCTAAAACTTCTTACAGATAAGGGGGATTTAGACAAACTATATGTAAAGTTATCTATCGGGTCCTTACTGCTTCAAGATTTGATTGCGATCGTTCTACTATTTGCTATTCCTTTCGTCGCAGGGTCACAAGGTAGTGGAGCTGAACTTCTGAAAACTCTAGGGCTTGCTGTCGCTGTCGCAATCGCCGTTTTCCTTGTAGCGCATTATGTTATTAGGCACTTACACATTTATTTAACAAAATCTCAAGAATTATTATTTCTTTTTGCAAACGCGTGGGGTATGGGCATCGCGGCACTTTTTGCAGGTATAGGACTTTCTTTGGAGGGGGGCGCGCTTATTGCAGGTGTTGCACTTTCTACTCTCCCAAGTCGACATGAAATTAGTGCGCGATTGGCACCACTCCGAGATTTCTTCATTGTTGCCTTTTTCATTCTACTTGGGACCAGAATGGTTGTAAGTGACTTTGGAGCAATTCTGATTCCGGCAATTATATTGTCACTTTTTGTACTCATCGGTAATCCACTCCTTCAACTTATTGTTATGGGGGTATTGGGTTATAAGAAAAAAACTAGTTTTCAAACTGGCATGATGGCTGCACAGATTAGTGAGTTCTCACTTATTCTAGTTGCTCTTGGTGTTTCTCTCGGTCAAGTAACTCCACAAGTTCTTTCTATGGTCACTTTAGTCGGGTTGATTACAATTTTTATTTCAAGTTATCTAATACTGTATTCAGATACTATTTATCGACACATTTCTAAATATCTACAAATTTTTGAAAGGGCGGGTGCTAAGGAGCGTTCACCGCGCGTAAAATCATATTCAGTGTTTCTTATTGGTGCTAGTCGTATAGGTTACGAGTTCATTAGGCTTTTTAAAGAAGAAAAAAGAAAATTTATGGTAATTGAGCATGATCCTGAAGTTATTGGCACACTAGCACATGAAAGAATAGAACATGTTTACGGTGATGCTGGAGATCCAGACTTGCTTGATGAATTAAAAATGCATGAAGCAGAACTAATAGTTTCTACAGTGCCAGATTTGGAAACAAATTTGGTTATACTTTCAGCTGTTAAGAGAAACGGGGTTGGTCCAATGGTGATGGTGGTGTCGCACAGAGTTTCGAATGCACTAGAACTTTACGAAGCAGGTGCAGACTATGTGGTACTTCCACACTTCATTGGGGGCTCATATGCAGCTTCGTTGGTCAACAAATTTACAGAAAATGCCATGGAACTTAAATCTATAAGAGGTGAACACATAGAGTATTTAAAGTCACGAATTGCTGGGAGTCATGAACGGGCCGAGCTTGAACGTCTTCGTTAATACAGACTATGTACTACGTCTATATCATCCTTTGTAAAGACAAGTCGCTTTATACTGGGATAACTACTGATGTGTCTAGAAGGCTGTCAGAACATATAAAAGGTCTTGGAGGGCACTATACTCGTTCACACGGTGCTGTTGAGGTGGTTTATAAGGAGCGTAAGAAAAATAGATCAACCGCGTCTAAAAGAGAGGCGCAGATAAAAAAACTATCTCGACAGCAAAAACAAGAGTTAATCAGAGGTGTATAATGACTATATGAAAAAATTTTTTACTATATTTATCGTAATTTCAGCTATTTTGATAGGTAGTTTTTATGCATTAAATAGTTATATCTACAACGAGAAGCAAGCTGATGAGACAACGGAAACCCAAGAAGTTAAATTGTATTTTTATAATCCATCATTAGATCAAGGCGTGGGAGGTGTGCAATGTACAAACAAAGGTCTGGTGGAAGTTGTGAGAACAATTCCAAAAACAGAAACCCCACTCCAGGATTCCATAAGACTTCTACTTGAGGGGAGGATAACTGATGAGGAAAAGGCGAGCGGGGTTACAACGGAATTTCCTCTTACTGGACTCAGTCTGAAAAGTGCAAATATAAAAGACGGTGTGGCAACGCTGGAATTTATTGACCCAAAAAATAGCACCGTCGGAGGTTCATGTAGAGTCGCTATACTTTGGGCACAAATTTCCACAACAGCAAAGCAATTTTCGTCAGTAAACGAAGTCAGGTTTACACCTGAGGAATTATTTCAACCCTAGACAATTAATTTTCTGATATAATAAGTAAATGACAAACAACAAAACACTCATTGTTACAGTTCTATTAGTTCTTATTGGTGTGTTTATTTATATTGCTTACAATAGAAATACCAAAGTTGCTTCTGTGGAGATAGTTAACGATCCTAAAAACGCAACGTACAGAATAGTTGGTGAGAGTGTTACTTTGGTAAATGGCAAAGCGAGTAGTCCTGCTGCTCCTGGTTCAGCAAGTATGATTGTTACGGAATATTTTGGAAACGAAGTTAATTATGATTTTGACAAGGACGGCAGGATGGATACAGCATTTATATTAACTCAGAATTCAGGAGGAAGTGGAACTTTTTACTTTTTAGTTTACGCATTAAATAAAGAAACAGGCTACCAAGGCTCTGAGGGTCTGTATATTGGTGACAGAATAGCTCCTCAGACTACAGAATTGTTGAATGATCCAAGTAGGGAGGGTGTTATTGTGGTTAACTATGCAGATAGAAAACCCGGGGAAAGTTTTGCAGTTGCTCCGTCTCTAGGTAAAAGTCTTTGGGCAAAGCTTGATCTAAACACAATGCAACCTGGAGAAGTCGTGCAGGACTTTGAAGGCGAGGCGGATCCTAAAAAAATGTCACTTGGAATGAAAACCTGGACTTGGGTAAGAACAGAGATGAGTGATGGAAGTGTTGTTACTCCAAAAAAATCAGATAAATTCAAACTAACATTTAAAGATGCGAAAACTTTTTCCGCTACGACTGACTGTAATGGGGTGGGTGGAGAGTATAGAATAAACGAAAACGGGCTTGAATTTTACAAAATGATGTCAACTCTTATGGCCTGTGAAGGTTCCCAAGAAGCAATATTTAGAAGTTATATACAAGAAACACGAGATTTTCATTTTACTTCTAAAGGTGAACTCATTTTAGATTTGAGATATTATAGTGGGTCAGTCATCTTTAAGTAAATTCTATAGATTTCTTGCTGGGGTCAAACTATAAAAGTAAAAAATGTGGTATAATTAGGTCATGAAACTATTAACACATTTATTTGTATCAGCTATAGCAATCATTGTAACAGCCTACCTTCTGCCAGGGGCGACAGTCACTCCTTTAGGGGCTATTGTTCTGGCTGTTGTTCTGGGTATTATAAATATATTTATAAAGCCACTGGTAAAAATAATCACTTTACCACTTACTATTATCACCCTGGGTCTTTTTTCATTAGTAATTAATGCTTTATTTATAATTCTTGCATCAAGTGTGGTTCCAGGTTTTAGCGTCGCTGGATTTTGGACGGCATTCTGGTTTTCAATAATACTTTCTTTGGTAAACGCCTTGTTTAATAGATTTCAGGATTCAGAATAACTCTATTAAATACTCTGGTTTTACCCTAGTGTAAGGGCTTGTCCCCCTAGGGGAGATAGGGTATAATAGACCCATTACTATAATTAATAAAAAAATGGCAACAAAAGTTAATTCTGCATTTATGAAGCCAATGACTATCAGCGCCGATTTGGCAGTAGTTGTTGGAAAAGGCCCAATGGCTCGATCTGAGGTTGTTAAAAAGCTTTGGGTTTATATCAAAGGTAAAAATCTGCAGGATCCAAAAAACAAGAGAAACATCAATGCTGATGAGGCTCTAAAGAAAGTTTTCGGAGGAAAAGCAGTTGTAAATATGTTTGAAATGACTAAGCTAGTTTCAAAACACCTATCATAATTCTGTTTCTAGGTTTCAAACAAAAGAAAAATCCCCAGATAGGGGATTTTTCTTTTGTGGGTATATGATAGAATATTGTTATGTCTAAAGGAGAAACACATAGAAAAGAAAAAAAGAAACCAAAGAAGAAATAACTTTGATTTATGAATAATCATAGAAATAACTTGGGTAAAGGGGAGTTTTTTCTAATGCAAGATATTGCGATAATTTCCTTCAGTATTTTTGTCGCTATTTTTTTGGTAAAAACAAACGTACTTTCTGAAGTACTGCTCACTACACAGAAACTACATTCTATAGGTAGTTTTATTGCCGGGATGTTTTTTACCTCTGTTTTTACAACAGCTCCGGCAATTGCAACGCTTGGTCACATAGCAAGGGAGAGTTCAATACTAAACAACGCCTTTTTTGGAGCAATTGGGGCAGTTTTAGGGGATATAGTAATTTTCCAATTTATTAAGGATAAGCTTTCAGAGCACCTACTTGAAGTGGTGGGGCATAATAGCCTGTGGAGAAGAACTCATACTTTATATAAACTAAAGTATTTCAGATGGTTAACTTTTCTTATGGGTGGTCTACTTATAGCCTCTCCTTTGCCAGATGAACTAGGAATCGGGCTGTTAGGTTTTTCTAGGATGAAATTAAAACATTTTATACCACTTTCACTATTTTTTAACTTTATCGGAATTTTCCTAATAGGAATAGTCGCAAGAACTATTTAGAGTGGTGTTTTTGGATTTCTTCTTCTATTTTTACTATTTCACTTTCTACTTTATTTAGAGTCTTTTTCATGCTTATTATCATGTCTTCTTCTGATTTTATTTCCTCTTCCGTTTTTTCAGCTAGTTTCTTCTCCCCAGAAAGTCCAGTAATAATTAGTCGGTTTCCTATAAATGCAGATACGTAGACTCCTGTAACCAAAAGAATCGCTGTACCAAGTACAAAAGATAGTGGTCCATCTACTATATTAAATAGATTTATTTCTGCTTCTCCCAAGATGTATTCAGTCAAAAAGTCAGTTGTGTGCCAAACACCTCTCCAAAATAGTACAATACCTATACCGCCTAAAAAAGCGTATAAAATAGGCATTCGGCTTAGTTTTGACCTGGTTTTATCCTCAAGTTTATCGAAAAAGTTAATAATATTTTTCGTCATATGTTATAATCCTAACATAATTTTATGGAATCAAAAAAAGCAATCGTTTGTGATTTAGATGGAACATTAGCAAAAAGTAAAACATCTTTAACACCAGAAATGGCAGATGTAATTTGTAAGTTATTACCAAACTATTATTTTGTGGTGGTGTCTGGGGGTGCGTACAGCCAGTTTCAAAAACAGTTTCTTTCGAGCTTCAATTGCCCTAAAGAACTTCTGAAGGATCTATATCTTTTCCCAACAATGGGTAGTACTTGTTTTTTGTACGATGAAGCTTCTGATTCATGGAAACAGCTTTATGATGAACATTTTACCGACTTGGAAAAGCGAGAAATAATTGATGCCTTGAATAGTTCGATAAATGAGTGTGGTATTGATGTAAGTGATCCATACGGAGAGCTTATTGAAGACCGCGGAAGTCAGATAACATTTTCTGGAAGGGGTCAGAATGCTCCAATCGAAGTTAAGGTTGCATGGGATCACGATCAAACCAAGAGAAAATCAATTGTTGAACATTTGAAATCCAAAATACCACAATATGAGATAAGTATTGGAGGGACTACATCAGTTGATATAACTAGAAAGGGGGTTGATAAGGCCTATGCTATTGGGAAGATAGAAGAACTTCTTAAAATTAAAACTGAAGATATAATTTTTATAGGTGATGCTTTATTTAAAGGGGGCAATGACTCTCCTGTAAAGAGAACTGGGGTAGACTATGTGCAGGCAGATGGCCCCGACGAGACTATTGAGCTACTACATCGCTATTTAAAAAAATAGTCTGAAAGATATCAACATTTATTTTGAATTTACGTTAAAAGTATATTTAAAAATGCTATAATTTTTGTATGGAACCAATCACCACTAAAAGACCGTGGGGGTCATTTGCCCGTTTTACGAATAATGAAGTATCTACGGTTAAGCTTTTAAATGTAAACAAGGGGGAGCAGTTAAGTCTTCAGTATCATTCAAAGAGAGAAGAGTTTTGGAGAATAATATCTGGAAGTCCAAAAATTGTTATTGGTGATGAAGTATTTGATGCAAAAGAAGGTGACGAGTTCACTGTTGCCGTTAATACCAAACACAGAATTTCTGCACCAAATGATGATGTTGTTATACTCGAGATATCAAAAGGAGAATTCGACGAAGAGGATATAGTTAGACTCGAAGATGTTTATGGACGCTAGGAGTTGCTAGCGTTTTAGTTTTTTAAAAAATGAAGAAAAGTACTTCAAAAATTAATAGAGTAAAAATTCTAGATGGTCAGCCTCTAGCTGTGGTTAGTGTTACGGATGAAGTCGTTCTACTTAGTAGATCCAAAAAAAATGCCTCAGAACTATTTTTATCATGGAGTGATAATGGTGTAGATTTTGTTAAAGATATTAAGAAAGTAACAGTAAAAACGATTAGTAAAAAACCTGAGAAGATTAAGGATTGTTATAATTTCTCAATTTCAAAAACTCCCAATGGTTTTGTACTTACGTATTTTAGAAAGGGAAGTACAAAGATTAAAAATGCCAAAGATAAACTAATAGTAGCTAGATCAAAGGATTTACATAAATGGGAAGTGAAATCTGAACGTCAGGCATTTGATTCAAAGCACGCTACGGTTTTGTACGATAAACAAAAAGATAAATTTGAAATGTATCGTGATGGTCTATTTATAAAGAACCAAGCGTCGCACTCCCTTTCTGTTTGGAAAGAAAAAGCATCACTACTTTTTACGTCACGTGTCGGTCAGTTTGACGCAGGGGACTTGAAGGTAATCGGAAGCACGCAAACACACGAAGGTATTGTGGTTATGTACGATGCATCTGTGGAGTTTAAAACTAAAACCTTACTTCAGATTGGTGCAGTTATTATAGACAAAAATGACCCAAGACGAATAATCTGGCGTGCAGGAGTTCCTGTGTGGCAAGGTGTAGTGGATTCAAAAGATTACGCAAGACCAATAGAACCAGTTGGTTTTGCGGTCTTGCCCAAGGCGTTTGTTCTGTACTGGTTAACAGAAGATGGAACATTAATTGTTTCCAAGATTCCTCCAATTTTCAGAGAAGCAGAAGATGCAAAAAAGCATCCTAAAATTATGGATAGATACCACGGTAATCCAATTATTGTTCCTATTGTCGGTAGTGCGTGGGAAAGCGATGGTACATTTAACCCAGCTGTTGTGGAAGACGACGAGGGTGTTATACATCTATTGTATAGAGCGGTTGGAAATGACGGTATATCTCGAATTGGTTATGCTAAAAGTAAGGATGGTAAAGAGTTTGGAAACAGATCACCCTACCCTGTTTATGAGCCTACAAGGGGCTATGGAATGCCTGATGGAAGTAAGGCAATGGGTCCATTGTCATACAACCCATACATTTACACTTCTGGCGGTGGTTGGGGAGGAGCCGAAGATCCTCGAGCAGTTATTATCGGGGACAGAGTTTACATGGTTTACACTGCATTTGAAGGTTGGGACTCAATGAGAATAGCACTTACCTCAATCAGTGTTGAAGATTTTAAGGCTGGTAGATGGACATGGAAAAAACCAAAACTTATTTCATCACCAAAAAATAGAAGCAAAAACTGGCTGATATTCCCAGAAAAAATAAATGGAAAGTTCGCTGTGCTTCACAGTATTTACCCAAAAGTATTAGTTGACTATGTTGATGATCTAGATACTTTTGATGATATTATTCACAGCCCAAGACCTGAGGGTCCACAACCAGGTCCTAAAAATTCTTGGGCACATTTGCTAAAAGGTTCAGGACCTCCACCTGTTAAAACAGAACTTGGCTGGTTACTTCTTTATCATGCATTAGAGAAAAACGATACTGGAAAGTATAGACTTGGCGCTATGATATTGGATGAAAACGATCCAACAAAAGTTTTGTATCGATCAGAGCATCCAATACTTTCACCAGATATGCATTACGAAAACGATGGCAAGCCTGGTGTGGTTTATGCATCCGGTACAGTTATTCGTGGAGATGACTTGTACGTGTACTATGGGGGAGGAGATAAGGTTGTGTGTGTTGCAACGACACCTCTAAAACAGTTTTTGAAATATCTAGTTACTGGAAATGCAAAAAGTTATCAGCTTAAAAAGGCATAATGAAAGTACTTGATAATGTTACTTTAGTAGCAGTTGATTGTGTTGATCTAGATAGGGTTTTACTTGCAGCAGATATATGCACTAAAGAGATTAAGTTCGCGGAGGTAAAAATTCTGACTTCAATTGCGAGTACTGATCCTAGAGTAGTACACATAAAAAAAATTAAAAATAGAGACGAGTATTCTAGTTTCATGATAAAAGAACTAGATAAGTATATTGATACTGAATATGCATTAGTTTTTCAATATGACGGTTTTATTTTGAATCCCAAGGCTTGGTCTGATGATTTTTTAAATTATGATTACATTGGCGCTTGCTGGTATCACATTGGTGACTTAAGAGTTGGAAATGGTGGTTTTAGTCTGAGGAGTAAAAGACTTATTAAATGGCTAAGCGAGAATTGGTCAATAATAAATAATAAGATTGATCCAGAAGACATATTTATTTCTCGATATGCTCGTGAATATTTAGAAAAAGATGGAATGCGATTTGCTCCTGAATCTGTAGCATCTGTTTTCTCTTGGGAAGGGAATGAGAGAACTATAGTATGGAATAATCAGTTTGGATTTCATGGCGGGTATACTGATATTTCGAATTGGTTGGTTAAAAATCCACAGTACAAGGATAAGTTCAGAATAAAATATGATGATTATATGAATTTAATGCGTAAATATCCTATTTACGACGGCACAGTTCATACAATTCATAGTTATAAACCAGATCTGTGGATTCATAAACTAGTTTATTTAAATAAAAAGCAATACGAAACTCGGTTAGTAAATGAAAAGTATGTTGATTATAGTAAAATTAAGGTTGGAGACACGCTAATTTTTAAGAGATCCGGAGTTAGTTTTAAAAAATGGCCTATCCCAGCATTTGAAAGAGTTGTTAAGAGAATTGAAACATTCAATACATTTAATGATCTAAGAAAGTTCTATCCCCGCATGCTTGTAACTTACCCAACAAAAAGTATAAGTAAATGGAGATGGCCGTTTCTTCGGTATTTAGGTGATTATCCTTATCCTAAGAACAAACCATATATAATTTTCTGGTTTACTGATAAAATATAAATATATGTACGTAGTAAAAAGATCAAAACTAAATCCAATACTGGCACCAAATCAAGAAAATTCTTGGGAGAATTATGCTGTATTCAATGGTAACCCGATTCAAATAAAAGATAAGATACATATGGTATACCGAGCACAGTGTACTCCTGAGCGTGTTGAGGGTAATACATTTTCAATGTCTGTTATTGGCAAAGCAGAAAGTAGGGATGGTGTGAATTTTAAAAACAGAGAAGTATTTATTTCTCCAGAGCATCCATGGGAAAGATATGGGTGTGAAGATCCTCGCGTTACAAAAATTGATGGAAAGTATTTTATATTCTATACAGCGATTTCTGCATTTCCACTGAATATTCCTGAGGGTATTAAGGTGGGGCTTGCAATAAGTCGTGATATGAAGAAAGTTTCTGAGAAGCACCTAGTAACTCCTTTTAATGCTAAGGCGATGACATTGTTTCCTGAAAAAATAAACGGCAAGTACGTCGCGCTTCTTACTGTAAACCCAGACAGACTACCGACTCACCTTGCTATTGCAGAGTTTTCAAAAATTGAAGACATGTGGGATGAAAAGTACTGGAAAAAATGGTATGACAAGCTGGATAAACATATTTTTATACACGGTGATGATATAGACAGAATTGAAATCGGTAGTTGTCCTATAAAAACAGAGAGAGGTTGGCTATTGGTTACATGCAGAATTCAAAACCACAAGTCGCATGATAGAGTTTTCGCTATTGAAGCGCTTCTGCTTGATCTTAAAGATCCTAAAAAAATTATAGGTAAAACACGTGGAGCTCTTGTTGTTCCAGAGGAGCCATATGAAATAAACGGTACTATAGGGAATACTATTTTCCCTAGTGGCGCAATGATAAAAGGGGGGGATCTGCATATTTACTATGGAGCCACAGATACAACTATCGCTATGGCAAAAGTAAACCTAGATCAGTTGCTAGATGTTATGGAGTATCCGTACAGAGAAATAGGTTTTCATCGTATTGGCGAGGGTGCTTTAATGAAGCCAAGAAAAAATATTCCGTGGGAGGAAAAAGCAATTTTCAATCCTGCTGCTATTGATGTAGATGGAACAGCAAGAATTTTTTATAGAGCTATGGGCAACGACAATACTTCAGTTGTGGGTTATGCAGAGAGTGTAAACGCTACGGATATTTCATATATTTCTGACAAGCCAGCTTATGTACCACGTGAAGGTTTTGAAGCAAAGGGCGTCCCGAACGGAAACTCAGGTTGTGAAGATCCGAGGTTGATAAAGATCGGTAATACAATATATATCTACTACACAGCATATAACGGCATAACTCCTCCATCCGTTGCTATGTCTAGTATAAAAGAAAGTGACTTAAAAAATAGAAAATGGAAATGGACTAAGCCGGTTCTGGTTACTGCAGATGGAGTTGATGATAAGGACGGATGTTTGCATCCTGAGAGAGTGAATGGGAAGTATCTTTTGTATCACAGAGTGCACAACTATGTTTGTGTAGACTATGGTTCGACACCTGCTTTTCCAGAAAGAAATAACTTTAAAAACATTCCACTTATAAAAGCTCGTAAGGGTATGTGGGATTCTGTAAAAGTTGGGATGTCTGTTCCACCAATTAAAACAAGCAAAGGCTGGATACTTTTGTATCACGGAGTATCAGGACGTTCTCGTTATAGAGTAGGGGCTGTTTTACTAGACTTGAAAGACCCAACAAAGGTTCTAGCGCGTACCACAGACCCTATTTTTGAGCCTAGAGAGGCCTATGAGATAGAGGGTCAGGTAAACTATGTTGTGTTTCCTTGCGGTGCTATAGTTAGAAATAGTTACATATATATGTACTACGGAGGCGGGGATTCTGTTATAGATGTTGCCTCAATATCACTTAAGAAATTACTGGACGTACTAACTACAAAATAAAATGGGAATAGAAGATTTCGGAGCGCCAGTTTTGCCACCTGAGCCTGAAGAGGAGAAGAAACCTGAAGAAACTAAGCTAGATAAAGCTGAGTCTTTGAGTAACTTGGAATTAACCGTTGAAGAGATTGGTGTTATTACTGGAAAAAAAGATAGCATTTTAGTTAAGAGAGGTATAAATATCTCAGTAAAATATGCACAAGAATTGTTAGCACTTGGAGTTCAAGTTTCGGATAAAACCGATCTTGAGTCTGTCGCTGATGCAATATTGGCAAAACATATTGAAATTAATGGCAGTAATAAAGTTGAAGCATTAACTCCAGATGTAATTAAGAAAAATAAACTTGCAGTACAAAAGTACATAGAAACTTACGGTTTTGAAGATGCTCGGTCAGCAGAGTTAATGGAAGAGTGGATTGTTCAAAGTATGAAAGCAGTTACAGCTGAGAACACTGTTCGTGCCAATATTGTACACAATTTAAGAGTCATGGATTTGTTAAGGACTGGGGGAAAATTAGAGGAGGCGACAAGTGCCGCTAGAGAAGCATATTACCTTGCACTAAAAGATGGACAGACAGATATTGTCGAGGATATTCTTATTGAATTTCCAGATTTTGCTCAACTTACAATTGATTCAGAAAAAGATTCCGAAGGAAATCATTATTTAGTGTCTCGCAAGGCTAACGAATAATGTGTCCCCATAATCATAATCGATCCTACGATTATGAAAATATACTTAAATGGAATGAAGCCGAACGCTACGGTTGCAATAACTGGTGCAATAACGAGTGCTAGAGGTCTACTAATTCTAAAAAGACTGACAACGTCGGTTCTTTTTTTGTTAACTTTTTTAAAGAAATAGCTTTCAGTACTAACTTCCACTAAACTTGCTCCGATTCTAGTAATAAAAAGTATTATCGCCCACAGCCAAAAGTTTTTTACAGTTATAAAACTTATCACTAGAGTAAAAAGTCCCATAATCGCAAAACCTATAGTCATAAATTCTTTTTCTCCATACTTGTCATCAGCGAGTTCTCCAACAGGAAGTTCAAAA
The DNA here is from genome assembly GCA_964608465.1 of uncultured Candidatus Saccharibacteria bacterium. GTDB lineage: Bacteria > Patescibacteriota > Minisyncoccia > Phycocordibacterales > DATDWN01 > C7867-006. Next base: position 75,534 of record CAZSNI010000001.1, on the reverse strand, counting down.
ATTACAAATGGCAGTAGCATTATGGTGAATATGATTCCAATTTCAGACCATGCAAAACCAATATACTTTTCTAAATATAGTGGAGTATAAATAACCATAAAACCATAAAAAAGTTGGAGTAGGGTATGGGATACAAATACATTGTATAAGTTACTATCTTTTATATATTCACCAACTGTCTTTTGTATTTCAATATGGTGCATCTTTGCCTCGTTTACATGTTTAAACTTTCTAACTATCAGGTAGAGAGGTATTAAAAGTAAAGCTGAAAGAATGTAAACCGAAGAATAGTTTCCGTTTGCCAAAAGGAAGGAAATCGAAAGCGGAGCGAGAACAATCATGATGTTTGTTATGGTGAGGTATGTTCCACGTATGCTTCCAGTTAAAGATTCGTCATCTGAAACACTTTCAACGAAAACATCTAGGTTGAAAAGTAGAGTCGATATTGCAGAAAGGTGGGTAATAAAACTGAGTGCTATAAGAAAGGGGCTGTTTGTAAAAGCTAAACAAAGTATGGCTGTAAACTCTATTCCAATCGTGTAAAGTGAAAATTTGTAGTTGCTTACCTTTTCTAGAATTTTTGAGGCGTTAAGAAGTATTACAACATTTAGTATAGAACCAATAATATACAGTGTAGATATCTGAGAGTCTTCAAAATAGTTACTCAAAAATGAGGAGTTTAGATAAATAACCAATGCATAGTGAAAAGAAACAAAAATGTTTGAAAGAAAAAGAGTGTTGAGGAGTTTGTTTTGTTTAAAAGGAAGTAGAACTCTGTCCATACTGTATACATTATAATAAACTTTTCTTCATAGTTAAAGGAAAAATCTCCTTTCGGAGATTTTTCAGTAAACATTTTTATTTTTAAACTCCAAGTATTACTGGAATCACAATAGGTTTTTTAGCTGTTTGCTGGAACAAGTATCTTCCAACATCATCTACTAGCGCACCCTTGATAAGGTCAAAGTCGATAGGGTTCATACCTTTTGTTGTATCTTCCACTGTCTTTTTGATTATCATTCTTGTGTGGTTTAGTAGGTCTTGTGACTCTCGCAAGTAAACGAAACCTCTAGAAATAATGTCAGGGGACTTTTTAAGCTTTCCTGTTTTCGTGTTTAGACTTACAACGATAAGGAAGATTCCATCTTGTGCCAGCATTTTTCTGTCACGGATAACCATTTCCTGTATGTTTCCAACTGCAAAACCATCAACTAGAACCAAGCTTGCTGGTACTTTTTCTTTTAGTATTCTGATCTTTGCACCGTTGTCATAAATCTCAACAATAGAACCGTTGTCTGGGATAACGATATCTTCTTTTGCGTGGCCAAGTGAGTAAGAAAGTTCTGCGTGTTGGCACAACATGTAGTGTTGTCCGTGAACAGGCATAAAGAACTTGTAAGGAATCTGTTGGTGAATCCACTTCAGCTCGTCTCTGTTTCCGTGACCAGAAGCGTGAATATCTGAGTCTAGATAAGTAACGATTTTTGCACCAGACCTGTATAGGTTATCTTTCAAGTTCACAACTGACTTGTGGTTTGTTGGAATAACTGATGCTGAAAGTAGAACTGTGTCTGTTGGTTTTAGGCGAACATACTTGTGAGTTTTGTTTGCAATTCTCATAAGCGCTGCGAATTCTTCTCCTTGTGCGCCAGTAACAAGCATAATGATTCTGTCTGGAGGGTAGTTTTCGATATCCTCTAGAGGAATAATATTACTTACTTCCACCAACTTAAGTTGTTTGATGATTTCAATGTTTGATTTCATTGAGCGTCCCTCAATAACAAGTTTCTTGCCGTATTTCTCTGCAGATTTTATGATAGCGATGATTCTTTCTACTTGGGAAGCGAAAGTCGCGATAATAAGTCTACTTTTTGTGTCTTTAATAAACTTATCTATGTTGTCTACCACAACGTTTTCAGAAAGTGAAAAGCCAGGTTTTTCAATTGAAGTAGAGTCCATAGTAAGCAGAAGAACGTTCATGTCTTTAAATCTCTTGTATTGCTCGACTTCTTCTTCTGTCGGAACTCCGTTCATATTGTCTACACGCACGTCTTCGATAAAAACAATGTTTCCTTGCTCTGTTTCTATAACTAGTCCCATTGAGTCTGGGATTGTGTGAGAAATAGGGAAAGTTTTTACTTTCAGTGAACCTACTGTAATAGTTTCGTTTCCTTCAATAACTTGTATATCAAGTGGTTTAAGGTGAGGGAACTCATCTTGTCTTTTTTGAACCATTATCGCTCCGAACTGTCTCGTGTAGATTTTTGGGTAACCAATTCTATCGATAACGAAAGGAATACCTCCAATGTGGTCCAAGTGTCCGTGTGTGATGAAAACAGCTTTGATTCTTTCTTTGTTGTCTTCAAGGTATTTTGTGTTTGGCAAAATATAGTCGATACCAGGCGTATCTTCGTCTTTGAATTGAAAACCAATATCAATCACGATGATATCTCCCTTGTATTCGATCATTGTCATGTTTCTGCCGATTTCTTCTACTCCTCCTAGCGGTATGATTCGGATGTTGTTTCCTTCAAGTGGGGGGATAATATCTTCCACCTTTCTTGCTGTACCTCGTACAGTAGGTGTATCTCTTCTACCAAAAGATCTCTTTCCAAATGATCTTGGTTTTGGAGATGCTCCGTGTGCTCGTGGAGCAGGCGTGCTAGATGTTCCAGCCGTCACTTTTTCTATACTTCTATCTAAGTCTGTCGTTTTTTCGTTTTTTTCCATTTTCTTTACTGTTATTTATTATTAATTTTTTTTAAATATTTCCCAAACATCATTTGTTTCTATATACCACTTGTTTACATCCACAAACCTTTCACCTGGATTGGTAAGTAGTCCAAGGTTAACATTCTGAACTTTTTTCGGGACTATATAGATGAAATAAGGTGAGTATGTAAACACGGCAGGCATATCATTTTTAATTTCAGCATTGAAACTGTCTATGTATGTCTGTTTCTCCGCTTCGTCACTCGTCTTTCTTATGTTCTCTAGTAGTCTATCTGCTTTTACGTTTGCATACATTGCAATGTTGAGTCCTGGGCTAACTCTTCCAGATGAATGCCAGAAAGGGTATATATCCATATCTCTGCCGACTATTACTCCAAACAACAGGGCGTCATACTTTCTTGGTTTAATTATATTTTGGTTTAAGTCTCCAATTTCAAATATTTTAACCTCAACATCTGCTCCGATAAGTTGCCATTGTTTCTGTAAAAGATAGGCCGCTTCTTTTAACTCTGGGGCATTTCCTGTAGAAATCGAAAATGAAAGTCGTGTAGTTCCTTTTGTTTCTTTCTTTTCAAAAATTCCTCCAGCGTTTTGTTTCCATCCATTTTTTGTTAGAAGCTCTTTTGCCTTCTCAACTCTTAACGCGATATCTTCTACTGCAACTTTCGTTTCTATGTCTTTTGTTGGAACAGGGCTATTTATAGATTTTCCATATCCGTCCAGAACTTCTTCTATGATGGCGTCTTTGTCTGCCGCCATATCTAGTGCCTGTCTAACTTCTTTATAAACAAAAACTCCTGCTACGTTTTGGTTGAAAAATAGTCCGAATATTCTTGGTAGCGGTGAAAGTAAGATCTCGTCTTTCTCTATTTTTAGATTTGGAAGTTGTTTTGGCGAGATGCTGTGCAAACTTTCTATATCACCATTTTTGTATGCGCTGATAACTTCATTCTCGTTTGAATACGATTTGATGTTTATGTTTGTTATAAATGGTTTTCCAAGAGCATATTTATTGAAAGACTGTAGGTGGTATTCTTTTGGAAGTCCACTGTCGTTGTAAGCAATCGATTCTATTTTGTACGGTCCAGTCCCGACAGGTTTTATATTGTACTGACTAAAAGGGAACTCTTCTAGACTAGCATCTTTCCAAATGTGTCTAGGAAGAATACCCAGCGTAGTGTTTTGTAAAAAAGGTGCGTAAGCTTGTTTCAAATTGAAAGCTATAGTTTTATCGTCTATTCTTTCAACTTTAACACCTACCCAGTTTGCCTCGCGTGGGCTTTTAAGTTCTGGGTCTTGGGCTTTTTCAATTGTGTAAATTACATCGTCTACTGTAAGTTTTTCTCCATCATGAAAGTACACATTATCTTTGATAGTAAAAACATAATTTAGTTCGTCATCAGAGACTGTATAGCTCTCTGCTATGTCTGGAATAAGTTTTCCCTGATCGTCGATTTTCATTAGTCCAGAGTAAATAAGTGTAGTTAAGTCTCTGTCAGTGTCACTAGTTGCCAAAAGAGGGTTGATAAATCTTGGTGCGCCAACCACTCCTTCTGTTAGAGATCCACCGTAGTCAGGAACTTCTACAAGAAAAGACCTGTTAACTTTATAAAGCATAGACAGACCGCTTCCTATAAAAATGATAGAAAATATAACGAATAAGGTTTTCTCTGTTAGTGAGAAAGACCTAACTACGTTCATTATTTTTTCTAAAACCCCAATATTCCACTCTTTGTGTAATAGTTCTTGAAATTTTTCTCTGTTCACAATTGATTATTTAATGATAAATTAGAGTATTTCTACTAGCCAACTCAGATAAATAAGAATTTTTAAAATCTAGATGCAATTCGAGAAGCAAGATTTTTTAGGACCAAGCTGTACATTTAGTACAGTGCGGGAGTAAAAAATTGAAGCGACAAAGAAGTGCGCTAGATTTGGAAAATTTATTAGAATAAGAGGCTGAACGATACGGCTACGAATAGTACCGCAACAACTATAGTAGAAACAAAGATGAACTTCTCAGCTCCTCTTTTTGTATGATGACCAGATGAAAAACCATCTCCTCCACCCATTGCACTACCCAAACCAGATTCTGATTGTTGTAGTAGGATTCCTCCTATAAGTAGTATAGATAGCACTATCTGGACTATCGGTATTAACTGCGGGAAACTCTGAACAATACTCATAATGAATACTATAGTACTAGATTTGTGAAATAATGCAACCGGTCTTGTCATCCTGTGTTAATTGACGAACAAGTAATTCGGTGTTATTTTGTTTTTGGAAGGAGGTGATAAAAGTGCCCAGAACCATTCCAAAGAGGCCCCAGGTGAGATTTGATGAGTACATTATCCGGGATGAAGTCACTTCAGACTGGATTGATGTGCCCGAGACCCACGGTCTTACTTACCGATACAAGTCTCGCAAGTACGGAACGATCGTCGGTCATCATGTCTCGGTCGGGCGGAGGAGTTTTGTAGTCGTCGCCGGCATAGTGGTCGGCAAAGAGTACCAGCTCAGAGGGTCCAGTAAGGGGGTTATGGCAGTTAAAGTAAAACTGCTGTCAGATTCAGAAAGAGTCAAACTAAAAAGGGTCCTACGAAGGAATTTTGGAGGCCCTCTCGAGTTCTGGTAGTTCTGACTCAAAGCGTCCGTCACACAAGGGGATTCGTCTCCATGGTGGTGACGGATTTTCCTTTGGGGGAAATATGGTATAATGCCAGGGATTAAAACTTAACAAATAAACTTATAAATATGGAACAAACACAAGAAAAAGGATTTTTACAGAGAAACATGAAATGGCTAGTAGTTTTGGCGGTTTTGGTAGTTTTAGCTTTCTGGGCTGTTGGTATTAAAAACGGCTTTGTAAAAAGTAACGAATCTATCACAGCACAGTGGTCACAAGTAGAAAACCAGTACCAAAGACGCTTCGACCTTATCCCAAACATTGTAAACACAGTAAAAGGAGTAGCAGCTCAGGAAACAGCAGTTTTCACTGCTATTGCTGATGCTAGAACAAAATACTCTGGTGCAACAACTCCAGACCAAAAAGCTCAGGCAGCATCACAAGTAGAAGGTGCTCTAGGAAGACTACTTGTTATCGCAGAGGCTTACCCTACACTTCAGTCTTCTCAAGCTTACAGAGATCTTATCGTTTCTCTAGAAGGAACAGAAAACAGAATTTCAGTTGAAAGAATGAAATACAATGACTTGGTAAAAGTTTTTAACACAAGTGTAAAAGTATTCCCATCATCTCTTGTCGCTATGATTTTTGGAGTAGACGAGAGAGCATACTTTGAGGTTTCTGATGCAGCACAAGTTAACCCTGTAGTAGATTTTACTAACTAACTCACCTTTAGGTGCAATATAATGAGTTTTTTAAACAAAATTAAATCTAGTGTATATAATCCTGCGTTTTATTCTGATGTAGTGGAAGGCAGAGAAAAAGGCCCATTCAAATATTTTCTGAAACTTTCTTTAGTTTTGGCTTTGGTTTTTTCACTAACTAGTTCTTTTATGGTAGTTCCAAACATAAAGGAATTTCTAGTTGATGCAAGAAATAAAATAGAGCAGAACTACCCGAAAGATCTAGAAGTTAAAATTCAAGGTGGTATCGCTTCAACAAACGCTACAGAACCTTACTTTGTACCTGCTCCTGCAAATCTGAAAGCGATGGATAAAGAAGTAGAGGATTTTGATAATGTTTTGGTTATCGACACCAAAAATGATTTTAACTTAGAAAAATTCAGAAGTTATAAAACAATTATACTTTTAACTAAAGATAGTTTTGTTGTGGAGGGTAGTGATGGCAGAGTAAATATTACTCCACTTAAAGATATTCCAGACTTTACTGTGAACTATGAAAACTTAACAAGATGGTTCTTAAAAACAGATTCAATTTCAAGAGTGCTTTCTGGCGCGGTACCACTACTTATCTTGGTGGGAGTTCTTGTTGCATACATGTTCAAATTAGTTTATCTACTTGTTGCAGCACTGCTAGTTATGCTTCTTTCAAAATTGAAAAAAGTAAACCTAAGTTACAAAAAGTCATACAGTGTTTCTATGTACGCTGTTACTTTGCCAACACTTCTGTCAGTTCTGTTCTTCTTTTTGGGAATGCCAATGCCTATGCTAGTGCCGACACTTATTCTTCTTGTAGTAGTTTGGGTTAACTTGAAAAGTGTGACTGCAGAGTCTCCTGTACTTTAAAACAGAAAAAACTATGCGTTTTTCTTCAAAAATATTTCTAACCATATTTGCTTTTGTTATTCCAATTGTTACTTTTGCTTTTACTGTGCCAGAAAAGCCGACTGGTTTTGTACAGGACTACGCTGGAATACTTACGGCAGAGCAGGTAACTGCATTGGAGAATAAACTTCAGAGCTTTGAGAAAAACAGCACAAATGAAATCGCGGTTGTGACCATAAACTCACTAGATGGAGATACGGTAGAAAACGTTGCACAAGAAATTTTTACAAAATGGGGCATAGGAAAAGCAGACAAAAACAACGGGGTGCTTTTTCTTGTTTCTCTGACTGACCGAAAAACTCGTATTCACACTGGCTATGGTGTCGAGGGGGATCTTACTGATATTGGTACTTCATATATACAGAGAGACATTGTCACTCCGGCGTTTCGAGTGGGGGACTATAACTTGGGAATAAACGGGGCGGTGGATAAAATGATAGAGGCGCTTGGTGGAAACAATATTGTTCCAGAAAACTATTCAGAAAAAAGTAGTTCGGGTTTTAACTTTGAATTTATTTTTTGGATATTTATTATCTTCTTCCAAATAATTCTGTCACTACTTTCTAGATCAAAATCATGGTGGGGAGGAGGAGTTGTTGGGGGCGTACTCGGAATTATTTTGTGGAACTTTTTTGTCGCCTCATTTATCATCGCTGTTCCAATGGTCATTGTTCTCGTGCTTCTTGGGCTGTTGTTTGACTATCTTGTTTCAAAGTCATACACAAATGCACGCGCAAACGGCGTGAACCCTTGGTGGATGAGTGGTGGAGGAAGAGGTGGCTCCGGAGGGGGAGGGTTTGGTGGATTTGGTGGGGGTAGTTCCGGAGGAGGAGGATCGTCTGGATCTTGGTAGTGAAACTTCCAAATTTGGCGATCTACTTGTTTTGTAATTAAAAATTCTCGTCACCTTACTACTTGTAAGGCTTCTCGTATTTTCAATTACTCAACATCGTATCTCATCCAAATTATGAAAGTTTCTATAGGGTGTGCAAGGGTCTGACCATTCACACTCTGCACATATGTTAGAATCCTAGTATGAAAGATTTAACACACGAAGAATTACTAAAGAAAGCTCTAGAATTAGAGGAGAAAGTTCGAGAACTCGAACACAATTTGTCGCATGACAAACTAACATCTCTAAAAAACAGAGGATACTTTGAAGAGAAATCAAAAGGTTATTTAGGTAACACACAAAAAATAAAAGAAAACCACAGAAGAGAGTGGGCTGGTTTCAACGATATTTCTTTTCTATTTTTTGATATAGATCATTTCAAAAAAATAAACGATACATATGGTCATTCAGTGGGAGACTCGGTTTTGCAAAAAGTTGCAGACACTCTTAAAAAAGATCTGCGAGTTGGCGACATAGTTGCAAGATGGGGCGGTGAGGAGTTTGTGGCGATTTTGCTTGGTGCTAACGAAGAGCAGGCGAAAAAGAAGGCAGAGCAGATCCGTGGCGAGGTAGAGCAAATGGTTTTTGAAAATCCAAGCGAACTTAAAATCACCATCAGTATTGGTGTAGCAGAGTTTGAAGAGGGTAAAACCTTTGAAGATATGGTAAGACATGCGGATGAGGCCTTATACAGTGCAAAAGAAACAGGGAGGAATAAAGTTACTACTTATTCAGAAATAAAATAAAATGAAAGAAAATAAAACTCGAGAAGAATATATAAAAGAATTTCATGAAGCTTTTGGTTTGGATGTGAACGAAGACCCTACAGTGAAAATTTTGCAACTCAGAAAGACTTTAATTGGTGAAGAAGTAAAAGAACTTTTTTCTGACATAGACGAAGCGATTCTACACTTGGAAAAAGGAGAAGAAGTTCCACAGGAGTTGTATCTAAATATTCTCAAAGAAATGGCTGACGTTCAGCTTGTGCTTTCAGGAACATCTGTAGCGCTAAAACCCCTAGCAAAGTTGGGTGAAGCTTTTGTGCGAGTTTGTGAGTCAAATATGAGTAAGCTGGGTGAGGATGGAAAACCTATTTTTAGAGAAGATGGCAAAGTTTTAAAAGGTCCAAAATATTTTTCTCCGGATCTCAGTGACTTAATTGACTAGTTAGATTAGAATATTTATTAAATAAATACTATGATTAAAGATAAAAATTCAAAATATTGGACCACTATAGCAGTACTTTCACCATTTATATTATTTTTAATTAGTGATACTAATTTAGATTCAATATATTTTTCCACAGTTATTGCAATTTTTATTTTAATTTTGCCTATTATACTAGGAGTTTTATTTGAATGGAGGTGGATGTATCGTTTAATGATTTTTTTAAATATTTGTTTATGGGTAATTGCCTGGATCTATTTAATTTCTAGCTTATTAGGGTTTGGGTATAAAGGCTTATTTTTTAGTCTGTACAGTTTAGTTTTAATTTATTTTTTTAGATTAAACATTAGAAATATTAAGAACGTTAGAGAAAATTTAAATACTAAATAGTTCTTGAAAAAGTTGTAAATAAGTATAGTATTTTCAAAAGAAAGGAAAGGGTGCCTATGCAGGCAAATGGTGATCCACCGCTTGTAGCGACTCTCGTGTTTCCGCGTCGTGGTAACAACCTGATGCTCGCAACGAAAATGCGTGGCATCGGGGTGGGGTATCTCAACGGGTGGGGAGGTGGAGTAGAGCCTGGTGAGTCAATCCACGAGTGTGCCATGCGCGAGTTCAAGGAAGAAACTGGAGGCGCAACTATTCCCGACGAAGCAGTCGAGCAGGATGTGTTCAACTGTGTTGGTGTGGTGCATTTCGCAAACCACAAAGAAGACGGCCGTGTGGTCAATTGCGACGTGTATGTTTACGTCACACAGTTCTGGTACGGGGAGATCCGTTCAACAGAGGAAATGCGTAGTCCTGGTTTCCATCGCGTACACAGCATTCCACGACTGAACCTTTTGCCGGGAGACAAGTTCTGGCTCCCGCAGTTCCTCCACGGTCGCAACATGCACGCCTGGGTCGAGCAGGACCACAACTATCGTCTGCTCTCGGACGTAGTTGTCGTTTGTGCGGCGGATGAGTAGAGGAGGTGACACGTTCGTCACCTCCTCGTTTTTAATATAGAATATTATTTTGGATGGTTCGCATAGCGGTCTGGTGTTGAAATGTGGGTTAGGGACATTTCAAAACCGGAGCACGTCGGTGCGAGGTGTGGTCAAGAAAATTTTTAGCAAAAAATTATTCGTGACCTACGTTGGAAAGTTTATAAATAAAGCGGAGAGTTCGCATAGCGGTCTAGTGCGCTCGCTTGGAAAGCGGGTAGGGAAGAAATTCCCTCAGGAGTTCAAATCTCCTACTCTCCGCTTTGTTTATAAGGTTTAAGTCCTGTACCATCCGCAGAAAGAATAATTTGTTATAATTTTATTATGGAATTAAAACCACTTGCCACAAATGAATATATCGGACATTCTGGAGTTAAATATATTTTTGAATACTTTGAGACTGATTCATTTGAACATTTAGACTACGACTTATGCAGACAAACTTATGCTGCGTGTTTTTATGGAGAGGAGATAGTTATTGTATATCATGGAAATAAAAATACTTGGGGCCTTGTTGGTGGCAGTATTGAAAAAGGTGAAACATTTGAACAAACTCTTAAGAGAGAAATAAAAGAAGAATCAAATATGGAAGTTCTGAATTTTGCACCTGTAGGATACCAAAAATGTATAGATACTCGTGACAGTTCTTATATTTATCAGTTGCGCTATGCTTGCACCGCCCGACCATATGGGACATTTGTTTCTGATCCAGCTGGAACTATAACTGAAATGAAATTAATAAATCCAAAAGATCATAAAAAATATTTTGATTGGGGAGTTATCGGTGAAAAGATTATTGAAAGAGCTACCACTTTAAAAAATAATCTCTAGGTTAAATTCTCAATAGACAAGGTGTGCGTTCTATTGTAGACTCTCATCGGGAATATTATCCCTGAAAGGATAGTAAAATGGCCGTTGCGGACATGGAAGTGCAGGCGTGTGATCCCGATATCGACAGGGAAGGTGTGATCGTCTGCCAGCTCCGAGATGCACTCACGGAGGATGTCGAAAGGTTCGTACAGGCAGTGTGTGCGATCAGTGGCGAGTCAGTCGACTGGCAGTACGTCAACAAGTACCCGACCATCCTCACAACCGGCGAAGTCGAGTTCGTGATGGATTTGATCGTCGAATTTCTCCCCGATCACGAAAGCGAAGGTATCTCAATCTACCGCGCGACCGAAAACAACTAATCGAGCAAACGCTCGACTCGGCTCCACGTACGCATACGTGGAGCCGTTTCGCATTTTAATAGACAGCCTCTTAACTTTTTTGTAGACTGAAAAACGAAACCGTACAAATAAGAAAGGACAAGCATGCAGGAGCCAGCTTCGGTTCAGACAGTTCCGGATATGAACTTCATTGGTCTGTGGTCCGCAAAGATACCGCAGGACTCGCTAGACCATCTCTCGCAAGTTCTCATGCGCCGAACAAAGAACGGAGTTGCTACGCGGCGCATTGGGCGTTATGTCTACGTGTATGTCGGCGGTGACAGAAAAGTCGCCTGCCTGCACTTCGACATGATCAGTCCCCGGCTCGCATAGCCAAGTCCGACCATCACTCAGCCCCGCCACACACGTGCGCGGGGCTGTCACGTATACTTTGGTATAATATTTATATGAGTAACATTTCAATAGTGAAAATAAATAGTGTTGAACAGTTACGCAAACTCATCTCAGTCTTTTCTGTAGCTTTTGAAACAGAATACGAAGTGACTGACGAGTATCTTTCAAAAATGTTAGAAAGTGGCACAACTCTAGTGCTCGGTGCTGAACAAGAAGAAAAAATCGTCGGTGGTTTAGTGGCGATGGAAATGTCGCCGATACATGGAGCAAAAGAGTTTTACATCTATGACATTGCAGTTCATCCAGAGAATCAGCAAAAAGGAATTGGGAAAGAACTTATTGAACAATTAAAAGAGGAGGCAAAAAGTAGAGGGGTAAAAACTATTTTTGTTGAAGCAGAGTCAGAAGATGTTGGAGCAGTTGAGTTTTATAGAAAAATTGGAGGAGAGGAAGTGGCGGTAAACCATTTTAATTTTAATATTGTTTAAAATAAATATGACATACACAAACAAGACACAGCCAACAAAATTAACACCAAAAAGTTTTCTAGAGAAAAATTTCAAGGGCAATCCTAAACTACAGAAAGAAGCGCTACAGCTAGTAGATTTATATACAAAAGCGACTGGTTCTGAGTGTGTAATGTGGAATAAGATTTTTGGTTTCGGGAAATATCACTATTTCGACAGCAAGGGCGGGGAACACGTACACCTTGTTACTGGTTTTGCTGTATCTAGTACCGGTTTCACTCTCTACAACATGATGAGCTGGAAAGCATATAAAAAAGATATTGAGAAAATAGGTAAGTACAAGCTGTCGGGTATATCTTGTCTTGCAATAAAGAGCGTTGAAGATATTGACCTAAAGGTTTTGAAAATTGTAATAAAGAAATCACTTGTAGATATGAAAAAGAAATACAAGACCGAGAAATAGTTTCAGATAAAACCTATTCAAAAATGCTAGAATGTAGGTATGAATAATAAAACAATGTATATTTTAATTACTTTGGGTTTAGTGCTCCTTATTTGGTTTCTATATAGTTGGCTTTCTGTTAGAAATATTGAAGAGCCAAAGTACTCTGTGGTGAGTAAGGCAGATGGATACGAGATACGGCAGTACAACTCATACATACTTGCTGAAACAGTTATTTCTGGTGCGGTAGACAGAGATGATGCGGTAAGGAAAGGCTTCCCAATAGTTGCCGGATACATTTTTGGAGACAACAAAAAGAAAGATAAGATAGCAATGACGGCTCCAGTAAATACAGAAAAAACAAATTCTGAAAAAATAGCGATGACAGTTCCGGTGAATACTGAGCAGGCGGAGAAGGGTTCATATAAAGTATCATTTGTTTTGCCAAGTGAATACACTATGGATGCCCTGCCAATACCAAACGACTCTCGCGTGTCACTTATACAGGTTCCATCTAGAAAAGTCGCAGTAAGGAGGTTTACTTGGGTAGTAAATGAAACAAGACTTCGCAAGAACGAAGAGTCACTTTTGGCATCACTCAAACGAGATGGTGTAGTGCCAGTGGGCGCGGTAAACATTGCTAGATTCAACCCTCCTTGGACCTTGCCTTTTATGCTTCGGAATGAGGTTCAGGTGGATATTAAATAATTTTGGTTTTAAACCGCAATTGGCGGGAATGCTTGTCCGGTTGAGTAGATTTTCACTAACTGGATTGCTGGGGATAAAAGTGGTACAGTTTTGGAACAATATGAAATCTAAGGCCTTACAAATGCTCGTTCCTGAAGGAAATCCAAATGGAATGAAAATAATTGATCTTGCAGGTTGGTCAGGCAAGTGTTTTGTAGTGCCTCGTCAAAGTTTAAAGGAATTAAAAGATCGCCCTGAGGTAAATAAGCCAGGACTCTATTTATTATTTGGAATAGACGAGAGTTCTTCAGATGAGCTTGTTTATATCGGTGAATCTGAAAATTTTTATAGTAGGATTTCTAACCATGATTCAAATAAAGATTTTTGGAACATTGCGGTTGTTTTTACAGGTGGATTAAATAGAGCATTTGTTAAATATCTAGAATACAAAACTACAACAACTGCTCACGACGCAAACCGAATGCTTGTGCAGAATAAAGTTCAACCACAAGAAAATACTCTATCAGAATTTGAAAAAGTCACAGTTGAGCAGTATTTTGAGAATATGCAATTTATACTTGGCGCAATTGGTTATGAAGTATTTGAAACTGTCGCCGAATCAATTACTGATGAAAAAATTTATTTCCTGAAAGCAGAAGGGGCAGATGCAAAGGCCCAACTACTTGCAGATGGCAGTCTTAATGTATTAAAGGGATCTACTGCTCGCATAAGAGAAACGGAAGCTTTTTGGGGATGGTCACAAGCTGCTCGCAAACGATTTCTGGAAGATGGTACCTTTGTAGAAGTAGGTGATAAAATGTCATACGTTTATACAAAAGATATTTTATTTAAAAGTCCATCTGCGGCAGCTGCAACCACCACGGGGAGGCCAATTAATGGTTGGACAGCTTGGAAAGATGATGCTGGAAATACCTTGGATGATAATTTGAGAAAATAATTATGAATACAAATGTTAAAGAAATTATTCTAAATAATAATATACATGAAACTTTTTCTTTTGGATTGATTTATGTGTATTCAATTCCGGGCGAAGTGCATAAAGGTAGACTAAAAATTGGTGCTGCAACAATTAATTCTAAAAACCCAACACTTGATGAGTTAAATGCTGCTGCACGTAAGCGTATAGAACAACAAACAAAAACTGCAGATATACCTTACACTCTTGAACATGTTGAAATAGCGATCACAAACGATGGTAAATATTTTTCAGACTATGACGTACATGAAGTTCTTAAGCGTTCTGGCTTTGAGCGTAAGGCAGAAAATATTAAAAATTCACATTCTGAATGGTTTGAGATTAGTTTAGAAATTGCAAAAAATGCAATTCAAGCTGTAAAAGAAGATAGAATTGCTTTATCAACAAAAGAGAAAGCAATTCCAGTTATTTCTGATTTTCAATTTAGACCAAATCAACTTGAAGCTATAAATAAAACTACTCAAGCAATAAAGAAAAATCGTAAACACTTTCTTTGGAATGCAAAGATGCGATTTGGTAAAACCTCCGCAGCTATGCAAGTTGCAAAAGAGAATGAAATGAAAAAGGTTCTTATCGTCACACACCGTCCGAGTGTTAGTAGTGATTGGTATGATGATTATAATAAAATATTAGCAGGTGCAAATTACGATTTTTCTTCTGTAACAGTAGGAGAGCATATAAAAACTCTTAGCAGAGGAAATAAACCTTTTGTATATTTTGCTTCATTGCAAGATTTACGCTTGTCGAAACGTGTAGTGGAAGATGAATCATCTGGATCTAAGGCTAAGGGATTTGATAAAAATGATGAAGTTTTTGATACCAGTTGGGATATGTTAATTATTGATGAGGCTCATGAAGGAACTCAAAGTAACCTTGGCGATACCACTTTCTTAAAAATACCAACCAAGTTTACTCTTCAACTTTCTGGGACCCCATTCAATATTCTGCATAAGCACGAAAAGGAGGATATTTTTACATGGGATTATGTTATGGAGCAAGAAGCAAAGCTTACATGGGATGAAAAAAATCCTGGTGTACCAAATCCATATGCGGGACTTCCAGCATTAAGTATATTTACTTATGATGTGGATACATTCGCCAATCATATTGGTAGTATAGGTGAAAATTTTCATGACTCTCTTGATGGTGCTTTTAAATTTCATGAATTTTTCCGAGTACGCAAGGATGAAGATGAAAATGATATAGCTGAATTTGTTCACGAGGCAATGGTAAAAAAATTTTTAGATTTACTAGTGGATGATAAGTTACAAACAAAGTTTCCATATGTGACAGAAGAATATCGAAATTACAATAAACATTCGCTATGGCTGCTGCCAAATCGTGTAAAAGTTATAGAGGCAATGGAAAAGCTACTTAAAGGCCACCAAGTTTTTGGTTCTAATGAATTTGGTGTTGTAAATATTTCTGGTGATAGTCGCGATGATGAGGAGGATAAAGTTGCAAAGGACCGTGTAACTAAAGCAATTAAAAATCATGAGTATACTATTACACTGACAGGCCAACGTCTCACAACAGGAGCTTCTGTTCCTGAATGGACAGCAGTTTTCATGATGTCAGACACTAGCTCTGCTACTACATATTTGCAAACAGCATTTCGCTGTCAGACCCCTGCAATAATAAATGGGAGACTAAAGACTCAAGGATATGTGTTTGATTTTGCACCAGATCGGACCCTAAAATTAATTGCTGAAGCTGTGGAGCTTAGCCATAAATCAGGAAAAATAAATTCACCTGAGCAGAAAGATGCGATGAGGGAGTTTCTAAATTTCTGTCCGATTCTTTCTGCGAAAGGTGGATCAATGAAACCTTATGATGTTGAGAATATGCTTAGTCAGCTTAAAAAAGCAATTATCGAACGCGTGAGTCGAAACGGCTTTGACGATCCAAAGCTATATAACGATGAATTGTTGAAACTCGACAAAGTGGACATCGACAGGTTTAATGCACTTAAAGCTATCGTTGGTAAATCCTCAACTGAAAAAGTGAATGAAATCAAGGTTAATGAACTTGGTATGGATGACCTCAAAATTCAAAAAGCTGAAGAAGTCGAGCGGAAGAAAAAACAAGATTTAACCGAAGAACAAAAAGAAGTATTAAAAAAACTAAAAGAAGTTCGTGATCAAAAGAAAACGGCCATTAGCATATTGCGCGCAGTGAGTATTCGTATGCCAATGTTAGTCTATGGTGCCGATGTGTCTATTCGAGAAAATATTACGCTTCAAAAATTTATTGACCTAGTTGACGAAGAGTCCTGGCAAGAATTTATGCCACCTGGACTGACTAAAAAAGGTTTCGGTGAGTTCATAAAATATTACGACGAGGATGTATTTAAGGGTGTAGCACACAGTATCCGTGCCAAGGCATTTGATTGTGATGATCTATTACCAACAGAGAGAATACAAGCTATCTCCGAAATATTTAAAACATTTAAGAACCCAGATAAAGAAACAGTTCTTACCCCATGGAGTGTCGTGAATATGCATATGACCAAAGCTTTCGGCGGCCACGATTTTGCTAGCGGTGGAATGGACAAGTCTAGAGAAAAACCCGAATGGAAAAGTAGTCATGGTGTCGATACTAGTATCTGGTCACAAGACAACACAAAGATACTTGAGATAAATTCAAAATCTGGTCTGTATCCATTACTAGCGGCTTATAATGTGTATTCAAGACAGCTGATAAAAGACAAAAAGAATAAAAAACCGGAGGAAAAAATATATAAACAGTTGTGGAGTAAAGTGTTACAAGAAAATATTTATGTGCTATGCAAGAGTCCAATGGCCAAAAGTATTACTCGGAGAACATTGGCAGGGTATAATCAAAGTTTTGAGACAAATATTGTTTATATTGAAGATTTGGTAAAAAAACTTCAGCATAAAGGTAGCTATAAGGATTATAATATTAGTGTAGAATTATTAGAAAAATTTAATTTTAATAATAAAGAAATGAAATTTACTGCCATAGTAGGAAATCCACCGTATCAAGAACAGACTAAGGATACTAGCGATAAGCCAATTTACCATCTATTTATGGATGAATCTTACAAATTGTCTGACAAGGTAGCATTAATCCATCCAGCACGTTTTTTATTTAATGCAGGAAAAACCCCAAAAGAATGGAATAATAAGATATTAAATGATAGACATATTAAAGTTATTTTTTACGAGCAACAATCATCCAAAGTTTTTCCAAACACGGACATTAAAGGGGGGATTGCAATAACTTACCGTGATACTAACAAAGATTTTGGGGAAATAGGTTCTTTTACTAGCCACCCAGAACTTAACACAATACGAGAAAAAGTCGAAGATCATAAGTATTTTGAGTCATTGAATAAAATAATGTATCTACAGAATAAATTTAATCTTGGGGTTTTATATAAAGAGCATCCTCATTTTAAAAAAATAATTGGAAGTGGTGGTAAGGAAAAACGTTTAACCACTTCTATATTCGAACAAATCAATATATTTAGGGATGATTCAAATTCTGATAGTGACGCAAAAATTCTTGGATTAATTAATGGTAAACGTGTCTATAAGTGGGTCTCTCGAAAATATCTAGAAAAACACCTAAACTTAGATAAATTTAAAGTTTTAATACCAAAATCAAATGGTAGTGGTGATTTCGGAACTTTAGGAACTTCAACTATTGAGGGTGAAAATGTCGGACATACCCAAACCTTTTTAAGTATGGGCGCGTTTAATAATAAAAAAGAAGCCGAGAATTTACAGAAGTATATTAAAACAAAGTTCTCAAGGATTATGTTGGGTGTGCTTAAAATTACACAAGATAATTCACCCAGAACCTGGTTAAAAGTACCAATTCAAGATTTTACAAAAAAATCGGATATTGATTGGTCTAAATCTATTCCTGAAATAGATAAGCAGTTGTATAAGAAATATAATCTAGATAAAAATGAAATTGAATTTATTGATAAGAATGTAAAACCTATGGCTTAAGTTATGAATGTACTCCTGCCAAATATTGATATTATAGAAAGTTATCTGCGCAGAACAGGTGATTTGCTGAGCATTTTACTAATTGATCGTACAACTAAGAAGAATATCATTTGGGCAACCGATTCTTATGAAGATCGTGGCAATAAATTTTTGCCTAAAAATCACATTTTGTCAGAATTTGTAACTGGCAAATACGGAATGCTTATTCAGCCGCGTGCCGCTAAGAATATAGTGGAACAACGTAAACGTACAAAAGATAAGGCTGAGGTTTTTACTCCGCTCAAGATTATTGACCGGATAAATAAGGTTATGGATTTACATGGGAAAAGGGTGGATAAAAAGAATTGGCAAAATTATGTTCATGAGCTCAAACTAGAAATTACATGCGGAGAGGCTCCATTTATTGTAACTAGATACAATCCAACTGCAAATACTGACAGAATAATAAAATTAGATAATCGAGTGGGTTTTTTAGATAAAAAATTAAAAGTCGTATCTAAATATTGCAAAGATAAGGATGATTGGATTTTTTGGGCAAAAGAAGCATTCAAAGCAAGTTATGGATATGAATGGCAAGGGGATAATGTACTACTTGCACGTGAAAATTTACTCTACACTCTTATAGATTATCATGAGGCAAAGTTTAAAATACCTCCATCAATTTCAATTCAAAAGGAGTTTGCTGAAATTATAAGCTGGAATATTTTTCAAATGGATGGACTTAAGTATGTAGTTCCTATGAGCTGTCATCACGAAAATACGGTTACTCCAAGTAAACTTACACTGTTCGGGGAAATACCAGCTATTGTTGAAGAACATGAGTGTGAAGGTTGTAAATTTAATCGACCAGATAAACACAATGGAAAGTATGTCAAAATTATGGATTGGGAGAAAAATAAAATAGTAAGATTCGTAGATATTGTTTTATAGGAAAAATTTTAAGAACATATGAATGATATCGATAATAATTTAGTATTGAATGAAGTTTTATCTAAAAAAATTCAAGAATCACTCCCCTTCATTATAGAATCTTTACAAAAGACTAAATTTAAATATTCAGGAAAGGCACTTGTATCTTTTATACCAAAAAGTGGTTATTTAACAAATTCAATTCTACTTTCTTGTAAAAATGGAGACGCATATTCTGCTTCAATTTTGTTTCGATCTCTTATTGAGCATAGTTTTAAGCATCTATATATTTTTGCGAAAGCTTTGAACGATAATGATGATTCTATCGGTGAGGCATATTACAAATCTCTTAAAGGTTATGAAGATTTGAAATCTTTTCAAAAAATTATTAATTACAATAAATTAGTTTATCCAGAAAAAACAGAGTGGAATACTAAAGGTGAACACAATAAGGCATTGGGGGATGTTGCTAAAAAATTTGATATCAAAGAAATTTTTCATTATTTAATAAACAATAATAACGAAAAAGGCAGTGAAATTATAAAAAGATATAAAGAAGAATATCTGTTAGAAAGACTAATTGAGTATACGAATATGTCATCAAGCGTACATGGTGGCCCATTTGGTGAGTTAGCACTTTATGAATTACAAAAGCATAAATCTAAGCTTGAGGCGACTTTGAATAAGTTTAGTAATGAGAGTTTTATGCTCCATAAAAGCATAGTTGAAACAACATATCTTTTTGCTTCACTGATGGATGAAGAGGTTACAAGATATTATGACGATATTGTTTCAAAATAAAAATGGATGGGTTTTTTAACTAGCAATTACCTTTCTTGTACCCGCTCCATTACCAGGTTCAATTACTCCATTTTCTTCCAACATATCCATTAGACGAGCAGAACGAGCATATCCAATACCAAGTTTTCTTTGTAAATAAGAAGTTGAAACTTTACCGGCTTCTAATGTTATCTTTTTTGCTTCTTCATATAAATCATCATCACTTGTATCAGTAAAGACTTTAGGTTCAGTAGATTTCTCTAAGACTTCTCTCGGTTTTGCACCATCACTAGATCCGATAATTCCTTCTTTCTCTAGTGCGTCAATAAGTGCAACAGCTCTAGAGTATCCAATTCCAAGTTTTCTTTGTAGATATGACGATGAAGCTTTTTGTTCTTCAATTACAATTTCTTTAGCCTCATCATAGAGATCGTCAAATACACCCTCTTCGTATGAATCTTCTTTCTTACTTTCAACTATGTCACCAACTCTTCTTATTTCAGTAATAAGCTCTGTAAACTGAGAGTTCTGCTTATTAGTTAACTTCTGAAATAGGTCATCTATTTTATCTTCAAGTCTTTTTATTTCTTCATTCATATGCCACTAATTTTACTCCTATACCTATTATTTGACCAATAGGCTTATCCTACTGTAATCTTTCGCTATGAGTCGTAAAAATCGAGGCGTCATATCTCAGATAAACAGTATGATCGGAAGTGTCACTCATTGGACACTTCGATTTTTAATATTTAAATTATGCGAAAAGATGGGCATTGAAATCCCTCCAAAAATAGAATGGTTCATAGCATATGTATTAACGGCAGTTATTTTAATTTGGGCCGGGGTTTGGTCGTATTTTAAATGGTGGGGAATATTGTTTTAACTTCTCGGCAGGGGACCTCTTGTATCAGTGAACTATAGTTCACTGTATAATATAGGGGTGAAACGGAATAGGGTAATTTTTCATATGGATGGGGATGCCTTTTTTGTCGGATGCGAGGTGGCGAAAAATCCGAAACTAAAAGGACTTCCAGTTGTGACCGGGCAGGAGCGTGGGATTGTTTCTGCACTTTCATACGAAGCCAAAGCTCTCGGCATAACACGAGGTATGCCTATTTTCCGTGTGAAGAAAAATTTCCCGACAGTTTTGGTTTTGCCTGGTGACTACGCCTCATACGTAATGTATTCCGAAAAAATGTTTGATATCGTTCGCAGATACGCCGACGATGTGGAGGAATACAGCATAGATGAATGTTTTGCAGATCTGACTGGACTCGATAAACCGCTGTACATGTCATACAGACAAATCGCCGAGAGAATAAAAAAAGAAGTGACGGAGGAGCTTGGACTTTCTGTTTCTATTGGACTCGCTCCCACAAAAGTTTTGGCAAAAGTTGCATCCAAATGGAAAAAGCCAGATGGACTAACAATAATAGAAAAAGAAAACATTTCAGAGTTCCTTTCGCAAACAGCAATAGATAAAATCTGGGGGATTGGTCCTCGTACTGGAGAAAACTTGGTACACCGCGGAATAAAAACAGCACAGGATTTTGCCAGCAAAGATATGACATGGGTTCGTGACAACTTTTCAAAACCATATATAGAAATATGGCTGGAGTTAAACGGTGTCTGTGTCCACAATGTTGATCCAAAACCAAAAACAACTTACTCGTCAGTCCAGAAAACTCGCTCGTTTCACCCCAATACGAACGACAAGACATTTCTCATGTCGCAGATATCCAAACACACAGAAGAAGCTTGTCGCAAAGCTCGCTACTTTAACCTCGTGCCAAAAAAGTTTTCTTTCTTTTTGAAAACAAAAGATTTCAAATATTTCTCACACACAGTTGCGCTGACAACACCCTCAAACGCACCAGAAACTCTGGTCAGCATTGCGAAGTTCCATTTGCCTAAACTTTGGCGTGCGGGTGTGCTGTATCGCACCACCGGAGTCACTTTGCACGAGCTTGAACCAGAAGATGTAAAACAAGGGGACTTGTTTGGCACAATAGAAAAAACCACGAAGTTTGAAACCATACACAAACAGATAGACAATCTAGAAAAAAAGTTCGGCAAAGGTGTGGTGCATCTAGGTAGCACCGACAAAGCAATAAAAACTAAAACTCTTGGCACAGACTCCGATGATCTCGACCGCGACTTACTTTTCCTATAAGTGGTATAATGTAGGTATGAAAACAACAACCAAAATTATCATAATTCTTGTGGTTTTATTAACCTCAGCGTATGTGTTTACTAAGCAAAATAGTGCTGATGTGGACCAGGCATCGGATAGTGTGCCGTTGCCTTCGGATTTCTTGTCAGTAAGACCTGGAGTAAGTGCTCTGCCTACACAAGCTATATCAGAAGATGAAAAACAAGGGCTACTATATATGCGAGAGGAGGAGAAGCTGGCGCGAGATGTGTACATAACATTATTTGAAAAGTGGGGAGTGCCAATATTTTCAAACATTTCACAAAGTGAACAAACTCACACCGAAGCTGTGCGAGCGATACTTGTGAAATACAATATTAAAGATCCGGTAACTAACGATACGGTGGGAGTGTTTGTAAATGCAGAATTGAAAAAACTTTTTGATGATCTAGTAAAACGAGGAGAAGTTTCTGTAGAAGAAGCGCTGTCTGTTGGTGCGTTTATTGAAGACCTGGACATAATGGACTTACAAAATAATATTTCTAAAACAGACAACGAGGATATAAAACTGGTATATGAAAATTTGATGCGAGGATCTAGAAACCACTTGAGGTCTTTTGTTTCTCAGTTGAAGTCACGAGGAGTTACATATAAGCCAGAATACATAACAGAACAGGAGTATGAAAGTATAATAGCGTCACCGAAAGAAAATGGTTCAGGCGGAAGTGGAAGAGGCTGGGGGAATAATTAGCCAGAGGATATTCATAGTGAAAAGTTGACAAAGTAGTATTATGTGCTATAATACTACAAACGTCTTTCAAGGAGACAGGTATTGCGAGATAACGTTCTGTTTGTGGTTGTGTGTGTGCTGGTCGTCGGCATCCTGTCCTACATGGACAAGAACTTCGGCCAGCCCAGCACGGGCCACGGTGTGGAAGCGACCAAGGTCGTTCCCGCCAACAACGGCTACGAGCACGCGATCTGGAAGATTTAGTCCAGTTCGCACCAAGCCGGAACGGCGTCAGGGTTTACACCCCGGCGCCGTTTTTAACTTTGATTAATTTTCTCTGAGGGAGAATCTTTTTGTTGAATGTAAAACAATGTGAGTATGGTTGCGCCACAGAACCAAATAATCCATGCAGTCGCAAATATAAGCGACTCACCAGTGGCTCGGTACATTTCTGGTTTATATGTAAGAGCTACTCCATGTAGTAGTCCAACCAGCGATACTATTAAAATGATAGCTGGATACACTTGTTTCTCTGTTAGTTTCAAAATTTTGCTTACAGCTTTTATTGCAAGAAAAGCGACAGGGAAACTGAGTACGTAAATAATAATACTTCCAACGCCTCCCCAGAATGAATAGTAGTTCATTATTTTTACTATACGAATCCCGTTTAGCCAGAAAGCTATTGTAAGAAGAAATATTCCAGGAAGTTGCCAAGTAACAAAACCAAACTTATTAAAAAAAGTATTCATCGGTATTTATTATAGACTTTATTCTATTTAATATCCAAGCCGATTTTTGGTACAATATGGTCTATATGAAAAAAATAACAGTTGAGGCGGTGATTAACGCTGGTATGGAAAAAGTGTGGGAATTCTGGACTAGTCCAGAACATATTACAAAGTGGGCTTTTGCCGATGAAACTTGGGAAGCGCCACACGCAGAAAATGATTTAAAAACAGGAGGAAGGTTTCTAACACGATTGTCAGCAAAGGACGGGTCATCCGGCTTTGATTTCACTGGTGTATATACAAATGTAGTTCCTATGGAAAAAATAGAGTTTACATTGGATGACGGAAGAACAGTTTCTGTTGATTTCCAAAAGATCGGAGATGGTTCTGTAAAAGTTGTAGAAGAATTTGAAATGGAAAATGAAAACTCTGAGGAGTTGCAGAGATCTGGTTGGCAGGCATTCATGAACAATTTTAAAAAGCACGTAGAGAATAGTTAATCTATATAAAATTATGAATACTGAAATTAGAGAGTACAACGAAAAGATGTCTGTGTCAGATAAAAAGATATGTAACCTTTTGGCAAAAGAAATAGATGCTGGATTACCAAAGGCAGAAAATAAAGTATGGCACAGGACAGCGGTTTGGTTTTTGGAGGGTAACCCAATAGTGGGCTATTCAAAACTCAAAGCGGGGATTAGTCTTATGTTTTGGAGTGGAAGGGATTTTGATGAACCTTTACTTGTTCCAAGTAAGGGAAGGTTTAAAGACGCGCGGATTATTTACAACAATGTAAATGAGGTAAATGAAAAATATTTAAAGAGATGGCTTAAAAAAAGTAAACTCATACAGTGGGATTATAAAAATATAGTTAAGATGAAAGGGAAGCTTGTTCGAGTAAAGTAGCTCAATATACTAGAATAATTAAATTGTATAAATAAAAATATGAACCCAGAAGTAAAAAAATATGTAGATGCTGCGAGACTGGCAGGAAAGCCAGATGCGCAGATAGCGCAGGATTTGCGTGGTGGAGGCTGGAGTGAGGCAGAGATTTCTGCTGGCATAACTGGTATACCCAGTGCTGCAGTTTCAGGGTCCGGAAAGGGAACAAAGGTATCTAGTATATTGATAGCTATTGTTGCAATGCTTTTTTTGCCATCACTTATAATGCAGGGCATTTATAGAGCGTCATATAATAGTGATATAACTGAACCTGTTATGCTTCCCACACTTCCACCCGAGGACAAGGAAGAAGCATTTATTCGCTCGTATATTTATGGCTTCAGGGCAAATGCAGAGACTTACTATAAGTCGAACAAAAATAGTTATAAAGATATGTGTAATGCAAAAACAGATCCACTCGCCAAGGTTTATGCTGATTTGCGAGCTACTCCGAATGTTGAAATCAAGTGCGATAGTTCGCAATACGAATACAATCTTTCAGTGACGTCTGGAGCCGGAAAGTTTTGGTGTACAAATAATTTAGGTTTTGTGACTGAAACATATAAAAATGATGTAAATGCTGTTTGTGAATAAAATTATATTTAATCAAAAATAATATGAAAAAATTAAATTTAGAAATACACATAAATGCTAGTCAGGAAAAAGTTTGGGACACAATAACTGACGACAAAAAATACAGAGAATGGACGTCTGTGTTTCAACCTACATCTTACTTTGAAGGAGGGTGGAATACTGGGGATAAGATAAACTTTGTAGGAGTAGATGAAAAAGGAGAAAAAGGTGGAATGGTTTCTGAAATAGCAGAAAGTAGAAAACCAGAGTATGTTTCTATACGACACTTGGGTTATATGCAAAACGGTGTAGTGGATACTACTAGCGATGCGGTAAAGGCATGGGCTCCAGCATACGAGAACTACACTATAGAAAAAGATGGTGAAGGTTCAAAGTTTATTCTAATGCAAGATATAGAGGACCAATACGAGGAAATGTTTGGAGAGATGTGGCCAAAAGCGATAGAGAAAATAAAAGAAATCTCTGAAAGAGAAAACTAAAATCGTGAATAGAATTTTCAACATACTTTTTTTAGGAGCAGTAGTTTTTGCGGTATACATATACCAGGATACTTTGCGTAACATTTGGTTGCAGTCTTACCATACATATTTTCCTTGTAGATCCCCAATCGCTTATTCACTTGGAGAATTTGATACAGAGTTTGGATTAAGCGAAGATGAGTTTCTAAATATTCTGCAAGATGCTGAAAGTTTGTGGGAAACGACTGTAGGAAAAGATTTATTTAAATATAAAGCAGATGGGGACTTGAAGATAAACCTCATCTTTGACGAAAGACAGGAGTCCACTCTGCAGTTGAAGGAAATAGGTGTTGAGGTGGAAAGTAGTAGAGCTTCATACGACAATCTAAAAGCGAAGTACAATTCGATGCTCAGTTTGTACAACCAAACCAAGGCAACTTTTGATACAAAAGTTTCTAAATTTGAGGCGCGTAAAAAAGCATATGAGTCAGAGGTGAGTCTGATAAACAGTAGGGGTGGTGCCAACAAGCAAACAGTTGAAAGGCTAAACACAGAAAAGAATTATCTGAATCAAGAGATTGCTTCAATAAACCAAATGCAGGAAAATTTGAGCTCACAAGTTTCTGCTATAAACCAAATGACAAAAACTCTAAACACTTTGGCGGGAAATTTGAATTTGAACGTTAAAGAGTTCAACACAATTGGGCGAAGTTTGGGTGGGGAGTTTGAGGAGGGTAGTTTCACTAGTGACTCTACTGGACGCAGGATAGATATTTATCAGTTTGATAACAGAACAAAGCTTGTTCGTGTTTTGGCCCACGAACTTGGGCACGCACTTGGCCTAGATCACATAGAAGATCCAAAAGCTATAATGTACCGCCTAAACAACGGCTACAACGAGAAAGCTACTGCAAGCGATATTGTAGAGCTCAAAAAACTTTGTGGAATAAATTAAGATTATATGTATAATCAGTCGCGGACTCAAAAGTAACTTGAAAACGGAGGGGACATGTCAGAGGCAGATGCCGTAGTAGACTATTCCTCTCCCGATGATTTGGAAGAGGATTTGGACAAGATCCCGGCTGAGAAAGTCTGGGAACTACTCGATGTGGATGAAGATGTTGACGATAACGTCGTGGTTTCAAAAGAACCACATGATATCGTTCATCGTTACCTCGTTGAGGCTGGTGAACTTCCTTTGCTCAAAAAAGCAGAAGAGGTGAGGTTGTTCACTGAGTATCAAACAACTAGAGACCCCAAACTCAAGGAGAGGTTGATAAGACATAACCTTCGACTTGTGGTAAGTATTGCCAGAAAGTATGGCAATTGGGGTTTGGAATTCCTGGATTTGATTCAGGAGGGAAACATTGGCCTCATGTTGGCAGTTGATAAATTTGAAGCGGAAAGAGGTTTCAAGTTCTCGACTTATGCCACGTGGTGGATACGACAGGCAATATCTCGCGCCTTGGCGAACACCTCGAGAAACATTCGTTTGCCACAGCACATGTACAGTGATGTGGTAAAGCTTGTGAGGTTCGAGAGAAACATCGAAGGTGGGAGTGGTACAAAACCTGACGATGACGAAGCAATGTCGTCGTTAGGTTGGAGTAAGTCGAAACTGGCGAAGGTTAGAAGGGCGAAACTTGTTAATGGGGATTCGTCATTGGAAACGCCGGTGTGGACTTCTAAAGATGGCGAAGAGGTCGTGATAAACGACTTTATCGCTGACGTCGGACACAACAGTGATGCTGTAGCTGTCGAGGCTCGGATGGAGCTCGAGGTTGCAATGCTCAAGTTGGAGAACATAAAAGCAAAGGTCCTGCGTGTTGTACCAAAACACGCTGAGAAATTCTTTGCGCTTTATGGTCTGGATGATGGAACCTTTGATCCCAAAATACTTGAAGAAGTTGGGCAGAGGTTTGCTCTTACCCGGGAACGCATCAGGCAGATCGAGTACAAGGTTCTTGGTTACTTGAGGATGGGAAAGGGAGAGATGCGGGACTTCGTGAGAGGTCTCAACGAACTCAAGGAACTCGCCTCATACGTTCCAGAACCGAGTAATCATGTTTCTGTTGCGGAACTGGCTCCGGAAGTCACAAGAGAATCGAAACCTATTAGTCCCGTAAAAAAGGACGACGAGGTTTACCGCTCACTGGGCGCTAAGTTGCAGCCCTTATCAATCGTCGAACAGGAAGTTTTCCTGACGTACTACGGTCGTTCAGACGTAGCATGTAAGGGGCTTTCACAAACCGCGAAACATTTTGGCTTTAGCGAGGATAACGTAAAGAGGGTTGTCGCTAGAGTCTGGAGAAGATTGGAGGCGGCTGGTTACAAGTACAAAGAGAGTGATCTGTAAGAAGTCTTTCGAGACGAACGAGGGACTGGCAACGCGCGAGCGTTGTCAGTCCCTTTTCGATTTTTCTTGGGTTGTCTCCCTACATCATCGGAGTCGCCATCTTGCGAAGCTGTCCCTGCACCGCTCGCTTTTCAGCGAGGAGATCGGCGACCGACTTGTCGATGTCGTTGAGTCGGTCAGCGATCTGCGTGAGGGTCATGCCGTCGATGGGGTACTTCTGCCAGAGGAGAGTCTCGTCTTCCAGCTCGACGACTTCCGGCGGCGGCATTCTCTCGCCACCATCGATCGACACCTGCATCGACTTGGCCATCTTCTTCAGCCCGCCTTCGGTCACCTCCCACTTCCCACGACCAGAGCCGTTCTTGACGTAGCCCTTCTTCTTGAGCATCTGGATGAGTGGGTTGCTGATCTTGAGCTTCTTCGCGAGGCCGTTGAAGTTCGGGATTTCGAAGCTGTCATCGGGGACAGCGTTGAGTGCCCCCAAGAGAAGTTCGAGTTCCCGCTCCGTGAGGCCGAGCGACTTGAGCATCTTGTCCCCGAACGCTTCGCGATCGAGTTCGGTGAACGCCCTGATTACTTCGTGTCTGTTCATGCGTCTTGCGACTCCTTGAAATTTGTCCAAAATATAGTCTAATTATTTTTTCAGTATAGTCAATATTAGGGGATGCGATAAAAAGTGGTTTCCTTTTATTTTTATGTTAAACTTCTTTTTATGAAAAATTTATTATTGGGATTTATAGTAACAGGTTTAGTAATAGTTGGAGGATATTATTTGTTTAAGGAAGATAAAAAAGTAGTAGACCCAGGTTTGGATGATACTTTGCTTGAGTACTCTACAACCACACCAGTTTTCGAAGATGGCACTTTGCCACCAGAAGGAAATACAACTACAAACACAAATACAACAAATACAATTAGCCCAAACAAAAAAACAAACATGATCACATTAGAAACAAATTACGGAAAAATAGTTTTTGAAACTTACAACGAGGATGCACCAAACACAGTGAAGAACTTTGTAACACTAGCTGACAAAGGTTTTTATAACGGACTTACATTTCACCGAGTTATAAAAGGTTTTATGATTCAAGGTGGAGACCCAAGTGGAAACGGAACAGGTGGTCCTGGTTACAAGTTTGAAGATGAACTAAACCCAAACACAGCTTCATATAAGGCAGGGTATAAAAAAGGTGTAGTTGCTATGGCGAACGCAGGTCCAAATACAAACGGCAGTCAGTTTTTCATAATGCATGCTGACTACCCACTACCAAACGCTTATACTATTTTCGGTAAAGTCGTTGAGGGACAGGATGTTGTAGATAAGATAGCAAATGTGCAGACTGGAGCGAATGATAAGCCTGTACAGCCTGTTATCATGAAAACCGTCTCAGTGAAGTAATATCTAAATAGTATTTTTCATCGCTTCCTAAAAAGACCCCAGCGGGTCTTTTTAGCTAGTCCTCGGCCAAATCCGTCAAGAACGGGGTGCCTTGACGGAACCATGCTTTCGGCCTGCGGAGGCTCTGAAAAACACTATTTATAGGCACATTTTGGCACCTTGACTTTTGGGACTCTCAGGAGTATAATAGTAGGTAATGTAAGTATCTCAATGTTTTCGTATTTTCGAAGAGAAAGTTGAAAAGGAGAGAAGCTAGTCGCCTTACAGTTTAAAATAAAGACTAGAGAAAATATAATGGCAAAGAAGCTATACGTAGGAGGAATTTCATATTCAACAAGTAACGACGGTCTTAAGGATGCGTTCGCACAAGTTGGAGAAGTAACTTCTGCAACAATTATCATGGACAAAATGACAGGCCGATCAAAAGGATTCGGATTCGTTGAGTTCGCAAACGATGCAGATGCTGATGCAGCAATTGCAAAGTGGAATGGTCAGGAACTAGATGGACGAAAGCTTACAGTAAATGAAGCTCGACCTATGGAACCTAGAGCACCTAGAACAGGAGGCTTCGATCGTGGAAACGATAGAGGTGGCCGAACATGGTAATCTCTCCGTTTAGTTTGTAAAAACTAAATAAACAAAAAACCGCCTAGGCGGTTTTTTGTTGTGTATAAAAGTGGTACAATATTTGTATGAATTCGAACAAAGCTCGTTTGCTTATTATTCTTTTTGTGGTTGTGGCAGTAACTCTTGTGGGGTACCTTACTACTGTTAACTACGAAAGTAGAGTAGTAGTCAAAGGAAAGACATACAATATCGATGTTTCTGATACTGCATACACAAAAACCAAGGGGCTGTCTGGTAGAAAGTATTTGTCACAGAACCAAGGAATGATTTTCTTGTTTGAAAATGAAGATAAACACAGTTTTTGGATGAAAGATATGAATTTTTCTATAGATATCATCTGGATCGATAAAAATTTTGTCGTAAACCACATAGAAAAGGCTGTAAGCCCACAAACTTACCCTAAAGTTTTTGCTCCAGAGACCCCTTCTTTATACGTTTTAGAGCTCGCCTCGGGTCAGGCTGATTTGATAGGACTGAAAGTTGGCGACACTGTGGAGTTTTACAAATAATTTCTCCGATTTCCTATTTTTTAGGTCTTTTTAAGCGGTAAAACTTTACATAAAAAGTTTTATATTTTGAAGTATTCTGGAAGGGGTTATCCACAGTTTTTTGTTTTGAATTTGGAGTACAATAAATGAACTAAAACAGAAAAATTTTGCGATTTTGAGTTAAAAAACTTGAAAATCGCATATTTTTTTCGAAAAAAAGTAAAAAAGTAAGATTATTTATCAATTTATTTTATCCCAAAATATGAATATAACTGTAACAAGACAAGATGGAACAAAAGAGCCGTTTAACGCGGACAGGATCAACCGTTCCATCGAAAGAGCTTGTCGTGGACTTTTTGATCCAGTTTCCAAAGTCACTCAGATTGCTACAGAAACACAACTTACTCTATACGATGGAATCACGGAATATGAAATGGACCAAGCAACGATAAACGCAGCGGTTCAAAACATTAAAGAAGACGTTGAGTACGACACAGTTGCAAAAAGACTCTTACTTAAAACAGTTTATAGACAAGTAGTTAGGGATTTTCGAAGTTCAGACGAAGCAGAAGTTTTTGTAAAGAAACACCGGGATAGTTTCATTACATACATTACTGAAAGTGTTGCTTCTGGAAAACTAAATGTGAACATGAAAGAGAAGTTTGACCTTGTCGAACTTTCAAATGCTCTGGCCATACAAAGAGATGAGCTTTTTCAGTATGCAGGACTTGATGGACTGATCAATAGATACTTGATAAAGAATGAAAAACAAATTCCTCTAGAAACTCCTCAATACTTTTTCATGAGAATCGCTATGGGGCTTTCATATAACGAAGCAAACCCAACAGAAATGGCGAAAAAGTTTTATGCAAAAATGTCACGCCTCGAGTATGTTGCAGGAGGTTCTACAAACCTAGCAGCTGGTAAAAATAGTCCAGCACTTTCAAACTGTTACTTGCTTGAAATTCAAGACGACATGAACCACATCGCAAAGTCTGTTTCAGACGTGATGCTACTTTCAAAAGGTTCAGGCGGAATCGGTGCTGCTGTTACAAAACTTCGCGCTAGTGGCTCACCGTTAAAAACTTCTGGAGGAGGAACTTCTACTGGCCCAACACCTTTTGCAAAAATTATTGATACTGCGATACGTGCCATACAACGTGGAGGCAAGAAAAAAGGAGCGCTTTGTTTCTATATGGAAAACTGGCACTACGATTTTCCTGAGTTTCTAGAGTGGAAACACAACGCTGGTGACGACTACATGAGAATGCGAACAGCAAACACAGCAGTGTTTCTTTCTGACGAATTTATGCGAAGAGTTTCTATGGGAGAAGATTGGTATATGTTTGACCCTGCAGAAACAGCAGATCTAAACGAACTTTACGGTGCTGCATTCAAAGTTAGATATGAGCAGTACATAGAAATGGCAGAGGCAAAGAAACTAAGAGTATTTAAAAAAGTTCCTGCAACAGAACAATACAGACAAATACTTGTAGCACTACAAACCACATCACATCCTTGGCTTGTTTGGAAAGACACAATAAACCTTCGAGCTCTGAACAACAACACAGGAACAATTCATATGAGTAACTTGTGTACAGAAATCTGTCTTCCGCAAGATAGAGAAAATGTAGCGGTGTGTAACCTTGCATCACTAAACCTAGCAGCTCACATAAAAAACAAAGAAGTAAACTGGTCACGACTAGAAGAGTCAGTGCGTCTTGCAATACGACAGTTGGATAACCTTATCGACATCAACGTTCTTCCTATCCCAGAAGCTGCAAAGTCTGACAAAGAAAACAGAGCAGTGGGTCTTGGGGTGATGGGATTTTCAGACACTATCGAGCAACTAGGAATGTCATACGACTCTACACACGCTTGGGATTTTGCAGATAGAATTTTTGAGTTTATTTCATATATGGCGATCGACGAGTCTGCAAACTTGGCGCAGGAAAGAGGAGCTTACAAAAACTTTGCTGGCTCAGAGTGGTCAAAGGGTCATGTGCCAATCGATTCTATCCTTACTTTGGAAAAAGACAGAGGACGAGAACTAACAGTCTCGAAAGTAAGTAAACACAAGGGACTCAACTGGGATATATTGCGAGAAAAAGTTAAAAAGGGAATTCGAAACGCAACACTTATGGCTGTTGCTCCAAACGCAAACATTGGTTTGGTAGCCGCAACAACTCCAGGTATTGATGCACGTTTTGCACAGGTTTTCTCTAGAAATAAAATTTCTGGAAAATATTTGGATATTAACCACAACTTGGTTAAGGATTTGAAAAATATGGGAATCTGGGATGAAGTAAAAGAAGCGATAATCGAGAACCAAGGAGATATCAGTGAAATTCCTGGCATCCCTCAGCACACAAAAGATGTTTATAAAACTTCTTTCACAACTTCTCCATATGCATATATAGAAGTTGCCGCTAGAGCTCAAAAGTGGGTTGACCAAGCACTGTCGCGAAATATGTATCTAGAAACAAGAGACGTGGATGAGACTATGAAAATATACAGTACTGCTTGGGAGAAAGGTCTAAAGTCTACATACTATCTACACATGAAGCCTCGTCACACTGCAGAGCAGAGTACAACCGCTGTAAACAAATCACAGAAAATGGGACGTGTTGGTTTCGGTGCGCTAAACTTTGCAAACACACCAGCATTTTCTGCACCACTTCAGAAATCTCTAACTATGGATGTGGCAGAGTCTACTCCAAAAGTTGTTCCTGTAGAAATCCCAGTTGTCGCTCCTATAAAAGCTGTTAAAGAGGAAGTTGTGGCGCAAGCTGTAGCAACACAACCAGTCGCTGTAGCTGTCGAGCAGGTTAAAGTTGTGGAGGATTCCACGCCGGTTACTACAGGTGGTTTTGCAAGTGTGAGTATGCCAGAGACTCCTAGGAATGAATACAAACCACTTGAAACCGTTTCCGCTAAGAAGCCAAATATTATTTATCCCGAGGATCCCGCCGATGATAACGTTTGTATAAGTTGTCAGTAAATTATTATTTAATCAAAAAACTATGAGCTTAATAGGAAAACCATCACCAGAAGACGTAAATTTGCACCCCATAAAATATCAGTGGGCTTATGATTTGTATAACCAAGCTGTTCGAAATACTTGGTTTCCACACGAGATCGCTTTGAAAGAAGACTTGGAAGATTTTGCAAAAATGACAGAGGATGAAAGACATGCAGTAGAGTTTATTATGTCATTTTTCAACCCTGCAGAACTTATAGTAAACAGAACTCTTGCTCTTGGCGTGTATCCATATATTAAATCTCCAGAAGCGCATTTGTATATTGCTAAACAAATGTGGGAAGAGGCAAACCACTGTGTAGCTTTTGAGTACGTTCTTGAAACTTTTCCTTTCGATAGAAGTAAGGTTTACAACAACCACCTAGAGACTGATTCTATGAAAGCAAAGGAAGCTTACATAATGAGGTATTTGAAGAGAATGACAGAAGACAGACTCGATATTGAAACTCTTGAAGGTAAAAAAGATTTTATACGAAACCTTGTTGCGTACAATATTGTGATGGAAGGTATCTGGTTCTACTCTGGTTTCATGGTGATGCTTTCTTTTAGACAAAGAAACCAACTTCGAAACTTTGGCTCAATGATCAACTGGGTTCTGCGAGATGAGTCACTACACCTAAAATTTGGTATTAACCTTATTCACAATATTCTAGAAGAAAATGCAGAACTTCTGACAGAAGAGTTCGCAGCAGAAATAAGAAACATAATTATCGAAGGAGTGGATCTTGAAACTGCATACAACAAAGACTTGTTCCCGAACGGAATCTTGGGACTAAACGCTGACTATGTAAACCAGTATGTGCAGTATGTAGCAGACAGAAGACTATCTGAACTTGGAATGCCAAAATACTACAATGCAACAAACCCTGCAAAATGGATGTCCACTGCAACAGATGTGTTTGAACTTGTTAACTTCTTTGAGTCACAAAATACTTCATACGAAGTAGATGGCCACGCTGGTACAAGCGCTAAAAAAGAAACAGCACAAGTTTCTGAGTAACCTTTCAAAACTATTTAGTTTGTGATATTTTAAAACAGGAAGGAGATCTGGAATGCACTTCGATGCTGAACGTCCAAATCTGTGGCAGGGAATACAGCTCGGGTTCCTGATGTTCCGAGTACTCGCTTATGTTCGTGTCCGAGATGTTATTCGGAGAACCCGGGCATGATTCCTCCGCGTTTCTTGCCCTACTACCACGCAGCGCTTATGATCTTCTGCATCCTGGCAGTCGTTGCTATTGGTATCTGTGCAGACCGTAAGCGCAACAAGAAGTAACCGCCGAAGGTGGTCGACGGAAACCCGTTCGACTATACATCGGCGGTTTTCCTATTTATGTCGAAATGATATAATTCTAGGACAAATTACAAAATATATAACCCAAAATAAATGGCTAAAACAAAAGTTGCAATAAACGGTTTCGGTAGAATTGGAAGAGCGTTTCTGAAAGGATCATGGGATAGAGAAGAAATAGAAGTAGTTGCTGTAAACGATCTTGGAAATGTAGACAATATGGCGTATCTACTTAAATACGACACTGTATATAAAAACTGGAATCATGATGTAAAAGTCGAAGGAGGCAACTTGGTTATAGACGGTAGAACAGTTCGTTTTGTTTCTGAAAAAGAACCAACGAAACTTCCTTGGGCCGAACTTGGAGTAGATGTTGTAGTAGAGTCTACTGGACTTTTTACAGATTTTGAAAAAGCAGCAGTTCACATACAAGCTGGAGCAAAAAAAGTTGTTATCTCTGCTCCGGCGAAAGGTGGTGAAGGTAAGGTGGAAACTATTTTAATGGGCGTGAATGAAGAAAAGTTTGGCACTTGCGACGTGACGTCAAACGCATCTTGTACTACAAACGCAGCGTCACCACTTATTGCAATACTTGATGAAAATTTTGGTATTGAAAAAGCAATTCTAAACACCGTGCATGGTTATACAGCTTCTCAGTCACTTGTTGATGGTCCATCAAAAAAAGATTTACGAGAAGGGAGAGCGGCTGCACAAAACATTGTGCCTTCATCTACTGGAGCTGCGATTGCAGTAACAAAAGCATTTACAAGTCTCGAAGGACTTTTCGATGGTATTTCTATTCGTGTTCCTGTTCCGGCTGGCTCTATAGTTGATGTAACTTTCATTTCTAAAAAACCTACAAATGCTGAAGAAGTGAACAATGTTTTGCGAGAAGCAGCTAAGTCTGACAGATGGAATAATATTTTCTCTGCAACAGACGAGGAATTAGTTTCTTCAGACATACTTGGAAGTCACTTTGGTTCTATCGCGGATTTGAAAATGACTCGAGTTGTTGGAGGAAATCTAATAAAAGTTATGGCATGGTATGACAACGAGGCGGGTTATACTCATACACTTATTGACCATGTAGTAAAGACTGCAAAAACTATAAAGTAAATTCATGGAGAAGAATAAATACGCATTTGTGGGTACAGTGGTGACATATATGTTTCTTTGGTTCGGGCCTACTGCTTTGTACGGTATAAACCCAGCACTTTCCCAAAAGATGTATTCTTTTTTTACTTTTTTCTCTCGTGAGGTTGCAAGTAAATATGTTGGAGAAATATTTAGTTTGTTCTACATTCCTTTTGAGTACATGGTCTACAGTATAATAGTAGGTTATTTGTTTGAAAGATTGATATTGAGAAATAATAATCAATAGCACTAACTTTGAAAGTTTGGTCGTGTTGGTATTCTTGCAAAAAAGTTTAATTAATTTATATTTATTCAGGGGAGGGCAAAATGCCCACGTTCGAACAGCTTATGCATGGCTTGAGGTTCCACCGTATGGTTGGAGGGGCCAACGGCTCTTGCTTTGTGGTCACTGACTCGAGTCGACTCCGTCCGACGTCCTTCAGAGTCGGAGAGAAACCTATTCTCTGTGAGGGATGTAGAGGCTCTCACCCGCACAACTGTCTGAAGAGTACCCACGGTACTCATTCCAGAAATGACGGCGGAGGCGGGGGTAGAATCAGTAGCTATGAGATTCCGTGCGAGTGTACCTCGTGCAACAAGTAACCGCCGACTGGCGGCCCGTGGGGGGCCGCCGACAGAGTCGGCGGTTTTCCTATATGTAAAAGTATTTGATACAATTATACTAATGAAAATCTATATAGGATCAGATCATGCGGGGTTTGCTACAAAAGGAGAGCTCGTTGAGTATCTTAAAACTTTATCTGTAGAAGCATATGACTGTGGTCCCCACGAGTATAACCACGAAGATGACTATCCAGACTATATTTCTGAGGTGGCAAAACAAGTATCAAACGACCCAGAAGCAAAAGGAATTGTTTTGGGATTTTCGGGACAAGGGGAGGCAATGGTGGCAAATAGGTTCCCAAACATACGCTGTGCTGTGTTTTATGGAGGCACAAAACATATTTTAACTTTGTCTCGTGAACACAATGACGCAAATATTCTTTCTATTGGCGCGCATTTTGTTACGACTCAAGAGGCAAAGCAGGCTGTAGAACTTTGGCTTCATACAGAATTTACAAACGAAGAACGTCACGTAAGACGAATTAGAAAAATCGAAAATTATAATTAGAAATATGACTAAAGTACTTCCAGCAATAATTCCAGTAAATAAAGCACAACTTATAGAAGAGATAGAAAAAGTCTCGCATTTTGCAGAACTTGTGCAGGTAGATATTTCAGACGGTGTTTTTACAAACACACGAACATGGCCATATAACGGTCAGGACAGAGATTATTTTGAAAAACTTAAAACAGAAGAGGAGGGTTGGCCAAAATGGGAAGAAACAGATGTGGAGCTGCATCTAATGGTAAGTAAGCCAGAAGATGTTGTGGCTGAGTGGATTGCGACAGGAGTCTCCAGTATCGTCGCACACATAGAAGCAACAGAAGACTTTCAAAAAGTGATTGATATTTGTAGAGAAAAAAATGTTTCTGTTGGTGTTGCAATAAAACCAAACACAGAAATAGAAAAAATAGAAAAATTTGTACCTCAAGTTGATTTTATTCAAGTCATGGGCTCACAACTTTTAGGAAAACACGGAGTAGAGCTCGAAGAAAAAAGTTTAGAAATGATAAAGTCATTGCGAGCAAAGTATCCAGATAGTATAATTGCTATTGATATTGGTGTAACTGAAGACAATGCAGAAACTCTTGTAGATAGCGGTGTAAATAAACTAATTTCGGGCGGAACAATACTTAATGCCGTTAATCCAAAAGAGGTTTTTGATTATTTAGAGTCTCTCTAAACTAAACAAAATGTTAAACAATTTAACAGACGAAAAAATAGAGTTCCTTACAGAAAAAGCAAAGGAGATAAGAATTTCAATTATTGAAATGCTAGTTTCTGCTGGTTCGGGTCACTCTGCTGGACCACTTGGAATGGCAGATATTTTTACTGCACTATACTTTTATATACTTCGACACAACCCAGAGGAGCCATTTTGGGAAGAAAGAGACAGATTGATACTTTCAAATGGTCATATAAATCCTGTGTTGTATGCAACTCTTGCTCACGTCGGATACTTTCCCGTAAAAGAATTACTCACACTTAGAAAATTTGAAAGTAGACTGCAGGGACATCCACACAGAGAATTTTTACCTATTTTAGAAACGAGTTCAGGACCACTTGGTGCGGGTTTGTCACAAGCAGTAGGTATGGCAATAGCTGACAGAATGGATAAGGGAAAAACATCAGATAGATTTTTTTACTGTTTGCTTGGTGACGGCGAGCTAGATGAAGGACAAAACTGGGAAGCAATAATGCTTGCCGGAAAAGAAAGGCTCGGAAACCTTATCGCAATAGTTGATAGAAATAATATTCAGATAGATGGTTACACTGAAGATGTAATGCCTCTCGACTCACTTACACATAAGTTTGAAGCTTTTGGCTGGCATGCAGAGGAGATAGATGGTCACAACTTTGCATCTATTGTGGAGGCTGTTGGGCGAGCACAAGCAGTTTTCGACGGGCCATCGGTAATTATCGCAAGAACTATTCCTGGAAAAGGAGTTTCATTTATGGAGCGTGATTATAAATGGCACGGTAATCCACCAGGAACAGAAATTGCGGGAGAGCCACCAAAAGACGAACAAGCAAAAATTGCATTGCATGATTTGAGGACACTGGGAGGACAAATAATCAGCGAACACGAATAATTGACCAGTTTGTTAAGGTTGTGTAGCATTCAATGTTGGACACTTATGCATTAGGAGGTGCTCGTGGGAAAGAAAAGCAAGGGTCGTCGTTTCGGTACGAAGGTTGTTCGCCGGCAGAAGAACCCTTCGAAGCGGAAGCTGGAGGCACTCGGCAGGGCGCATTCCGCGCGTGAACTCGCGATTCGCCAGGAACGCGACCGACTCGCTGAGTTCAACAGCGGTAATGGTAAGTACCGCTAACAACTGACGCTGAGTCGGCGATGTGGGGCTGAGGGGGA
Source organism: uncultured Candidatus Saccharibacteria bacterium (assembly GCA_964608465.1). Taxonomy (GTDB): domain Bacteria; phylum Patescibacteriota; class Minisyncoccia; order Phycocordibacterales; family DATDWN01; genus C7867-006. The sequence continues at coordinate 36,749 of CAZSNI010000001.1, read as the reverse complement.
CTATCCCCCTCACGCCTTTTTTTGTATAATTAATTTGTGATAGGTACACCAACTGAATTGGAATTTTATATTGTAGCTCTCATTGCTTTAGTTGGAGGCATTTTAATTTTGAGAATATATAAACCAAATATAAGTTCTTTATCAAGTTTATTTAGAATATTTGGAATAATTTTAATAATATTTGGTATAATTGGTTTAGCATTAGGATTTATTATGCTTGCAGTTTCTAGCGGTATAAATATATGATTAATTCTTCACAAAAATTAAATCCTCAACTTTTCCAAAAAAAAGTAGAACAGGTTCCGATTCGCCAAGGATTTGGGGAAGGGCTTTTGGAAGCTGGAGAAAATAATCCTCAAGTAGTAGGACTTTGTGCTGATTTAACAGAGTCAACAAAAATGCATTTGTTTGCAAACAAGTTTCCAGAAAGATTCGTGCAAGTTGGTATCGCAGAACAAAACTTGGCTTCTGTTGCTTCTGGTATGTCAGCAATGGGGAAAATTCCTTTTATATCTAGCTACGCAATGTTTTCGCCTGGAAGAAACTGGGAACAGATACGAACAACTATTTGTTATAACGACAGACCAGTTATTATTGCCGGAAGTCACGCAGGTATTTCTGTTGGCCCTGATGGGGGAACACACCAAGCTATAGAAGACTTGGCTATTACAAGAGTAATACCAAATATGATAGTTTTTTCACCTTGTGATTCTGTAGAAGCAAAAAAAATTACTTTGGCATCTGCAGAGCTTGGTAAGCCAGCATATATACGTTTAGCACGAGAGAAAACTCCAGTAATCACAACAGTAGATACACCTTTTGAAATAGGAAAGGGACAAATATTTTATGGGGAAGAAAAAGGAAAAGCAGATGTTGGAATAGTTGCAACTGGAGCACTTGTGTACAAGGCGCTGAAAGTCGCAGAAACTTTGAAGGGTGAGGGGATAAGTGTGAAAGTTTTAAATATATCAACAATAAAACCCCTAGATAATGAAGCAGTAATCAGTTTAGCAAAAACTTGTGGAGCAATAGTTTCTGTTGAAGAGCATCAAATCGCTGGGGGACTTGGATCAGCAGTCGCAGAGTGTCTGTCGCAAAACTTCCCTGTACCACAAGAGTTTATTGGTGTGAAAGACAAGTTTGGTCAGTCAGGTAAACAAGACGAACTACTAGAGCACTATGAAATGGGCGAAACTCACATTCGCGACGCGTGCAAGAAATGCATAGGAAGAAAAGTAAATTAAAAAACCGCCAGTGGCGGTTTTTTAAATTTATATTTTTGAAAGTTTATATTCAGCAGGAGCGTTTTTTAGATATTCTTCTAGTTTCTCCCGAGTAAGCAGTCCTTTTTGGGCGCCAACTTGCTGTACAACTGACATTGAGTTTATCGGTGCCCATGAAAGTGCTTCGTGCAAAGTCTTTCCAAGAATTAATGCTGATACAACAGTTGATGCAAAAGCATCTCCAGCACCCGTTGCTTCCTTTGGAGTGTGAGGATAAACTGGCATAAAATATGCTTCGTCAGTAGCTGGGTCGTATGAATATGCTCCAGCAAAACCATCAGTCATCACAACTTTCTTTGGTCCAAGGTTCGCAAGGGCTTTCATCAAAGTTTTTGGGTCACGACTAGTTTCTCCTAGGATTCTCTGAGCCTCTTCTACATTACAGAAAAAGATTTCAGTATTTTTGTATATTCTGTCTAAAACTTCTTTGCCCATTTTCATTTGGAATGTTCCAGGCTGGAAAGCGAGTTTTGTTTCTGGATGCTTTTCAACAAAATCTACAACTTGCATTTGGAAGTCTATAGTGTTTTCACCAAGTGAAGTAAGGTAAATCCATTTTGGAGCTACGTCCATACTGAAATCATATTTATAGTGCTCGTGTTTAACTAAAATAGTTCGGTTTGCTTCATACCATAGTACATAGTGGTAGTTTGTTTTATTATCTGGATCAACATGCATATAAGTAGTGTCTACTCCATCTTTTTGTAGGGATGTTAAACAATCTTCTCCATCTCTATCTTTACCTACGTATGAGTATAGTGATGAGTTAAGTCCAAGTCGGCTAGCTGAAACCGCAGCATTTGCACAGTTTCCAACCGCGTAACATATTTCTACAGACTCAAAAGGAACTTTGTCACCGTATCTTACACAAAGTTCACATTCTTCATTGTTAATTTTGCAATGTGTTGAAGCGTCTTTAATTTTAATAAAAGCATCTACTACCGTGTCGCCAATAGCGAGCATGTCTATCTGTTTGTTTTCATTATTCATATGGGAATATTGTAGCATAACAAAAGTTGCCTATGGTATACTTTTAGCATGAAAACATTGAAACAAACCGTTTGGGAAGCAAGGGAGAAAAAAGTTGCAGTAGGACATTTTAATATTTCTAACTTGGAGGCATTATGGGGGATTTTCAGGGCAGCACAGAGTCTAAATGTGCCAGTTATTATTGGAGTTTCAGAAGGCGAGAGAGATTTTGTTGGGGTAAAGCTAGTAGCAGCTGCAGTAAAAAGTATTCGTGAGGAGTTTGACTACCCAATATACCTAAATGCTGACCATACTTACTCTTTTGACCGAGTAAAAGAAGCGATAGACGCCGGTTTTGACTCTGTCATAGTAGACGGCGCAAAACTTTCTTTTGAAGAGAATGTAAAACTTACAAAACAATGCGTGGAGTATGCTAGGGCAAGTGGGCGAGAAGTTTTGGTTGAGGCTGAACTGGGTTATATTGGGCAATCATCAAAAGTTTTGGATGAAATCCCAGAAGGTGTGATGCTTGATGAAAGTTCTCTAACTGATCCTGCAAAAGCAAAAGAATTTGTAGAACTTACGGGCGTAGACATGCTCGCTCCTGCAGTAGGGAACTTTCACGGCATGCTTCGTGGGGGAGTTGATCCAAAACTAAATATAGAAAGAGTAAAACAAGTATCAGAAACAACAGGCATTCCACTTGTGCTTCACGGTGGTTCAGGAAACTCAGAAGATGATTTCAAACAAGCTATAGCAAATGGAATAAATATTGTTCATATAAATACTGAAATCCGCCTAGCTTTCAGAGATGCAGTAAAAAAAGCATTGCAAGAAAACCCAGACGAAGTTGCGCCATACAAATTCCTAAAACCAGGAATGCTTGCGGTACAAGAAGTGGTTACTAACAAATTAAAATTCTTTAATAATTTATAAAAATGAAATATTCACATTCAGAGTTGCTTGATGAAATTAAAAAAATATTTAATGGAGAAGTTAATTCTGATGTGAAAACATTAGATACATACAGTAGAGATGCGAGTTTGTTTGAGGTAAAACCAGAACTAGTTTTGTTTCCAAAAGATTCTGAGGATATACAAAAGCTAGTAAAATTTGTAGGTGAAAATAAATCTGAGAACCCCGCTCTTTCTATCACTGCACGTTCTGCTGGAACATGTATGTCCGGAGGCTCTCTAAGTGAGTCTATTATTCTAGACATCACAAAACACATGGGCGGTATAAAAGAAGTCACTTCTGAAGAAGCTACTGTTCTTCCTGGTACTTTTTATAGAGATTTTGAAGTTGAGACACTGAAACACGACGCGATATTGCCTTCATATACCGCATCTAAAAATCTAAATACTGTGGGCGGAATGGTGGGTAACAACTCTGCGGGAGAAAAAACTTTGGCTTATGGAAAGACTGAAAGATATGTAAAAGAAATGAAGGTTATTTTTGCTGATGGAAACGAATATGTAACAAAACCACTAAACAAAGAAGAGTTAGATAGAAAAATTGCTCAGGGCGACTATGAAGGAAATATTTATAAAAATTTGTGGAATTTATTACAGGAAAATGAACACGCTATAAAGTATGCCAAACCTGATGTTTCAAAAAACTCAGCTGGATACTACTTGTGGAATGTGTGGGATGGTCAGACTTTTGACATAAACAAACTTATTACTGGTTCACAAGGAACGCTTTGTGTAATAACAGAAATAAAATTCAAACTAGTCCCAATCAAAAAGAAATCAAAACTTTTTGTTATTTTCTTACGAAACCTAGACCACCTAAGTGAACTTGTAAACGAAATCCTTACGACAAACCCAGAATCACTTGAGTCATATGATGACAGTACGATGAAACTAGCTTTCAAGTTTTTCCCGTCTATGCTTAAAACCATGAAAGTTCACAACTTTTTCAAACTAATGTTTGGTTTCTTGCCAGAAGCGGGGATGATATTAACTGGGGGAATACCAAAACTTATTTTGCTTGTTGAATTTTCTGATAATGATGAAAAGGAGATAGATAAAAAGATGTATGAGTTGCAGAAAAAGATCGCGCATTTTGGTTTGAAAACTAGAATGTCTCGCTCCGAAGAAGAATCTAGTAAATACTGGACTATTCGTCGCGAGAGCTTCAACCTTTTGCGTCAGCATGTTAAGGGAGCGAGAACTGCACCTTTTATAGATGACGTTATCGTTAAGCCACAGTATCTGCCAGAATTTCTACCTAAGATGCGAAAGATTTTGGATGAACACAAACTGGTCTACACTATTGCTGGTCATGCTGGAAATGGAAACTTTCATATTATTCCACTCATGAATATGAAAGATCCTAAAAATGCGGCAGTAATTCCAATAGTTTCTGACAAAATATACAGTTTGGTGAAAGAGTATCGAGGTTCTATAGATGCAGAGCACAACGACGGTATTATACGTACTCCATACCTAGAACAAATGTTTGGTCACGAAATGGTCCAAATATTCCAGAAAACAAAGGATATTTTTGACCCTCAGAACATATTTAATCCGGGTAAAAAGGTGGGGGGCACTAAGGAATATATGCTAAGCCATATTGTGAAGTCCTAGGGGTTGATTTTATGGGGCAGTTAGTCTATACTAGCCGAATGACTATTTTAGAAGCAGAAATCAGAGACGGTTCTACAAACAGCGAAGCTCTTAGGGCGGGAGGTAAAATTCCTGCTGTTTATTATGGAAAAAAGACAGAATCAACACCTATTTCACTATCTAGAAACGACTTTATCTCAGCTTGGCACAAAGAAGGTGAGTCAGGAGTTGTTACTATTAAAACAGCAAAAGGCACTGTAGATGCTCTTATTAAAGATGTAGACCTAGATCCGGTATCAGACATCGTAAGACACGTAGATTTCTACGTATTCGAGAAAGGAAAGAAGATCGAAGTTGACGTTCCTCTAGAATTCATCGGAGTTTCTCCAGCTGTTAAAGACCTTTCAGGTAACCTGGTTAAGGCCCTACACGAAATCAAAATTTCAGCAGATCCAACAAACATTCCTCACGAAATTAATGTAGATATTTCAACACTTGTAGATTTTGATAGTAAAATTGTTGCAGGTGACCTAAAACTTCCATCAGGAGTTACTCTAGTAGAGAATCCAGAAGAAGTTGTTGCTGCGGTAGCAAGACAAAAAGAAGAAACAGAAGAAGAATCAGCACCAATCGACCTAAGCTCAATTGAGGTAGAGAAAAAAGGTAAGAAAGAGGAGGAGGGAGCAGAATCAGCAGAGTAATTACAAAAAATCCCCGTCTGGGGATTTTTTGTAATATTGGTTATGAATTTCCGTCTGAAAATAGTATAATTATGTACATGTATAAACGGTTATTTTTCTATGCATTTTTTGTGTTAATTAGTGTTTTTTCTATTAATACAAAACTTGTTTTAGCTATAACTCCCCAGGAGCAAGAAGCGATATGGAGAGCAGAACTTGCACAGACTGAAGCAGATATTGCGAAGTGGCAAGATATATTAAATGGCACAAAGGCAAACACAAAGTCTCTGCAAAACGAGGCTGCGGCTTTAAACGCAAAAATTAAACAAGCTCAAGCAACAATTAAACAAAGAAATATAAACATTGCTCAGCTAAGTAACCAAATAAAAGATAAACAAAAAACCATCCTTACTCTTGAATCACGTATAGAAAAAGGACATGAGTCTTTGGCACAGTTAATACGAAAAACGAATGAGATTGACGACTTTTCTCTGCCTGAGGTTGTTTTGGGCAACAAAGATATTTCCGAGTTCTTTTCTGATGTAGATTCATTCCAAACCATAAAAAAAGAGTTGCACGTTTTATTTAATGAGATACGTCAAACAAAAAATCTAACAGAAAAAGAAAAAGAGTCACTTGGTAAAGCTCAAGATAAAGAACTTGATACAAAAGCAGCAGTAGAGGCTCAGAAAAAGGAAGTAGAAAAAAATGAAAAAGAAAAACAGTATCTTATTTCTGTAAATAAAACTCAGGAAAAAACATATGAGCAAGTTATTGCTGATAGGCAAGCAAAAGCAGGAGAAATACGATCAAAGTTGTTCAAACTTGCCGGAGGTTCAGCAGCTATTCCTTTCGGTACTGCATTAATATATGCGCAAAATGCTTCAGCTAAAACTGGTGTCTCTCCTGCTTTCGTTTTGGCTATACTTACGCAGGAAAGTAGCTTGGGAGCAAACGTCGGTAAGTGCTACTTAACAGATTCTGCGACTGGCGCCGGATCAAATACTGCAGGAACAAAAACTTTCTCAAATGCTATGAAGGCTCCCCGAGACACAGTTCCATTCCTAGAAATTACATCAAGACTTGGGTTTAACTGGAAATCAACCGTAGTTTCTTGTCCTATCGCTGGGGTGGCTGGCTATGGAGGGGCAATGGGTCCAGCACAGTTTATACCTTCTACTTGGAAAATTTTTGATGATAAACTCAAGGATATTTTTGGAGTAGACTCTAATCCTTGGAATCCGGAGCATGCTTTCATGGCGTCAGCCCTCTTCCTTGCTGATTTGGGGGCAAAAAGCGCTACATTTAGTTCGGAGTCCAGGGCAGCTTGTAGGTACTATGGTAGCGGTGGTGCGACATGTTCATATAGTAGGAGTGTAATGAAACTTAAAGATACTATTCAGGCTGATATTGAGTATCTGCAGGAATACGGTGTTTCTAGAAGATAATAATGTTAATATTCTAAAATGAAAATTATAAAATTATTTTTTATTTTAATCGGTTTGGCTTTAGCTTCAGGAGTCAGTGCTTCGGATGTTTCCTACTCCATTATTAATACTACTTCAACCACTACAAACAGTTTTTCATTTTCGATAAATACTATTCTAAAAAGAGTCACCTATGATTGTGACTTGAATTCATATAGTTGTTTGCAAACAAAAGAGCAGGTCAATGCTAGATTAGAAAATCCATTGCAACTTGTTACTTTAGAATTCCTAGATGAAAAAGAAAAAAATAAAGCAACTACTACTCCAGTAGTGGTTACTCAAACTTCAGTTTCAAAGAAAGAGGATTTGGTGTTCGGTGGGAAAGTTATACCTACTGATGCTAGGTTTCTGACGTATTCTCCTGATGGTAAGAAGTTGGCGTATTTTAGAAGTGATAATACGATGATAAAAACTTTTAAAAGTTTTGTTGTTGTTTTTGATGACGGCAAAACTTTGGAGAAGTTTGCCTCAAATGGTCCATGGGAGTTAGTCACTGATGTATATAGAATGTTTGGTTTTACTTCAGACGGTAAAAAGATAGTTTACACAGATGACAGAGACGGGAGTAGTAAACTTTACTTAGTTGATTTCGATAAGTCACCAAAAAATTTAACTGGTGAGGCTCTAATACTTAAAAAATATACTGTTTTGGATTTTGTTGTGAGTGGAAATAGTGTTTACTTTATTGCAAACAGAGCCAGTTTATATAACTGGGGGTTGTATGAGCTAGACCTAGACACAAGAAAATTGAAAACAGTAAGTGCTGATGTGATGTACACGAACGGTCTAGCTCTTGTGAATGATAATATTGTTTTTACTGAGAACAATAAAGGGCAGGGTAAAATAAAAGCATATAATTTAAAAGAAAATCTAGTCAAAGATTTTAGTGGCGTGTCACAGGAGAGTGTGGAAAATCTACCTTACAAAATTATTAACAATAAAAATATTAGAGGAGTTCTATATAGTCCTAAACAAGGAACTTCAGTAAAAAAAGCCGTAATTTGGTTACATGGTGGGCCATACAGACAGACATCTCCAGACAAGCATTCGTATGGCAGTTACGCAACTTTTGACTGGATACTTGATGAGCTAGTTAAGTCAGGTGTAACTGTATTAAAACTTGATTATCCAGGCAGTATGGGTCAAGGAACAGCATATACAAACAGCATTGTGGGACGGATAGGCGATGTTGATGTGAAAAATGTTTCTTTGGCAGTAGATTATGTGAAAAGTTTGGGAGTAAGGGATGTTTATCTATTTGGAAACAGTTACGGAGGATACTTGTCTATCAAGTCTCTTGTTGAGCTTGGTACAAAAGTTTCGGGTTCTGTTGCGGTGGCACCGGTAACTGATTGGAAAAAACTAATTGACGATGTTTCTCCTACTCCTTTTGAGGTGCACTTCCGAGGAATTTATGGTCAGAATAATAAGAGTTTATATGAAAAATCTAGTATAGTTAAAAACCTTTCAAAACTTAATAAGCCACTTTATGTTTTTCATGGGGATCTTGATAAGCAGGTTCCATTTAGTCAGTCAGAGTATCTTTTTAAAGAAGCATTAAAAGCTGGTAAGAATATAGAGTACTACTCTGTAAAAAACCAAGCTCATGTAATAAATGGTGTATCACAAAACGAAGCAATTTGTTCTAAACTATCTGAAATGTTGTCGCTATCAACAACAACTGAATTTTGTGTCATGAATTAGTTTTATATTGTATGTTTGAAAAAATATCCTATAATTACCTACATGGATTTTAGTCATACCAGCGTCTTGTATTACTTCCTGGTAATGCCAATTCTTTTGGTTTTTGCGAAGCTTTTTTTTGATAGGCTGCCTTTTTATAAGAAGGTGGTAAGTGAGGAAGAGAAAGGCCGTTTTGAGTCTTTGGACGGATTGAGAGGAATACTTGCTATTAATGTCTTTTTTCAACACGCCGTAACTAGTTGGTTTTATTTTCAGACCAAGGTCTGGGAGATAGTAGATATTAGGTTTTATAGGCATTTGGGTGGGGAGGCTGTAATACTTTTTCTTATCATGACCAGCTTTCTGTACTGGTCAAAAATGATTGCTCAGAAGGGGCAGGTGGATGAAGGGTATTTGTATAGAAGTCGTTTCTTGCGCCTAGCCCCAATGTATATTTTTTGCGCAGCACTTATTGTTTTATTGATACTGATTCAATCTGGTTTTGATATTGATTTCAAACAAACCGCAAAAGACATTTTGTCGTGGCTAACTATTGGACTTATAACAACTCAGTCAGTAAACAATGTGAGTGTTTTACCTGTAAACGCGGGTATTCATTGGACACTGCACTTTGAGTGGTTTTTCTATCTATTGCTTCCTATTCTCGCAATATTCCTTCGAAGTAAAAAAATGCTTATCATGGCATTACCACTAGCATTTTATGCACTGTCTTCAGATGATCGTGGCTATTGGGCGATATTTTTCTTTGGAATAATGGCCGCGCACATTTATAACAAGTACCCAAAGTTTGAATTTTTCCATAGAAAAGTATCGTCGGTTATCCCACTGCTCGGCATCGTGCTTGTTTATTTTATGAACTATAAACCATATTCTTTTTCTCAGTACGCAGTCTCTCTAGGGGTTTTTCTTTGTTTTGTTTATGGTTCAGACCTTTTTGGTTTTCTAAAGACATTTACTGCAAAGTTTCTTGGAACACTTAGTTATAGTATTTACCTTATTCATGGAATAGTTTTGTATGGTGTACTGAACACTGCAGATTACTGGAAGCCTATTGTGACAATGACCGCTTTTGAGTTTTGGTCGCTCATAACCTTAAGTGGACTTCTTACTATTGTGGTTTCATCAGTTACGTATCAGTACATAGAATATCCATTCATAAAGATGATTAAAAGTAGTAAAACTGAGACAGCAAAGGCAGAGCTTACAGAAAAGGTAATGTAGGGTGATTTTTCGTGCATACGAGCTGTAATAGGCTTAGCACGGTTGCCAAAAATAGGGTTTTTTGATAGAGTAATCCGGTAATGAAAAAAGACATTCACCCACAAAACTATAGACCAGTTCTATTTATCGACAACTCAAACGGAGCTGAGTTCGTTATTTCGTCTACTGTAAATTCTACAGAAAAAGGCAAGGCAAAGGACGGAAAGGAATACCCTATCTACAGACTTGAAATTTCAAGTTCTTCACACCCTTTCTACACTGGAAACGAGAAGATCATGGATACAGCTGGAAGAGTGGAGAGATTCAAAACTAAAATGGCAGCTGCTAAAACTAAGAAAGCAGCTAAGTAACTGTTTTGTGAAAAGGCGAGTCAAACTCGCTTTTTTGCTATACTAAATACAATGGACTTAGAAAAATTTTTAAACAACCAAAAAACATCTTACCTGGCTGAAAGTTATAGAAGGTTAGAAAAAGAGGAGGAGGCAACTAAAAAAATGATAGAAACTGATCCTGCTTTGGCGGAACTGGCAAATGGCGAGTTGGAGTCTTTAGTGCTTCAAAAAAATGAAATTATGAAGCAGATGGAGGAGATAGTAAAAGAGGAAGAAAAAGAAGAAGAGTTTCCAAATGAAATTATTCTAGAAGTTCGTGCGGGTGCGGGTGGGGAAGAAGCTTCGATTTTTGCGCATGAATTGGCGCACATGTATACAAGATATGCAGAGAATAATGGATGGTCTGTAAACCCTATCGATGAGTCTCTGAGCGCCGTCGGTGGCTACAAAGAGGCTTCTTTTGAAATACGAGGAAAGGATGTGTATAAGAAACTTCGTTTTGAAACTGGGGTGCATAGAGTCCAACGTGTTCCTGCCACTGAAAAGTTGGGACGAGTTCATACCTCAACAGCTACTGTTGCAGTGCTTCCTATTCGAAAAAAGACAACAATTGAAATTAAGCCATCTGATATAGAAATTGAAACATCTCGTTCTGGAGGTGCTGGTGGGCAAAATGTTAACAAAGTTGAAACAGCTGTTCGTATTATCCACAAAGCGACGGGTATCGATGTGCGTTCTACTTCACAGCGAAGTCAGTTAAAAAACCGCGAAGCGGCGATGAGCATTCTTATTGCTAAACTACAGCTTAAAAAGGATGAAGAGGAGGCCGCAAAGTACTCGGCAGATAGAAAATCCCAGGTGGGAACGGCAGATAGGTCTGAGAAGATAAGAACTTACAACATTCTCCAGGACCGTATTACAGACCACCGCCTAAGGCAAAATTGGCACAACATTGAGAAGATATTGGCAGGGTCAATAGAACCTATTGTAGAGGCCATGGCGGGCTTTACGGGAGAAGTGGGGGAAGTAGTAGAGGAAGTTGAATAAGGCCCCACATAGGGTTGCGTAAATGGGGGGTTTTTGCTAGGATATCCTGACATATGACAAAAACAGATAATTCTTCAAATAGCGGAAATGGCGTAGTTGACGCTCTATTTAACGCTGGTGCTCACTTCGGTTTCATCAAATCTAGAAGACACCCAAGTACAAAACCATTTATTTTCGGAGTTAAAAACAATATTGAAATTTTCGATCTAGAAAAAACAAAAGATTCTCTACATTCAGCACTTTCTTTCGTATCTGAACTTGGATCTCGAGGAGCAAACATTCTTTTCATAAGTGGTAAAAGTGAAGCAAAAGCTGCTATTACAACAGTAGCTGAAAGTATAAATATGCCATACGTTGCCGGTAGATTTATTGGAGGAACTTTAAGTAATTTCCCTGAGATCAAAAAGAGAGTTGATAAACTAGAATCATGGGTTTCTCAAAAAGAAAAAGGAGAACTTGTAAAATACACTAAAAAAGAAAGACTACTTATCGACAGAGAGATTGAAAAACTTAGAACATTCTTTTTCGGTCTTTCAGTTATGAAGAAACTTCCAGATGTTGTTTTCATTATAGACAGTAAAAAAGAGTCTATCGCTTTGAAGGAAGCAAAAACTATGGGAATTCCAGTTATCGCTCTGTGTGGTACTGATAACAACCTAAACGACGTTGATTTTCCTATTCCTGGTAATGATTCTTCAAGAACTAGTATTGAGTTTTTCTTAAAACAAGTTGCAGCAAGTTACAAAGACGGGCAGTTGAAAAAAGTTACTCCTACTGTATAATTATAGTTTGTTCGGGGATTATTCTTTATATTCATTTTTACTATGCAAATTACAACAGAACTAGTTAAGGAACTAAGAGATAAAACTGGAGTTTCAGTTATGCAGTGCAAAAAGGCACTAGAAGAAACTGGCGGCGATATGGAGAAGGCAACAATGCTACTTATGAAGAAAAGTGCAGATATTGCTTCTAAAAAAAGCGACAGAACTCTAGGGGCTGGCGTGGTTTCTACATACGTGCATTCTACTGGCAATGTTGGTGTTATGCTTGAACTACTATGCGAAACAGATTTCGTTGCAAAGAACGAGGAATTTAAGGCTTTGGCGCGAGATATTGCTATGCATGCTACAGCTACAAATCCACAGTTTCTAAAAGCGGAAGATATAGATGAACATTCAAATGATTTAGCAAAGGAAATGTTCCTAAAAGAGGTCGAAGGCAAGCCAGAAGATATGAAGGCTAAAATCCTTGAAGGAAAACTTGCTTCTTACTGGAGTGAAAGAGTTTTGCTTAACCAAGCTTTTATTAAAAACCCTGACGTTACTATAAAGAACCTACTAGAGTCTGCAACACAGAAATTCGGAGAAAAAATCGAGCTATCTCGCTTTGTGAGATACTCTGTTACTCAATAATTTCTATATATGGAAACTATATTATTTATAGGTTCTTTTGCTATATTGAGCGCTTTGGTAATACTCAGAGCGTTCGAAAATAAAGTAGGTAAGGTGGCTTTTTTGGAAAGGATCTACGAGAAAGGGGATGCATATATCAACTCTGCTATAGACGGTGGAGTGCTACGATATAACTACTATAAAAAAGTTGCACATATTTTTGTTTTTGACTTTTTACCATCACTTTTGTATGAGTTTTTAGTAAAGTCTAAGGACTATGTTGCTAAGCGGTACTACAATGCTGGTAACGAGTTTAGAGGTAGAAGACTACTTAGGAACGACGGGTCAGTCTCATCTTTCTTAGAGAGATTGTCTGAGGATAGTAAGTAAAAAATCCCCTTTAGGGGATTTTTTATTGGAGCCACCTGTCAGGCTCGAACTGACGACCTATTCTTTACAAAAGAATTGCTCTACCAACTGAGCTAAGGTGGCAAATTTAACTATAATAATCTAACATTATTGAAGATATATTTCAACTATCAATATTGAGTATACCATACTCATGTATGATTATGTGGTATACTTAGAATATGGGCAACTGTTACTATTGTAATAAAACTTTAGAAGGTAGAAAACAAGTTAAGTTTTGTTCTAATAAGTGCCAAATGGATAAGCGTTATGAAAAATATATAATTTCCTGGAAAAAAGGAAATGTTGATGGTAGTAGGGGAATTATTTATAAAGGTATTTCAAGTAACATTAGGAAGTATTTATTAGAAAAGTATAATAACAAGTGTTTAAAATGTGGTTGGTCTAAAATAAATCCTATAACTGGCAATGTTCCCCTAGAAGTTGATCATATTGATGGAGATTCAACAAATAATTCAGAAAAGAATTTAAGACTGCTTTGCCCTAATTGTCACTCTCTTACAAATAATTTTAGAAACCTAAATAAAGGTAAGGGTAGAAAAGGCAGGAAAAGAACGTTTTCTAATTAAGTTTTTATAAAGTAATATATAAGTATGAAAATTTATATCCTTGGAGCAAGTGGGTTTATGGGTTCCGGAATGGCTGAATACTTGGTTAGTAAGGGGCACACTGTTTTTACTGAAAGAGTAGATGTGTCTGACCTGCCTAAACTAAGAGAAGTGTTCAATAAAACAAAGCCGGATGTTGTTATAAACTTTGCTGGCGTCAGGGCATATCCGAATATTGACTGGTGTGAAGATCACAAACAGGAAACAGTTGCTGTAAATGTTTCTGGGGCGATAAATGCAATGTTGTCTGCAATAGAGGTTGGCGCACATCCCATTCAGGTATCTTCAGGGTGTGTATACGACGGGGATGAGAATCATCCGTTCACCGAAGACGATGTCCCCAATTTTAATGGAAGTTTTTATTCTAGAATGAGAATAGTTTTGGAAAATTCTCTTAAGGAGTTGCCGGTGTTATACCTTAGACTTCGCATGCCTATTTCATATAAGTCGAATCCACGAAACACTATAAACAAAATTATTTCCTATACTAAAGTTATTTCGGTTCCTAACTCAGTTACCCTGGTAGAAGATATGTATCCAGCAATTGAACATTTAATAAATAAAAAAGCGCTAGGAGTTCTAAATCTTACTAACGAGGGCTATGTAACGCACGGACAGATTTTAGAAGCATATAAAAAGTATGTAAATCCAGAACATAATTTTGAACTTATTACTCCAGAAGAACTAGAAAAGAGCGTTACAAAAACAGGTAGAAGTAATTGCGTGCTTTCAATGGAAAAGGCAAAAAGTCTGGGGGTGTCTATGCCACCAGTTAATGACGCGAGACTAGAAGAAATAATGTTGTCTCTTAAAAATACTCTATAAAACTAATTTGTTTTTGTGCTTGTTGCAGACTCTGCTTTTGCCTTCAAAACTTTTAGCTCTGGAACTGCTTTTTCTATATCTTCTATACTTTGGAAACCATAGTAGACTTGGTCCTTTATAACTATCGCAGGAAGCTCATTTTTGACTTTGTTGATGGAAATCAGGGTCTGTACGGCAGATACATCCATGTCATAGTCGAAAGAGTAGACTCTGAGTTCTGGGTAGGTTTCTCTTAGTTTAGTTAGTACATAACCTTCTTTTTCACAGTCTTTGCAACTTTCATTGTTTGAATAGAAATAGATAATAGATAGTGGTGTTTTTTTACACTTCTCACTGATTTTATTCATTAGTAAGTAGTCTTTAATTTCTAGTAGGGAGTAGTATTTTTTAAGTGTTTGAACCTCAGGATCTTCTGTGCCTCTTTGGTTTTCTGTGTAGGTAAGTTTTGCTTCCAAGTTTCCGAGTTCAGTAGAAAGAGAACCAGAGTCAATATCTTTACAACTAGACTGCTCTAGAAGAGAAAACTGTGTTTCTGAAGACAGAATATCAATCGAAATTTTATCTTGTATATTTCTTATTTCGTCTAGTTTTTTCTGTCCAAAATAATTGCTCAGATAAATTGCTGTAGCAAAAATAAGTGAAGTTAATACAAAAGAGAATATGTATTTTTTATAGTCTATATTTTTCATGATTTTACGAGTCTAGCGCCAAGTGGTCTTTACGCTGAAGACCGCATTCCAAGCAGCCTTTCCAATCCATAGTGGCGCAATAAACATATATAAAGATAGGTAATAAATCAAGTCTAGGCCAATATCAAATTTGTTTTCAGACATTCTCTTTGACATAAGTATCATAAGAATTGATCCTGTTGCTACTACTACACCAACAATAGCAATAAGCTCTGTGTTTATATAGAATAGATCAAAATTAGGCAAACTAAAGTGGGGACTTATACCTACAGTTTGTACGCGTACGAACCAGTTTACTAATCCATTGATAATACTGTAAATAGAAACACTAGATACAAATAAAACCGAGATTATAGAAATACAAGCCATTGGGAGTATAAGCATTCCAACATTTCCATACTTTTTGTTGAAAATCATATCTCGAAAATCATAGGCATTTTTAATAAAACCATAGGACCATCGAACTCTTTGTTTCAAAAGTTTTTTAACCGTTTCCGGGGGAACTGTGTAAACTATCGCTTCGTGAGCATGAGCGATTTTGAAGCCATTTTTCTGCATTCGTAGAGCTATCTGGATGTCTTCTGTGTTGTGGGCGTGTTCGTATCCACCTAGTTTTTCAAAAACTTCACGTCTGAAAATTGAAAAAGGCCCAGGAGTAATGTAGATAGCATTCATGTAGTGGTACATTTTTCTAGTAAAGATACCAAAGCCGTATTCTACTTTCTGTAATAGTTGCAGGATATTTTTTGGTTGCCAAAGTTTGATAGACGGCGCTACTGCCATAGTTTCTTTGTCCTCAAAATAAAGAGCAATTTTTTTCATGCTATCTTTGTGTACGTATGAGTCTGCATCAAGGCATCCCACTAGGTCAGTGGTTAGTTTTGATATTCCATAATTTAGTGCTGTATATTTTCCGCCGTTCTCTTTTGTGTGAAGTTCTATTTGTGGGTGATTTGCAAACTTTTGGACCGCTTGCCAAGTGTTGTCAGTACTACCGTCGTCCACCACCATGATTTTCAGTTTGTCTTTAGGGTAGTCTAGGTTAAGTAGAGAATGCACGGTTTTAGACACTGTGTTTTGCTCGTTCCAGCAAGGTACGATAATAGTAACCGAAGGGTATTTTTTCAGCTTTACGTTAGACTGTGCCTTTGATTCGGCTTTGATTTCCTTTCGGTTTTCGAAATAAGTTATAAGTAGAAAAATCTCAAAGTTAAGCGAGATGAATAGGAAAAAGTACGTGATGTAGTTATTTAGGTCACTCATATTCACTATATCTTATTGTAGACTCAACGAGCCTTTTATTGTTACATATTAGCCTTTTTCTGGATGTTTTTCAACCTTTGGGCTACAATGAAGTGATATGGAAAAAGATGGTAAAAAGGAGGCGCATATTCACCCTCTTACTCTTATTTTGCAAGACGTAAACAGGATTTTTACAGAAATGGGTTTTACGGTAGCGGGTGGTCCAGAAGTCGAGACAGAGTTTTATAATTTCGATACACTTAATATACCGGAACACCACCCAGCTCGTGACATGTGGGATACTTTTTGGCTGAAACCACTAAACGCTCGAAAACTACTTAGAACCCACACTTCACCAGTGCAAGTGCGCTTCATGGAGGCTAATAAGCCACCTATAAAAATCATTGCACCGGGTAAGGTGTTCCGACACGAAGCAACAGATGCTACACACGAGGCTCAGTTTTACCAGCTAGAAGGTCTAGTCGTGGGTGAGAACGTTTCTCTCGCAAATCTAAAATGGACTTTGGAAGAATTTTTCGAAAAATTATTTGGAAAGAAAACTGGCATTCGTTTGCGACCAAGTTATTTCCCATTCGTTGAGCCTGGAGTTGAGATAGACATGACATGTTTCAAATGTGGCGGACAAAACTCTTCTTGCAATGTTTGTAAGGGCACAGGTTATATTGAAATCATGGGTGCGGGGTTGGTTCATCCAAAAGTTTTGGAAAGCGCAGGGATAGATAGTAAAAAGTACTCCGGTTTCGCCTTTGGTTGTGGAGTAGACAGACTAGTGATGCTTAAATACGGAGTGGATGATGTGAGGCTTTTGTATCAAGGTGATCTTCGTCTAGTAAATCAATTTTAATATGAAAATTTCGTATAACTGGTTACAAGAATATATCGAAGATAAACTACCAGCAGTAGAAACTGTGGTGGAGGCTTTGACTATGCATTCTTTTGAAATCGAGGGAGTTGAAGAGCATGGAGACGACAAAATTATGGACGTAAAAATTCTTCCAAACCGCGCGCACGACTGTTTGTCGCACTACGGCGTTGCTTCTGAAGTCGCTAGTGTTTTGAATCTAAAAAGAAAAGAACTTCTTCCTAAAGTTTCTCTTCCAGTTACAGACAAAATCAATCTAAACATAAGTACAAAAAGTTGTTCACGACAGATGTTCGTTTTAGTTACAGGAGTAAAAGTTACAGAAAGTCCTGCGTGGCTCAAAGAAAAACTAGCGACTCAAGGCTCACGTTCTATTAACGCCATAGTAGATATGACAAACTATCTTACTTTTGCTTTCGGCCAACCAATGCACGCATTCGATGCATCAAAAGTATCTACTAATAAAAAAGGTCAATACGAGTTTAATATTCGAGATGCTGCTAAGGGAGAGAAAATCACTTTGCTAGATACAAAAGAATACACTCTTGATACTACTCATATGGTTATAGCAGATGGAAGCAAGCCTTTGGATGTGGCGGGAGTAATGGGAGGAAAAGATAGTGGAGTCAGTGATACAACAACGGATATTATTTTGTCATTCTCTGCTTTTGATCCTGTAAGTATTCGAAAAACTGCAAAAGCTTTGGGTGTCAGAACAGATGCTTCATATAGATTTGAAAATGAAATAGCTCAAAGTCTTATGGATCGTGTTTTACCATATGCAGTACAAAACATAACTGAACTAGCAGGGGGAACAGTGGTAGGAATGGTAGACCTAAACAAAAATCCACAAAAAGAAACGACAGTTACTGTTGCGCTAGATAAAGTTTCTAAAATGCTGGGGGTTTCTGTATCAGGCGACAAGGCAGTAGAACTTTTAGCACGACAAAATATTAAGGCGTTAATAGAAAGTGACAAAGTAAAAGTAACTGCACCCCTTGAGAGACTTGATATTAAAATCGAGGAAGATGTTGTAGAAGAAATCGGCAGACTGTTCGGATATGAAAATGTCGAGCCTGCAAAACTGGAAGTTGTTGCAAAAGTAAAAGTTAACCAAGAAATATTTATTGCGGAGAAAACAAGAAGAATTTTGGGAAGTCTTGGATTTACTGAAATCTATACATACGCAATGACACCTAGTGGGGAAGTGGAAATAGAAAATCCTCTCTCTGGAGATAAAAAGTTTCTTCGAAGTCACCTAAGTGGTGCTGTGGAAGAGTCTCTTGAAAGAAATTTCAAATATTTAGATTTGTTAGGGGAGAGTGAGGTAAAACTTTTTGAAATCGGAAAAGTATTTAATGCAAAGGGCGAGGAACTACATCTTTGTCTCGGAGTTAAGTTTCCAAAATCAAAGAAACTAAGTGTAGACGAAGAAATAGCAAAAACAATTCAAGGTCTAGAAGAAGGACTTGGGGTTTCTGTTGGAAATGTTTCTGTCGTTGGCGGTGTTGCTGAATTTGATATTGCTAGAGTCGCAAAAGAATTGGGGCCAGTAGAGGAGTACCCAGTAGACCTTTGGGTAAAAAATGAAAAGTCTTTGGCGTTCAAAACTATTTCTGCTTTTCCTTTTGCAGTGCGCGATGTTGCGGTCTTTGTACCAAACGAAGTAAGTGGGGAAGCAGTAGAGAGTTTGATAAAAGAAAAACTTACAGATATCGTGGTGAGATTTTCTATGTTTGATAAATTTACGAAAGCAGACAAAACTTCATATGCATTCAGACTTGTTTTCCAAGCAAACGATAGAACTTTAACAGAGGAAGAAATAAATGCGGTGATGAATCCGGTGTATGAGACACTTAAGGCTCAGTCAGGTTTTGAAATTAGGTAAAAGCTTACGAACTAACATGATTTCAGAGACATAAAACTTTCCTGCGAAAGTTTTATTCTGGTCCTCGGTCGTGATTCGTCAATGAGCTCTTATTACATAGAGTCGTTGACGAAACCATGCTCACGGCCTGCGGATGCTCTGAAATCATGTTAGTTCGACGCAATGCAAGTGCGGAAATTTTTTTGTATCAAAAAACCCCGTACCGAGCCCCGCGCATTGCGCGGGGCTCCCGGTCGGGGTGCTAGTCTTTGGTGAACCTGATGGTGATGGCTCGGTCCCGCAGACGTCTTGCGATTGTTGTGCGTGCCGACTGAATGTCAGTCACGTACACTCTCACTTCCTGGTGTGATGCATTGTCCCTGATAGAAAGAAAAATGCAATGAGGAGTCTCGTCGGTAAACTTTACTCGACGTTGTCCCGATACCGACTTCAGTCCCGCCTTTATGAACCCTGGAGTGATTTTGGTCACTTCCGGTACCGCGTTAGCGATATCACACACGATCTCTGCAAGGGGCACCAGAGTCGTATGGTTTCCGGTGAACTTACCTCCACACCGTACACCCTTCATCTGTTTCCTCCTAAGTTTTATATATTAACACCAAATAGTATAAAAGTCAAGTAATATTTAACTATTAAAATAGCAAAAAAACGGCTTGTTGTAAGAGGGTAAATTTGCTATAATTTACGAGTTAAATTAACTAAAAAACTAATAAATATGGCCAAGGAAACAGGAAAGAAAAAAGATAGCTACGGTGCAGATGCGATACAGATTCTAGAAGGTCTTGAGCCTGTTAGAAAGCGTCCTGGAATGTACATTGGCACAACGGGTGTAGATGGTTTGCATCACCTTATTTGGGAAATTTTTGACAACTCTCGTGACGAAGCCATGGGCGGTTTTGCTAACGACATTGAAGTTACACTTCTTCCTGGTAACAGAATCAGAGTAACTGACAACGGACGAGGTATCCCAGTTGATATTCACAAACAAACAAAAGTTTCAGCTCTTGAAACTATCATGACAACACTTCACGCGGGAGGAAAATTCGGCGGCGAAGACGGAGGCTACAAAGTTTCTGGAGGTTTGCACGGTGTGGGAGCATCAGTTGTTAACGCACTTTCTATTTACTGTAAGGTAACTGTTCACAAAACTGGCGATGGTATTTACATGCAAGAGTATTCACAAGGAAAGAAAAAAGCACTTGTGAAAAAAGTTGGCTCAACTAAAAAGAACGGAACTATCGTAATGTTCGAACCAGATCCAGCTATTTTCCCAGTTATCGAGTTTAATTTCAAAAGAGTTGTAGATCATTTGCGACAACAGGCATACCTTGTAAAAGGTTTGCGAATTACTGTAAACGACGCATCTGGATACACAGGCAAAATAAAAGAAGACGAAGTTTTCAAAATTTCTGAACTAGGACTAGAGATTCCTTCAATGTCATTCTACTTTGAAGGAGGACTTCTTTCTCTTGTGAAGTTTATGAACTCTACTCAGAAACCAATTCACAAGAATGTTTTCTATGTAGAGAAAAAAACTAACGAGTGGGAATCTGTAGAAGTATCACTACAATATGTAGACGACATAACTTGCAGACTTTCCGCTTTTGCAAACAACATTTACAACCCAGAAGGAGGAACGCATGTAACTGGTTTCAAAACTGCTCTTACTCGTATTCTAAACTCATACGGAAGAAAAAATAATCTTATTAAAGAAAGTGAAGACAACTTTACTGGAGATGACGTATTAGAAGGTCTAACAGCAGTTATCTCTGTAAAACTTCGTGAAGTACAGTTCGAAGGACAAACAAAAGCAAAACTTGGAACAGTGGAAGCGCAGTCATCTGTAAACACTATTTTCTCAGAAGCTTTCATGTATTTCCTTGAGGAAAATCCTGACGATGCAAAAGCAATCATAAACAAAGTAGTTTTGGCACTTAAAGCTCGAAAGGCTGCAAAGGCTGCAAAAGACTCTGTACTTCGAAAGGGCGCACTAGAAGGAATGACACTTCCTGGAAAGCTTGCTGACTGTCAGTCAAAGAGTGCAGAAGACTCTGAACTGTTCATAGTGGAGGGAGACTCTGCGGGAGGTACTGCAAAAACAGGTAGAGATAGAAGAACACAAGCGATACTTCCACTTCGAGGAAAGATTCTAAACATTGAAAGAGCGAGACTAGATAGACTACTCGAGTCAGAACAAATCAAAAACTTAGTTATTGCGCTCGGTACGGCTATTGGGGATACGTTTGATATTTCTAAACTTCGATATCACAAAGTGATTATTGCAACCGATGCGGACGTTGACGGTGCTCACATTCGAACTCTTATTCTTACCTTGCTTTACAGATACTTTAGACCACTTATTGATGGGGGATTTATTTACATCGCTCAACCACCTCTATACAAAATAAAGAAAGGCAAAGAAGTTTTCTACGCATATTCTGACGAAGATAAAGATAAAATAGTTGGTAAGGAGCACGTTGCGGAAATCACAGAAGTTGATAGCTTGCCAGAGGAAGAAGAAGAGGAAGAGAATTTGGATTCCGCCGGAGGCAAAAAATCATCAGAGGCGAAAGCTTCGAGAGTCGCGAAAATTTCTATTCAACGATACAAAGGTCTTGGAGAAATGAACTCAGAAGAGTTGTGGGAAACAACCATGGACCCAGCTAGAAGAATTCTAAAACAAGTTAACGTTGAGTCTTCTGTGTCAGCAGACAAGGTGTTTGATGTTCTAATGGGAACTGATGTGCCGGCAAGAAAGTCATTTATACAGTCGAACGCCAAAGCAGCAAACTTGGATATATAAGTAGAACTTCCAAATTTGGCGATCTACTCGCTTCAGGATTAAAAATATTCGTTACCTTACCACATGTAAGGCTCCTCACATTTTTAATCCCTCAGCGTCGTATCTCATCCAAATTATGAAAGTTCTATCCAAAATCGCCAGCGCCTAGCATCTAAGGCAATTTAAAAAGTTCTGAAATTCAAATCATGTATAAGAAAATTCTAATTCTAGGGGATTCGGGGAGAGGCAAAACTACTTTGGCTAGAAAGTTGTCAGAGAAGTTTGGTATTCCTTTTCATGATACCGACGACTATTTTTGGAAAGTTAAGTATACCGAACCGGCAGATAGAGAGCAAAGCGTGATAGACATAAATAAAGTATACGATACTCCCGAATGGGTAATGTCGGGTTCTACGAGACATCTAGTTATGTATGGAATAGAAAAAGCTGATGTTATTTTTCTTTTGAAATTTAGAAATATTTTATATCAGTATTATTTTATTATAAAGCGTAATTTAAGTAGAGAAGGCGAGAAAATTTCTGATCTATGGAACTTACTTACTCATGTAACAAAAAAGAAATATAAAAAGGGGTATGGAAGTCATGTGCCACGTGTAGAAGAGCTGGTAAACGACTATAGAAAAAAGGTAATTGAATTTCATTCTTTCAAAGAAATAAATAACTATTTAGAATCAATAAACTAAAAACCGCCAGATGGCGGTTTTTAGTTTAGTTTGTTGTTTCAGTTTTAGGTTCCTCTTTCTTTTCTTCTGGTTTTGGTTCCTGTTTTTCAGTGTAGTGGTGTACATGATGAATTTGGTTTCTACTTGGAACAATCATCATTGCAATAATGTAGCCTATGATAGCAGGGAAAACTGCAGTTAGTATTGCAATAACTATGTAGGCTAGTCGAAGTATTGTTGGGTCTATATCATAATACTCACCCAAACCACCAATTACACCAGCCACTATTCTATTTTCTTCACTTTTGTATAGTTTTTTCATTCTTTTTTGTTTAAGCTTTGACCTTAATCTCTGTTTGGAGTTTAGCAAGCACTTCTTCCATAGTCATTTGACCTAATTGTCCTGCGTCTCGTGACTCTAGAGTAACTTTGCCGGCTTCTATCTCCTTATCTCCTATCACAATCCAGTAAGGCATTTTATTTGTTTTTGCATCACGAACTTTGCCACCAAGGTTTTCATCTCCATTGTCTAACTCCACTCGCAGACCTGCTTCTTGGAGAGTTTTGAACACTTCCTCAGCCTTTGAGTTGTGAGTATCTCTAACCGGGATCACTTTAACTTGAGTTGGTGAAAGCCATAGAGGGAAGTTGCCTTCATATTTTTCAATTAGAAAAGCCATAACTCTTTCAATTGCACCAATAGAAGAACGGTGCACAACTGTTGCCAGTTTTTCTGTTCCATCCTTTGCTGTGTAAACTAAGTTGAATCTCTTTGGCATTACAAAGTCGTATTGAACTGTGAAGGCTGTGTTTTCTATACCTCGAACATCTTTCATTTGAATATCGATTTTTGGTCCGTAGAAGGCTGCCTCATCTTTTGCTTCTGTAAATTTAACTCCCTGTTTTTGTAAAACTTCTCGCAATACCTGTTCTGCTTCATCCCATGCAGCGTCATCTTTAAAGTATTTTTTATCGTCCGCTCTGTCTCCTAAAGAAAGTCTGTACCAGAAATCTTCTCCTTTTTTAAGACCAAAAACTCCTACCGCTTCTTCAATAAGGTCTAGAACATTTTTTACTTCACTTTGTGCCTGTTCAACGTCTGCGCAAATAATGTGTGAGTCAGCAAGACAGAATGATCGAACGCGTACTAGTCCAGACAGGTTTCCAGATGCTTCATATCTGTAGAGTTTTGCTATTTCAGCAATACGCATAGGAAGTTCTCTGTATGAGTGAGGTTTTGAAAGATAAAGTTCAAAATGATGTGGGCAAGTCATCGGTCGAAGCATGAACTCTTCGTCGTCTACAACGATAGGAGCGTACATAGTGTCTTTGTAGTAGGGGTAGTGTCCAGACTTTTCATAAAGACCAATTTTCGCGATATCAGGAGTTGTTACGTGTTTGTATCCACGTTTTATTTCTAGGTCGACTACGAACCTTTCTAACTCTCGACGTATTGCGGCACCTTTCTCTGTGTAAAGAGGAAGACCCTTTCCAACTGTGTCAGAAAACACGAATAAACCCAGCTCCTTTCCTATGACTCTGTGGTCATTTTTGTCCATTTCTTTATTATCTTTTTCCATATTTATTAGCATAGCATACTGATAGGCTAGAATGCGATATATTGACACAAAGTATAAATAGTTTACTGTAAATATTGGAGGTCCGCGATGGACATGAACGATTTGGTATCCAGATGGCAGGTCACAAGGCCAAAGCTCTGGGCACGGATTCTGGAGAAGCCAGGCCTGCTCGACTATCTCGAAGCGTTAGCCGGTCTTTCAGAAGAGGCGATGGACGCGATTCTTCTGTGTCCAACGACCGAGCAACAACAAACGACTCGTACTGATTCCTAGGGCAATACCTACGGCAGTAGGTCGTGTGCAGATCTTTGAACGGGGCCACTTAACGGTGGTCCTTTGTTCTATTCAATCAATTATATTTTATCTATCAATATCGACTTCTCTCCTTTTTAAGTTTTTGGGTAAATTGACCGTAATTGCCTAAATTGTTAACCTTTCGAGGGGGGTACAATGACAACAGACAGGAAGGTTGGATTCGTCTGCGCCGTTATCGCTTTGGCGTTGATGTCGGTGGTTCTGTCCATCGGCGGTTCTCTACCGAGAGTCGTAGCTGCCGTTCTGAGCCTGATCTGCATCGGCTGCACACTCCGTGCTCTCATCAGTCTAGGAAGGGTTCAGCCGGATGAAGACACCGGCGAAATGGGGGATCTGAGGCCTGGGAAGTATGGGAGTTTCTCCCGAATGTATTTCGGGGTCCTCGGGATCATCGTGGCTTTTGGTGTCGCACTTCTGTTCATGATCGATGAACTCGAAGAGCAGGGACGTCTGCCAGAAATCCGCGGTGAAGTGTTCGTCATCGCTTTCGTTTTCAGTGCCATAGCAGTGCTTAAACTACCTTCATGGGGTTACGGCCTGCCGTTCTTTTCAACGATCTTTGTTTCCGCTCTCGGCTTCTACCTCGTGTATCTGTTCAGTAGTAAGTCAGGGGCCGAACTCAACTAGCACACCGCCGACAGCGGGGTGCTACATAGCACTCCGCGTCGAGACTCGTCTCGACGTTTTTCTTTATCCAGCATCAAATAAGTTTAGAATATTTTTATAGCCTCATGGAGACTGCATCTACATTCTCCCAACAAATAAATTAAATAAGTTTTTCTGACATTGCGCAGGAAATTAGAAAACAACGACGAACAAAAAGAAGCCTGAAGCACTGTTTGAGGGTAATCCCGAGTTTGCGAGAAGGCTCTGGAGTGAGAAAGATTGTTTTCTTGATTTCCGAGCTGAGGAAAAATTCAACAGAATTTTATCCGGGTCAGAAAAACTTATTAATTTATCATTCCATCAGTTTAACTTTGTCAATCAAAATACTCTTCTCTCCATTTCTTAATGAGAAAGTTCCTTTTATTACGATGCAACTTTCGGGAATTAATACATCTTGAAATTCTTCAAAAACTTTGGGAAAAACTACAGCATCAACACTATCAGATAGATCAGCGAGTTTTAAGAAAATCATTTTCTCTCCTTTTTTAGTTACAACACTTCTTATGCTTTCAATTATTCCGCCAACAACTACAGGAGTTTTTTCTTTTCCGGTTTCTTTTATTTTTTTTATGTTCGTTTCTCTACCTTCAAGCTTGTGTTTGAATGAATCTAGCGGGTGGCCGGAAATGTAAAGCCCTAGAAGCTCTTTCTCCCAAAGTAGTTGGTCTGATGGGTTTATAGGGGGCGTTGGTTCTAGTTCTATTTCTGCAGCCGCAGTAGGTGTAGACATCAGAGAGAAAAGTGAGTCTTGGTCACTCTCCTTACTTCTTTCCTCTTTGTTAAAAGCTAGAAGCTTATCAAGATTAAACAAAAGTGTGCCTCTGTCGCTACTACTTGGAGTAATCGATTCCAACGCCCCGGTTTTAATAAGAGCTTCCATAGATTTTTTATTTAGATTCTTGTCTTTGATTCTACGTAGAAAATCTGAAAGAGATTTGAACTCTCCGTTTGCTTTTCTTTCTTCTACAATACTGTGACCAATTCCTTCACCAAAGTTTTTGATTGTGGTTAGTCCGAAACGAATCTCATCATTTTTTGTTTCATCAGTTTTTACTACCACGCCAAATCCTTCAAAAGATTTGTTCACGTCTGGTGGAAGAACAGGAATACCCATTCTTTTACATTCGGCAATTATTTCTGCGATTCTGTCTGTGTCTCCTGATTCTGCTGTGAGTACTGCTGACATATATATAGCAGGGTAGTTTGCCTTCATATAGGCTGTTTGATAAGCAACTTTTCCATAACTCGCAGCGTGAGCTTTGTTGAAACCGTAACCCTGGAAAGGTTCAAACAAATTCCAAAGTTCTTCTGCTTTTTTTTCAGTCATGCCTCCAAATGTCTGACAACCCTCCACGAACTTAATATGTTGCTTCGCCATTTCTTCACGGATTTTTTTACCGACGGCTTTTCGGAATTTGTCCACTTCACCCCAGTTGTATCCAGCAACTTCGATAGCGGTGTATAAAAGGTCATCCTGGTACACAAGCACTCCAAAAGTTTTATCCAAAAAGTTTTTCATTTTTGGGTGGTGGTAGGTAATTGGTTTGGTTCCGTTTTTACGAGCGATGTATTCCTGGATGTTATCCATAGGACCTGGTCGGTACAGCGCCACCATAACGTTGATATCGTGAATTACTGTTGGTTTAAGTTCTTTGAGTGCACGTGTCATTCCGTCACCGTTTAGTTGGAATAAGCCTTCAGTCTCTCCACGAGCGAGCATTTCAAAAGTTTTTTTGTCATCTACTGGAACATTTTCAATATCGATTTTTATTCCAAGTATTTTCTCTACGCGTTTTACTGCATCTGCCAAAATAGAAAGGTTTCGTATTCCTAGAAAGTCGAACTTCAAAAGTCCGGCACCGTCTTCACCCACATCGTTCATGTCGTACTGAGTAATGATTTTGTTGTCTCCTTTTGTATCGTATTGAAGTGGAACAAAGTCTGTAAGTGGAGTAGGGGAAATCACTACACCAGCTGCGTGTACAGAAATGTGGCGCGCACAACCCTCAATTTTTTTTGCCATCTCGATTATTTTTCTCACATCCTCCTGTTCCTTGTACATTGTTTTAAGATCAGGATTCTCTTTAAGAGCTCTTTCTAGTGTCATTGGAAAACCTTGTGCTCCCATCGGGATTTGTTTTGCTATTGCGTCACCTAAACTATATGGAAAACCAAGTGCACGAGTCACATCTCGTACTGCACCTCTCGCTGCCATGGTTCCAAATGTTCCGATTTGAGCAACTTTGTCTATGCCGTATTTGCTACGAGCGTAGTCGATCATTTCATCGCGACGGTTATCGGCGTAGTCCATATCGATATCGGGTGCAGACGGTCTGTCTGGATTTAGGAATCTTTCGAAAGGCAAAAGATACTCTATAGGGTTCACGTTTGTTA
This sequence comes from uncultured Candidatus Saccharibacteria bacterium, assembly GCA_964608465.1. Lineage (GTDB taxonomy): Bacteria > Patescibacteriota > Minisyncoccia > Phycocordibacterales > DATDWN01 > C7867-006. Next base: position 9,081 of record CAZSNI010000001.1, on the reverse strand, counting down.
TTCCTGAAAGATATGTAACAAGCGAACCTGCAACCGAACCTCGAATAGTAGTTAGGATTCCATTTTTGTGCGCGTAGTTAAGAAGGTCCCACACAACCAAAAAGTATGGAGCATAGCCTTTGTCAGAAATAACTTTTAATTCGTAGTTCATTCTTTCCAAAAGGGCTGGAGTCTTTTCCAGCTTTCTTTGTTCAATACCTTCTTCAGTAATTCGACGCAACTCTTCGTCGTAGGAAGCTCCACTAGGCACAACATAGTTTGGTAGAAACCACTTTCCAATAGAAATCTCAATGTTGCATCTGTCTGCAATTTTTTCGTTGTTTTCTAGTGCATCAGGTAAGTCTTTGAAATACTTTAGAGCCTGTTTTTGAGTAATAAAAGAAAAGTCGTCCGTACCTTCCTCGACTTTCTCGTCGTTCTGCGACTGTATGGCAATCATTGTTTCTCGAGCAATGCGGTCTTCTTTTGCTATGTAGTAAACATCATGGTTTGCAACTATGGGTGTGTTTGTCTCTCTCGCAAATGCAAGCATTTTTTTAGAGTTTTCGTCGTGGCCTTTTATTTCTGGGTGATGTGTTACCTCAATAAAAAAGTTTGGTGCATCAGGAGTTCCTGCAAAAACTCTCTTGTACCAATCTAGTCGCTCGTTTGCCTGCTCAATGTTTCCAGTTTCAAGAGAAGTCAAAATATCGTTTGAAAAAGATGGAGCTATGGCAATAAGTCCCTCAGAATACTTTTCCAAAAGTTCTCGATCAATACGAGGTTTGTAGTAGAAACCTTCGAGGTGTGCAAGGGTGACGAGTTGAATAAGGTTTTTGTAGCCCTTGTCATTTTCTGCGAGTAGGACTAGGCGGTAACGTTGTTTGTCGATACCAGTTTGTTTATCAAAGCGACTTCGGTAACATACATAAGCATCTATACCTATGATGGGTTTTATTTCTTTTTTCTTGCAAAGTTTGTAAAACTCAATAGCGCCGTAAAGGTTTGCGTTGTCTGTAAGGGCAAGCGCTGACATGTCGTTTTTCTTTGCCTCTTCAACAAGGGCATCTATTTTAGGTAGGGCGTTAAGTAGGGAGTAGTGTGAATGGGTGTGTAAGTGGGTGTATCTCGGTGCCATATTAAAGGATTATAGCACGATAGGTTTATATTTATTTTCTTGAAAAAAGTGATTTTTATTGTTAAGTTTCTATGGGAGGCTCTATGCCTGATCGTTCAGTGGTTTGCCCGTGTGAGATCTACCAAACCTGTGATATTTGTCGAGAGGAGACAGAGCGAGACCTCGTACGACTGCGCGAGGATCAGACATCTCGTGTGGCACAAGACCAGATTCCTGCGCTTCAGACGCGGAATGTCGCGACACCAACGCCACTGCCTGAGTTCTTGGATGGCCTGAGAAGAGCAATGTCGCAAGAATAATGTCGTGAGGAAGGAGGTTGTTCATTCATGAGTGCCGGAACATTTCGTTCCGGCATCCGTGTTTATGTTAAAATCTCGGAATGAAATATATTGTTGGAGTAGACGAAGTCGGTCGGGGCCCTCTCGCTGGACCAGTTACGGTCGGGGTTGTTGTCTGTGAAGAAAAAATATACAAAAAACTATTTAGAAATAAAAAATTACCACCAATTGGAAAAGACAGCAAGAAACTAAAAGAAAAAGACAGAGAAAAATTTGCAAAATTTTTAGAAAGTTTGAAAAAAGAAAAACTAATTAATTTTTCTATAAACCATGTTCCTAACACAATCATTGATACTAAAGGACTTTCGTTTGCTATAAAAAAAGCGATTCATTTGGGAATCAAAAATTTGAAAATTAAACCAAAAATCTCTGAAATCTTACTTGATGGAGGTTTGAAGGCACCCATAGATTTCAAGCAAAAAACTATAGTAAAAGGGGACGAGAAAGAGCGGATTATCGCCTGGGCTTCTATTCTTGCCAAGGTTTCGAGGGATAAGTTGATGGTTACGATGGGTAGAAAGTACCCAAAATATGGTCTAGAACTGCACAAAGGCTACGGCACAGCCAAACATAGGCAGGCCATACAAAAATATGGCGTTTCCAGGGTGCACAGGCTCAGTTTCTGTAAAAGTATTGATTTTTCTGAGCCTTTAGTGTAATCTATTGAAACTATGGTAGTACGAATGCGACATACAAAAAGCCAGAGAAACAGAACACGGTCTCACCACAGACTGGATAAACCTTCTGTTACTATGGATAAAAACACAGGTGTTCCACACCTACGACACAGAGCATCTCTTGTTACTGGTCAATACAAAGGTAGAACAGTTATAGATGTGGCAGCTAAGATTGCTAAAAAAGCAAAGAAATCAAAGAAAACTTCCTAATCCGGACAATCTCATCGTCTAAAATAAAAAACATATTCTCACCGTACTAAGTGTACGCCTCGGAATATGTTTTTTATTTTATACGCGACCTTGCCTCGGCTTATAAAGTTTTTTACGCTTTTTGCACACTTTTCTTTCTTTATTTTTTATTCTATTCTATACTGTATAAAACACAGGTATGGCAAACAGGCACCTTTCAAGATCAATAGTTCTACAATCACTCTTTGAGAGGGATTTTAACTCTAGGAACTTTGATGACTCAATGATAATTTTCAAGCGAGATGTAGAGGAGTTTGCTCCAGGCACAAACGATATGTCTTTCATGGAGGGGCTTATGAAGGGTGTTTTGGAAAAAGAAAAAGATATTGACCTTATTATAGAAAAAGCTGCTCCAGACTGGCCAATAGACAAGATAAACGTAATGGATAGAAACATTTTGCGTATTGGTTTGTACGAACTGCTTTTCTCTGAGCGTTCACAAGTCCCACCAAAAGTTGCTATCAACGAAGCCATAGAACTTTCAAAGACTTTTGGAGGTGAGACTTCTTCTAAATTCGTAAACGGAGTTTTGGGTGCTGTTTACAAAGAAATGGGAGAGCCTGGAAAAGAAGAAACTAGCAAAGATAAAAAGAATAAGTCTTTTAACGGGGCGCCAGTTGCTACAGAAAATTTGGGTGGTGCGGTAGTGTACGCAAAAGATGGTGAGGAAATCTACCTCGCTTTAGTTCATGACGTCTTTGGAAGGTGGACACTTTCAAAAGGAAAGATAGGAAACACTGAAGAAACAAAAGGAGAAACTCTTGAAGAAGGAACAGTGCGAGGTATAAAAGAAGAATTAGGTCTAGATGTAGAACTTAAAGAAAAACTAGGGGACAATGAGTATATTGCGTATCATCCTGAAAAAGGAAAAATAAAAAAACATGTAACTTTCTTTCTAGCAGAGTCAGAGTATAAAGATATTGTGCGAGAAGAAAAGGGCGGACTAGATGACGCGAAATGGTTCAAACTTGCCGACATTCTGGATTTGAATTTCTACAACGACATACTTCCACTAGTAACAAAGGCGATAAATATTTTGTTAAAGAAATAAGAAAAACTTTTTAGAATTTGAGTGTGATGCGAATTTGAGAAATTGAAAATATGAGGAGCCTTACAGGTAGTAAGGTGACGAGAATTTTTAATTTCGAGGACGAGCAGATCTTCAAATTTGAAAGTTTTGTATTGACTTTTTGGTTTTTTGTGTGTATTATGGGAGTATTACAAGGTAAGGTTTTTCGGTTTATGATTTTTTCTGACTCGTTCTGGGAAATTCATAAGAAGACAAACTATTTTTTACAAGTATGCAACCAGACTTAAATGAGTTCCAGAAGTTAGTAGATGTAAATTTCAAAGACTTGTCGTTATTAAAACAAGCTTTTATTCATCGTTCATATATAAACGAAAACAAGCAGTCAGGACTTTCACACAATGAGAGACTAGAGTTTTTAGGTGATGCAGTTCTAGAACTTGCTATAACTGATTTTTTGTACAAAAAATACACAGACAAAGCAGAGGGAGAACTTACTGCATACAGAAGTGCGCTCGTAAACGCAGACACATGCGCGGGTATTGCGACAAAACTTGGAATGAGTCAGTACCTACTTCTTTCAAAAGGTGAAAGCAAAGACACTGGCAGAGCAAGACAATACATTCTTGCAAATGCACTAGAGGCGCTCATTGGAGCGATATATCTAGACCAAGGCCTGGAAAAAGCAGAGAGTTTTATTTCAAAAAACTTTACTCCAATGATAGAGAAGATTATTTCAGAGGGAAGTCATGTGGATGCAAAAAGTCTATTTCAGGAAAAAGCTCAAGAGTTTGATGGTATCACTCCTGCATACAAAACAATAAAAGAAACAGGACCAGATCACGAAAAGAAATTTACAGTTGGTGTTTATCTAGGGAAGGATTTGATAGCGACGGGGGAAGGCGAGTCTAAACAAGATGCTGAACAAAAAGCCGCTCAATCAGCAATATCAAAAAGAGGTTGGAATTAATTTGGGTAACAAGATGGGGCCGCGAGCTGTAAGCTCTCGACCCCTTCTGCATTAGTAGGCACTTCATGTGTGTTGGGTTACTCGGTGAAGCCGAGCCTCACCATGATGCGATGGGTTTCTTCTGGGCTCGGTGTGAGGGGCTCGGTTCCACTTTTCGTCAGGAATTCCAGGCGCACTTCGTTTGTGCATGATGCACAGGGAAAGCCTGTAGTGCTGAGGTGTTGTCTTTCGAGACAACGCTTCATAGCTACGGTGTTCACTGACGCTTCGAACGCACCGCTTGTTGTTGCCATGACATTCTCCGCAGTTAATATAGCACAAAGGAAATTTTTTTCCATTTTGCTATAATTAAAAAGAAATGTATTTAAAAAGTATTGAACTCAATGGTTTCAAATCTTTCGCAAAAAAAAGCGAGCTAACTTTTAACACAAAAGTTTCTGCAATAGTTGGTCCAAATGGTTCTGGAAAGTCTAACGTTGCTGAAGCGTTTCGTTTTGTACTTGGAGAGCAATCTATAAAAAGTTTGCGTGGTAAGAAAGGTGAAGATCTTATTTTTAACGGAGCGGGGGATTTGCCTCGCTCAAACAGAGCTAGTGTAAAAGTAGTTTTTGACAATACTACAAAGTTTTTGCCGGTAGATTTTGAAACCGTGACTATTGAACGTGTAGTGCATAGAGACTCTGTAAACGAGTACCTTATAAACGGCTCTCAGGTCAGACTAAAAGATGTTGTGGAGCTTTTGGCGTCTGCACATATTGGTTCTTCAGGGCACCATATCATTTCACAAGGTGAGGCAGACAGAATACTAAACTCTAGTCCGAAAGAGCGAAAAAATATGATAGAAGATGCGCTGGGACTTAAAATGTATCAGTACAAAAAAGTTGAAAGCCAAAGAAAGCTTGAAAAAACAAAAGAAAATATTGAAAAAGTAGAGTCTCTTCGAAGAGAAATACTTCCACATATAAAGTTTTTGAAAAAACAGGTAGAGAAAGTAGAGAAAGCAATACAAATGAAAGATGAATTACAGAAGGAGGCTCTTGAGTACTGCAAACGTGAAGACGATTATATAAAAAATACGGAAGAAAAACTGAGAACCGAGAAAGCGCCTTTGTCACACAAAGAAAAAGAACTGGAGCATGAGCTCACAAAAGCAAAAAGTATTTTGGAGAATGCAAAAGACAAAGACGGTTTGTCAGACAGACTCATTACTCTGGAAAATGATTTACATAAAGCTAGGGACGAAAAGGACGAACTTTTCAGAAACTTCGGCCGGCTAGATGGAGAAATAAACTCTTTGGTAAAAATGGTTCGAAAGCAAGAAGAAGTTGCGCGTTCAATGGAACACAAAACAGTTACTCTTGTTTCTGTTGAGGAACTTTCTGTAAAAATAGAAGATAGAGTAAAAAGAGCAAAAGAAACAAATGATATGGGTATGTTGGTGCGGGCGTTAGATGAAGTTTTTAGTCTGGTAACTGACTTTATAGATTTCAACAAAGACAAAGTAGAAATGTCACTTATAGCCGACGTGCAGAAAGATATTGATAACTTGCAGGTTTCTAAAAAAGAACTAGAGGCAAAACTTGAGAAAATAAACAGTGAAGAGAAGGAGCTATCTCACGAGTACAACAAACTTAAAACAGAGATAGAGAGAGAAAAAGATTCTAACCGTGATGCTGAGAAAGCAGTGTTTAGGATAATGGCGGAGTCGCAGGAAATACGCTCTAAACTTCACGACATCGCGATGCACGAAGAAAACCTGCGTCTAGTTAAGGAAGATTTCAAAAGAGAACTAACAGAGCTTGGTGAGCTTTTGGGCACACACATTTTACAGTTTAGTAATATGCATATAGAAAACATGCACGAGGAAAGACATCTTCAGGAAGAGAGAAGAAAGAGAATAGAAAAAATAAAAATCCGTCTAGAGGACTCTGGTGGAGGAGGTGGGGTAGAAATAATGAAAGAATACACAGATGCCACAGATCGAGATAACTTTCTGGCAAAGGAATTAACTGACTTGGAGAATTCAGCGACTTCACTTGGATTACTTATTACAGACCTAGATGTGAAACTCAGTACGGAATTTAAAAATGGAGTAGAAAAAATAAACAGACAGTTTAAAGAATATTTTGCAATGATGTTTGGAGGCGGAGAAGCAAAACTAGAAGTTTCCGCTCCAGTGAAAAAGCGCCTGGATACTGATTTAAAGTTAGACGACGACGAAGCCACTCTCCAAGACTTTGAACCCTCAACATCAGAGGGCGTCAGCCTCGACGGTATTGAAATAGAGGTTTCACTTCCAAAGAAAAAAGTAAAAGGACTCATGATGCTTTCTGGTGGTGAAAGAGCGCTAACTTCTATTGCGTTACTTTTTGCTATATCACAAGTTAACCCTCCACCGTTTATTATTCTAGATGAAACAGATGCCGCACTCGACGAAGCAAACTCTAAAAAGTATGCAGATATGATAGAGAATCTTTCAAAGTATTCTCAGCTTATTGTGATAACTCACAACAGAGAAACAATGTCTCGAGCCGGAATACTATATGGAGTAACTATGGGTTCTGGTGGGGGATCAAAGTTGCTTAGCGTTGCTTTTGAAGAAGCAGTCGCGGTCGCCAAGTAATTTTTGAAATATTGGCAATTAGAAAGGGCGGTCGCGTATTACGCTTACCGCCCTCCATGAAACAGGCCGGCCCAGATCCAACTAGTGGATCTTGGCGAAGATGTGCGCAGGATAGTGGCGCACAGTACCGTCGAAGTTCGTTCGAGGCGGACCTTCGAGGTCATTCCCGACGACAACGCCGTTTTCGTCCACTTTCTGGACGACTACGGGATACTGAATCTCCATGAGGCCATACAGCCCCACTTGTCGCACACGGTCGCCGGGCGCGACCACCGTTCCCTGTCGAAACGCGTCACTCATGCCAGCCTCCCTTTAGTATTATGCCACGATATAAATTGTAATGCAAGGCATTAGTCAACTAGTGCGTAGTCCAAAACTCTTTTTTCCATATCTGCTCCAATTACTTTAAATTTAACTTTGTCTCCAAGAGTAAATTTCTTTCCAGACTTTTCGCCTTTGATAGTGTAGTTTTTCTCATCTAGTGAGAAGAAGTCGTCTCCGAGGTCGCGGATCTTTATCATTCCTTCACATTTAGTATCAACCTCTTCAATATAAATACCCCACTCAACAACTCCAGTAATAGAACCTTCAAAAGTTTCTCCGATATGTTCCATCATGTATTCAACTTGCTTGTATTTGATACTTGCTCTTTCTGCTTCACTAGCTTTTTTCTCAAGTTCAGAAGATGCTAAACAAATTCTTTCAAACTTTGTGTATTCATCTACTTCTATCTTTCCACCTTTTAGTTCTCGTTCTAGGAATCTGTGTACCAAAACGTCTGGGTATCTTCGGATCGGAGAAGTGAAGTGTGTGTAGTATGCAAAGGCAAGAGAGAAGTGGCCAATGTTTTTAGTGGAGTATGTAGCTTTTGCCATACTTCTAATAACAGCAGTGTTTATGAGCTCTTCATTTGGAGTTCCTTTAACTTCTGAAAGAAGTTTGTTGAGGTCACGAGAAGTTACGCTACCTTCTTTGTTGTTTAGTTCAAAACCCATAGCTTTTAGAAACACAGCAAGGTTTTGGATTCTGTCTTTGTCTGGGGTAGGGTGGATTCTGTACACAGACTGTGAGCCTTTCTTTTTAAGATCTTTTGTCTGTGACATGAAAATATGTTTTGCTACTGCACGGTTGGCTAGTAGCATGTACTCCTCAACAAGTTTGTGAGTATCTAATCGAGATTTTTTGTATACGCTTATTGGTTTGCCTTTTTCGTCCAGAACAAATTTAACTTCTTCAGTTTCAAAAACCATCGCACCGTTTTGTGATTTCTTTTTCTCTAGCTTTTTAGCGATCTCGTTTAGTTTGCGAAGCTCTATTTGGTAAGGTCCGTCTTGTTTTCCGAGTATCACATCGTTAGCGTCTTCATATGTAAATCTTTTGTCAGAGTGGATGACTGTTCTACCAAACCATTCTTCTAGTACTTCACCATCACCATTTAGTTTGAAAACTGCAGAGAAAGTGAACTTGTCTTCGTTAGGATTCAGTGAACAAAGGTCGTTCGAAAGAATTTCTGGAAGCATTGGGATAGTTCTGTCTACGAGGTACACTGACAAACCTCTTTTTTCTGACTCTCGATCTAGATCTGACCCTGGTGTAACAAAGTGTGACACGTCTGCAATGTGAACACCGATCTCGTAAGTATCGTTTCCTAGGTCCACGAAAGAAATAGCATCGTCAAAGTCTTTGGCATCAAAAGGGTCAATGGTCATTGTGGTAACACCACGCATATCTCTTCGGTTTTTTATCTCTTCTTCAAAACCATTTTTATACTCACTTTTTATTTTCTCAGCTTCTACTTCTACTGCGTGAGGGAATTCGATTCTGAACCCTTTTTCCAAAACAATAGACTCCATTTCTGTGTTGTTTTCGCCCTTGTGCCCGATAACTTTAAGCACTTCTCCTGTAAGTGTGTCCCAGTCTACGATTTTTACTAGAACTTTTTCTTCTTCGTTTACTTCAGAATTCTCAGGTAAGAAAATATCCACATATAGTCTTTGGTCGTCTGGTATAACAAAAGTTTTTCCATCCTTTTTCTTTATTACCCCCACGAACTCATCTTTTGCACGAGAAATAACTTTTA